>JAOAEJ010000004.1 GCA_026416815.1 Clostridia bacterium | reverse complement strand
TACCGGTGAAGAATGGAATCCAAGCGACCTTTACAAAATCGATATGCCGCAAGAAATGTTGGAACGTCAAAAGCAGAAAGCTATTAAACAAGCTGCAAATTTACTTATCTCCCAAGGGATAATTAAAGCCGCAGACATTTCTCTGGCTTAAATCAATACCTATTAATTTTTCAAAGGACTATAGTGCCTTTATTTGAGCATACCCTTTTTTAGGGACTCCGAAGAGTCTTTGAGGTGTTTTTCACGCTACATACCTCCTGTTCAAATTTTATAATAATATAGGATACAACGCATTCCCTAATTTGTATATAATTTGTATATAATTTGCTCATACATTACTTCTCCTCTACTTATCTCTTGAGCTTTTATTCTTTTTTACCCACTTTAGAAAATTGCGTAACTTAAGTTTTTATACGGAACAAAAATATCCGATTCTATACTGCTCATTATGGGGGATCACTTTCATCTTTATACCCTCCTTTTATTTAGGTGGATTACACTTGCTGCAGGCCGTGTAACCCTTAGCTTTCGCCTGAGATAGTTTAATCGGTATCTTGCCTTTGCTAAGGCAAGTACACCCGTCAACATGATATTTCGTACCGCTGTCTGTTATATACACTATGGC
Source organism: Clostridia bacterium (assembly GCA_026416815.1). Taxonomy (GTDB): domain Bacteria; phylum Bacillota; class Clostridia; order Acetivibrionales; family DSM-2933; genus SKW257. The sequence continues at coordinate 71,006 of JAOAEJ010000004.1, read as the reverse complement.
ATTCACATCTGCCGGAATGGGTTTAAAAAGTATATAAACTTTTTATATCTCCATAATATCTTCATAAAATTACTATAAAATTAACCATGTTGAAATGCTTAAGAAAAATTCAATAATTTAAGGAGTGGACAAGAAGTGAAAAAGTTAGCTTACAAATATGTAGTTTATATTATTTACTTCCTAGGTATTGGAATGACCTCCAGTGGCGTAGTACTGATGCCTTTTAACATGGTAAGGTACTCAATAATACTAGGTATAGGTCTTAGTCTTTTTATTGCAGGGTCATTGTTTAATGAAGTAGTTATAGACAACCGTCATCTTTCCGCCATTGAAAGCTTTAAGCTTGTTCTATTGTCATTAACCTTAGCAATAGGTATAGGCATGATTAGTGGGGGAATTTCACACTTTAAAGAGAGTCCAACTTATGTTTCTTACTTAATACCACTAGGTCTGATTATTTCATTTATAAGCTACACAGAAAAAAATAAATTTGTATTAACTAGAAGAGAAAAACTCATAGTCTTTACTGCAGTTATTATCTTGGCAATAATTATTTTCATAGTATTATCAATTGCAGCCTCCCATACAATGATGAACATTTCTCCTGGTGGAGATATATTTAAAGGTAATCATTAATCTGGTCTTATTATAAATGCTAATTTTTCTTAGAACCAACACTAGTCCCCATTAAGAAAGTAGCCGAATTGTGTCCACACCTAAGCCGGCCAATACACCAGTTAAGGTAACCCCTCCACCTACTCCAGCAGCTTATACGACTTATGCCAATAAGCCCACGGATTCAGGTAGTAACTCTTCTCCGGTTACTACAGTTTTAGGGGTTGGTGTTATAGGGTTTATAGTGTACAAGCTTAGCAGAAGGAAGAAATAATTTGTTTATTAATACTATTATACTATGAAAGGCTGCCCAGTGGCAGCCTTCCCTTTAATGACCATATTGTACAATCTAAATAGTGCATGTCCTATTCTAATACATATGTAAAAGTACGGAGGAAAGAATAAATGCAAAATATAATCAGCACTCCTAAGGCCTCTATTATAAGAAGATTTGCAGCATTTTATATCGACATACTTATTACTAGTTTCATTGCTACCTTAGTTGCATTTTTAGCCATGGGTTCAAAATTTGATTCTACCAACGCAAACACACTATTTCAGTCTATTTTTATATGTATACTACTAGGTATAATTCTATTCATATGTAAAGACATCTATAAAGGCATAAGCATAGGTCGATGGCTTTTTCGAATAGTAGTTCGTAAAGCAGATGACCATAGCAAAGCTCCAAGTATTCATAGGTTAGTTATAAGAAATCTATTAATGCTAGTTTGGCCTATCGAGTTTCTTACTCTATTAGTAAGTGGACAGGAAAGAAGAATAGGCGATAACCTAGCAAATACTGATGTAATAGTTGCTTCTACCAAACGCAGCATTATGAAAAAACTCTCCGTAATTGCTCTTACACTAGTACTTGCATTATCCTTATTCATTGGCCTAATTGTGCAATTAATTAAAAGCTCTGACGCTTACAAAACATCAATTACCTATATTGAGCAGAGTCCATATGTCCAAAGTGCTACAAACGGAATTGAAGGATATGGATGGTTGCCAATGGGTAGCATTTCCATTGTTAATAATTACGGTGAAGCCAACTTCACTATCAAGGTAAAAGGTAAAACTAAAGACATACGCATATTGATATATTTAGTAAAAAAACCTGATGAGCCATGGACTGTTCAAAATTTCGATATAAATCTATATAATTGAATTATCTTTTTGAAAAATAGGAGAATTAATACCTTGAATGCTGAATTAATTGCTGACTTCTTAAACCAGTTTGGTATATACGCTTTTGCAATAAGTATTGCTGTCAGCGTACTAATTGCCATTTCAGGCATACTGCCTTCTTTTTTGGTTACAGCAGCAAACATCCTTGTTTTTGGGCCGATAAAAGGATTTATTGTATCCTGGCTTGGGGAATCCATTGGCGCCATGATAGCTTTTTATATTTACCGATTCGGGTTTAGAGGTAAAGCTCAATTACTTGGTAACAAATATTCATTAATTAACAAGCTTGTACAATCTAAAGGCATTTATGCAGGGTTGCTCGTTCTCCAAGGACGACTACTCCCGTTTATTCCTTCGGGGTTTGTGACTGCTGCTGCTTCAGTAAGCCAGATATCGCCTATACACTTCATGTTCTGGACAGCTCTTGGAAAAGTTCCTTCTTTATTGCTGGAATCATTGGCAACTTTTGATCTTATTCACCTTCGTAGTAACTATGCGCGACTTTCCGTGACTATCGCACTAGTTACTTTTTCTAATCTTCTATATCGGTATTTAATCAAAAGAAATCGTTAGTACAAATCATGAGAGAGTACGTGGCTTACTATATATTCACGAATCTTGACCAACCCCCATTATAGTCAAAAAAGGACTATAGTACGGCTTAATACCATTCCTCTAGTCCTTTATATAGGCTGTACGTAAAAGTTACCCCAGCAAAAAGCTCTGGATTTTATCTCCTTTTCCATCAATCATGTACGTTACGTCGTTGTGAATTTTTTCAATATATTCTATATCCAAATCTTTAAACAACCCCATAGAGCCTCTTGCAGCCTTTATAAACTTTAGGTAATCGCAGTTTCCAGCCCTCTCGCCTATACCCAAAACAGTACAGTCTACATACTCCGCACCGGCTTTTAGAGCAGCAAGGGAGTTTGATACAGCCATTCCAAAGTCATTATGGGCATGAATCTCAATTTCGGCTCCTGTTTGGTTTATCAAACTCTCAACTTCATCATAGGCTCTTTGCCAGTAGAGTACTCCGACAGTATCTGCATACCGTATTCTACGGCTTCCCTCTCCCAAGGCTGCGGAAATAATCTCTACCAGGAAGGCCTGATCGGCTCTTGACGCGTCCTCCATACCCACAGTAACCTCAAATCCTTTTTCAACTGCAATACTAATGCATTTTTTCATATTGGACAAAACCCATGAGCGGTCTTTTCTGAGCTTTGACTTAATTTGTATATCTGAGGAAGGTACCGATATATGGATTATATGGGGTGCACACTCTATTGATTTAGCTATGTCGCTAGGGTTCATTCTGTTCCAGGTAGAAATCCTGCTTTTAAGGTTTTGCTCCAATATCTTACGTACACATCTCATCTCATCAATTCCCATAGCAGGGATTCCGGCCTCTATTTGAAAAACACCCATAGTATCAAGTAGTTTGGCTATTCTCACTTTATCGTTTACTGTAAAAGCTATTCCGGCCTTTTGCTCACCGTCTCTTAATGTAGTATCCACTATTTTCGCTTCCATATAAGACACCGCACCCCTTTGGATTGATTAAAAACACTTGGCTAACTATAAGCCATAACTGAAAATTTGCATATTTCTTTTAATTCTTCATCAAGCAGCGCCCTTCTCAGCCCCATGCTTTTTCTTCTTACTTTTTTTAGTATTCTCTCAATATCATACTTACCTGTATCTATACTCAACTCTTGAAGCTTTTTCTCAATAGATTTTCTGCCTGAGTGCTTACCTATGTACAGTTTTCTCTTCTGCCCGATCATCTCAGGTTCAAAAGGCTCATAGGTTGACGGCTCTTTTTCTATACCGTCGGCATGTATTCCAGACTCGTATTTGAATATATCCTCTCCGATTAAAGGCTTATACCCCGGTATACATATTTCCGTAAGCTGGGTAAAGTCCTTAGAAAAATCGGGTAGCAATTCCAATTTTGCTTCTTTGTCCTTCTTAAGCAAAACCCTCATACCTACCATGACTTCTTCAAGAGCCGCAAAGCCGTACTCCCCCCCAAATCCAGCAAATGATACCGTTACATAATCCGATTGGTTTTTTATCGCCTCTAAGGCTAAGGCTGTAGCAGTGTAAAAATGGTTGTCAGGGCAAATATCAATTTTCACATTCAAGCTTTTGCTTACCTGCCCTACTGCATTTATCCAGTCCTCACACAAAAAATTATTTAGTCCCGTGATTCTAAGACAATCTATTTGGCCTCCCCAACCCGTTCCTTTAGTTTCTATCACACTTAGAAGTTCCGATATCGAATCAGCTTTTATTTCAATAAATCTATTTAATGCCTTTAGTCGGTTATTCTCCAATACGTTTTTATTAAAGAATGCTTCTTCCTTAGATATACAATAAGATATGTCTGTATTTTTTAATAATTGTAAATCCTCATCGCATTCTATTCTGAATAAAAAAGTTATCCCTTTAGGCAGCTTCCCCAGTATTTTTAATATATCTCTATTAATTTCTATAAGATCGGCTCCAATATTTTTAAGCTTCCAGCATAAATCAATGATATCCATCCTGCTGAGCTTTCTTTTTTCAGTCAGGATTTCCGGCAAAGTCCTGTCTATAACTTTTGTAATATTATATTTACTAACATCTTCAAACATAAGGCTCACCCCTGCTCTCTTAGAAAAACTTTTACTATAAAAAGCATAACATAGGATATCAAAAGCATTACTGCCGAAGCGGCAGCCGCAAGCTTAATATCCATCTGCATTAAGGTATATATTTCAAGCGGAACTGTGCGTGTCTTATCAAGTACATTTCCTGCAAACATTATTGTCGCTCCAAACTCTCCCATGGATCTCGTCCATGCCATTATCAAGCCCGCTATTATTGTCTTTTTGCTCATAGGAATTATAACTCTTATGAAGGTCTCTAGCTTGCCTGCCCCCAGTATATACGAAACCTCAAAGAGCTCTTTTTCTATCGCTGCAATTCCTGTTTTCATTACCTGTATATAAAACCCTGATGACACAAAAAACTGCGCCAGAATAACTGCCAAAGGTGTAAATACAATTTCAATATTGAAAGCCTGCAAAATCCCCCCTAAAGGTCCATTTCTTCCGAAGGAAAGCAGCAAGCCTATTCCCGCCACCGCAGGGGGCAGTACCGTAGGCATACATACAATGGTTTCAAATACTTTAAACAAAACTGTGGATTTCCTATTTGAAAGCAAAAACATTATCGGTGTACACAGTATAAATACCATAGCTACCGTGATTAAGCTTGTAAACATACTTACCCTTAGCGAGCTTATAATCTCACTATCGCTAATTGCTTTCACAACCCCATCGTATCCCGCTTCATTAAAAATTGTTAGCAGCGGCATACATATAAAGGTCAAATAAAGTGCACTAATTACAACCACTAGAGGCAGCAGCAGCAATTCCTTATCCAAGTGGATTTTCCCGTTGAAAGTAGTCAACTTCACATCCGGCTTATAAATTTTGAGCTGTATTGACTCAACTCCTATCTTTTGCATGTAATCACCCCCTTGGAACAAGCCCTTAAAGGACACTCTAAAAAGTTATAAATTTATATTTCTTAAAAATTTCCTTTCCTCTGGTATCCATCAGATATTCTAAAAATTTCTCCGCTTCTCCCCTTTCCTTTGAGCCTTCTACTAATGCTATAGGGTAACTTGCGGGAAATTCATCAAAAATCTGAAGCTGGATTTCTTCCAACTTTTCTTCATTTCGTTTTGTTATATCCGTTGAATATACGATTCCTGCGTCTACTTCATTTAGCAAAACCTTGTTTACTATATCCTTTACATTAAGTTCTTTAGTCTTAATGTTTTTCTCAATTCCAGCCTTCTGCTCATTGTCAATAATCCCATCTTTCAAAGCCTTATTCAAAGCCTTGTTCCAGTACATCCCTGCCGGAAGCGTTTTGTCTCCGACTGCCAGTTTGAGGCCATCTGCCGATAAATCAGATAAGCTTTTCAATGTAAATTTAGAACTTTTATTTCTTACAACTACAATTTTGTTTTGAAGAAAAACCTTATAATCCTTAATGATGTTTTTCTTCTGAAGTGCCTCCATATAATCGGTATTTGCACTAGCAAATATCTCCGGCCTTGTGCCGTTTTCAATCATGGTTTTTAGTGATTGACTTCCCGCAAAGTTTAGCCGTATCTTGACCTGACCTCTTTGCCTATTTTCATACTCCCTTGCAACCTCTGTAAAAGCTTCTGTTAGGCTCGCTGCTGCAAAAACGCTTATTTCCCTAGGGGTGGAGTCTGTACCACCCCTAGATTGACATCCTGCCAATATCAACACTGCTATTAAGATAAGCATTAACTTTTTCATTGTACTCCCCCCAGAACAAGAATCTACATTATTGAAGGAAATCAGCAAAGTGATAATCCCTATTTGATTTCCAATCTTTCTACCTTATTGCCGTTTTCAAAATGTGATTCTACTATTTCGGCTACGTCATCCACTGTCACAGTCTTATACCAAGTGCCTTCAGGGTAGACTACAACTATAGGCCCTTGGCTGCAAATGCCAAAGCATCCGGTATTGGTAATCATTACATCATCAGTTAGCTCTCTTTCCTCTATTTCCTCCATAAACCTCTGTACAATACCTACCGCCTCCTTTGAATGGCAGTATCCCTTCTGCTGTCCGTTGATTCTTGAACTAGTACATACAAACACATGATATTTTGGTTTTTGCATGCCTTTCATCTCCTCTTTTTAATTTAAAATTATAATTATTTTTGTATAGATAACCAAAGTTAAAAGTGATTTTTTCCAGCTAGGCAATCACCACTTACCACAGGTGTTTCCCTAGCTGGAAATCGCTAAGTTTAACTTTGGTTATCCATAATAATTATTTTTTTAATCTACTGCTTGTGCCAGCTCCTTAACTGTTTCCAGGTCCTTTACCGCCGTCTTAATTGCATCCTCAACCCTTCCGCAGGTTTGTACCACCACTATTCCCTTATCCTGCAATATTTTGGACGGCCTGTAGCCTATACGGAGCACCAGAACAGCATTACAACCGTTTACGGCCTTAACAATCCTATCAATCTTTGAATCTTCATCATCACAGTGTTCTTCACCGGTACAGTATTTTGAAACCAGCCTTTTTTCTACAAATTTGATTTCCGAATTACTATACTTGAATATATAAAATTCCTCCGCATGGCCAAAGTGTTGATCTATAGCCACACCCGTTCTTGTAGCAACAGCAAAGGTATAAGCCTTCTCATCTTTAGTCTTAGTTTTTTCACTGCAGCCACCCCCGCACTTTGCCTGGCTAAACTCCTGTGAGATATCTTCACTAAGCATACCTATGGCGTCAGCTCTGCACTGCTTGCAATGATACATTTGCTTCAAATCAATTTCACATTTCTTCCGCAGTTCGTTAAGCTCTTTGTTGTTGGTAAGGGGCAAGTTTTCGAAGGCACTACCTTTAGCAGGTATGAGAGGCATTATATTGCTGATAAATGCACCGCATTTCTTTACTTCCTTTACAACCTCTTCGATATGGGTATCGTTAATTCCCTTGATCATTACGATGTTCACCTTGCATACTACACCTCTTGAAGATAGGTACCTAAGCCCCTTCAACTGATTTTTTATTAGCAATGCAGCTGCGTCTACCCCTTCGAGCTTCATCCCCATGAAATTAACTTCTTTATAAATTTTTGCACCAATTTCAGGGTCTATAGCATTTATGGTTATGGTTATGTGTGTAACTCCTAAGCTTATGAGTTCCTCAGCATGGAAGGGAAGCATAAGACCATTTGTTGAAAGACAGAAAGTAACATCCGGGTCTATCTCTTTAATGAGTTCAATAGATTTTTTTGTATTTTTGAAATTTGCCAGAGCGTCGCCTGGTCCTGCTATTCCGAGAACCTTTAAGTTATTTATCTTGCTTTTTACTTCTACAAATTTCTTTGCAGCTTCCTCCGGTGTCAGTACCTCACTTGTAACTCCAGGCCTGCTTTCATTAACACAGTCAAATTTTCTATTGCAGTAATTACACGAAATGTTACATGCAGGAGCTACCGGGATATGCATTCTGGCATTTTTACATGCGCCCTTGCTATAGCAGGGGTGTGTCATTGTTTTTCTAGCTATCTCAAGCTTGTTGCAAAATTCCTCTTGAAGCGCTTTTTTGTCCTCTGAAGGATTGAAATATTTTTTATACATACTTTTTCTATACTTGGTATACTTCTCTTCCAGTAGGGTATTGGTTATATCATCAAGAAATTTTTGTGTACCCGTATATCCGGTATAAACCAGCCTTTGGCCCCCTACCCTGTCGTGTATGGGAAAGCCAAACCTTACAAGTGGTATTCCTTCTTTCTCAGTTATCACCTTACCGTCGGAGTTTCCTATAATTATATTGGCATTAAACTCTTTAGCATATCTTTGTATTGTCTCAAAGTCAGTATCATCAATAATATTAGGCTCTTCACTGTAATCATCCTCAGGGCCTTTCAAAAGCTCCCGTAAAACATTGCTCTGTGTGCCGGTGGCAATGAGGACAGGCTTTATTCCATTTTCCATGCACAGCTTGCTTGCAGCATACACAAGTTCAGGGTCTCCGTATAGTACTGCTCTACCTTCACTGTTGTATTTATGTGAATCTATCATACCGTCCAGAAGCCGTCCGCGTTCGGATTTGAGGCTTTGAGGAATGGGTTTTTGCGATATGGAGGATAGCAGTCGGATGAATTTATCGGTATTTTCTATACCTATTGGAACAGCACATTTGTGAAATGGAACGTTAAATTTTTCAAGAAGATATTGTCCGGGGGATATATGGCTGGGAACTGTCATACCCATTTCTATAGTAGCTACAGCTCCTGTCATTTTTTCTATATCCCTTAGCTTGGTTCCCCCCGAAGGAATCCTCCTGTATTCATCGGTGTAAGGTGCATCCAATGTGTCTGAAATATCGGGAAGAAGAACATAACCAATTCCGAAAGCCGTTAAAATATCCTTTATATTTCTTATATCACCGGGACTTAAGCTTGCAGCTATTATATTTATCAGCCCATTGGATTCACTCTTTTCTACTGCTACTTCCTTTACGATTTGTGTCAAAGCAGCATAGTACCCTTCAAATTCCGTTCCTCCGTAGCCCGGTGTGGATATAGGGATTATTTTAACATTCTCAAGTCCCTCTTCAACTATAAATTCCTGCGTAAGTCTCTGTATGTCTTCACCTATAGTTTCTGCAAGGCATGTTGTGGCTACTGCTACCACATCAGGCGTGTATTGTTTTAACACATTCTTGAGCCCTTTTTTCAGATTGCTTTCCCCACCGAATACCGTTCCCTTTTCATTCAATGAAGAAGACGCTATGTCTATCGGTTCATTGTAGTGAGAGGCCATGTGCCTCCTTATATAGGTACTGCACCCCTGCGAGCCATGGAGCAGGAACATACTGTTTTCGATTCCTTTGAATGCAGTGACAGCGCCTATGGGCATACACATTTTACAGGGATTTATATTTAAGTTTACGAAATTTCTATTTTTCATAATTATCACTCTTCCATGAATTTATATTTTATATCTATAAAAAACCTAAAGGCACTTATTTTCATCTTTAACAAACTTCCATATAGGACTATTAATACTCATGTCTACTTCCTTAGCAAAGTTAACCGCCCCTTCAAATCCACAAAGCGGGTGTTTTCTTTCATGATTGTGGTCACAAAATGCTATCCCCAGCTTATATGCCAGCGGCCTCTCTTTAACTCCGCCAACCAGTATATCCGCACCCTTTTGCTTTATAAAGCCCTCAAGCTCGGCAGGATTGCTGTCATCCAGAATTACTGCTCCTTCATCTGCAATACTTCTGATTATCTCGTATTCCTCAGCTTTACCGGTCTGGGTGCCTACCATCACTGTTTTCATTCCGAGGTCAGCAAATTGCTTTATGAGTGAAATAGCTTTAAATCCTCCACCTACGTATATTGCTGCCCGCTTACCCTTTAAACGTTGTCTATATTGCTCAAGCATTAAGCTTGCCTTGTACTCTTCATCCATAATCAACTCAACGGCTTTCTCCAAAACCTGTTTATCTCCAACTGCTTTGGCTATCTGCATAATAGACGTTTTTGTATCCTCAAGCCCATAGAAGCTTACTTTTACAAAGGGTATTCCAAACCTTTTATCCATTTCCTTAGCCAGATATGTCATAGAACCTGCGCATTGAACCACATTAAGCTCTGCTGACGGAGCCTTCATTATCTCTTCGACTCTGGAATCCCCTGTAATTTTTGTGATAATATTAATTCCGCATTTTTTCAAATACTCTTCAACAATCCATATCTCGCCCGCCAGATTGAAATCCCCTAAAAAGTTTATTCCTGTTACCTTTGGTTGTATACTTTCACCCATAAGCCTTAATAAAGCGTTGCAGGCTGCCTTATACCCCTGTGATTTATTTCCTGCAAACCCAGTTGACTGTATAGGTATCACCCTAATGGAATGCTTCTTCTCTGCACTTTTGCAAACTGCCTCAATGTCATCCCCTATAACTCCGACAATACATGTAGAATAAACAAATACTACTTTCGGCGAATATTTTACTATAATCTCATCTATTGCCCCAGCTAACTTTTTTTCTCCCCCAAATATTACGTCTTGCTCACGCAAATCGGTAGAAAAGCTGTTTCTGTATGTTTCAGGGCCGCTGGAAAGGCTTCCTCTAATATCCCACGTATAACTTGCACAACCTATAGGGCCGTGAACTATATGAACAGCATCGGTAATCGGATTTAGTACTACTCTGGCGCCGCAATAGACACATGCCCTCTGGCTCACCGAACCGGCTACGCTGTCGGAGTCACACTTCACCTTCCCATCACCTTTACCGGATTTGCAGCATACAAAATCCTTCCTATCATCCAGTATATCCACTGGCAAATTACTTTTCATCGAAACCACCCCTTCCCCGGCCTTCTATATAAAAATGCACTTAGCTGTTTATTTTGGGGAGTTATGCTTTATGCCATGAAATCCATGGCCCTAAAGCATAATCTCCCGTATAACCCGTATAACCCTTATAACAATCTCTATATATTAAAGAATCAATTCAAGATCCTCATCCGCAGCATCCCTGTCCTGTCTGTCAAGGAGTGCATTACTGATCATTTCGATAATTCTCATAGCGCCTTTATATCCTGTGATTGGCAAATAAGAATGTACCGATCTGTCAAGAACAGGGAAGCCTATCCTTACCAACGGAATATCTTCTGCCTTTGAAATATACTTACCGTAAGTAGTTCCCAATAAGAGATCTACAGGCTCTTCTTTTATCCACTGGTGAAGTGTAAACAGGTCTCCTGCACTTTTTACTTTGCCATCTACGCCTGCTTCACTCAGCATTCCCCTTACTTCTCTTTCAAAAGCCTCCCCGGGTGTTCCTGTGAGTACATATTTAGGTATCATACCCATGCTCAATGTAAACTCTGTAAGCGCAGCAACCACATCGGGATCTCCGAATATTGCGACCTTCTTACCATGGTAGTGGTAGTGGCAGTCCACCATAATATCTACTACCTGACCGCGTTCCTCTTCAAGCTCCTGTGGAATTTCTTTTCCGGTAAGTCTTGAAACAGCCATTAGGAATTCATCGGTTGCAGTAATACCGATAGGTGTTTTTAAGACTTTAGCCGGTACTTTGCATTTCTTCTCAAGTTCAAATGCTCCATCCGCCGAGGCAAAGCTTCCAAAAGCAATAGTCTCTTTGGAGTTTCCGGAGTCAATCAGATCTTGTATTTTTGTGCCACCTGAGGGGTACATATCATACTTACCGGTCATAGGTGCATCCAATACTCCGCTGGTATCGGGGAACATAATAAACTCAATACCCATGGCTTTAAGAATTCTTTTTATCTCTCTCATATCACCGGGATTTATAAAACCGGGGATAATGTTAACTTTCCCATTTGGAGTCTTGCTGTTTTGAGCCAGATACTTAACCATTCCCTTTACCATGTTTGAAAAACCTGTAACATGGGAGCCTACATAACTAGGTGTGTTGGCATGTATTACTACTTTTCCTTCAGGAACCTTTGCTTCCATAACAAATGTGGGGATATCATCTCCGATTGTTTCCGAAAGACAGGTAGTGTGTACAGCTACAATGTCGGGATCGTAAATTGAAAAAATATTTCTAATCGCTGTCTTGAGGTTTGTTCCACCCCCGAATACCGCTGCACCTTCAGTAAAGGAGCTTGTGGACGCCATTACAGGATCTCTGAAGTTTCTGGTCAAAAACTTTCTATGGTATGCGCAGCAACCTTGGGAGCCGTGGCTGTGCGGAAGGCATTTGTGAATTCCAAGAGCCGCATACATAGCACCTACAGGCTGACATGTCTTTGCAGGGTTTATTACTAGTGCGCTTCTATCAACATACTCTTTTGGTGTAAAATCCAACATTTTATTTCCCCCCTATCAAACTTCCTTCCAACATGGGCTGTGTCTTCCACGGCGGAATAACATATTTCCATGATGGAGTTGTGATACCCATTGCAATATCTCTAGCAAAGTTAACGGCACCTTTAAATCCTGCATAAGGACCGCTGTAATCGTATGAGTGCAGCTGTTTGGAGAAGATACCCGCCTTGTGTGCAACATACTTATCCTTGATACCCGAGCAGAATATATCGGGTTTTAGAATTTTCAATAATTCTTCTGTCTCAAAGTGATTCAAGTCATCTACCACTAAACTGCCGTTTTTCATTTGCTTCATCATACCTTCATAATAGTTGAGCGGTATTTGATCTTTAATCTTTTCCAGTCTCTCTTGTGAAAGTACAACACGGTAGTGAGTGCTATCAGGTTCAATATCAAGGCTTTCGATATTCTTACTGTCCGCATCTTCTTTAATAGTAGAAAGGACTTCTCTTCCTTCATAGTCATCTCTATGAGCAAACTCATAACCTGCAAGTACAGTCTCAACACCTAAATCCTCTAATAACAGTTGATAGTGATGTGCTCTGGAACCACCAACAAAAAGTGCTGCCGTCTTACCTTGGCATATCTTTTTGTACTCCTCCATTATTGGAGCAATTTCCGAAAACTCTTCAGCTATAACTTCTTCGGTTCTTGCCATCAAATCAGGATCATCAAAGTATACAGCCATATCTCTAAGGCTCTTCATGGTGCTCTTTATCCCTATGAAGTTTACTTTGATCCAGTCGGTTCCGTACTTAGTTTGCATCATTTCGCCGATATAGTTTATCGAACGGTGACATTGTACTACATTCAATTGTGCCATGTGTGCATTTTTCAGCTCTTCCACCGTACCGTTTCCGGTCATAACCGACACTATGTCATAGCCTATCTTTTTCAATACTCTTTCAATTTCCCATCCGTCGCCGCCGATGTTATACTCACCCAGAAGGTTTATAGAGTACTTACCGACCGCTCTTTCACCTGTACCTATAATGTGTTTGATTAAGCCGTTATTTGCTATATGATGGCCTCCCGATTGGCTGACGCCTTTATAACCTTCGCAGCTGAATGCCAGTACTTGTATGCCGTATTCCTTTTGCGCCCAGTTTGCAACAGCATTGATATCATCTCCGATAAGTCCGACAGGACATGTGGAGCATATCATTATACTCTTTGGCTTGAATATCTCTACAGCCTCGGTAATGGCTTGCCTTAACTTCTTCTCTCCTCCAAATACGATGTCACCCTCTTGTAAATCGGTGGAGAAGCAGTAGTTTAGAAGGTTTAACTCATCCCCTTCGGTTCTTCCCTTATTTCTTCTTGTACCCCAGGTATAATAACCGCAGCCTATAGGTCCGTGGGTAAGTACCACAGCATCCCTCAACGGCCCCAAAACAACACCCTTACATCCTGCGTAGCAGCAGCCTCTGTTTGTGATAATCCCAGGAACTGTTCTGGTATTTGCAGTAATAGACTGAGGTTGTTCACTATCGGCTTCTTTTACAATAATGTGTTCTTTTCTATTTTTGAAAACAGCTGCCGGATATTTCTCCAGCATTTTATTCAATTTATCCTTCATAAACTCACCCCCATTTTTATACCGCAGCTTCACCGGTTTCTTTGGTTCTGACCCTAATACAATCGCTGACAGGAAGAACAAATATTTTCCCGTCTCCCGGTTTACCCTTACTGTTAATCGATATTATAGTTTCTACTACCTTTTGCACTTCTTCATCCTTTACCACCAAAGAAATCAGCCTTTTGGGTATAAGCCTGTGTCCTTCAGAAATAACCTCAGCTGTTTTAGGTGAGCAAGCTTCCAATTCGCCCATCACTACTTTTTCAATAAGTGTAAAGTCTACCTTCTTCTTACCCCTGCCGAGTACTTTCCTACAGTTCAAAGCCGCAAACCCTTCTGTCAAAAGTGCCTCTTTAGTCTTGTTTATCATATCCATCCGGATAATCGCCATAACCTCTTTCATAGTGGCACCCCCCTTACAGCCCGCTGCTGCCGGAACTAATGGTATAAACCTCATCTACAGGACTTACAAATATTTTCCCATCTCCAAAGGCTCCGCTTTGACCTGTCTTAGCATTTTTAATAATGATATTTAATACATCATCCTTATCAGCGTCATTGACAACCATCATAAGCATTTCTTTAGGTATCTCATCATAGAAAACATCCCCAACCTTAACACCACGTTGTTTACCGCGTCCCATAACATCCATTTTGGTAACTGCAGGAAAACCTGCGTCACTCAATTCTGCTAAAACTGTACCGACTTTTTCGGGTCTAATAATTGCCCTTATCATTATCATAAAATCATCCTCCGCTTTCATTTATGGATTTTTTATCAGCCAAGAATTCCGTGTTCCATCATTAATTGTTCCAACCTATCTTGAGTCATAGGTTTCGGTACTACAAACATTTCGTTGCCGTCTATAGCTCTTGCAAGGCCTCTGTATGAATCCGCTTGTGGCTCTTCAGGAGCAAAGTCTATTACTGTTTTCTTGTTGATTTCAGCTCTTTGTACCAGATTATCCCTTGGTACGAAGTAAATCAGCTGGCTTCCGATTTCTTTAGCAAAGTTTTCAAGAAGCTCTCTTTCATTGTCAACCTTTCTGCTGTTGCAGATTATTCCACCAAGTCTTGTTCCACCGGTATTTGCATACTTTTGAATACCCTTTGAAATGTTGTTAGCAGCATACAAAGCCATAAGCTCACCGCTTGCAACAATGTATATCTCTTGAGCTTTTCCTTCCCTTATCGGCATTGCGAATCCACCGCAAACAACGTCACCCAAAACGTCATAGAATACATAGTCCAAATCATTGGTGTAAGCACCTAATTGCTCAAGCATATTGATTGAAGTGATAATACCTCTACCTGCGCAACCAACTCCCGGCTCAGGTCCGCCGGACTCAACGCATTTTATATCAAATACGCCTCTTTTGAGGATAGAATCAAGCTCTACTTCCTCCCCTTCTTCTCTCAAAGTGTCAAGTACGCTCCTTTGAGCAAGACCTCCAAGTACCAACCTTGTGGAGTCAGCTTTAGGGTCACATCCTACTATCATTACTTTCTTTCCCATTTCGCCTAATCCAACTGTGAGGTTCTGAGTTGTTGTTGATTTTCCGATACCGCCTTTTCCATAAATAGCTACCTGTCTCATAATTACATACCTCCATATTTTTTATTGTTTATTAAAAAAGGACGCCAAAATCTAAAACTGCTAGATTCAGGCGTCCTGGCCTTGTGATATTAAATTGATTACTAAAGGCTCGATACTTTAACTTATATTTGATATATCTTACTGAGGTCTAATGCTAAAAACATTTTACTCCCACCCCTGCCCCGCCTTGAGGGCTGGAAACTTTTATTTAGCCGCGGTGCGGCCATCAGGTGGGCTGTCGCCCCCTGCACCCCAGTTTAAAGCTTTGCAGTAAACCAGTGCTTTTTAACATTACAAATTTCTAAATATTCAAATCTAAAAAATACGCTTCGCTAGTTGCTATGCCTTGCTGCTAGAAACAAATTCTTTTATACTACTCTAGTTTCAACTTTTTATAGGTAAAAACTGCGGTTAAAACAAAAAGACACCAAAAACTATATTGCTATAGAATTTGGCGTCTCAGCCTATCATAATAAACTTTAAGTTATATCTAACTTAGTAAAAGTCTACTACACTTCGAAGGTACAATGCTCGACCGGGAGCACCGTATTACCTTACGTATTAAGTTCATGAATTAATATTAACACACCTCCTGCAACATTTCAATACTTTTTTAAAACTTTTTTACATTTTATATAGTTTTTGCAATTAATTCCATATTAAGCTGCATTTTACCCTCTTGTAAGTATTATGGCCTCTGCTATATCCCTCATGGGCATTCTATTGTCTCTGCTCTTTTTCTTGATTGCTTCGTAGGCTTGGGCTTCTGTGAAGTTGTCCTTTTCTACCAGTATCCATTTTGCTTTCTCAACAACCTTTCTGCTTTCTAAAGTGTCATTCAGCTTTTTCACCTTGCGTTCGTATTCCATGACACGATTGAAATTCAAAAGGGATATGTCAACAATTTGGAGCAAATTTTCATCAAATATCGGCTTTGTCAGATAGGTAATTATCTTTGACTTTTTCAGAAAACTATAGATATCGTCAGTATATTTATCTAATAAAAGTATAGTAGATGCCAGCAATTCCTCGTCTATAACCTCAAGGGTATTTATGAGATTGCTAAAATGGTTACCTGCGTCAATGATCATAAAGTCAGGCTCAAATCTTCTTATGTGTCTCAAAATATCACTTGTCTCCATATTATATCCCAAGAATATATGCCCATTTGAAACCAATGCACTTTTCGCTGCACTTAAGGCCTTCTTGTCTCCCCCAAACATAATAAATTTGCCGTATTCCACTTTACTCAGCCCCTTTGGATATGTGTATAAAAAACAAAAAGCTTCCTTATGACGGGTACAACAACCTGTCGTAAGAAAGCTTCTATGCTAACTATTAAACCACTTCCAAGTGGTTTTTAACTTCAATAATAAATTTTAATAATACTATAATACTACCATATATTGAAATGTGCTTGCAAGTATTAAGTTAGCCTAATTTTTTACCAATCACTTCTCCAGCTAACACTCTCGTTTCCAAATCCATATCGGTTTGCTCAAGGATATCCTCGTCAACTGCTACAGTGCCTTTTTCCATGAAAAGTATTACCGTTGACCCTCCAAACTTGAAGTAGCCCTTCTCATCTCCACGCTTCAGCTTGGCATTAGGCTTATATGTCTGAACTATGGAACCTACCGACGTCGCTCCAACCTCCATATACAGCACATCTCCATAGTTGTCGGAGTGCAATATGCTATACTCGCGTTTATTCATACAAAAGGCTCTGGGTATGGAATTTAAGGCCACAGGATTTACGGAATAATAAAACCCGTTTATCCTCTTGGATTCAGTACAAGTACCTCTGTCTATAAAATGAAAACGGTGATAATCTACCGGAGCAAGCCTTAATATCATGCATACCCCGCCCCTGTATTTTTCCGCAAGCTTTTCGTCAGCTAACAATTCTTTGAGTGAGTAAGTAATACCCTTTACCTGCACCAGCTTATCTATATCAATATCCTTCCACACACGCAGCCTGCCATCTCCTGGGGACAACAGCAGGCTTGTGTCGGAGTTGAACGGCCTTGCTTCAGACTTCAGCTTTCTTGTGAAGAAATCATTAAAACACCTAAAATCATCTACACTATGGGGGCATTCTCCCATATCGATATTGTAATCCTCAACAAACCGCTTTATCCTGCCGGCGCTTATTCCCCGATCGCAGAAAAGGCCTGTAAGAACAGAGAATATCTTTCTTTTCACCAGAAGCTCAAGCCCGGCTTTACCAAGCTTTGAATTATATAGGCTTCCGATCATGCCTCCCCCTGCAACCTTTTCAATATCGTATCCTTTAGTACTCCTATTATATAACTTAATCATTTCTTATCTCCTTAATTCTATGCTTAGCGGCTTCCCCATAAAAATTTCTCTTTAGATGGTTAAAAAAATTCCTCTCTATTATATACTTTCCTTCACAAAAAATAAATAACGGCTATATTTTCAAACATATCCCCAATTCTATTTAATAATCTCTCACTTATCCACATTCGCACTTTAACCTTTCCCGTTACTCAACATATAATATCAACAGAGTAGTTTATAAAGGGGAAATCTCCATGATTATCCAAGCTCCATTTCTTGGTCTTGCTCTTGCAGGAAGACTATTTACCTTGAAAAACACCAGTCGTCCCTTAACCTATAAAAAAAGGGCGTCACCAAAGCCGCGTCCCAAACCCATGCATACCAAAAGAAAAAAAGCAGCTGCACCTAATCCGTTACAAAACCTCATTAAAGGCTTAACTTCATCATTATCAAGGATTACAAAAGCTACAAAGAAAACTCCTTCAGAGGATTATGAGGCTGTAATCAAAAGCTTTGTGCCCTTAAATGCAACGGTTTTGACACCTAAGTATCCACTACATACCGGAAGATATCAGTTTGCCGATTTGGACGGTGATTTGCACGATGAATTAATTACTTCTTACAAACTCGATAATAAGATTACAACGCTTATTTTAAAGAAACAGAATGAACGTTGGGACAAAGTAGGTGCCATTGAAAATTCCAAGTATGATACCATTGATTTTATGAGATTTGCGGATATTACAGGTGAAGCTAAAAAGCAGCTTCTTCTTGGAGGAAAAACAAAAGCTGGAGTCAGCGAACTCGCCGGATATTCATTACATAACAGAGCGGCAAGTGAACTATTTACCCGCAAGTGCAGCCGATTGGAGTTATTAGAATCCGCCACTGGAAAAACACATCTAGCGGTGTGGGATGCAAAAGCCGGTGATGAGTATGATGTGGAAGTGGTTCATTGGAATGGTTCAAAGCTTGAGCCCGTCCTAAAACAGGCCCCGTACTATTATAGCAGGGTTTTGCCTTATTACGCTCAAAAGGCTAGAACAATGCCTCAAAATCCATCCAACTGGTATAACTTCGCAGATGTACTGTTTAAAACCGGTATGCACCGTGATGGAATTGCTGCTATTGAGGTTGGGCTTTGCCTGCGTCCTGATTCGGCGTTGGAAGAAAAGTTTTTGACGTTAAGAGAGAAATCCTTAAAATAGTATTAGATTGAAAGTGGTTTTATCCAGTAAGGCAGATAGCTCGTACTAAAGCTTATTGCCTTACTGGGCATCACCAAGTTTAGGCTTCATTATTTTCATGGAGTAATTTGTGGTTGGCAGAGTCCAGCCGTTCAAAGAAATTGCCTGCTATACTATTTGGTTGGGCGTGTTCTTTTAGGCCTGAATTCCGGCCCCGGCAGCCTTTCCTTTTTAGCTTTCCTCGCCTCCACGATATTACCTTTATACATATCCTTTGGTGCTATGTTTATCTTCAAAGCTTTTTCACATGCTTTTACCAGCGGCAATTCCCTGTTGGCAACAATAGATAGTGCAACTCCGGCATTGCCTTTCCTTCCGGTCCTTCCCACCCTGTGTAAATAATCCTTAGGGTCTTCGGGCATATCAAGATTGAGCACATGGGTCACATCTTCAATATCAAGTCCCCGGGCAGCTATATCCGAAGCTATGAGAAGCTGAATCTTTCCTGCTCTGAAGTCATCCATTGTCTTTTTACGGTCAAGCTTGATATTGGAGCCGTGTATACTCTCAACACTTACTCCATGGTATTTCAGCTTCGCAGTTAAAACCTCTATATCATAGCTCCTGTTTAGAAATGCTATAGCCTTTTTAGGATTTAACATCCTTACAAGCTTTATCAGCACCTCGATTTTATCCCTTTGCTCGGTTAAGAAATACATGTGCTCAATAGTGGTAGGAACAGCTACCTTCTGCTCACCTACTATAACTTCCGGCTCCTTCATTATCTCTTTAACTTTTGCTATGGTCTTTTGCGGCATGGTTGCAGAAAAAGCCATAAGCTGTCTTTCTCTCAATGTACTCTTGATTACCGCCAATACGTTTTGCAGGTTGTTTTCATCCATTAGCCTGTCTGCTTCATCAAGAATTATAGTCTTGATGGTGTGCGCAGAAATTTTCTTCTTTTTTATCAACTCCAATATTCTTCCTGAGGAACCTACGATAATATGGGGCTTTTCTTTTAGCTTTTCAATCTGCCTCTCTATATTCACATTACCAATTATAACTGTACCGCTAGCCTTTATCTCGGAATTTTGGGACAAGCGCTCTATCTGCCTCTGCACCTGCACAGCAAGCTCATGGGTAGGTACAAGTACAATAGCCTGCATTTCTTTTTTTGAAGTATCAAGCTTCTCAAACAACGGAAGAAGATATGCCAGTGTCTTTCCTGTTCCGGTTTCGGACTGGACTATCAAATCCTTGTTTTTTAAGGCTTCTGGTATAACTTTTCTTTGTATTTCCATCGGTTCTGTGATATTTTCTTTCTTTAGTGCTGTTACGAGTGTGCCCCTTAGTCCAAGGCTGTCAAATAATTCAACCATTACAAACTCCTTTAGTTACTTTTTTTGTTCTTTGATATTTCTTCTGCAAGTTCATTTAAATAAGCCCAGCGTTCAACAGCTGTATTTAGCTGTTCTTCCAACTGCTCCTGCTTTGAAAGCAGCTTCTGAAGGCGTTCAAAATCACTTGAGGCCTCATTAATTTCCACTTTAACCTCATCCAAATCCTTCTCCAAATCAGCAATAACCTGGTCGATTTGCTCAAATTCCTTTTGCTCCTTAAAGGTCATTTTTAGAGGCTTATCCTTTTTACTCTCTATATTCTTTTTCTCATTATCAACTCTGGTATTATGGCTGGTCTCCTCCACTTCTTTCTCTTCAGTCTGAATACTTTCACTATAATCGGTATAATTCCCGGCAAACTGCCGAATTACACCATTTCCCTCAAAGGAAAATATCTTGTTTGCTATCCTGTCCAAAAAGTATCTGTCATGGGAAACCGCTACAACCGCCCCGGGGAATTCGTCAATATAAGCTTCAAGTATTTTGAGCGTCTGTATATCAAGGTCATTTGTAGGCTCATCCAACAGCAATACATTAGGCATTCCCATAAGAATACGCAACAGAAAGAGACGCCGCTTTTCACCGCCCGACAGTTTGGAAATAGGGGTCCATTGTACCGCCGGTGGGAATAGAAAGTTCTCAAGCATTTGAGAAGCACTCACCACGCCGTCACTGGTAGTTATATATTCTGCTTCCTCTCTGATGTATTCGATGACTCTCAGATTTTCGTCCATTTCATCATTTTCCTGGGAGAAAAATCCGACTTTCACCGTATCGCCTATTGCTACACTGCCTTTATCGGGCAGAAGCTTCCCTGCCAGAATTTTAAGCATGGTAGACTTTCCGCAGCCGTTAGGGCCGATGATACCTACCCTATCGTCTTTCAGTAAAATATAGCTGAAATCGTTAATAACACATCGCTCTGAAAAGCTTTTAGCTATATGCTCCATCTCAATTATTTTCCTACCCAGCCTAGCGGAGCCAACCTTGATTTCAATATTATCCGCCACAGCTTCGGTTTTTTGGTCCTGAAGCTTCTCAAATCGGTCTATTCTGGCTTTTTGCTTGGTAGAACGAGCCTGAGCCCCTCTTCTTATCCACTCTAGTTCCCTTCTGTAAAGGCTTTGGCGCTTTCTTTCGGTTGCTTGCTCCAGTTCTTCCCTTTCCAGCTTCATTTCAACATACTTACTGTAGTTGGCCTGATAGGTGTATATTTTTCCCCTATCAAGCTCTATAATTCTATTGGCTACCCTGTCGAGGAAGTACCTGTCATGGGTGACCATAAGCAATGCACCTTTTCTTTTATTCAGATACTTTTCCAGCCAATCCACGGTTTCGTTGTCTATATGGTTTGTGGGCTCATCAAGAATCAATAGGTCTGTAGGGTTTATAAGTGCGCTTGCCATTGCCACTCTTTTTCTTTGCCCTCCGGAGAGAGTTCCCACATCCGCCTGAAAATCAAGTATCCCTAGCTTTGTAAGGATATTTTTAGCCTCGGTTTCAACCGTCCAAGCTTCCATTGCATCCATTCTTTGAGACAATCCCACCAACCTTTTTTCCAAACCACTGTCACCGGGGTTCTCGTTTAGCTTTTGTAATGTATCTTCATATTCCCTCAGCAGACTCATAACAGGGGAATCACCATTGAAAACCTGCTGAAGTACTGTGATTCCACGTTCAAAGTCGGGGTTCTGATCCAGATACCCTATCTTGACTTTATTACCTATAATAATCCTTCCGGAATCAGGCTGCTCCACTCCGGCGATAATCTTCATAAGGGTAGATTTACCTGTACCGTTAATACCTATAAGGCCAATCTTTTCCCCTTCATTTATACCAATCGAAATATCTTCAAGTAATATTTTCTCACTATAGCTTTTAGAAATTCCTTCAGCCGATAATATATTCACAAAAACTTCTCCCTCATTTTTTATAATTATATAGATAAAAAACGTTTTACCCCCACCCCTGCCCCGCCCTGAGGGCGGGAAACTTTTATTTGGCCGCGGGGCGGCCATCAGGTGGGCTATCGCCCCCTGCACCCCCAATTTTGGATTTCAGGGCCTTTATATATTTTGAATGCCGTCCTTTAAGATAAATTAGTAACCGTCCGCATATAATCGTAGTTGTATTATCTCCTTAACCATATTATAATGCAATAAAAATCTTACAAGCACATTATATATACACTGACAGTTGCCACAACCGATGCTTTGTGAGATGTAAACATTTACCACAATACGCTAGAACGGGGGTATTTAAAGCAGTGTCAGTCAGCATGCTAATTACTATTGTAACTTTATTAATTGCTGTAATCAATATAGCGGGGTTTGTAATTGTTGCGGCGGATAAAAACAGATCAAAAAAGAATTTATGGAGGATACGGGAAAGAACGCTTTTTCTAATTGCACTATTAGGCGGGTGTCCGGGAATTTATTCGGCACTTTTACTATTCAGGCACAAAACCAGGCACTGGCGCTTTATGCTAGGTATACCGGCAATATTTATCATACAGGTTGCACTTTTTCTTGTGTGGTATAGATAACAAAGTTAAGCTTAATATATGTGGATATTTTATTCATCAGACAAAATGCTCCAAATGATAGTATCTTAAGATAAGATTAACAAACTGCTTTTTTTTGAGCAGGTTATAAAGTCGTTTACCCTATTAATTTATTTTGGTGATGAGAAAATGAATGATAATACAAACTACGAAATAAATACTGTCAAACTGCGTAAAATGAGGCATATAGCTACAGGCTTGCTTGTCTTGATGGCTCTTATTTATATTGTCTTTAAAAAATTCGAAACCAATAGTCTCTTTTTTTCTGCCATTGTTGCTTTCTCCGAAGCAGCTATGATAGGTGCACTTGCCGACTGGTTCGCAGTTGTTGCTTTGTTTAGGCACCCCCTCGGTTTAAAATGGATTCCCCATACAGCAATTATACCGAATAATAAGGATAGAATTGGCGAGTCGTTATCCAGCTTCGTAGTTTCAAACTTTTTTACCGATGAGATAATAAAGCGTAAATTGAATGAAATAACGCCGTCAGAAGAAATAATAGCTTATTTAAGCAAAAATAGAGACACCTTATCCGAAAGCCTTATATCGAAATTTCCGCATATTATTCAGTCGGTTTTCGATAACCCTCAGCTTATGAGGCTTATCAACGATGGATTGAAGGATAAGTTAAGGAGTGTTAAGTTATATCCTTTAATAGGAAGTACTTTGCAGGTATTAGTTTCATCCGGCCAACATATGCCCATTGTAAAGGAACTTTTAATAAGCTTACACACCTATATAAGTGAAAACAAGGATGGTACTTTAAAGTTTCTTGAAGGACTGAATAAAACCTTAGCTATGCCGGTTATAGGAGATATCGTATACAAGAATATCCTTAAAATTTTGTCCAAGCAGATTGAGAGCATTGAAAACAATGCCCGTTCTGATATTAACAAACTCCTATTATATAGTTTACCCAAACTAATTACTAAGCTGAAGACTTCAGAAGATTTGATTGAGAAAGGCGAAGAGTTCAAAAAAGACATGCTGGATTCCGACTTATTCAATAGTTATATAGGCAGCATAGAGCTTGATATAAAAGAAATTTTGACTCACTACAGCCAAAATTCCGGCGACAGTTTAAGGAATTCAGCAAACAAGATTATTGATATTTTTATTAACGAAGTGCTAGCTACCGATCCGGCGAAGGAGAAAATCGATTCCTTCATAAGAGATAGTATTACTAGTATTATATGTCGCTACAGAGAAGATATAGGAAGATTGATTTGTGATACCATTAAGGACTGGGAAAAGGAGGATGTGGCAAACAAACTGGAAGCACAGGTTGGCTCCGATTTACAGTACATCCGTATTAATGGTACCGTCATAGGCGGATTGGCAGGTTTGGCTATACATCTTATATCATACGTTATAAAATAGTGTCCTTTTACCAACTTTGGATTTTAGAACTCCCAGAACACCTCTTCTCTGAAAAGAGTTCAAATACTCCATTTATCCACTTACTAAAACAGATAGGTGTACCATGATTCATAAAGGTAAAACCCCCAAGTTGTATAACTATGGGGGTTCTTCACTATCCCGAGGAGAGTTCAAACTTTCCTCCTTGATTACCACCTATTACCGCCGAAGCTTCTGCCGCCGCCCCTGTTGTTTCTCTGCTGCTTTTTTGCCCTTCTGCAATCAGGACATCTCTGTGGCTCATTTTCGAAGCCTTTTTCCTTGTAGAAAGCTTGTTCGTTCTCAGTAAACATAAACTCAGCACTACAATCCTTGCAAGTAATAACTTTATCTGCCATTTGTATACACCTCCTTAACCTATTTGGATCTATAACTCTTGACATCTAACTCCAATAAATTAAGAAAGTTGTGTCCAAAAGAATAATCAATCCATGTTTTATAAATTTGCAAACATATCTATTATGTCACGAATTCTACTTTTCTATAACATATTCTTTTAAAAAGTTTAAACAATAAAATTTGAATTTGATTTATGTATTGCACCTAAATCCTCTTGATGGTTCTACTCTTGATACAACAAAACAAAGTGATACTAATATGAATAATATCGTTGGCTAAATAAGAAAATACAGTTAAATATATATTAATTTATAAGAATATCATGGTTTGAAAGATGGTGAACCAATGGCAGGGGTTTTCAATACTATTAAGAGTGCACTTACATATAAACCTAAAAAAAATAGAACTTTTGAACTTTTAGAAGGTAGCGGTGAAGGCAGCGATGACGAAAGTGAAAGTTCTCAGGAGGCATCCGATGCCAAAAGCGATAGTACCAGCCAGAGGAATAAGGAGCAGCACAGATCTACGAAAAAGCCACTTACTGTAGAAGAATGGAACAAGCAAAAAAATGAAGAAGATGACTCTTGTACACAGATTGAAAGCGGCAAAGTTTCAAATGATTTAAATTGCAATATAGAAGCCATTAAAAAGGCATTCGGTATACCAAATAATACCGATATCATTATCAGAGAATTTAAAATCGCAAAGAAGGTATCAGCCTTTATTGTATATATTGATGGCATGGTAGATAGGACATTTGTCAGTGATTTTGTACTCAGGCCTCTTATGCACACACAGAATTTCGAGGGCTATTTTGAGGGTCAAGCCCCTGAAAGTCTTGTCGACTATATCACCAACAATGTCGTATCTGTCCATGAAATAGGTGAAATGAAGGATTTGAATAAGATTTACTTTAAGATAATGAGCGGAGATACAGCATTATTCACTGATGGGTCGGATACATGCCTGATTATAAGCACCCGGGGCTATGAGAAGCGCAGTGTAGAAAAGCCTCTAACCGAAAATGTAGTTATGGGGTCTCAGGAAGGTTTTACCGAAAACCTTCGTACCAATCTCACCCTTATCAGAAAAATTATTAAAAACAAAAACCTAATTACCGAAACGATACAGGTGGGAAAATCAAACCAATCGAATGTGGGAATCATGTACATGAACGACATTGCAAACCAGGAGATTGTTTCAGAGGTTAAAAAAAGACTAAGCAGTATAGACGCAGATTTTGTCATTGGCAACGGTATGGTGGGACAATTTATTGAGGATAACCCCTTCATGCTTTTCCCTCAGGCTTTGACCACCGAGAGGCCGGACAGAGTGGCTTCCTTTCTGATGGATGGCAAGGTAGCCATTGTCTCGGAAGGGGCACCCTTTGCCGAAATCGTGCCCATTACCTTTTACCACCTTTTGCAAACCTCGGAGGATTCTATGCTTCGCTGGCAGTATGGCACATTTCTTCGGCTTGTCCGTATTTTTGGGGTACTGGTTGCCAGCCTTCTGCCGGGGATGTATGTTGCCCTTACATTATTTCACCAGGAAATGATTCCTACAGAGCTTCTCATGTCCATTGCAAGGTCAAAGGAGGAGGTACCCTTTCCTACCATCATAGAAATACTTCTGCTGGAAGTATCCTTTGAGCTTATAAGAGAGGGTGGAATCCGCATTCCCGGTGTCATAGGACAGACCCTCGGCATTATTGGTGCTTTGATATTAGGGCAGGCTGCTGTTGCAGCAGGACTTGTAAGTCCGATTCTTATTATCATCGTTGCAGTTACCGGACTGGGGAGCTTTGCCATACCAAACTATCCCATGGGGCTTGGAATTAGAGTAATTAGGTTTCTATTTATCTTTTATGCTGCAATCCTCGGTTTTTATGGTATTTCATTAGCATTGTTCCTAACAGCATGTATAGCTTGCAGTATGAAATCCTTTGGCGTCCCCTTCTTTTCCCCTGTAGCCCCAAAAACCAAGTCAAACCCTGATTTGGTGGTAAGGCAGCCCATTTGGCGCCAGAAAGAAAGGTCGGACTACTTAAATACTCAAAACAAAAAAAGGCAGGACAATAATGCAAGAGGCTGGGTAAATAAGAATAAAGGGGATAAAAATTCATGATAAAAGAAGGTAAAATCGGCGTCCAGGAAGCAATTGCGTTAATTACAACCTCTATCAGTGTGAAGGTATACTTTACAGCCCCTGCCTTTGTAGCAAAAGTTTTGGGTCCTTCATCATGGTATATGACCTTGATATCCGCTGGAACAGCTATGTTAGGCTTTACCATTGTTTGCAAACTGTTAAAACGCTTTCCGGGAAGGGACTTGATTGATATTTTTGAACAATCAATGGGACGATTTTTCGGTTTTATCGCTTCTATGATTCTCGCTTTATTCTTACTGGCAAATACAGCAGCAATTTTACGTGAATTTGCAGAAGTTTTGAAGGTTTATGTACTTCAGCTGACACCGCCGAGCTTTGTCATTGCCATGTTTCTTTCGGTAACTGTTGCAGCATGCTTTTTGGGCTTTGAAAGTATAGCTAGAGCTGCAAAGCTATTCGGTTACTTAATATTAGGTGGATTTTTACTTGTTGTAATCCTTGCTGCAAATAATTACGATTATCATAATTTGTTTCCCTTTTTGGGATATGGATTAGATAGGGTTTTTGTATATGGAGTTAGCAGAAGTTCCTATTATGGGGAGGTCATTGCTCTTGGTATAATTGCTTCAACAATGCAAGGCTTGTCCCATATAAAAAAAGCAGGATACATCGCTTTAATGATTTCGGGATTTATTGCAACTACTACGCTTTTGTCCACCATGATGGCATTTAACTACACAACAGCACAAGAAATGACGTCCCGTATGTATGAGTTGTCAAGACTAATACGCATAGGCGGATTTCTCCAGAGGCTCGACCCACTTTTCGTATTTACCTGGTGTATAGGAAGTCTGATCAGTATAAGTTTTTTGTTTTATTGTACTATAAGCACCTATTGCAAAGCATTTAGAATACAGGATATGAGGCCCGTAATCGTACCGTTCGCCATCATATTTTTGACTGCCGGTATGATACCTCAGGATTTGGCGACGGTAATGGGTTATTCTCAAATATTCCGGCAACATGGTTGGACTATATTTTTCGGCTTACCTTCCCTTTCATTAATCATAGCAATAATTAGAAAGAAGAAAGGAGCTGGAAAGAGTGCGTAAAGTCATTTTATTATTGCTAATCTGCACCATACCCTTTACTTCCTTGGCAGGGTGCTTTGATTCTCAGGAAATTACCGAATGGGCCTATGTCTACAGCATAGGTATGGAAAAGGGTGTAACCGATAAGCTTAGGATGACTATCCAGGTACCTAGAATGAAGGCTGGAAAAGGACGCGGAGGACAGTCGGGTGGGAGCGAAAGCGGGCAGGATCAGAGTGATATCGAAACAATAACCATTGATTGCCCTACGTTTTATTCCGGAGTCAATATGGTTAATTCATTTTTATCAAGGCAGCTAAACTATATGCACACCAAATATCTGGTATTTTCAGAAAGTCTTGCAAGGGAAGGTATAGATACCTATATAACCGGCTTTATCAGAGGCCGGCAAATAAGAAGGCAAATAAACGTAATAATAGCGAAAGGGTCGGCAAGTGAATTCCTTAAGGAGAATCAAACTGTCATAAGCTCTTCTCTATCAAAAAAGCAACAAAATATGGTAGAGCAGGGCGGTAACACAGGGTTTTTCAGCGAAGTGACTTACGGGGAACTGCTCAATGAGGCAAAATCTTACTATAGTCAGCCAATTGCAATACTTGCAGCTGTAAATGATGAGAGCAAATTTAAAGAGGGCGAAGGAACTGGCAAAGCACCGTTTAAAACCAGTGGCGATTATTATGCCGGTGACCTTGTCCGAAAGGGCGGAAGTAAAGTAGAGTTGTTAGGGACTGCTGTATTTGACGGTGGAAAAATGGTTGGGGAATTGAATGGCGATGAAACCCGGGCACTTTTAATGGTAAGAGGTGAATTCCAAAGA
Organism: Clostridia bacterium; assembly: GCA_026416815.1. Taxonomy (GTDB): domain Bacteria; phylum Bacillota; class Clostridia; order Acetivibrionales; family DSM-2933; genus SKW257. The sequence goes on along the minus strand of JAOAEJ010000004.1, from coordinate 42,303 downwards.
GGCTTTTTTGCTTTAGAAGACCCTAAAAATCCGGATACTGCCATAACAATGGATATCCGAAGGCAGAAAGGTCCAAGTATTAAAGTGGGGTTTGAGGCAGGAAAGCCCGTCATTGATGTAAAAGTATTTTTAGAGGGGGATATCCTGGCGATTCAAAGTACCATTGACTATGAGACCAAAGAATTAAAGCCAATACTTGAAAAGGAATTTGAAAAACTGATAAAAGAGCAGATAGACCAGACCATAAAGAAATGCCAGAATCTTAACTCCGATGTATTTAAATTCGGTTCTGTTGCAGCCATGCATTTTCTTACAGTACCCGAGTGGGAAAAATATAATTGGTTAAAAAGATTTAAGGATGCCCAGGTCAATACACAGGTTAATTTTACAATAAGGCGTACAGGCAATATGATAAAAAGTTCGGAGATAGTTTCAACAGAAGGGAAAAAGGGGGAGTAAAATAGTATGAGATATATTGCGATAATTTTAGTGGTGCCTCCTGCCTACTACTTATTTAGCTATGCGAGATATACGTGGAAAAAGAACAAATTTTCCAGTATAGGCTCAATTTTTTTAGCAATAGTGTCCATTGTCTTCCCTACGATAGTTCTTTTTAACAGATAATCCCTTAAAGACAAGTTATATTCAAGCAACATTTGGCTCTATTGACACTACTAACCAGTAGGATATAATTGAATTAAAACAAGCTAAAGGTGGGTAAAAAATGCAAAAAAGTAATTTACGTGAGGAACTTAAACTAGAATACCTTCCTGTTTCGGTTATACTGACCGATGAGGAACCGGAAAACGCAGTGGAATATGACCCGGCAAAACTTGGTGGCCCATGCACCTTGTCGGCAGTAAGAGAAGCAGCAAGAGGAAATGCAGTATATTTCTGTGAAAGCTCTAAAGGATGTCCCGGCTCCAAGCCAGGATTAGGGTTTTCCGATGATACAAAAATACCCGGTGGAATAGAGTATTTCCTATCATGCGGAAGGGGAGAGGGTTACCCCGAGGGAGAAAAGCTTAAGAAAACTCCGGAAGCTGCAAAAACATATTATGACAATCTTCCTAAAAAGGTTATGAACTCTAAATACATCCTTTTCAAACCCGTTGATCAAACGGACAGCGACAATGCAAAACTTGTTATATTCCTTGCAACTCCCGACCAACTTTCCGCACTAATTACACTATTTAGTTATGAATCCGGTTCTACCGAAAATGTCATTATGCCCATGACATCGGGGTGCAGCTCACTGGTGAAACTGCCTTTAGCTGAGCTAAAAAAAGACAATCCTAGAGCTGTAGTCGGGCTTGTAGACATTTGGGCAAGACCGCTTTTTGAATCTAATATTTTTGCTCTCACCGTTCCCTTTAAATCATACCTTGAGATGGAGAGTAATTCAAAAGACTGCTTCCTTCAGGCAAAAACCTGGGATGGAGTAAAGAAAAGACTTTAAGTTTATTGTCGATAAAAAAGATAAAGCAATAAAATAAAGCACAACTGCCTATAGCTAACTTTATACAAAGTCTATAGGCCGTTGTGCTTTATAAATCCAGGAATCACCCTTCAAGTTTATCTATGAACTTACCCGAAGCCTTTCTCATATCCAATCCAGCCCCGTCCAGCGCTCTGTTTACCTTCTCAAGTTCAACAGGCCGCTTGATTTTGAGCGTAGTAGTCTTAATAAGGTCTTCATAGGTCATCACAAAATAGCGGATAATCTTGTACTGTGGGATAGTCTTATTAATTTCTTTAATTGCAGCACCCAAAGCTTGGGCCAGCTCCTTCTCAGAAGTACTGCCGTCTTTATCCACAACCAATTTGGCGCAAACTTGAATATCTCCGTCGGGAGCCTTATGCCCCCATACAAATGAGTCCTTTACGCCGGCAATATTATTGAGCAATACCTCATACTCTTCGGGAAACGCCTTTTTACCATTTGTCAATACTATCATGGACTTGGCACGTCCGGTTATGGTTATAAATCCGTTCTCATCAATAACACCCAAATCCCCGGTCCTGAACCAACCTTCGGCATCAATAGCCTCTGCAGTAGCACCCGGGTCTTCATAGTAGCCAAGCATTACGTTGCCTCCACGGGTAATGATTTCACCCATTCCATTCTCATCAGGCGAGTCAATGGCTACCTCTATACCTGCCAGAGGGTACCCGATTGTTCCGGGCTTATTCACAAAGTCATTGTTTGCAGCAACCACCGGAGATGTCTCAGTAAGGCCATAACCCTGAAGCAGTCTAAGCCCAATCCTGTCAAACCCTTTAACTACTTCCGGGTCTAAAGGAGCAGCACCGGAAACCGCAACTCTCAATCCAGGCCCAATCTGCTTAAATACACTCTTAAACAAGGTCCTTCTTATATCAATCCCTACAAAACGAAGTGCATCCGATACCTTGCCCAGAATAGCAAAAAGCTTCGTCTTCCCGGATTTTTTTATACCCTCCTGCAGCTTCCTGTACATGGCTTCAAATATGGCGGGAACTGCTACAAGCACCGTAACCCCATATTCCTTCAGGTTTTGAGCAACATGCTTTATTCCATCGGAATAAGCTATACACACTCCGCTGTGTACCATAAGCAACAGCCCTATACTGTTTTCAAAGGTGTGGTGAAGCGGCAGCAGCGAAAGGTGAACATCACCAGGGCCCACATAAATACTCCCTGTAATGGCGGACACATTATTCGCAACATTTGAATGTGAGAGCATTACCCCTTTAGAAATACTTGTAGTACCCGATGTAAAGAGCAGTATGGACATTTTCTCTTTATCAATAGGAGCGTTTATAAATGATCTGTCACCAGTCCTAATAAGCTCTTGTCCCTTTTCTATCAGGCTGGGCATTGTGGTAAACCTTGCGCTTTCCTTTACTGTAGCAGCAGTTTGCTCCATGCATATATAGTGCTTTATCCTTGTATTTGTCGAAGCAATCTCAGTCATCATATCGTGGTAAGCCGGACTGTAGAAAATCGCTTCAACCCTGCCTCTCTCAATGAGGTTCTCTATTTCATTCTTTGGAAGGTATTTATCCATTGGGACCGCTACCCCAGTACCGTTTACGATTGAGAAATAGCACACGCCCCATTCATACCTGTTTTCACTTATAATAGCTATACGTGCATCCTTCAGCCCCAAAGAAAACAATGCAGTCCCGAGACAGTCGATATCCCTATCAAACTCCGTATATGTTTTGCCGGTTATCTTCCCCTCTTTATCCTTGAACTTGAAGCCTACAGCATTGCCGTATTTGGCTACGCTGCCTTTCACCAGCTCTCTCAGGTCGCTTACAGTCCTCAGTTGGTAGCCTTCCAGACCTTTGATTACTCTTCTATATCCTTTATTCGAAATACTGATAATCTTTTTCATTTCAAACCCCTCCCTAGGGTATTAGACGCATTATAATAACTCATCATATAACCTTGTATTATTACCTAGTAATATTTTATACCAAAATCAGATAATATACAAGGTATGAGCTTAATAAAATGTTCAAATTCGTACTCTTGCCTTCTCCGCACCGATAAAATATAATGACTTTAATAGTATGCTTCATTGAAATTGTATGGTAATAGTGGTATATTTAAAAAATCATAATCTCTAATACTACTTTGTTATTTCTTCATTATAAATTCCTAAATAACAAAGTAGTACTAATGTAAGGAGGACAAATAGTTGGCCAAAATACCTGTAAAGCTTACATTCGGTGAAGAGGTGGCTAATTCGATAACCCATGGAGTAGCAGCTCTTTCGGTACTATTTTGCTTTCCGTTGGCAATAATTACAGCCTACGATAAGGGAACTTTAAAAGATGTTATAGGTGTCACCATCTTCTGTATATCAATTTTCATGATGTTTCTTATGTCAACTTTATATCACATAATGGAACATGAAACCAAGCACAAAAATATAATGCACATATTGGATCATATATTTATTTATGTAGCTATTGCCGGTACATACACGCCTGTGGCACTTTCGGTTATAGAGGGCTGGCAGGCAGTCCTCATACTTGCTATACAATGGATAATGGTATTGTTCGGTATACTGTACAAATCACTATCACGCCGCTCAATGCCGAAAGTATCTCTTATGATATATCTGGTAATGGGTTGGACATTGATTATTTTCATGCCCCTATTCATACAAAGGGCGGCCCCCCTCCTGTTCTGGCTGATATTTGCCGGAGGTATTTTATACTCCTTGGGTGCTGTAGTTTATGCCCGTAAGGGGTTCAAGTACCACCACATGGTTTGGCATACCTTTGTCTTTTTAGGAGCGCTTACACACTTTATCGGCATATGCTTTTTTATGTATAGATAAGTCGCAGCGCAATAAAATTCATAAAGTTTTTTATCTGCTAATAAAGGACTGTACGCTAAAATACAGTCCTTTATCAACCCATTCACTCAAAGAATTTCTTCTTTAAAATATAGATTCTTACAATTACTTCTGTACTAACTCTTTAAACTTCTCCGCGCTTACGTAATTAGTCTCCTTAAAGAGCTTACCATCCCTATAATAGCGCAGGTAGGGTATTTGGTCGTTTCGCCATTTGCTTTCTTTAAGCTTCATAAAATCATCCCGGTAATCCACCTTGTTATATATTAACTCATAAACATCTATATCATCAGCAATATCCAGGCCATAAACCCAGCTCTGCATGTTTTGCCACTGTGGGCACCAATCCTGAGTCATTATCACAACAACTTTATCCTTTGATTTTATTACATCATCGCTGAACTCTCCATGCTCAATCGCATACAAACATTGCTTTTTACCCAACTCATGACGATTTATCATAAAAACTCCTTTGTACCTTCGTTTTAATATCCACTATATATCTACCACTAATCCACTTTACTATTCTTTGATTATTACCCGCTAATATACATGCAGGTACTCATAGTATAAGTCCTTTATCAGCCTACTATAGTGAAAAATCTCTATATTCAACAAACGATCTCCTATAGTTAAATCTTCTATACTATACCTCAACTATAGACGAACTCTGAAAATCTAGTTGATTCGTAATATGTACTAATGTTTTTTAGAGATCATACGATGTGTAAATCCAATTTATTATAATAAATTAAGGATTAAAGGGTTCATTTAAGTACGTAGTTAAAACACACATATTATATAATAATGCTCAGATAAGGTGCTATAAAGTTCCTATCTGAGCATTATTATGAAAGCACTTCCTATATTTACTTAAATAAAGGACCTACACCAAAAAATAGGTCATACTTATTTATCTGTTCTTTTATTGCTGTGGCTATTATAGCATTTACATATGAACTTTGGTTATCCAAAGTTAAGCTTACATTACTTAGTTTGATATACCAGCTATAATCACGCACATCTGCATAGAAATCCAAATCTATCTCAATGGTTACAGGCTCATATGCTATAGTTGCACCTGAAGAATCTTTCAGTTGTATATATACTGTAGCTGCAATCTTAGTTTTTCCAGCATTTAAATCAAACACTTTAAATCCAAGACTACTAAAGCCAACTGTGACTGTCCCTAGGTTTTCTGGTAATGTTTTTGTAAAGGCTTGCAGGTGGTATTTTGAGATTATATCGCTTACTACTTTTTTATTTAGAATGTCTGCAAAATATTCGTTCCTTAACGGTACATACTGTGATGGTACTTGATTAACCGGACTCCAATACTGCTTACCTATGAGTGATTTATTTAAATCATCCTTAATCCAACCATCTATAAGACCCGAGAGGTTATTTATATTAAAACTAGATAGGCCTAGGCAATATAGCCCATAACGGGAGTAGTCTGCAGATGTCCTGAGTTCGAAATTCAATGTTGCATTTGCATGAGTTCTAAAAGGTATTCCTAGAGTCCATTTTGTATAGTGTATGTAAATATCTACAGCTGCCCTTCCATTAACAATATCTAAGTTTAGTCTGTCTATTCTAAATTCATCATAATGGTGATCGGAGCCTTGGAGGGCACTCAACATTTGAGGTTCATAGGATTTCAGAGTTTTATAGAAGAAGTCCTGCAATATCTGTCCGTTTACATGCTGTACAGGGTACGCTACTACAGGTGGTGCTTTATATAGTAGTGCTCCGCGTTGTGGAGGTTGTAATGCATTAAAGCTAACTATCGCCTTATTTCCATAGTACAGCGTATGTACTTCATTACCTGTTAGACCTGAACTACCTGACCACACTATTCCAATTACATCTGACCTGCGAAGATTTCTAACTTCATCTAGGCAATATGCTCCGTAGACTAATATTTCACTTGAGCCATCAGAATAATAACACTTAATGCCAAATTCACCAGAACCGTAGGTGCTATTTGCTCTCATACTTGTGTAGTTAGTACGTTGATATGTATCTTGAGGCGGCTCAATGCTAGTACTATAGGGTGTTGCTTTATTAGGATCTATATCATATATTACCGTTTTTAGAGGAGGCGTACTTTGATCGCCAGTACCCATGAATGTAAGCATTCTTTTTGTACCACAATATAAAGTATGTACTGTCGCAGGATTTCCGCCGCCTCCGGCTCCCATCCATTCTGCTCTAATAGGATTTGGCTTCGAAAGATATTTTTTATCCTCAGCCATGAATAGTGAGTATACAATTGTCTGGTCGGTGCCGTCTGCAAAATAGTATTTCACGTAACAGTTCCCGCCGCCGCTTACACCTTCAGCTGCCGTAATTTTAGTTTCGGTTCCTGGAATAATGCTAGTAGGATAGAGGATTGCGCCAGAAGCAGGACTTGATGAGGAGCCTGTGCCTGTAAAGGTTAGTAGTAATGTGGAACCATAGTATAGTTTATGTACTGTGGTAGTAGAACCACCTCCGCTACTGCCACTCCATTGAATTTTTACTACGTCTGCTCTAGATAAAGCTTTCTTAGATTCTAATGAATAAAGTGCAAAATTTACTTTTTCGACATAACCATTAGAATAGAAAACAGTCACTGCACAACTCCCACTACCAGCATTAGGGTCACTTGCAGTCAACTTCATCTCCATTAATGGGTTGAGTGTAGGAGTAGGTACAGGTGTAGTAGTAGGTACAGGATAGAGTACTGAGCCAGAAGCAAGGCTTGGTGAAGGGCCTGTACTGGTAAAGGTTAGCAGCAATGTGGAACCATAATATAGCTTATGCACTGTGGTAGTAGAACCACCTCCTCCACTGCCGCCCCACTGAATTTTTACTACATCTGATCGAGATAAAGCTTTCTTAGATTCTAATGAATAAAGCATTAAGCTCACTGTTTCACTACTACCATCTGAATAAAAAACAGTCACAGCGCAACTTCCGCCGCCGTTTGTGTCACTTGCAGTTAACCTCATTTCGTTTACTGGTAAAGTTTCTGCATGTACTATACCCATAGATGATAGTACTAAATTTAAAGTGAAAATTATACAAACCAATAGTATGCTCTTTTTGAATTTCATAGTTAAAATCTTTCCTTCCTTCGTAAACCATATTTTATTAATAATTAATCTCAATGGAAACCAATTGTCATAAACCATTATTAGGGTTATTAGTTACATTGCTCTATTATTATTTGTTCATTGCTGAACCATATCTAATTTTTTATTCTCATAATAACTACCCCCTTATATTAAATTATAACAAAAGTTTAATACATTAAATGTATACCCCGGGATATATTGGTTTAACCTATGCTGGAATTCTAGCACATCCTTTGTATTTATGTTAGTACTATCTTTTGTAGTACCCCCATATATTGGATATGGTATGATAAACTGGACACTAAGTTAAGAGAAAAAGGTGACAGTTTATGAGTAGAAGAAGTTATGATCGTCAATTTAAGATGGCAGCAGTAAAATTAGTTTTGGAAGGTACTATGTCCGTTTCTGAAGTTGCGAAGGAATTATCTATCCACTACAATAGCCTGTATCGCTGGATAAGTGAATTTGAAGAGTATGGAGAAAGTGCGTTTCCAGGCCATGGAAGCGCACTTTACAATTCTCAATATGAAATTAAAAAGTTCAAACGGGAAAATGAAGAACTTAGAGCAGAGTTAGAACTACTAAAAAAATTCCGGGCCTTCTTGAAGAAAAAGAATGTATAAGATTTCAATATCTTAATGAAAACCAGAGCAAATATAATATCAAGAAGGCCTGTAAAACATTAAACATTTCACGTTCTGGTTTCTATGAATACCTAAACAGGAAGCCATCTAAGCGAATGCTTGAAAATGATGTTTTAAGTACAGAAATAAGAAAGATATTCGAAGAGCACATAGGTAGATATGGTTCTATAAGAATTTCAAAGGTTCTTGAACAAAAAGGTATCAAAGCAAACCGTAAACGTATTTCTAAATTGATGAGAAATATGAAGTTGCTCCCAAAGGGTACACGATACCGGTACAAGCATTATAATCAGGAATCATCTTCAATAGAAAGACCTAACTTACTAAATCAATCATTTCAAACTGATGATAAGAACACGATTTGGGTTGGAGATATTACATATGTGCCTACCAAAAAAGGTCTATTATATTTGACCGTATTTCTTGATATTTATTCCCTCAAAGTACCTGGATGGTCAATGGGTAAGAAAATGAAGGACACCCTTGTAATGGATGCATTTATGCAGGCTTATGGCAGAGAACGTCCGAATAAAGGCCTTATAGTTCATACAGATCAAGGCTCTCAGTTCACTAGCGGTAACTTTCAGATTTTACAGCGTACGCATGGAGCGGTATCAAGTGTCAGCAGAAAAGGTAATCCGTATGATAATGCCTTAATGGAATCTTTTTATAGGACAATTAAAAGGGAGCTCATTCAGGACACTGCTTTCGAAACACCTGAACAAGCTCAGCAAGAAATCTTTAAATATATTGAATTATATTATAACACAAAGAGAATGCATTCTTCGCTTGGGTATGTTTCTCCTGTCCAATTTGAAGAGTTAAATTCATAAAATTCACTTAACTTTGTGTCTAGTTTTTGTTGACAGTTCCAATTTTTTAATTATTTCCACTGTCTACTTGACAGGGGGCAGTTCTTTGATTATTACCCGCTAATATACATGCAGGTACTCATAGTATAAAGTCCTTTATCATCTGCACTACATCTATGCTCTCTAAAGGATGGAATTACATAGCAGTATATCCCCCATCCACCATAACAGACGTTCCGGTAATGTATGCTGCACTTTCTGAGCACAAAAAGAACACAACATCTGCAACTTCCTCAGGCTTTCCCAATCTAGGAATAGGCTGCTTTATTTCAAAAGCCTGGTCTTTTATTAATTCCCTCGCCATCGGAGTATCAATCGGGCCTGGGCATACACAATTGACCCTAATGCCTTTATGTGCCAGATCCACTGCCAGAGAACGTGAAAACTGCAAGATAGCTCCCTTTGATGTACAATAAGCTACTCTGTTTTTTTTGGCAATAAAGCTTTGATCCGAACCGATATTGACGATTGACGGGCTGCATGTATCTAATAGCAAATGCATGTAACGTGTAACATTAAACGGACCGTAAACATTTGTCTTTAATACTCGATCCCAGTCTTCATATGAAATATCTTCAATAGAAGCGTTCAGGTTGATTCCGGCATTATTTATAATAGAGTGAAATTTGATATTTTTTTCAAGGAAATTATGGTACAGCTGTTTTACCTGATCATGATCACTGATATCGCAATTTAAAAAAACAAAATTATTTTTCCTATCAAGGTCCGGTTCATGAAGGTCACAACCGTATACGGTGTATCCTTCACCTAAAAACTTTTTTACAATTGCCAGTCCAATCCCTTTACTACATCCTGTTACAAATACATTCTTTCCCGTAATTTGTTTTGCTTCCATACCTTTCACCCCTTACATTATTTCAAGTAAATTAAGAAGTTCATAGTAATTTGATATAGTTATATGTGGCTCTTGGTTCTGGTTTTTGGGAATATCAGAAATATTTGTACCTCGTTTAAGAAATACTGATAAAAGCCCTGCATTATTTGCCCCAACAATGTCTTTTCCCAGTAAGTCACCAATATATGCAGTAGTTTTGGGATCGTACCCAATCTTTTTCTGAGCATAGTCAAATATTTCGCGCGATGGTTTTTTTGAATTAATTTCATCTGAGTATACAATATTATTGAAATCAAAGTATTTGTGTAGTCCGCTTGAAAATATCTTGATTTTCTGATTTCTAATATACCCGTCGGTTATTATGGCAATCTTGCAGAAAGATCTGATTTTCTCGATGAAATAAATAAAATCAAAATACGGTATATTCAATTGAGTAAATGTTACCCAGTATAGTGATTCCAAATCATCTGCAAAAGAATCAATATCAAACTCAGGGCTAGTCTTTGGATAATCCATTATGATTTGTTTCAAGATACCCATAAACCACTTTTTCCTGTCAACATCCATACACGCTTGGGAAATTTGATAAATATCCTGTATACTTACATGAGTAAACCGGTTACATATGTACTCTAAAACCTTTCCTTCGGAATTGATCGAAGCAACACAATCATTATATCCGAAAGCAGTACCATCCAAATCAAAAACAAATGTTTCAATTACTTTATTATTATAAAATACTTTTTTCATAGTAGTTTCCTCTATTGGCTTATTTGGAATGCAGCTTTTCCCACGGGTTACCTTTAGAAATGTTTTTCCAATACCATTCAACATCTTGAGCTTCAATATAGTTAAGACAATCTAATCTCCCACCGGAAAGACGCAGTGTATCAAGGATAATCCCCAGTTCCTGTTCAACCTCAGCTGCAACCATAGCTGCTTCCATGATGGTCACCCCTATAGTAAGCACTCCATGATTCTGTAAGATTATAGCTATGCATTCATTAATTTTTAAAGCTCTCCATACGTATTCATGAAGCTCATTACTTGCTGCTGGAAAATGTGGACACCACAGAATGGGACCGCATTTTGCAATTCTAGCCACGTTAATATAAGGTACGATATTAGTCTTATCCTTGTCAGGAAACGAAGCTTCACAGTTCTTACGAAGTTGCATTATTATTTCGGGTTTTAAACAAGCGAAATTGGTGGAATTGGGAGAATGCAAATGAACAACAGCATTTGCGCCCCTTATGTTTTCATAAACTCCTAAATGAAGACAGGTCTCATAAGAAGGCTTCCCTTGTTTTGTTTCAGACATGGAGTTCATTGTATACGTTTTTCCCGGAATCAACATGCTTTTTGCTTCTCTGTCCAGTCCATGGACTTTAAAATCCCATTTTGACCAATCAACAGACTGAGAATCGTGTTCCTCATACCCTCGATTTGATAATGGAACTTCACAAAAGCTTTTGGTACCTTCCTTTAGAAAATCTAAACTTTCTCCAGACAAAGTGATAATCATACCCTCCGGATTATTAGGGTTTCTCACGCTTATATTACCGCTTGAAGATCCAGGCAGCAAAAATCCTTTTTTATTCAGAAAGGCTGCTGCTTCCTTTAATTTAACAACAGATGCTTCCATTATAACCTCCAGTTGAACAAAATTGTTATGTATTTATTTAAATTGATCGTTTTCAATTTTCTGAACTTGTCTGAATGCTTCAATTATAAAGTCCCTTTTCGAATCCATATTTTCTGTGAAACTTCCAGAGAGCCATCTGTCCACGATTTGAGCCGCCATTACGGGAGCTGTAATCCAACATCCCATAGTAATGACATTGGCATTGTTTATTGATTTAGCCCTCTCCGCAGAAAGCGGATCAGTAACAAGCCCTGCGTAAATACCCTTATATTTATTGGCAGCTATAGTCATACCCTGTCCTGTTCCACAGACAAGTATACCCAACTGTGCCTCTCCCCTCTGTATTGCCTGAGCAACCTTTCCAGCTTGCTCATAAAACGGCTTTGGCTCATCGGGAGATTCTATACCAAAATCCAGCAATTCAATTTCCTTATGATTTTCGCAAAGATGGTTGAACACGTACTCTTTCAGGGGGAACCCAGACAAATCTGAAGCAATTGCTAATTTCATTTCCCTTTTACCTCCCTATAGTGGACTTATTACAATTGCATTATGTATAGCTTAAAGTCTGTAGTGACTTACGGATAACTTTACCTATATTATTTTTTGGCAGACTTTCTGTTGTTATTTTCACATAGAGAGGCACATTATCGAAGTCTACTTTTTCCCGACAAATTGATTTGATTTCCTCCTCCTTAAGAGAAGAATTCTCTTTTACTACGCAATAAGCCAGTACTACTTCCCCCAATTCATTATGAGGAACTCCAACTACAGCCGCTTCCAGCACCTCAGTTTGTGAACAGATAATGTTCTCGAGTTCGAGAGGATATATCTTGTTCCCGCCACTAGTTATTACATCTTCTTTCCGTCCAAGAATATATAGGAAACCATTTTTATCCAACCTACCCATATCTCCAGTGTATATCCATTTTTCTTCATGTAAATTACAGTCTTTATTTTCGTCACCCCAGTAATTATCCATCATACCATCGGTACGAACAACTATCTCACCCGCCTGACCTGCTGCTTGCACTCGCACTTCATCCATTATTTTAATATCTACAAAATTTAAGGGTGTACCGCATGCCCGAGCAGGGTATGAGCCGTCAAAGTCCTCCATACTCCATTGCCAAGGGCTTCCTATAGAAACAATCCCAACTTCTGTTTGACCGTAAGATTGATAAAGAACATCACCAAAAACATTCCTGATACCCTGAAGGACTTTACTAGGGATAGGAGCTCCTCCACTCATCATAGCTTTCAAATGCGGCCAATCATTAGGAGTTTTTGATGAAGCAAAGTGTATAAGCCTATTCAATTCAGAGGGGGCTACGAATATATAAGCTACATCTTCTCGTTCCATTACTTCTAAACACTTTGTAGGTTCAAACGAGGGAAGCATGATATTACGCCCGCCCGCAGCCCACACCGGTAAAAACATATATCCGGATGCGTGGGACATCGGGCTCACATGGAGAAAAGCGTCACCAGGTATAATGGACGGTAATCGGAAAAACCAATCCCGCATACTGATTATCCATCTCCTATGTGTTATCCCTATTCCCTTTGGTAAACCTGAAGTTCCACCCGAGTGACGAATAATAAACAAGTCCTCGGTTTCTACACTAATTTCGGGGAGTTCATTACATTGGGAAAATAACCACTCTTCATAGCCTTCATCCCGAACAATAATATGTTCAAGCCCACTCAGCTTATTTTGTATTCCTGCCACTTCTTCTATGTGATTGGAGCTGGCTACAAGTGCACAGCAGCTTGTCTGCCCCAACATATGTGAATGAACCTCAAAACTGCTTCCTGCATAAAGAGGTACCCGTACCATATTGGCAATAGCAAGACCAATATAAGCATCCGATGACTCCAGACAGTTATCTTCCAATACCCCAACCCTGTCCTGAGGTTTTAATCCCAAGGACAGTAACCCATTGGCAAAGCGTATGCCCCTGTCCCATGCTTCAAAGAATGATATCCTGCGCTCCCCATCAATTATGGCCTCACGTGCAGCATAAAACTGAGCACCTCTAGCTAATAGCTTTCTTACATCCATAAAAACCCGCCTTTCGCTTTATTTATATTGTAGTTTTGTACTTTGAAAAACACATCGTATTATAAGTTTGCATAATAATTATAGATACTGGAGTATTATTGACGTTGGTATTATGATCCCCACTGCATCTTTTCTTTTTCGACACTAGCACAACCTGTTTTTAGTAAATAGTCTTATACCAGTTATATTATAACATATTATGTACATATAGGAGGACTATCTTTTATAGTCAACAATTGTTAACATAATGACTATTGTATAATATGGCTAAGGGGCAAGCGCCTAGTATGTGGCGCTTGCCCCTTAAAATTACTTAAACTTCTACTTAGATTTTAACGTTCCACAAAACCCTTGTTTATGTAAGCTATTAAAACAACATCTCAATAAACTCTTATTGACGTTATAGATCACTTCCTTTGCCCTATAATATTCCGTTTGAATTATAGAGCTGTCTATGAAATCTCTTGTGGTAGATATCAGGAAGTTGGGCCATTATCTACTTTTGATTCTATCGTAGTTTGAATACTTTCAGAAACCTCACCTCTCTATTTATATTTGCCTACATTTTTCCAATTCCATATTAACCACGCATTAAAATACCATTAGGTAATTGTAAATTATTCCATAACAAAAAAAATTGCTGGGTTTGTAGTCCTTAACCTTCCAAACTTTTGATGGCATAATTCCAGCATGCAATAAAAATCCGTAAAAAAACAAACTGAGATTAGCTTTGACGCCCAATCCCAGTTTGTTTTTTTTACCTATAGGATAAAAATTCTACCGCCTTATTACTACCTTCTTGCTCAACAACAGCTTTTTTATGGCTGCCATAAACCCATGTACTGCCACATCTTCCGGTAATTCCACTACCTCTTCCGGCTCAGCAATCGCCAGGTGGGCCATTTTTAATATACTTTCCATCGACTTAGCCCCTGCAATAAATCTGGCAGAATGGCAAAATACTGCGTCATCTATACCAATTATCGCACAAAGCTCTCCATCCCTTTTACCGGCCCAGGATAAAGGAAGCTTTTTTCTATCACCAAAATAAGCCCCATTGTTTCCTCTTACCGTCTGTATCAAATATTCTTCTCCCCTCGGGTAGATAACAAATAACACTTCGTTTTCAGTATCAATATCCGCTAAGGTATGCGCCCACGGATAATTCCTCTCCAGTATAACCAACTCCGGCCTGATGCGATTATTGTATGCTTCTATCACAAAAGCCCTTGCCTTAATATCTGAAATATGCTGATTGATTGTATTCTTAAGGGTAGCCGTTGCAACCTCAACTGCCTCATTAAAAGCCTCATCTTCCGATATATCGCTATGCCAAGGAGGATTAAATCCTGCAATAATAGACGATATATTGGGTGTCGGTATAATAGTCCGGTATGTCTTAAGACCGTTATCCGACGCGTCAATCCCCTCAATTAGGGCAGCATCGATGGATTGAAAAACTTCCTCAATCTCCTCCTCCGGCGATGATGGCTCTCTGAATTTGAGGACATCCCTCCCGAATTTTCTCCAAATCAGCCCACAAGCAGCATAAGGTGTTCCAGTCTCACGGTATTCCTTTTCATTCTGGTGATGGTCGAATTCTCCATCTCCCACATCATATACTATATCCAGTTTGCTAAGAACCTCAAGATCTCTAGTCCTTACAAGCTCTATATCAAATATCTCCTTAAGGATTGCAGTTGCCATTACCTCATCGGCATGAAACTTGCCGTCATGGGTACCAACTCTTTTTAACTGCTTTATTGTATCGATTGTATCACCTTCTCTTTGTTATAATTGTTATAATTAAATTCCTTCCAACCTTTGTCATTCCCGGGTGATTACAAGTTATCGATATTGCTTATAAAGCTATTATTAGCTGTAAGAACAGCTTTGATTCAGGCAGAATTATGTAAAGTACGTAAAATATAAAAAGCTTAAGTATCCTATAATACCTAAGCTTTGCTTGTTTTTAATTATTGTTACCACGATACCGTTGCTTTAATTTTGACACCTATCTCGCGATAGGTGGGTGTCCGCATGATAACTTCTACCATCCCCTGCCATAAATGGTCTTACTATGGGCCCGATATCTGTTGCTCATATTGAACTCCCTTATGAATGATGTAGGTTCAAAATAAAAGCTTGACGAATACCTCAGTAATATGTAATTGTCTCACACAGCAAATAAGATTATACATATCCGTCAGCTAATTGTCCACAGGAATATCTTTCATATTTTATCATACGTAAATCACTCAAATTATTACTACTTTGTTATTTTGGAATTTATGATGAAGAAATAATTTGCCATAATTAAGTAGATAACAAAGTAGTATTATACTAATAACTTATCCTAAAAGTGCAATACTAATAAAAAGTGTAAAAGGAGACGATTTTATTGGATACGGAAAGTGCAATGGAGATTATAGGTTCTCCCAGTGAGATTAGAGTTTTATACAATAATGACCCTGTGTGGATACAGGGAGTAAATGGTGATATAGCCAGAGTCAAATTCTTAGAGACCGGCGCTGAAGGTGAAGTACCTGTACATGACCTCGTAGAGGCGGATGACCGCAAGAAACAATAAAGCACCCTGAAACAGAAATTTTAATGCTTTAAAGGTTGAGGGCATTCCTCAACCTTTAAATATAGTTATAGTTGTCTTTAATAAGCTTCAGTATAATCAAAGGAGATATCCCCCGCTCTATGCCTTATGTCATTTTCCTGTGCACGCCTTCAAACACTCATAACACCCTTTTAATGCCTTTGGCAAGCAGCGGCTTAAGTGAAATGTATTATTTTCAAAGGCCTTTGCCGGGCACGAATCGATACAACGGGTACACTCTCTACAATAGTCTTGGCTTTTTTCAACTGGTGTATCAACATCCAAAGGTGCATTTGTAAATAGCGCTGAAAAAAGCATATTTGAACCATAGTCTTTATTTACTATCAACCCGTTTCTTCCCCATTCTCCTATACCGGCTGACCTGGCTAGAGGGCGATAATCACCGTAAATGGATAAAACAGTTTTCTGATGGACGTTATAACCTTCCTTTGCCAAGAAATGCTGTATCCTATTGTGTGCATTTTTGCTTTTTGCATGTGCTCTTCCCAGTATCTTGGTCAATACGCCCGGAGCCTTAAAAAACCACTTTTCCGAGAAGGGAAAAGCCAATAAAACTACCGGTTCGGCTCTTCTTATTTGTGTAAAACCAACCAATAATGCCCCCTCGCTTAGTGCAATATCACGTATATACCGATTAATACCAGCTTCCTTGTTCATAATTGTTACCTCTCTAGATAATCATATGTTATATATGATTTATTCTTAGAAAGGTTTATATACATACTTACTTGTTTATCGCCTTCATAATAAAATCCATATGTTCCATTACCATGCGTTGTATTTCCGGGTTATCCGCAGGGTTTGTATCCCGCTCCACTTCAAAAAATCTGAAATACAGATAAATGGTATGTGCGTAAAATTCCCTTGCAAGCAACTTAGGGTCGAACTCCTTTATCAAACCCTTATCCATCATAATCTTAAATACCTTTGACTGATATTCAATTGCATTATCAATCAAGTACTTTTTAAAAAACTCATTGGCCTTTTCATTTCGAAATCTCTCTATAGACAGTATACGCCATATCTTCATCAGCGTCAGATTGCCCATGTATTCCTTAAATACGTTTGCACCAAACACAGAGAATTCCCCCGGCGTCATATTCTCAATCATCTTTATTACTTCTTCCTCCGGTAGAGTCGTCTTATCGAGTTGTACCCGCAGGTACTCAAAGATTTCGTCAAGAATTTGCTGCTTACTGGTAAAATGGTTGTACAGCGAACTTTCTTTTATACCTACAGCCCTTGTAATCTCCCTTACCGATACGTCATTAAACCCTCTTTCGGAAAACAAATCAATTGCTGCCTCCAGAATCCTATCCTTTGTATTCATTAGATAACTCACGCCCTTGTCTTTTAATATCCCTTATACACCCTTCTCATAAACATCCTTGCCATACCTGTAGCGAATTTTATAGCTATTCTTTTAAGTATTCCTACCTTTACATCATAATAATAGTCCGTATTGAACCAATTCATTTTCGACCAATGCTCATAATCCTTTTTTAAATCTTCCTTACCTGCTTCCGCATTCATTTTCCATATGTTAAACCACATCAATCTACTAAAATTTAGTCTAGGAAGCGTTTTTACCTCCATCGCTTTTATAAACTTCCGCGCTTTAGCTCGTATATCCTCATCAACCTTATCTTTGAATTTTTCGGTGAGTGTATCATAGTGAGGAACCCCTAAACCGTCGACCCAAATGCCTCCCCAGCTTTCAACGTTCATCTTCAAATATTTGAAAACCGGGCCAAACATTCCCCCACCGCTGGATACTCCGAAAAACTTAACCCCAAACATCGAAGGCCTATGCCAGAGAAAGGTTAAGTAATCCATAAACTTCTTCATTAAAGCAGTTACATGCTGGTTATAAACCGGTGTGGAAAGAATAATTCCATCGGCATTTTTTATTTTATCCTGTATTTCATGTACCTTAACATTTTCATGGCAGGTTTCTTCACCTTTTTTTATACAGTTATGGCACCCTGTACAGTCGCTTATAGCGTACCTGCTTAGCATTATGTACTCAACTTGAACTTGTTCAACCTTATTTAATTCTTCAATAAATCTACATACTGCTTTATATGTTTCACCTTTTCTAGGGCTGCCTATAATAGCAAGAACTTTTTTCATAAACTATCTCCCCCTTACTACAAACTACCTACGCATTAAACTAACACTTGTTAGTTACAATTATAACTAACAAGTGTTAGTTAGTCAACTGGCTTGTGTAATCTCCCTATTCCTATTTAGTTTATGAACTATTACACCTACCTATAATGTGGATTTGAAACATCGGCATATAAAAACGCTTTTTTGAGTGGTGACCATTGAATACATATAAACAACGTTGCAATACAGTATTTAGAAGCATTTCGGTGATACCAGTTTAGATAAATGCAGTTAACTTAACTCTCATAACTCATAGTATTTATAGTATTCTATGAGTTATTTTTATACTTTTTTCTATCAATATTTATATAATAACTTAATTGTTTCATTGATGTCTCTATAGTATATTGGATTTATCTTGTACAAGGTAAATTTTTTAGAGATAGTTGGATTACTTATGAAAGTTATGGTCTAAGTGTTATACTTCAAATTGGAGATATGTACATAAATGTTTGTATCTTAATGTACAAAGAAGAAAAAACTCACGCTAGCAAATATGCTTTAAACGTGGCAAAATACCCCTTTTCTAGGTTGAGGAAAATATCTACATAGAATCCGAAGTATGCTTCAAATAGTTATTTCGACTACATTTCCATCTGGGTCCAATATGCAGCTCTCATAGTATCCATCTCCGGTTTGGCGAGGGCCACTTATTACTTTATATCCCCGTTCCCTAATCTTATCGGTCAAAGTATCTACACCCTCTTTACTCCCTGTAGAAAAAGCCATATGTACATAACCCGTAAATGGAGCATCTTCATTGACTTTACTATTTAGTGAGGGTGCTCTCATTATCTCCAGCCTTGCTCCGCTATCAAAGGTAAGAAAATAGGACTCAAATTCAGTCTTGGAGTTGTGATACTTCTCGTTAGCTTTCCCGCCAAAAAACTCAATATAGAATTCCTTAAGTTGTTCCAAATTCTTAGTCCATAGCGCAATATGCTCAATTCTCATGCTATTCCACCTATAGATAACCCTTTCATACTTCTAGTTTAATACATTTAAGTCAATTATTAAATGCCTATTAGAGCTAAAGTTCAAAAGTTCTTGTAAGATATATCCCTATAATAAAACCGCATGTAAGGCATTATTAAACAACTTACATGCGGTATACAGCTACAGAGCTTTGCACCAATTATAGATAAGTCACTGTAAAAGTGTTTTTACCCAGCTAGGCACATCGCACTTGCCACAGCTCATTGTCTAGCTGGAAAACACTAAGCTTACACTGACTTATCTATACCGGAATTAATATTGAGTCTTACAAATAAACTTTCGTACTTTCAGACTTGAGGCCTGTTGTCACCTTGTATTTCCAGATACGCCTCAATGATTTTGCTTTCAAGTTTGGCTGTAGGGTCTTTTTTGGATGCCTTTTTATCAATATCAACATCACTTACCAAATCTATACCGTTTTGCTCCATCTCGGAGAGAGTATTATAAATTTCCCTGCTTAGATTACTTAAAGTGTCCAAGGGGTCATTCAAAAAGCATTTACCGTCTACAGAGTACACAAGGACATTTAATGCCGAAAACATTTCCATTAGCTCTATCATATCAGCCCTATCAGTTGATAAGTCATCCTTACTGTTAACAAAAACTGCATTCATTCTATTGTTTTTAGCGTCCTCTAATAGCTTTTTAATACCCTCGCGCTTTAAGCTTGCACCATCTCCTACATCGATATAGGAATCTACCAATTCATATTCATTTTTAAACACAGCACTTTCTATATGGCGTTTTTGTTCATCAATTACATTCCTGTCTTCTGTCACTACCCTTATGTATGCAATTGCTTTGTTGTGTTTCATATTTCCCTAACTCCTTTAACTTTTTATAATTGTGAATTAAGTAAAGTCCTCTCTGATATGCTCTTCAAGGACTTTTTTTATAACGCTATGCATAGTTTATTCTACTCTTCTTTGTGCGGTAAAATAAAATTCACTTGTATGTCCCCCATGAGGTTGGTAATCAAACCCCTGCCTTACCAGTTCATCGGTCAGCTTACCGGCTTCATGTGCATCTGCCGCCTCAATACGTATAGTGATTTTATCTCCTGCACCTAAGCTTTTTAAGCTGTTCCTTAGGTTATCAATGTCCTTCTGATCAATATTCGCACCAAGATTTATTGAAATATTCGCCATAACAACTCTCCTCTTTTTAGAATTATTATGTCCATACTAGTGCTTTTTAACATTACAAATTTCTATTAATTCTAATTATTTAATATACAGATAGTTTAGGTTGAACTTAGTGATTTCCAGCTAGGCAACGAACTGTGGAAGTGTGATTTGCCTAACTGGAAAAAATCACTTTCAACCTAAACTATCTATAAAAACAAAACCGCTTGAAGCTGTTTTTACCAACCTCAAACGGTCACTTTGTCAATGTGGTCAAGCCTTACCTTAGCTGGCAAGCCATAATTTGTTCAGATAAATATCTATTTAAATCGCCTTTGCCGTATGAAAAAAGCTGTATATGTCATAATTGAGGGCACCGCAAAAGAAAGGCTCGCGGTGAACGCAGTAAACAGAATATTAGCTAAATAATAATCGCGCCAATTAGTAAGTGAGATATAGTGAAGCGTATAGCTGAGAATCGCTGTAAGTCCAAAAATAATGGTCAGCAATCTCCAAAGCCCGATTGCACGTCTATACTTCTCATAGAGTGTGCTTCTATCTGAGTATATGGGCTTTGTATCGGGACTTGCTGAAAAAATATGAATATTGCCATGGGAACAAACATGTTTCCATCCACCTGCTTCAAACATCTCATAATACTGTTCCCGTTCCCCGGGCTTTAGGTCATAAGTATCCATTGAATATATTAGTTTTTGCCTTTCTCCTCTGCGTAATTTATATCCAAGGAATGCAAAGGATTCAAGCAACCACCCGTCCTCCGCCAGCCTGCTTAGCTTCCTCATTTCACTTTCTTCAACAAATGCCAATCCCATAGACGGCATATAACGTGTTTTGTTATTTCTCCCCATTATTGTCTACCTCCTGCATATTAATAGCCTTCTTACCATGCTCTGCCATTCTCGAACGCCGTTCTATCTCATTTAAAATGGCTGTACGCCCTTTTTCAGTAACTCTATACGTTTTACGACGTTCATCCTCGCCTTCTCCTTCTCCGAGAACTATATAATCTGCCTCCTGCATTTTTCTTATCAGTGTATACAATGTGGCCGGACCTATCGTAATCTCTCCGTCAGTTAATTCCTCGATGTACTTCATTATCGCATATCCATGCCTGGGAGCTAACATCGACAATAGTATGTAGTACGCCGAGTCAGTTAGCTGCTGTGCCGTAAATGAATTGTTTCTTGACAAGCTACCACCTCCATTAGTATATATCCATTAATAATATATCTATTATCAATATATCCATTAATGATACAGTATGATAGTTTCATATATTTGTCAATATTTTTTTTACTTTCCAAATGGATCACCTTGCTTAAGTAGGTTTGGGGTATGGTATTAAAATCATATACCTTATGTCGGTACACTCCGTATTTCCTATACTGCTATACCCTAAACAACCTCCAAATTTGCTGGTCAACTTAGATTTCTCAAGCAAAATTTGGGGTTTATGGATTATTATCCTTGACACTGATATTTAATATACGTAGAATATATACAATAAGCAAAGGTTTCTTAAGCCCTATATTTATTGGTTGGACATTAAAGATAGTTGAGTGTAATGGCTTTTGTTGATTAATTCTTAAGCAGCAAATTAATTACCTCATGCCCTTTTGAAGTGTTTCATTTTTTAGGGCAATAAGCTATAATTAATGTAAATTTACAATACAGACAGGCTTTAGCAGTAAGGATAGTTTACTGTAAACTATCTTTCAAATCATTCTTGTGTAAAAGTATAAAATTTATGGATGCATGAGGTGTGTTATGGAGAAAGAGTTAAAATCAAAGATTGTGGAATTGGCAGAAGTACTTAGTGGGAAAAATCCTGGCAACAATAAGGTAGTAATCGGCCTTGACGGCTTCGTGGACGAAATTCTTCATGTGGTAGCTACAAGAAAGAATGCTCAGGAATACGAAAGACTCATATCTATGAGAGAGTACGGAGAAAAAATCATTCAAGCTGCCGGTCTTAGTACCAATATCGAAATGGTACGTATGGACGAAAAGTTGGGTGGAAACGGACCAATACTCAGTAACGCACTTGCTACATACGGAGTAGGCCTAACCTACATAGGCGCAGTCGGATACCCTCACATAGAAAAAGTATTTAAACCAATGGCTGAGATTTGCAATGTTTTATCTATAGCCAACCCGGGACACACCGATGCCGTAGAGTTTGATGACGGTAAGATAATGGTAGGCAAGCATGATACTCTAAAGGACATAAACTGGGAAAACATCAAGAAGATAATTGGAGTACCAAAGCTTATAGAACTGATAAACGACGCAAAACTTCTGGGTCTTGAAAACTGGACTATGCTGCCTTATATGAGTGATATATGGAGGGGCCTGCTGGACGAAGTATTCCCACATCTGAATCCTACCGACGAAAAGAAATACGTATTCTTTGATCTTGCAGATCCTGAAAAGAGAACAAAAGAGGACATTACAGACGCACTTAACCTTATAAGGAGCTTTAGTACTCACTTCCAGGTCATACTCGGCCTTAATTTGAAGGAAGCAGTTGAAATAGCTATAGTTCTTGGCTTTGAGGGATACGATATTAACGATACTAAAAATATCGATTTGCAGAAACTAGTTACACAGGTTGCTGACAAGCTGGATATATACTGTCTTGTTGTACACCCGACAATAGAAGCTGCAACAGTTATTGGCGGAAGCTATTATCATGTACAAGGACCATACACACCAAAACCCAAATTAACCACAGGCGCAGGCGACAACTTTAACGCAGGCTTCTGTCTCGGGCAAATCCTTAACCTGAGCCCACAGCAATCTTTGTTATTGGGCGTTGCAACCTCCGGCTACTACGTAAGAAATGCAAAAAGCCCAGCTTTCAGTGATGTAATCGAATTCCTCAAATTGTGGAGCGAAGATAACGTATAGTAAAAACAAATACTAAGGGGACGGATGTGATGATGTAAAACCTCAGGCCGTCCCCTTTATATTACCTAAACCTTAAATCTTTCCACTGTCGCGTTTAAATCCTTAATCTCGGTTTGATAGCCCTCCATGTATGCCTTAATCTCATCAGCTTTTTGGGCAATACTTGAACTTTTTTCCGAAACTTTATTAATCTCGCTTGAGCTGCTGTGAACCATTCCCGTTATCCCCTGAATAACATTTAGAATCTCTCCAATGGATGTCTTCATATGCTCAGTCCATTCCTTGAAGTCATATACAAGTGAACCGACAAATTCCCGGTCACGGCTATACTGCTCTTCAACCTCAAGTATGTATTGATAATCCTTGAGTACTTTGCTTTCAATAAAGTTCAGTATCCCTTCAGAACTGCTCGAAAGGTTTGTAACCGATGAAATCATGGTTTTTGTAACACTTTGTATTTCGTTAACCATGCTCTTTGAATCTTCAGCCAGCTTACGTATTTCATCAGCTACTACAGCAAACCCTTTACCTGCTTCCCCTGCCCTTGCAGCCTCTATGGCAGCATTTAATGCAAGCAGATTTGTCTGTGTAGTTATCTGAAGGATTGCATTTGATAGTGTACTAATTTGTTCAACTGCTCTTGACTCTTCTATTGCAGCTTTTAAGCTTCCTTTTGCTGTTTGGTAAACCTGCTTTGTATCCTGTATAGAAGTATTTATATTTTGTCTTAGCGCTTCTGTACTCTTATTAATGTTATCTACCGATTCTGATGATTCACATGCCTTTTTCGAAACTGAGTGTATGACATTTTCCATTTCATTTGATACTGCATTTATTTCTTCTGCTGACGCAGCAGTTTCTTCCATGCTATAGGACAATGTTTTTATTGAGTTTGAGGTTGAGCCTATTTCCGAGTTTAGCTCTACTATAAACTGGGATGTCATATTACTTATGCCGTTTATATTGCTAACAACCCCTATTATAATCTGTCTAACTGATTTTTGCATTCTATCAAGTGCCCGAGCCATTTCACCAACTTCATCGTTTAAGCTCAAGTACTCCTCTGATATATCTACGCTCAGATTTCCTTCTGCTATTAAACCCAAATGATTTGAAGCATGTTTAATATTCTTTGAAGTAATTTTGGCTATAATGGTGAAAAGTATCATTGAAACCAGTATTATGGTACTAGCTACTGCTGCCATTATGATTGAACTAACAAAAATGGTATTCTTTGCTTCCTGCTCTATATCTTTATTAAATCCATTGGCATAGCTTACAACCTTATCAATATACTGGCGGTGTTTTTCATAAGCATCCTTAATTTGGTTTGTCAAAAGCTCTTTAGCCTTTTCTTTGTCACCGGCTTCTATTAAAGGAATAAATTCGTTATTTCTTACACTGAAAAACTCTTTAGCATATTTATATGAGTCGCTAACCATAGCAGTTTTCATTTCACCTTCGGGTAAAACCTTAACCCATATTTTATGACGATTTTCATACTCTTCTTCAAGCGTATTGCCCTTTTTAATTGACTCTTCAATCTTTGAGCTATCCGATTCATCCACCAACTCATGTAGAATAAGGTATGATTCGATTATATATTCCGGTGGAGGGAGAATATCTGCAATCAAATCCTTCCCCATAGCTACCTGATCGTAAAGTATACCCCCTACCTTAACTTTGTTTAAAGTATAGTAGGAATAACTGCTGAATGATAAAAAACCAATAATAAATATAACCATGATAAGTAAAAGCTTCCTGGAAAGCTTCAGGTTCGAAATAAATTTCAACATTTTAATCCTCCTTGATTCCTTTTGCTAGAATTAATAAGTTACTTCTGTTGCTGCTTATATGGCTCACTCTAATAATGCATACATAAAAAACTCTAACTTTATAAAGGTATACAACCTTGTACCCTTTTGTTAAATTACAAAAATTCGAGAGAAAAGGATTAATTGATTTGCAGAAGAGAATTAAAACATAACGCTTAAGAAGCTCAGCATTGAGAAAGAAGTAGTATGCAAACATCATTGTTTACATAACCGATAGGATTTACATTTGAATTATAGCATATAAGTCCTAGGCCCACAATACGCTTTTATATCTTCAAAACTGTTATATGCCATTGAGTAATAGGCAGCTTATATAAATTGCAAAAAAGAATCTACAACGAAGTTCTCCCTAAATCTTTTTTGCAATTTGTTACCTTAAGTTATATTGCGATAATCAAATTTTTCCTTGAATATCATTATCGCAATTTATATAGATAGAAGGTACATAGCAATTTTCATCTTCAATATTTTACCGTATCAACAAAAAATATTTATGCTCAATACAGCAAATCATATAGATAGTTTATTGTAAAAAGAAAAAGGAGTAATTGTAGATGAGCAACACCATACTTGACTCAATTTTATATACAATACTGGCATATTTTATGGCACTGACAGTCGCCAGAATTGTTGGAAGAAAAATGATCTCCCAAATGACTTTTTTTGATTATATAATCGGGGTTACTTTAGGCTCGGTTACAGCAAATTTTGCCTTAGTATCACAAATACCGATTTCCTCAGCAATTACTGTCCTGATTACTCTTGGCGTTTTGACTCTTACACTGGATTATGCGCATATAAAAAGCCTTTTTATACGGAAAGCGATTGATTCAGAGCCCACTGTGCTTGTAGAAAACGGTAAAATAGTAAATCAAAATATGTCTAGAACGCGGTTTACCATAAACGAATTACTAATGCAGCTAAGGGAGAAGAATGTTTTCAATATAGCCGATGTAGAGTTTGCAGTTTTAGAAACTGACGGTAACCTTTCGGTTCTTCCCAAATCTCAGAAAGCGCCCTTAACTCCTTCAGATCTGAATATTTCTACCAAGTACAAGGGACTTACAAAAGATTTGGTGATTGACGGTAATATTATGTCCGAGAACTTAAAGGACATAAATCTTGATGAGAATTGGCTAAGGGACAGTCTAAAAGGGCATGGTATCACTAATATAAGAGAAGTATTTTATGCAGGGCTTGATTCCTCCGGCAACCTCTTTGTATCAAAAAGACAGGATACACGAGAGAAACATGGCCAATATGGAATGGAGTAGGCGGTTCAAGGCTCTTTCTCTACACTCATCGATACTTTTAAAGAAACGTCCCCAACAAGGGAATGGTAAACATACATAAAATAGTTGATATGAAAACGCACCGTGAAGCCAATACAGTATCTCCCCCACTTCTCCCGGTAAGTACCACAGTCACAGCAGCTGTCGGTGCTGCTGTCGCTATTACAAGAGACCCAAGCAATATACCCTGAAAGCCCAACAATCTCAATATCAGAAGCACAATACCCGGCAAAACTACCAGCCTGATTAATGATGTATAATAAATATCCCACCCGGAAAATACATCTTTTATATTCATACCTGCAAGCATGGAACCAATAATAATCATGGAAAGCGGGGTTGTCATGGAGCCTACAATCTCAGCCGCCCTGAAAACAGCATAGGGTAGCTTGTAGGGAGAATAAAAAAGTATGATCCCTATAGCTACAGAAATCAATCCTGGGTTTAGCCACGCCCTGACAAAGCTCGCTTTAGGGTCGGCGTTAGAGTCTTTTGTTTTTAAAATGTAGCTGCCATAGGTCCATAGAAAAACATTAAATACAAGTACATATATGGAGCCATATAGAATACTGGTTTTGCCATAAAGGCTTTCCATGATGGGAAAGCCGATAAAACCGCAGCTTGAAAAAATCCCTAAAAAGCTCAAAACACCTCTTTTATCTCGACTATATCTAAAAAAAAGCAGACCTGTGGCTGCTATGAAAAAAACATGTGCGGCTACCGAAACTACGAAGGCTTTCCCTACATTCGCAAACATTTCTTTGGAAAACTTTACGTTAAAAGAGGAAATTATCATTAGGGGAAGTGTTACATCGAGCATTATGTCACTCAGCCCCTTATATACCCGGTCATTGATATACTTTCTCTTTTGAGCGTAAAACCCGGTTGCCATAATTAATAATAGAATAAAAACTTGATTGATAATGGTGTTTGTATTCAATAGCCTTACCTCCCCGTCAAAATATGGTTTCGTCTTTCCTCCCTTATTAGTAGCGATATATATTGGTGCAAACCAATATTACTTTTTTGCTTTAGGATTTATTTGTATATACTAATACTTTTCAAAATAAAACAACCGCTTGCAATCTGCCTTAAGCAGCATCCAAGCGGTCAATCACCGACCGTAGCAAATCTATTTACCAGCTCAAATTTCAAGGTATTGATCTCCAAGATATTTTAAATATATAGTATTCCTTTAAGCTACTCTTACTTGAGACTTCAGCAGACTCAACATTACTATAATAATTGAATATATGCTGCATACTTTATAAAGTTTACTTTTCGGCAAAAGATTCTGCAAAGGGCATGAAATATCCCTGTGGGTGCTGACAAACACTACATACACCGGGAGCTTCCTTTCCTATATGGATATGCCCGCAGTGAGTACACATCCAAGCAATATCTTCGTTTTTCTTAAAAATAGTACCGTTTTCAATCTCTTCAGCCAATCTTCCGAATCTGTCGGCGTGGGTTTTTTCAATCCTTGCGATACTCTCAAATACATATGAAATAGCTGTAAAGCCCTCTTCCTTCGCTATTTTACCGAAATTCTTATATACCTCGTCCCATTCTTCAAGCTCATTATGCTGTGCCGCTTTCAGCACTTTGACAGTGCTGTCATATAAATCTACAGGGTATGCCCCACTGATACCGATATTGTCCCCGGCAACCTCTTTTAGCTTTTGATAAAATACTTTAGCATGAACTTTTTCTTGATCTGCCGTATAGTTAAATACCGATTCAATTACAAAATAGCCTTCTTTTTTTGCTATGGAGGCCGCAATGTTATACCTATTTCTTGCCTGGCTCTCTCCCGCGAATGCTCTCATCAGATTCTCATATGTTTTACTTCCCTTTAAATCCATATATGTCTCCTTTAGTGAAGCTATAGCCTTTTATCAATATGGTTTTATATGCCATATAGCATAGCGTTTTTCAATATATTATCTGCTTTATGTTTAGTTTTATTCATATCAAAAGGGCTGGCTCCAACCTTTCCCCTCGACAGTTGTTGAGGACTATAAAAGATAGCCCTTATCAATGAGTTATCATGTATATACAATATTTATATAAGAAACTAGTTTTTATAAAAAAGCAATTAGGAGGTGGTGCAAGTGCTGTCTGAAAGGCATACCAGTTATTAAAAAGAACATACCGGGTATAAGGTCCTTTTGCATATTCAAGTAGCATAAACACTGGTATCGCCAATTTTATTATTGCTTCAAGATGTTTTTTATAAAGATAGTTTAGGTTGTACGTCTATCAACCCTTTGGTTTTATCTCAAAGTCATTTTTTACTCTGCTGTGGTTTTTGTCCTTTTCTGTGTTGGTTTTTCAAGGTTTTATCCTCTTTTCCTATAGATAGTTTAAGTTGAGTTATTGATGTAAGGAATGCTGATGTTAATACACACAACAACAATAAGTTGTGCAGAAAGGATAGATATCTAGTAAAAAGGGAGGTAAATTATGTTTATGAAAAGTAAACTTTGTATGCTATCTATTGTATCAATGGTATTAGCAATATTATTTATAGCTGTACCTCAGCAAAGTGTAAAAGCTCAGGAGGGTATAGATACTACATCAGGAGTACTCGTCGATGAGATGTTCCAGTTTATGAATAGTACTAGCCCCAGGCTTTCAGGATGGGAGATCTACTCTACAGGAGGGACTTATTCCGCAACATACTTTGAAAACTTTAAAATAACCGATACCAGTGCATCGGACAATGTACTGATTAAAAAGAGGTTTGTCAAACAAAGCTCCGGTAAAGTGACTTTTTATTACAGGTTCAAAATGCCGATTAAGATGGATGGCGTAGTATGGCAGCTGAGCAGTGGAGATATTCCTGCAGCTAGAATTCTTACTTCAGGCGGAAACCTTTGCTATGAAAACAGCAATGGTACGGTTATGGCATTGCAATCCTATAATGCCGATACCGAGTATGCCGTAAAGGTTGTAGCAGATATTTCGGCAGGTACATATGATGTGTTTGTAAATGGCACATCAAGGGTGAGTGGAGCAGCTTTCAGAAACCCTGCAAGCTTTCTGAATTATGTATCAATAAATACAGGATATACGGCAACTGGTGACCTTTATCTGAAACCTATTAGAGTACATAAAGGTTACAATGTGTTTGCGGATTTTGAGGATACTATGGCAAACATGCCCGGTGACTGGACTTCAGGGGGCAGTGGGGGTACTATCAGTGTAAATATGCTAAAGAGCGTGTGCCTTCCTGATGTATTTAGCATAAAGCTTAATGACACAAGTACATCAGCTAACAAAACGTTAAGTAAGAGCTTTTCTCAAAATATCAACAAAGTAGTTTATGAATACAACTTCTTTATCCCGAGCAAGGTAGATGGAATGACAGCAGAGCTAAAGAGTGGAAGCACAACCGCTGTCAAGCTGGTGACTGCTAATGGGAATCTGTGTTATGAAAACTCATCGGGCACCAGTGTATCGATATGGGACGGGTACAAGGCAAATGTATGGTATAGAATGAGAATCATAGCCGACCCTTCAACCGACATTGCAGACATATATGTAAACGGAAAGCAAAAAGCAACTGGAGTAGCTTTGAGAAATCCGGTCAGTGGATTTGATAACCTGGTATTTTCAACACCTGTATCGGCAATCGGAACCATGTGGGTAGATGATATAAAAGTTTATACATACCAGCCCGAGGTAGCCGATTATGTACCCCAGCCCCAGCCAAAGGCAAGCACCGACTATTATGTAGGAATGCAAACTTTTTCTGCATGGAAGGAAGGTACTCATTTAGGGTGGGATTTTACATATAGATACCCATACCATGATTTATACATGGGAACATTTGATGAGGAAAAACCTGAATCAGAAGACTGGCAGCTCAAATTTATGTCAGAGCATGGCGTTGACTTTTTCCTGGATTGCTGGTTCGGTTTATATATGCCGGGCAATCCGTCATGGGTTGATTCTACTGCGCCTATAAAGCATCCCAGCCTTGGACATACTCTTCACGACGCGTATTTCTACTCCAAATACAGTAATCAGGTGAAGTTTGCTATAGCAGATTATAACTGCAGATACTCAAGCAGTTACTTCAGAAATGTAATTATACCCTTCTGGCTGGAGCACTATCTGAAGGATCCAAGGTATATGACCATAGACAACAAGCCTGTCATAGCCTTATGTGATCTCAACAGTTTGGCTGGCGGCGGTACGGCCAGTGTAAAGGCTGAAATAGATTACCTGAGGCAGCAGTGTATTAACGCTGGCTTCTCAGGCGCCATTATCTTGACAAGTTATTTTGGAAATACAGATAAAGCCACAATGGATAAATGGTATGCACAAGGTGTAGATTACTGCTATGCATACCATTACGGCGGCACAAATAGTATAGCTACAATGCAAAACACCATGAATACCGTTAAGAACTCAGGCTCCCAACTTAGCGCGCTGCCGGTAGTATCAACAGGATTGACAGGAGAAGCATGGGAATATACCTATTATAGAGGGCTTACATCAGCTTCCGACTTCCAATCCCTGTGTAACTGGGTGAGAGATACCTATATGCCGTCCAATAGTACCGATTCCTATGCCAGCAAGCTTGTACTTTGCGATAACTGGAGCGAGTACGGCGAAGGCCACTGGATAAACCCGGGAACCGTAGCAGGCTTTGGCTATCTTGACGCACTAAGAAATACCTTTGCAGGTGGCGGGGAACACACAGATACAATACCTACCAAAGATCAGAAACTACGAATAAACCAACATTTCTCCAAGTCATGGGTAGGCCATTCGTGGAACTTTGATTCAGCCTACTACGATACCGAAGGATGGGGTGAGCCTAATAATATATCCGGAATAGCACCATCAGGCGGATATTTAAATGCTACAATATCAGGAGGAGACTCCAATATAAAATCCAGGAACAATTTAGATATTGATTTATCCAATAATAAATATATCAGAGTACGGTATAAAAACAGTACCGCCGGCACAGCTGCGAAAATGTATTTTACCACAACAAGTGACACAGCATGGAATGAAGCTAAGGCTATGTCATTTGCAATCAATGCAAATGATTCGAATTATACCGAGTATGTACTTGATATGTCCAATCTATCGGGCTGGGCCGGTACATTGAAGCAGCTAAGGTTTGACCCTGTAGATAATGCAGCGAGCGGAAGCGTAAGTATAGACTTCATCATGGTAACTGACGAGATACCAAATCTGCTTAACAATGCAAGCTTTGAAACCGGTACAACCAGTTGGACAAGTTATAATACAGCAATCAGCGCCACTACCACCCCTACACGGCAGCATGGCAAACAATCTCTTAAAGCTTCAAACTGCACTACTCAGGATTTCTGGATTGGTCAGAATCTGAAATCCGCACTTCACGCCAATGGGCAGGGTTGTTACAATATTTCCGCTTGGGTCAGGTCGGCTTTGGGTAATAAGAATGCCAGTGTATCGCTTGCCATTAATTCCGGCGGTACATGGAAGGAATTCCCGATAACAGGTCAGATGAATGACAGTGGGTGGACAAAAGTTTCAGGAGTAGTCAATTTGTCATGGACCTCACTTGATGATGTCGTATTCATCGTGAGAAATGCCACAGACACTACCGATTATTACGTAGACAACTGTTCTGTAATAAAAGCTGCCAATTTACTCGTAAACCCCAGCTTTGAAAATGGAATAAACAGTTGGATTACATACAGCAGGTCAATAAGTACACAAACCAGCCCTTCCCCTGCGAACGGAAGCTTTGTCCTGAAAACTACAAATTGTACAAGCGATAATTCATGGGTAGCCCAGGACATTACAAATTACCTTAAGCTCAGCGGCAAGGGTACTTACAACATAGCTGCATGGTTGAGGTCGTATTCGGGGAGCAAATCAGCTAATATTGCAATAGCCCTTAAATATGACGACACCTGGCACGAAGTCTCCATTTCGCCACAGATGAATGACAGCGATTGGTCTTTTGCTGCAGGTACTGTAAACATAACATGGACGACGCTTCAGGAAGCAAAATTCCTTATACGTAATACCACCGACAGATCGGATTTCTATATAGATGACTGTGTTTTGACAAGAGTATATTAATAAATCGGTACAGTTCAAAATTAATGTGTGAATAAAAAGTTAGTATAAATTCATACATTAATTTTACGCAATATAGTTTTTAGCAAAAGTGAATGTACACTATATCAACTAAAAAATCTCAACTATTCTAGAAAAGAGTATAGAACCTTGAAAAGCTAACATAGAAAACCACTGAAAGTATAAATAACCGTACCTCTTTGATATAGATGACCAAATTTAAAGTGAGTTCCAGTTAGGCAATAAGCTGTGATAAGCATGACTTGCCTAACTGGATAAAATCACTTTTAAATTTGGTATTTATACTGTTATAGCAATCCTATTGACATGTTTTTTATTCGTGAATCCGACTTTCTTTTTTCAGCTTTTTTAATTTTGGTAGGTATTTAGCAACTGCGCATATACACAAAATTGCTGCGGCAAAGTTAATAGGAGAAAGATAAGCATTAATAAAAACATTATATCGTTGGCCTGTTACCAACACACCATATGCTAAGTTCCATATACCAAAAAAAACATTTGATAACCCGATTATACCAGTGAACCAGATTATGCGTTTGTAATGCTTTATTTTAGACGAATAATCAGTATACAAGTCAAAAGATCCTTCAGAAGCTTTTTTACGGAACCAAGCCCAGCGGAAGTATGTTGATACCAACTCAGCTCCGGACTCCTCCATAAAATTAATATACGCCCTGCTTTCAGCATTACTAGGCAGCTTATTTAAAAACTCAAGACGATATATGTACTCTCCGGGTGTGCCCTCCTCGAATAAATAGCGGCATGGGAAGCTAAAATCTATAAAGTGCAAACCCTTTGCAGCCATTTCATTCAACCACTTTTCTTCCTTCTCAAAGTTAACAATAAACCTGTATGCTTTATATTTCATAGCACATCACTCCCAATAATTTTTTTACCGTTTTCAATCAGTTCCATCAACCGTTGTAATTCATCAAGTACGACCTGTCGACCGGTTGAAGTAATCTCATATTCCTTTTTCCTGCTATCGGCACCGCCCGCTAAAGCTTTTATCCAACCCTTTTCTAAAAGTGTATTGATTGCTCCGTAAAGAGTTCCGGCTCCCAAGTTAACCCTCTCTTTGCTAAGTTCTTTGACAAACTGCATAATACCATAGCCATGCATGGGAGTATGCAGGGCAAGTAGTATATAGTATACGGCTTCGGTAAGAGCACCACGTTCTTGGCTTTCAGGCATGTATTTCACTCCTTGATAATGTTATACTTCGTTATGTGATATAGCGCATTACGTTATATCGGCTTGCGATACTATCTGTTGCCATTATATCGTATGCCGATAGTATTGTCAATTTTTATTTTAAAATGCTTGTCTATAAGCGAGTAAGCTGGGTGAACCTATGATACCATCTATATTGATTTAACATAATATTTATATTATAATGATTAAGCAAATGAGAACCTTACATAATTCAGGCTTTTTGATACTTACGATAAAAATGTATGATTAGTTCGGTATCAAGTTATATTAGCCGCCCACAGTTAAATCTATTATTGTTTTATCTAAAAGTATTCAATATTCTCAGGTGTAGTTTAATATTCAGAAAGGATTTAGAAATGTTTTCTTTACATCATTTTGGTAAGTCTATATCGGTTATAATTAATAAACTCATGCTAGCTTTTAGTGCATTAGTTTTTTCGGTAATTTTTATTTATAATTTAAATTATATTTTCAATCCGAATTTGCAGCTAAAATATCTCTCTATAAGCAGTGTTTTAGGGTCTGGTACTAGTGCTTTACTTTTAAAAGCCTTCATCGCAGTTGTACTTATAATACCTATTATGTATATCATATCTCCACTTCTGATGAGATTTTCTAAGAATCAGCTTCCTTCAAGAAAAAAGTACATTATATTATTAGTTGCAGTTGCTTTTTTGTTGAGGCTAATATGGATTATCTCTGTTGAAACCAAGCCCATATCTGATTATGATCTTCTTTATAAAGCTGCAAAGGCTATTAACTCAGGCAATTTTAACTATATAAAAGGTATTGAGTATTTTCAACAATGGGTATATCAGCTAGGCTTCGTTGTGTATCAAACTCTTATATTAAAGATATTCGGGGAAGGCTATGTGGTACTGAAGCTGCTGAATGTTCTTTTCAGTGTAGGTACATGTGTTCTAGTATATCTGACTGCAGCAAAGGTTTTTAATGAAAACGTTGGCCGTATAGCAGGATTGGCTTATGCAATATATATTGAAAGTATATATATGTGCTCAGTACTTACAAATCAGATTTTGGCCTCATTTCTATTTTATCTCGCTCTATACTTGGCTATATGCGGCGCTAGAAAATATACGTTTATTTTAGTGGGAGTATTTATTGCTATAGGAAACGCTATAAGGCCTGAAGGTCCAGTAATTATAGCAAGCATCGCTGTATTTTATTTATTGTTTAGAGGGAGTGATAGCTCTGGCGAGACTGATGTTCAAAAAGGCCACTTCAAAAGCATACTAAAGTCTTTGCTGCATAGGTCAGGGCTGCCAGTTGGCGTAATAATAGTCTTTTTTATAGTAACCCAAGTATTTAGTTTTGCCATTGTGCATACAGGAGTTTCAGATTATCCCTTAACAAACAGAAACCCCTTATGGAAGTTTGTTTTAGGCTTCAATCATCAATCTGGGGGAATGTACAACCCTAAAGACGATAATTATATAAGTAAATACCCTATTGGACCGGAAAGGGATGCTCAAGAAAAGAAGCTTATCATAGAAAGAACTAAAGATAAAAAGAAATTAGTGCGCCTTTTCTTCACAAAGTTTAAAACAATGTGGGCAGATTTTGACCATTCATTTATAAACTTTGTAACGCCGGGTACCACTCTAACACCTAATAAAATTAAACTAGTTGCATATACAGAAAAGATTAACTATACTCTTATGATATTATTCATTATCATATCGTTAATTAGTATTTATATGAATAAGGAAAGGTTTCGTTCTTATCACCCGCTCCTTATTATGGTATTAGGGTTTATCTTTATACACATTTTTATTGAAGTACAATTAAGATATAGGTATCTGGTACTTCCTTCATTCTTTATAATAGGTAGCTATGGCATATATGTATCAGCAAAATATATAGTGAAATTAAAACCAGTACTGCCCATAATTAATGTCAAAAAGACTAGTTAGGGGTTATATTATCCAGTATTCTGCAACACTTAAAGTTCATTTTGTGCATAAAAAGAAGGCGGTTATCGTGTAGACAACCGCCAAAAACTTCTACTAAAAACTACCTGCAACCATTTTTCTTTGTTCATCTTTCATTCTGTATATACCAACCCAACCATACTTTAATGATGAACCTTTAGTAGGATGAATAATAACTAAAACATCTTCTTTTTCATACTGGAAATTAGCCTTATTATTTACAAAATACCTTTCGGGTGATTTCATTATTTCATCATAAGTTAACGTCTCAATATTTTTATAGTCAGCCAATTTTGAAATTGAGTCTACTTTATAGATGTTATTACCTGCTAAGTATTTCTCAAAGTACTTTTGATTCAACCCTTGTTTCTTTTCACCTGAAATGATGTTAACATAGTTATCCGAAAATGTTAAAGCAGGTATCATTGCATTATTTTTTAGTGCTATACTCTCCAACAACACACAATGTAACATCATTGTTTCCTTTTTGTATGCCTCTTCATTGGAACTATCAATGCTTTTTTCATCATTTCCTGATTGAGTATCAGTACTAGATTTTCCTGTATCTACTGAAGTCGATATAGCTTTATTGCTACCTTCAACCATTTGACTGGTAGTTTCTAAACTAGTAACTTCTAGGCTTTTGTTTTGACCCTTATTATTACATGCACTAAATGACATTAAAACTAGAAACAGTAATAACAATACATTTATCCATCTTTTAAACATATGTTACCTCACATTTATAGCCCACCATTTTACTTGGTGGGCTATAAATTTCATTTTAAAGAATATTTTACTTTGTATTACCTCTTCCAACAATTTTTCCATTATCAGGGTCAATGGTATAGGTAACACCATTAAAATTAGTTACAACTATTTGGTTTAAATCAGTGATCCTAGTACCAACATAAGGAACATCGTTAACAATCGAATACACAATACCAGCATCTTCAATCTGCCAAACAATCTGCGCTTTTCCGTTCACTGCATAGATATTATTAATGCTTGGACTATCAATTAACACTATATACAAATCTCCACAATTCTTAACATTATCAATTGGGTGTTGGAACTCAATTTTGTTGCTCCCAATAAACAAAGTCTTTTGCTCTACTCTAAAATCACTCACTGTTTTCACTCTCCTTGTTATAATTCTCTTGGATTAAGAAATTTTTCGCCGAAATTGAACTGTCCCATCATATCTATCTGAGTTCCTCCTCCACTACCCCAGCCAGGTAATGGGTTAGCTTCACCAATCCTAAGTTTTGTTTCTGCTGGAATTTCCACGTCAGTAATATATTTAGGCAATGTTGGCAGAGCGTATTTATCTTTGATTTGTTCAGCAGTCAACCCAACGATATCTTCTTTCTTCATTATCCATCCTCCCTTTTGGAATGAGTTCACATTATCATAAACCCTTACAAACGTTGTTATTTCTTCTAGTTCAAATTCTAACACATTTGTTCCCGGAGTATAAGGAGGATTTGTATAACCTTTAACAGTTCTCCACCACTCATTAACCTCATCCGCAGTCTTGGTAACTGCATTTTTAGCTTTAAGATCATTTAGAAATTTCGAAATAACTCTTATCAACAAAGGAGTTTCACTTATTATTGCATCTTTTTCTGCTTGTAAAACTGCACTTTCAACTCTTTGCATCTGTCTTGCCAAAGCATCTCTTTGCACAGCTTGAGTAGATGTACTAGATGTACCAATTAGGCTGGCAACGCTTTGTATAGCAGATATGAAACTGTTTGCGACTAAAGAAAGTGACATCATTCTTTCAAATTCATATAAAGGAGCGTTCACATACCCATTAATTGCTGCAACTAGCCATTGAACTTCATTGCTAGTATTACCGTTTGCATAAGATTCATCACTTAGAACTATCCTCATATTCAAATCTCTAAAATATGTACTCCATGCATAGTCATTGGGGTCATATACTAGATGATCATTCATAAGTGAAGCTCGGCCGGCTAACGTACATTTTAGTAAATCTCTTATTGTATTAGAAATAGTAAGATAATCTTGTTTTGTATATTCTCCATTTTCATATTTTACAGTAACATCCTTTAACCAACTTGCTAATATTTGTATCCAGGCTGGTCCAACTTGACCATAGTAATTTTCCAGCACATACATTGGCTCATCTGTAGGATTTTGTCTATTGGCTAAATATATAGAGTTATTGGATAGTAAGGCATTTAGAATGATTTTTGAATTCTTAGGGTCCATATCATAGTGGTACGTTTTGCCATCATAATTTAATATAAACTTTGTTCCACTTGGTGGTGGACTAATCGGCCCCTGTGTTGTCGCAACAATAGAGTTACTCATAACTGATGCATTGCCAGCCTTATCTTTTGCGAGTACAGTATAAGTATAACTTGTATTTGGTGCTACACCGTTATCATCAGTAAACGACGTTGCTGTTCCAGTACTGCCTACATATTCGCCATCACAGAATATATTATATTGAGTTACTGCTACATTATCAGTTGATGGCTCCCAGTAAAGTGATACAGAATATGCATCTGTTGATGACACTTGCAGGTTTGATGGCGCTGTAGGTGCTATTGTATCTATTATACCCGCTGCTTCATTACTTTCTTGAGATATATTCCCGGCCTTATCTTTTGCTATCACTGTATATGTATATCTTCTATTTGGAACTAAATCCTTGTTATCAGTAAATGATGTCGCTGTTCCGGTACTACCTACATATATACCGTCACGGAATATATTGTACTGTGTTACCCCTACATTATCTTCCGACTTAATCCAACCAAGTTCTATGGATGTCCCTTGTGCGGACGTTACCCTCAAATCGCTTGGGGCAGTGGGTGGCTGATTTTGAGTTGTACCTATCAGCACATTACTTTGAGCAGATACATTAGGTTTTGTTGCCCCATCTTTGGCTAGCACTGTATAATTATAGCTCTTACCCTCTTCCAATCCCTCATCAGTAAATGATAACGCTGTCCCAGTACTACCTTTATATACTCCGTCACGGAATATATTGTATTGTGCTACCCCTACATTATCTTCCGATTTACTCCAACTAATTTCTATAGTTGTCCCTGTGGAAGACAATACCACTAAGTCGGTAGGAACTGTAGGTGCTATTGTATCTATTATACCAACTGCTTCGTTACTTGCTTGAGATACATTCCCTGCCTTATCCTTTGCTATAACTGTATATGTATACCTTCTGTTTGGAACTAAATCTTTATCATCAGTAAATGATGTCGCTGTTCCGGTACTACCTACATATATACCGTCACGGAATATATTGTACTGTGTTACCCCTACATTATCTTCCGATTTATTCCAACCAAGTTCTATGGATGTCCCTTGTGCGGACGTTACCCTCAAATCGCTTGGGGCGGTGGGTGGCTGATTTTGAGTTGTACCTATCAACACATTACTTTGTGCAGATACGTTAGGTTTTGTTGCCCCATCTTTGGCTAGCACTGTATAATTATAACTCTTACCCTCTTCCAATCCCTCATCAGTAAATGATAATGCTGTCCCAGTACTACCTATATATACTCCGTCACGAAATATATTGTATTGTACAACCCCTACATTGTCTTCCGATTTATTCCAACCAAATTCTATAGTCGTTCCTCCTACAGATAATATAGTCAAACCTGTAGGAACTGTAGGTGGCATTGTATCTATTATACCCACTACTTCATTACTTGCTTGAGATAAATTCTCTGCTGCATCCTTTGCTTTTACTGTATATGTATATCTTGTGTTGGGAACTAATTCCTTGTCATCTGTAAATGATGTTGCTGTTCCTGTGCTGCCTAAATATATACCATTACGGTATACATTGTATTGCGTTACTCCTACATTGTCCGTTGAAGCTTCCCAGTAGAGTGCTATAGATGTTGTAGTTGTTGACATCACCCTTAAACCGTTTGGAGCTGTAGGCGCTTGACTTTGAGTTGTCCCTATTACTTCATTACTTGCCGCCGATAAGTTGTTAGCTTTATCTATTGCTTTTACTGTATATTTATAGCTTTTACCTTCAGCCAATTCCTTGTTGTCAGTAAATGAAGTAGATGTTCCGGTAGCACCTACATAAACACCATCACGGTATACATTATACTGTATTACTCCTACCTCATCGGTAGATGCATTCCAATAAAGTGATATGGATGTTGCGGTTGTTGACAGTACCCTCAAATTAGTAGGAGCTGATGGCGCTATCGCGTCTATTATACCCACTGCCTCATTACTCGCTTGAGATAAATTTTCTACTGCGTCCTTTGCTTTTACTGTATATGTATATTTTGTATTCGATACTAAGCCATTGCTATCTGTAAATGATGTAGCTGTTCCGGTACTTCCTACATATACTCCATCACGGTATACATTGTATTGTGTTACTCCTACATTATCCGTTGCAGCTTCCCAGTAAAGCCCTATGGATGTTGTAGTCGTTGATAATATCCTTAAACCGCTTGGCGCTGTAGGTACCTCATTTTGAGTTGTACCTATTATTTCATTACTAGCATCAGATAAGTTACCTGCTGCGTCCTTTGCTTTTACTGTATACTTATAACTTTTACCTTCGGTCAATTCCTTGTTGTCTACAAATGATGTAGCTGTTCCTGTCGCACCTATATAAATGCCATCACGATATATATTGTATTGTGTTACTCCAACATCATCAGTTGAAGCATTCCAATAAAGTGATATGGATGTTGCAGTTGCTGATATTACCCTCAAATTAGTGGGAGCTGTAGGCGCTGAACCCAATGTTTTCACCGATAGCGGGCTGCTTAAGTCAGATACATTGCCAGCTGCATCTTTAGCTAGTATTGTATATGTATAACTTGTGCCCTCTGCCAATCCGGTATCAGTATAGGCAGTGGATGTAGCTGTTGAGCCAATATACGTTCCGTTACGGAATATATTGTACTGTGTTACTGCTATATTATCAGTAGCGGCATCCCAACGTATTGCTATACTTGTCTCAGTAGTAGCCGTAGCTGATAGGTTAGCAGGTGTTGTTGGTGCTTGCGTATCAGCTAGTGTTGTTCCGGTTATTGAACTGCTCTGAGCTGTATTCCCGGAAGTATCTTTTGCAATTACAGCATATGTATAGGTAGTATTAGGCAATAATCCCGTATTAGTGAATGTTGTAGCTGTTGTAGTACTACCTACGAGTGTACCGTTTCGATATATATCATACTGTTTTATTCCTACATTATCGGTAGATGTACCCCAACTTAAAGTTATACTTTTTTCAGTCCTACTTGATACTGACAGATTAGCAGGAGCTGTAGGTGCTTCTGTATCCACCAAAGTTGTACCGGTTATGGAGCTGCTCGGTACTCTGTATAATGTATCGTATGTATATACATAATATGTATATGAAGTATTTGGTGCAAGCCCAGTATCCGTATAAGATGTGGCTGTTCCAACACTCTTTATTAATACTCCATTACGATATACATCATACTGAGGTGCTCCAGCATTATCAGAGCCTGCAGTCCAGCTTATTGTTAGTTTTGTAGCCGTCCTGCTTGTTACCATCAGATATGTTGCTGGAATAGGGGCTTCTGTATCCTGCAGGGTTTGCGCATACATAGAGCTTTTAGCTGTATTCCCTGCTAAGTCCGTTGCTACTACATCAAAAAGGTATGTCGTCCCAGGCTTTAGGCTAGTAATGGTATATGATAGTCCGTTTGTACTTGCTACAAATGAGTTGTTTGCGTAGATATTATATCGTGCTATACCTGAATTATCTGAAGATGGCGCCCAGCCGATTGTTATACTAGTCACACCTCTGTTTGCCGCCGCTAAACCCAAGGGTGCTGTTGGTGGCTGAGTATCAGCCAAAGTTGTAGCAGTAATTGTGCTACTTTGTGCCGTATTCCCTACAGCGTCCTTTGCCACTACGTAAAATGTATATGTGGTATTTGGCACAAGTCCATATTGAGTATCAGATGTTGCTACAGTATTAGCATTACTAAGAACTCCATTACGATATATACTATATCCTACTACACCAATGTTGTCATAAGAAGCCATCCAGCTTATTGTTATACTACTAGTTCCTCTATTTACTATTGTTAGATATGCCGGTGCTGAAGGCGCCTGTGAGTCTGCTGCTAAAGTTGTGCCGCTCTTTGAACTGCTCTGTGCTGAATTTCCAGCCTCGTCCTTTGCTACTACATAATATGTATATGTGGTAGTCGGCGATAGTCCTGTGTCCGCATATGTAGTAGTGGTGGTGGTATTAATATATGTACCATTACGGTATATATCATATTTTGCTACCCTGACATTATCTGTGGATGCATACCACGTTAGAGTCATGCTTTTATCTTTTATGTTCGACAGAGTTAAGTTAGATGGTGCTGTTGGTGCCTGTGTG
This sequence comes from Clostridia bacterium, assembly GCA_026416815.1. Lineage (GTDB taxonomy): Bacteria > Bacillota > Clostridia > Acetivibrionales > DSM-2933 > SKW257. Next base: position 78 of record JAOAEJ010000004.1, on the reverse strand, counting down.
TCAGCTAGGGTAGTACCACTTACTGAGCTACTTGTTGCTGTATTACCCGCTGCGTCTTTTGCTAATACAGAGTATGTA
>JAOAEJ010000072.1 GCA_026416815.1 Clostridia bacterium | reverse complement strand
ATTACCTTTATAGAAAGGTATCACTTCTATGTGTCGAAGGAATTTCACCCTCGATAGTTGACTAAACAGTTGTTACATATTTCTATGCACTCGCTGTTTTCATTCGCCACCGAATGATTATGCGAAACGTGGCGCACCAGGATCCTTTGTAAGTCTACCCATCAAAATGACCTTATTCATAGAATCACCTTATTTATCCTTATTGATAACTAAATACTTAATTATCCCCTCGGTTATTTTGTAAATTCTCTCAAGTTCTTGTGGGAAATTTGGATCGGAACTAAAATTAGCTAATACATAATACCCATCCATTTTATCATTTATAGGGTAAGCTAATTTTCTTTTGCCCCATTCATCAATATTCTCCAACTGTGCAGAAGTTTCCAATAAGTTTTTGAATTTTTCTACAAGGGCTTTTACATTATCTTCCCCAACTTCAGGGTTGATTATAAAAATAGTTTCATATCTGTTTGCCATATCGACTCACCTCCTCCCGGACTTAACGGCCCTGTATCTCGAGTACAGAGCAAGGACGTTCGGTTAGTAATTCTAACATATACAAATAAAATATACAAGGCTTTTTTCTACTTTTTTGTATTGTGTTTTTTTTATAGCCGATGTATACTCTATTTGATAATATTTACATTTTAGTATTAATGTAGTATTTTCTACATTTAATTTATATTTTCTGCATTTTTAGACATTTAATCTATACATACACTTTAAAGATTCAACAACGGTATATAAAAATAAATTTAAGGAGCGAAATTTACAAAAATGCTATATCCTTTAAAATTTAGACCTGTGTACAAAAGCTACTTATGGGGCGGAAGAAATTTAGAAAGATTAGGTAAGGCTTTACCTGAAGGAAATGTTGCGGAAAGCTGGGAAATATCGTGCCACCCTGACGGTATAACAGCAGTTTCCAACGGTGAATTTGAGGGAGTCCCTCTTCCCGATATTATTAAAAAATATGGCAAACAGCTTTTAGGGAAATCGCTTCCGGTAAGGCATACTGAAAAGTTCCCTCTTATGGTGAAACTGATTGACGCCAACAGTAAGCTTTCGGTTCAAGTTCACCCTGAGGATGACTATGCTATTACAAATGAAAATGGAGAGCTGGGAAAAAACGAAATGCTTTACATCATCTCTGCTAAGCCCGGTGCAAAGCTGATATATGACGTAGTTGAGGGAACTACTGTAGAATCCTTCAGCCAAGCGCTTAAGGATTCTACAGTAGAAAAATGCCTAAAATGGGTAGAGGTATCACAAGGTGATATAATAAATATCCCTGCCGGAGTAATCCACGCTCTAGGCGAAGGGATTGTGGTTGCAGAAATAGAACAAAATTCTAACGCTACATATAGAGTCTATGATTATGACCGTATAGACGGAGACGGAAATAGGAGACCTCTCCATATTGAAAAGGCTTTGAAGGTTATAAACTTTAATTCTGTCTCACGAAAAGAAAAGTCGTCAGGGCTTAGGGTTGATATCAATTCGCGGTCGTATAAAACCTATACAGTTGCCAACCGGCACTTTTCAGTAGAACTATATAGTATAGACGGCAAGATAGACGAAGTTGCTGATGGAAGCAGGTTCTATATATATGTTTTCACTGAAGGTGAGGGAGAAATTATTTTTGGGCGTAATTCCTTAAAGGTTAAAAGTGGTGAATCCGTCCTTATACCTTCCAACATAGGAAGCTATTCGATGTGTGGAAAATTCAAGGCTCTTAAGTCATATGTCCCATGCCTAGAGCAAAATATATTTGCTCCTTTAGTAAGTTATGGATATAATAAGGAAGATATATACAGCAGTATAAGCGGCTTATTATAGTTACTTTAAAGCATTTATTTATACGCTATTCCAAAGACACACTCCGGTGTGTCTTTTTCTTGCTAAACATATAAAATAACCTACTAAATATAAATAAATTATTATCACATAAGGAAATTTTGTGATATACTACCTTATAAGAGGGTGAGTATGAGTGTCACAAAAAAAATGTTCTAGAAAAGGGAAAATAAGTTTACCTGTTATACTAGTAGCATCATTTTTGCTTAGTACGACACTAAGCATTTCTGTCTATATGCTCATAATGTTGTTTACCTACTCTCATCCAGTCGCTTTAAACGACTTATTAATGTACTTTGCGGCCGGGATTGGATTCCTGCTGTCGGTAATATTTCTCTTACTGGGTATACTGATAAACAGAGTCACTAAAGAACGTACATCTACTAATGAGCTACTAGAATTCAAAGACTTTACTGATACTATCCATAAGGCATCTTCCGAAATCGAAGTATACCAAACCTTGTATAACTTCTTAAACAAGGCGCTTACAGCTACCCACACCACTTTATTATATAGAAACGATACTTCTGCAGAAAATACTACTTGGCAGCGTATATCAAATGAAAAAATCCCTCTTTGCAACTTATCAACAAAAAACTGCCCGCTAATCAGGCTAGGACGTGAGTGCTGTGTAGCAAGCATAGAAAAGGATATAACCTGTACTTATCAACTGTCGGAGCATAAGAAGGGAAGCTATGTATGTCTCCCCATAATTGAAACAGTATACCCTCAAAGTATTGTACAACTATACAGCTCAGATGAACATTTTTTTGACTCTATTGCAATTGAAAAAATCAAATCATATATAGAAATAGTCAAACCGGTAATCAATAGTAAAAGGACAATGCATGTATTAAATAAAAAGGCTTCTACCGACAAATTAACTAAGCTTTATAACAGGAGCTTCTTGGATCCTTATCTTGAGAATCAGATTGAAGCCGCAAACCTGTCAGACCAGCATTTGAGTTTAATTATGCTGGACATAGATAATTTCAAGTCTATTAATGACACCTATGGACATGCTATAGGTGATTATGTGCTGTCTTTCTTTGCAGAGCTTATTTTAAAGTGTGTACGTAAAGCAGACACGGTAGCAAGATATGGCGGCGAAGAGTTTACAGTTATACTTCCATCCACAGGGATAGATACTGCACATACTGTAGCAGAAAGAATACGCCAAACGTTGGCAAATTCAAAAATACCGCCAAAAGACGGTGTGGTTCTCCCCCCCATTAGCTGCAGCCTTGGTATTTCCACATACCCTGACCTTGCTGACTCTAAAAACAGTCTGATAAAAACTGCAGATATTGCTCTCTATAAATCCAAGCAATCAGGAAGGAACTGTACTAAAGTTTTCAGTCACGAAATGCTGGATGTAATAAATAAAACAAATCAACCAATAAATATAATAGAAGCTTGATATTAGGCATTTTTATGGCATTCAGCCTTCAAAAACAAGCCTTCCACCCACAATTGTTTTTTTAATATTTAAATCCTTGTCCACTACCACTATGTCTGCATCCATACCCGGTAATATATTTCCTTTTTTGTGTTCAACGCCTATAACCTTAGCTGGTGCAAGTGTTGCCATTTTTATTGCTGACTCAAGGCAAATACCTACGTTTTTTACCATATATTTTACTGCCTCAATCATAGTCAGTACACTTCCTGCCAAAGTGCCGTCTTCCAATCTCGCTTCACCGTTTGCCACAACTATTTTTCGCCCTCCTAGTTCATACTCTCCGTCTGAAAGTGCTGCGGCCATAGTAGAGTCGCTTACCAATACAATTTTGTCATCAGTTTTACATTTTGCAACCATTTTTATTATTGAAGGATGTATATGTACACCATCGGCAATTAGTTCTACCGTTAAACCTTTGTCTTCTAAAGCCGCTCCTACAAGTCCCGGTTTTCGGTGGTGAATTCCTGGCATAGCATTAAAGAGGTGGGTAATATGGGTAATACCGTTGTGGAAAGCTTGTAATGCATTATTATACTCTAATGCAGAATGTCCTGCAGCAAATTTTATTTTGCTTTGACTGAATTCCACAAGAAGGTCCATTGCTCCTTCGAGCTCCGGGGCAATGGTTACCAGCCTTATATATCCTCCCGATTGTTCTATAAAATACTCCATTAGTGGAATTGATGGGATTACTATGTTTTCATCACAATGAGCTCCCTTATAAAGTTTGTTTATAAATGGCCCCTCTAAATTGATACCAATAATCTCTGCTCCCCTAGTCCCCTTTTCTATTGCAAGCTTAAGTTTACGCAAAACCCCCGATATCTTATCTAAAGGGGAAGTTATTGTAGTAGGCAAAAAACTTGTAACTCCCTGCGCTGCATAGGCTAATGACATTCTGTCCAGATTTTCCCCCTCAACACTCATTGTGTCGTAGCCGCTTATACCATGGGTATGTATGTCAATAAATCCCGGTACTACATAACAATCAGACGCCTCTATTATGCTATATAGCCGAGTGTCAACAACAGAGTCCTCGACCCTTTCTATGGTCCCATTCTTAACAACGATGTCTTTTCTCTCAAACCCTCTGTCTGGATTAAACACATTTCCATTCTTTATCAGCATTTATTTTTACCTTCCTATTTCTAAGAGTAAAGCTCCGTTTCCCCATTTTACTGAGCTATATATTTCCCGAAGACAATCAAAAAAACCGTTTTTTTAATTTTTACCTCTTATTTATCTCCACTTTTGCATATAATACTGAAAGTGTGTATTTTAAAGTATTGTAATTGTTTCCATATTTGTATAAACACTAAAAATTTTTATAGAAATTTTTTAATACGCTAATATAAGTATTGTATAATTTTATATAATAATATAAGATTTTAAATGTATGGAGGTAAACATTCTTTCTACTTCAAATTATATACTAAATAAAAGACAAAAGTATGTATACCCCAAATATTTTAAAAAATATAAAAACACTAAAGTAGAGGTTGAGAAATTATGAACACAACAGCGCATATTGATGATGTTTTTAGAGTTATAAATGCTGAGCATTACGACCCCTTCAGTGTGCTCGGCATGCACAAGGTGTCAAAAAACAATAAAAGTTACTTTGCAGTAAGGGCATACCTTCCTAATGCTAAAGAAATCAATGTAATTGACTGTGCAGGCGGTAGTAAATATGCTATGACTAAACTTCATGATGCAGGCTTCTTTGAAGCAATTATAGAGGATAAGGATGACTTCTTTACTTACAAACTGGAGGCAACCGACTATATCGGTAATACATTCTCCTTTTATGATCCCTACTGCTTTTTACCGATGATTTCTGATTTCGACCTTCATTTATTTAATCAGGGTAACCATCACCATATATATGAAAAGCTTGGCTCCCACGTACGTACTATAAACGGTATTAAGGGTACTATGTTTGCAGTATGGGCACCATCTGCAAAACGTGTCAGTGTAGTCGGCAGCTTTAATCAATGGGATGGAAGAAGGCACCAAATGAGGCAGTTGGGCTTCTCGGGTGTATGGGAAATCTTTATCCCTGAATTATCCCAAGGAGAGTTGTACAAGTTTGAAATCAGAACGCAAAGCTCTGAAATTTACATAAAATCCGACCCATATGCTTTCTATTCGGAATTAAGGCCTGCCACAGCGTCCGTTATATATGACGTTGATACCTATAAATGGAACGACGATGAATGGATTAAAAATAGAGATACGTCCCATTTGTTTGATAAGCCGGTATCCATATATGAGGTGCATTTGGGTTCATGGGCTACTATTCCCGAAGAAGATAACAGATTCCTTACCTACAGAGAACTTGCAGACAGACTTGTAAATTATGTAAAAGAGATGGGATATACTCATATTGAGCTTATGCCTATAGCCGAGCATCCTTTTGACGGTTCATGGGGATATCAGATAACTGGATATTATGCTGTTACCAGTAGATATGGCACTCCTGAAGATTTTATGTATTTCGTTGACAAGTGCCACCAAAACGATATAGGCGTAATTATGGACTGGGTTCCTGCGCATTTCCCAAAAGACGCTCATGGCCTTGCAAGGTTTGACGGTTCTGCCTTATACGAACACCATGACCAAAAACAAGGTGAGCATCCTGATTGGGGTACACACATCTTCAATTTTGGCAGACATGAGGTAAAAAATTTCCTCATCTCTAATGCAGTATTTTGGTTTGAAAAATATCATATAGACGGCTTAAGGGTAGATGCAGTTGCTTCTATGCTTTACCTTGATTACGGTAAAAAAGACGGTGAATGGATACCCAATAAATGGGGTGGAAAAGAGAATGCAGATGCCATAGACTTTATGCGTCAGCTGAATTCCACAGTATATAACTACTTCCCCGGAGCTATGATGGTTGCTGAAGAATCCACATCCTGGGCACTGGTAACTAAGCCGCCTCATGTTGGTGGTTTGGGCTTTGCATTTAAATGGAATATGGGATGGATGAATGACTTCTTGAGATATGTAAGTTTAGACCCTATATACCGTAAATATCATCAAAATAACCTTACTTTCTCAATGGTGTATGCTTTTTCAGAAAACTTTACTTTGGTACTTTCACACGACGAAGTTGTTCACGGCAAGTGCTCAATGATTAATAAAATGCCGGGCGATTACTGGCAGAAATTTGCAGGCCTTAGAGCGAGCTATGGTTATATGTACGGGCATCCCGGAAAGAAGCTTCTATTTATGGGCGGTGAATTCGGGCAATTTGTTGAGTGGGACTACAAACGCAGTCTTGATTGGCATTTACTTGATTATGACATGCATCAGAAGCTCCAGAGGTACGTAAAGGATTTAAACAACTTATATAAAAATGAAAAATCCCTGTATGAGGTTGACTCACATTATGAGGGCTTTGAATGGATAGACTGCCATGATACAGACCACAGCATTGTATCTTTTGTGCGTAAGGCTAAGGATTGGCGTGATTCACTCATCTTTGTTTGCAATTTTACGCCTTCTGTTCATGAGGATTACCGTATCGGAGTTCCTTTTGACGCATTCTACGAGGAGGTCTTGAACAGTGACTCCGAGATTTATGGCGGCAGCAACGTAGGTAACTCCGGTGGCGTGCAGGCTGAAAACTATTGCTTCCATAGCAAACAGCACTCTATAAGGTTGAGAATTCCTCCACTTGCAGTGGTAGTTCTTAGGCCTATATTTGGCAAGGAATCCAACGATTAGGCACTTGTTTAATAGAATTAAACCGACATATAAAATAAGAAGCCGCTGGTGAAACAACGGCTTCTTATTTTATATGTAAAAAATGAGGATTTGAGTCATGCTATGTTTTTTTACCTACTATACAGCTGGTGTCGGAGCAGGTGTAGCTGTGGGTACTGGAGTAGGTGTTGGCTCTGGCGTAGGCACTGGTGTAACTGTAGGTGTCGGCACCGGTGTGACTGTAGGTACTGGTGTAACTATAGGTGTCGGCACTGGTGTGACTGTAGGTGCTGGTGTAACTGTAGGCGTCGGAGCTGGTGATGGTTTAGTACTTCCGCCACGTTCAATTATGATTGCACCAGTTTCCTTATCGATTTCAACCTGACCTTTAAGTACTTTCTGAATGAAGCTTACAGGAATCATCGTCTTACCGTTTACTGAAACAGCAGGGTAATCAAGCTTCACCTGTACACCATTGACAATTACTGTGTTACTATCGAGCTTTATTTGAATTGTAGTTTTTGCCTCACCATATACGGCTTGAGTAACTGTTATTGTTTTAGTTTCCTTATTCCATGTAAGCTCTGCTCCCAGTGCTTTTGTAATCGGTGCTACGGGAAGCAAATATTTGCCTGATTTAATTACTGGAGGTGTACCTGTTGCAACCTCGTTACCGTTTATAAGTACAAGCTGGGTATTATCCTTATTCTTTTTCTTTAATGCTATCATCTTTTTGATTATTTCTTTCCTTTTGGCTTTGTCCTTTTGGTATTTCTTGAATTCATCTTTTAATACGTCCATCTCACTTTTCGGCTTAACGGTTTTGTTTTCTTTTACGGTCTTATCTTCTTTAGTTTCTTTTGTAACCTTGCTACCTTCAGGCTTCTGCTTATCTTCAACTTTCTTTACGCTTCCATTTCCGGAATTGCCATTACCACCCTTGGCTGCAAAGGCATAACTTAGGCTTAAAGAAGTTATCATAGCAGCTGATAATACTACACATAATAGTTTTTTCATATGAAAGACCTCCTCTTTTGATTTGTTCATTAAATATATTCGTCAAATTCAAGTATATTTTTGAGGTATTTTAAAAATTTTTAGAAGATTTTGCGAAAAAAATTCCGGAATTTAAAAATTTCAAATTCCGGAACCTTTAAGTCTTTTGCTGTATAAATGTTATCAATAACTATATACTTCAAATTCCTTTAGAGAATATCCCCACTGAGTCGCTCTTTTAACTCCGTACATTTTAACGTATCGTGCAGTTACAGGTACAAAAGCAACTTCATCTACTTCACCGTCGCCGGCTGAAGTGTAATATGCATCAACCCAATTGACAGCATCATTTGACAACTGAAGCTTATATTCCTTAGCATATGCTGTATCCCATTTGAGCTTAATTCTGCCAACACTATATGTTGCTCCAAGATCTACGTAAATCCACTGAGATTCACTGTATTGACTATACCAGCATGTATTAACATTTCCGTCTACAGCCTTATCTGCCGTTCTGGCTATATCATCACTTGATGAAGCTGCAACGCTCTTATTTTGGGCCAGGTTAGCAGTTGAAGTTTCAGTTATTATGTCTGCTTTATCAACTATGACGTAGTAGCTTGCTGAATTGCTATTTTTAGTCCCGCTTACTTTTATCTTTAAAGTATGCTGGCCTGCAGGAAGAACGGGGCTGGTATATAATAATTCATTATCAGCTCTCCCTGATATATAAGTATCAACACTTGTCTCAATAACTCCATCTATGGAAACTGAAGCAATCCCCCCACCTGCATACTTTGTTCCATAAAGTTTTATTTGTTTGCCGTTAAACCTGATCTGGCAGTATGAGTCCGTACTGTTTGACCAGTGGAAATCGTTCATATATGAACCGGATTGATAGCCATAGGCCCAGGTACCTACATATTCAAACTGGTTATTATTTGTCCCGGCTGTGTTATCGTTTATAGTGACAATAACCGAAGTCGGTGTAGGAGTGGGGCTCGGAGTCATTGTTGGGGTAGGGGTAGGGGTAGGGGTAGGCGTTGGCGTCAACGTCGGCGTTGCAGATGGCTGTAGCGTAGGTAAACTTCCTGAAATCACTTCTATGCGATCAGCCGTTATATAAAAACTACTTGAACTACTGTTCTTTGAACCGGTAACACGTACTTTTAAAGTATGCTGTTTATTATCCAGTACAGGGCTTGTATAAAGCAATACATTGTCCGAACGGGTGTCACCATAAAAATCAACAGCTGTCTCTGTTCCCCCATCTATTGAAACAGCAGCTATGCCATGCCATGGAGCTTTAGTTCCGTATAGCTTTATCTGTGTGCCGTTAAACCTTACCTGATAATAGGTATCAGATACATTGGTCCAGTGAATATCGTTTTGATATGCACCGGTTTGTGAACCATAGCTCCAAGCTCCCGAGTATTCGAATTGGTTAGTTCCTGTTCCCTTTGTATTATCGTTAATAGTTGAGATCGGTTGATTGGGTAAGCTATAATCACCATCAGTTATTACTACCCTATCGGTTGTTATATAATAATTACTGGATTTGCTATTTTTAGTTTTTGTAACTCTTATCTTGAGTGTATGCTGTCCTATCGGCAGAACCGGACTAGTATATAGCAGCGTATTATCAGCCCTGTTTGCTGCGTAATAATCTATACTGGTTTCCGCAGCTCCGTCAATTGAAACGGCTGCAATACCATGCCACGGAGCTTTTGCACCATAGAGCTTTATTTGTGTTCCGGTAAACTTCACCTCACAGTATGCACCTTCACCCATTGACCAGTGATTATCTTTCATATATGCTCCTGATTGGTGACCGTAGTCCCATTTTCCAGCATAGTTGAATTGGTTGTTTCCGCTTCCTTTTACATTGTCATTAATAATAGCCTCGCTAACATCCTCTATTATCACCGAATCAGAGTCATCATCCCACTCAACTTTATCCTTCAGAATTTCCTTTATAAAGCTTATTGGCACATAAACACTATTATTGATGGTGGTTGCAGGCACTTCGAGTTTTACTGCTTTACCATCTACCGTTACAATATTGCTCCCCGGCTTTATTACAATAATTGTATCTCCCTTAGTTATAGTAATAGTCCCAGTCGCTTTATCCCATTTCAAATTTGCCTTTAAAGCTTTTACGATAGGAGCAATGGGTATCAGTACTCTATTATACTTTATTACAGGGGGATTGATACCTTCAAGCTCTTCCCCATTGATAAATACCAGTATCCTGCTCTGGCTCTGTTCTTTTTTAAGCTTAGATATCTCTTTTATTATTTCCTTGCTTTTTTCTTTGTCTTTATAATTCTTCTTAAGCTTTTCTTTGAGCTGGTTGATATTAGTATTGTTACGCTTGTCATCATTCTTTCCCTTGTCGTTACCTTTGGCATATGTCCCGGTGAATACGCTAAACACCATTAGTAGTGCAATCACTAAACTTATAACCCTTTTCATAAAAAAATTAAGCCTCCTTAGTTAATGTTTATAATATATATTCGATTAGTTTAAGAATTTTACTGGGGTATTTGTAAAATTTATTCATATATATAAAAATAAAACATGCCACTATATTGTAAGCGGCATGTTTCATAACTACCTATTTTTTAGTTTTTCCTTTACCTTGATAGCTTTTGCTATCGTGGGGAGTATTACTGTTATTTTTCCCATTTGTCGCTTTCTTTTCTTCCGAATTAGTTCCTTTGCTTATTTCACTATCTTTGTGCTGAATGTTGACTTTAGGCTTCCCTTTATCCCTATCAACAGTATTATCTTTTGTATTTTTTTTATCGCTCGCCTGTTGCTTATAACTTTCATCCTTCTTATTATTCTTTAAGCTGGTTTTTTTCTCCTCTACCTGCTGTCCTCTAGGTGAAGTTTTTTTAGGCTTTTCAGCTTGTGACTCTTTTTTATTATCATCCTTATTGTTTTTCATTGTTTCGCTAGTCTGATGATTGTCCTTAACGGCTTTTTCATTTATATTAGCATTAGTCTTATCTTTTAGTTTTAACTTGCTGTTCTCGTTATTATCTGATTTATCTTTTTTATCATCATTTTTGTCCTTTAACTTGCTGTCCTCTTTGATGGATTTTATAATTTCCTTTACAGGTTTATCTTTAAAATCTTCAACCTTTTTACCAGGCTCTAGTTCCACCGCCTTTTCAATAAGTGCCAGCTTACCCGGTGAAAGTCCGATTTTTTTTGCTTCACGATGTCTCTCTATAGTTGCCCGCTCTATAACAATATTTGCATTATCTTTATTTTGCTTTAACTCTTCGCCTGCAGTTGTTTTAATTTCATTCTGTATTTTTTCTGCTTTTTCATCGTCGCTACTTACTACGGTAAATACAACCGCATTTTCTGAGTCGCTTTTAATATACCCATTCTTAGCAGCCGCCTCTAATAGTGTTTCTATACCATCTTCTATTCCCTTATTTTTATAAGAACCTGCATTTAAAAGTACTTTTCCATCATTATTTATAGCCTCTGCTTTTATTATTCTGTCATACCTGTTAATAGTGAGTTCTATGCTGGGGTTTATATCTATATCTACATAGCTAAACGGCTGATTGTAGCTGTAGACCCCATAGCCAAGACCTAATATTATCAGGAAGACAGCAGCTATCGATGCTATCCTATTAAAAGCGCTTATATTAAGTGTAGCAACTGATGGCGCCTCCACTTCATAGCCGATCTTTAAGTTACCAGTATTTTTAATCTTTATAAAGCTTCCCTGTTTATCCAGAATAACAGCATACTTATCTGCGATATCAACTACAATGCCTTTCATATTCTCACCCCCGGTAAGTCCTTAGGTATGAAGGCCACCTGTACTAGTTATTGAACAAATTCACATATTCACCTATGTACTGGTAATCCTCTGTCATTATTATTACAACTGCTATTATATACTTTCGAGCTCTCTCTATCTTTTTTCGGGATATCCCAGTATTTTTTTCAATTTCTGCTATTGGAAGATACTTCTTTTGTTTCATCAGCCTTACTAGTTCAGACTGTGACAGGAGATATTTAATAATATCGCTATATACCTTTTTGGTACTGTTATGCTTTGGAGACGCATCCACAAGCTCCATAAACGATATATCCCATTTCCCCAACTCTTTCTTTAATTCTTCCAACTCCAGCCTTCTATACTCGCTTCTAACTTCTTCAGAAAACTTGTCAATTGATTCCCCTATACTTAAATCAATCTCTTCTTCGTCATCTTCCTTTGTAAAACCATTTAGTGAAACTACGTGACTGTGCTTTTTTTCTTTTCTGTAATAATCAATCAGACGCCTTTTGATTACATTTTGCGCGAATGATAAGAAATTGCCTTTATCTGCATTATAGGACTTAACAGCTTCTACAAATGCCATAAGAGCAATGCTCAACTCATCATCTTCACCATATCTTAAATAACGCCCGATAGACCTTTCAGCACACGCAGCAATAAAAGGTTTATACTCTTCTACAAACCTGTTGATTTCTTCTTCGTTATGCTTTATGTTTTCAACTCTTTGGTTAATTGAAACCAATTGCATTAATGGCCTCCCAGGCTAATAATTATAGTAAAGATTATAGCATTAATATTTGTATTAGACAAACCGTATGCCTACTTTGACTTATTGACTAATTAATACATAATTTTGAAGGTCTATAAATTTATTTTGATATAAAAAGACCGGTGCTATAATTTTACATAACCTTAAGTCTATCATCTTTAATATACTTGATTATTCTCTCAATGCTCACATTAAATCTGACACATAAGTCGTAGGCGTTTGTACCTGGATTATCATACAGGTATTCTCTTATCATTTTAAATACCCTCTCATCGGCTGTACTACAACTGTTACAATGGGTAGTACTGGCTAGGGGTGAAAACAGTTTGCCGCAAGTTTTACAGTTTTTTAGATCACGCATTTATATTCCTCCCTTAGTTAACTCATTAAATGCTTTTTTAAACTGCCCTATCTATATTATGTTTACAATTATAATATTCGAAGATAGGATAAAAAAATCGGGGTACAATATCGCTCAAATAAAATTTTCTTATGAAGCGTAGCTGCAAAAAAAATCACCTCCGTGCTCTTCTAACCGCTCACGAAGGTGATTTTTGTAGTTTTACTTAAACTATCCTGATTTCAAGTCTATCAAATTTTATATTTTCAATAAAATGCTCTTTGTCAAAGGAGGTTTTATGGAAGTTGATAAATTCAGTTGAATTCTTTTTAAGCCACATTGGTACTTGCGACTCTAGCTCCCTGCAAAGATTTATCAAACAATGCTCCAGTGAATCTCTAAAAGACATATTTTCATCGTTTTTTTCAACTATTGCGTCCCTTATTACTCTTCCGTCTTTTACAATCCTTCCGTAAAGTTTCAAAGGTTTTACTCCTCTTTCTTTATCATTTACAATATTTATTATGCTCAGACTGTATATATAAATAAGCAAAATTTCTATAATTCTTATACATCTCGTCTCTTATTGGAAAAATGCAGAAACACTCCACATTGCACATTACTTTTACCCTTTATTCCTTCACAATAGGCATAAGGTATCTTTCCTACAGTATCCTCTCTTATAATATTGCATTTCTGAAGTTCACAATAGCCCATTGTACCACGCAAACGTCTGAAAAATCCGAATTTAGTATAATATGAACAATGCAATAAGTGGACCTCCCCTCTTAAGTACTAATTGGCTTCTCTATACTCCCATTTAAAGAACAGTCAATTAATAATTAAGAATACAACCAGTATACCTCTTTATACTAAGCTTACAGGTATATAATTAGAAAAAGCAATCTTTGGTTACTTATATTACCATATAAGTTTTTGGCTGTAAAGCTTTTTAAGTAAAAAACCCGATTTTTATCGGGTTTTCACAATATTATAACATTTTTTATGATATTTCCTTAATCATTTTGTACTCTATTGAATCTACAAGAGCTTTCCAGCTTGCTTCTATTATATCTGTGGAAACACCTATTGTCGTCCAGATTTCTTCTCCATCGGTTGATTCTATTAACACCCTGACCTTTGCAGCAGTAGCTGACGTAGAATCAAGTACCCTAACCTTATAATCCGTAAGCTTCATTTCCCTTATTTGAGGATAGAATCTTTCCAAAGCTTTTCTTAAAGCTTTATCCAAAGCATTCACAGGGCCATCGCCTTCTGCTGCAGTTATCTCCTCTTGATCATCAACCCTTATTTTTATCATAGCTGATGAATTAAAGCTATTTATCGTAGGCTCATTAACTATAACTTTAAACTCTCCGAGTTCAAATAAAGGTTTATACCGCCCAAGAACCTTTCTTATAACCAATTCAAAAGAACTTTCCGCACCTTCATATTGGTAGCCTTCATATTCCAATTCTTTGAGTTTCTCAAGGATTAGCTTCGTCTCAGGTGAATCCTTTGTTAGGGTTTCATCTACTCCATTAATGATATTTAATACCGCACTGCGTCCTGCTACCTCGGACATTAGAAAAATTCTTTCGTTGCCGACTATTTCAGGATTAATATGCTCGTATGCAGTACTATTTTTGTTGACAGCATCTGCATGCATACCTGCCTTATGGGCAAAGGCAGATTTCCCGACATATGGGGCCCTTTCGTTATGGATTACGTTAGCTACCTCACTTATATATCTCGCAGTGGAAGTAATGCTGTGCATACTTTCATCGGGTATGCAGTTGTACTCCATTTTCAGCTGTAGGTTAGGAATTATGGTACATAAATTAGCATTTCCGCATCTCTCACCAAATCCATTGATTGTTCCCTGTATCTGAACTGCTCCAGCCTGAACCGCCATGATGGAATTGGCAACGGCCATACCGTTGTCATTATGGCAATGAATGCCTATAGCAACCTTAAACTTTTCAACCACTCTGGAGGTAATATCATAGATATCTGCCGGAAATGTTCCTCCATTAGTATCGCACAGGCATAAGCAGTCTGCACCAGCCTCATACGCTGCTTGAAGACTTTTCATAGCATACTCAGGATTTGCCCTGTAGCCATCGAAGAAGTGCTCTGCGTCAAATACTACCTCTTTCCCCTTATCCTTAAAAAACTTTATAGTATCATAAATCATTTTAAGATTTTCTTCCAATGTTGTTTTTAGTACATCAAGCACATGAAAATCCCAACTCTTACCAAATATAGCTATCGCAGAAGTATCTGCTATAAGAAGAGATTTAACATTTGCATCATCTTCTACTGCAATGTTAACTCTTCTGGTACTTCCAAATGCAATTATCTTAGCGTGTTTGAATTGTATTTTTTTGACCCGTTCGAAAAATTCGAGGTCTTTAGGATTTGATCCGGGATTACCAGCTTCAATATAGCTAACTCCAAGCTTATCCAGCTTTTCAACTATTCTTAGCTTATCCTCAACAGTATAGGATATACCCTGAGCTTGAGCCCCATCCCTAAGTGTAGAATCATATATAATCGCCTGTTTCATTTAACTTTAACCCTCCAGCTTATTTGTAGATATAAGTAGTTTATGTTGAAAGTTATTTTTCAACGATAGGCAATCACCAATTGCCACAGGTGTTTACCTATTGGTCAATCACTGAGTTCACCTAAACTATCTATAGCACAAGCTGAAAATGATTATATCCAAGGGTTTATCCCATAATGCAGGTGTTTATAGGAAATCATTAACTTCAACTTGTGCTATTTTTAAATCTTCTTTATATTTCTCTATCATGAAATAAATACTAGGCGGCCCTAGCAATGCTTTCTCTTCATTTGTGCCTAACTGCCTGCGGCTCTTATTAGTTGCCTGAAACAGCGGCGGTATCTTCACCAAGCTCGCTTATTGCTCTATTGATTGCATTCAAATAAGCCTTGACGCTCGCTTCAATTATGTCGGTACTTACACCTCTACCTACAAATATTTTTTCATCTTTGGATACCCTTACGGTAACTTCACCGAGAGCATCCTTACCCTCAGTTACAGCCCTTAACCCGTAGTCTTCCAATTCCAAGCTAACACCTACAGCTCTCTCCATTGCATTGAAAGCGGCATCCACCGGTCCATCACCTGTAGCGGCTTCGGTTATGACACTATCATTTTTCTTTAAGCTCACTGTAGCTGTAGCAATTGTCTTGTTTCCGCTGTTTATCTGGAAGCTATCCAATTCAAATACTTCCGGAACTTCAGAAACTTTTTCTTCTATGAGTGCTTCAATGTCTCTATCCAATACGACTTTCTTTTTATCTGCAAGCTTTTTGAACTTTTCAAAAGCCTTTTGTATTTCATCATTAGCTAAGGAAGTATAACCCATTTCCTTAAGCCTTTCTTCGAACGCATGTCGTCCCGAAAGCTTACCTAAAACCATCCTGTTTGTAGAAAGACCAATTGATTCGGGAGTCATTATCTCGTAAGTACTTTTTTCCGATAATACACCATGCTGGTGAATTCCTGATTCATGAGCAAAAGCATTTGCCCCTACAATAGCCTTATTCGGTTGTACGTTTACACCGGTCAGGCTGCTCACAAGCTTGCTGGTTCTATATATCTGAGTTGTGTCTATCTTGTTACTGATCCCATAGAAATCTTTCCTGGTATTGATACCCATAATTATTTCTTCTACAGCTGCGTTACCCGCCCTCTCACCAAGACCATTTACAGTACACTCAAGCTGAGTTGCACCATTTTCCATAGCTGCAAGCGTATTCGCTACCGCCAGGCCAAGGTCATTATGACAATGGACACTTATGTCAACCTTATCAATATTGCTTACATTCTCTCTTATGCCTTTTATAAGCCTTCCAAACTCTAGAGGAGTAGCATACCCAACTGTGTCGGGAATATTAACCACAGTGGCCCCAGCTTTTATAACTGCTTCTACAACCCTATATAAAAAGTCCGTACGTGTTCTGCTTGCATCCTCAGCAGAAAATTCTATATCCTCACAGTAATTCTTTGCATACTTAACCATAGCTACTGCTCTTTCGAGCACTTCTTCTTCCGACATCTTGAGTTTATACTTCATATGAATGTCCGATGTCGCTATGAAGGTGTGTATCCTTGGCCTTTCAGCTCCCTTTACTGCTTCCCATGCCCTGTCTATATCCTTCTCCACGGCCCTGCAAAGGCTCGCGATAGTGGCACCTTTTATGTTTTCTGCAACAGCCTTTACAGCTTCAAAATCTCCTGGTGAAGCGATGGCAAATCCGGCTTCTATGACATCTACGCCCAGACGCACAAGCTGCCTTGCAATTTCTAATTTCTCATGAATATTTAAGTTTACGCCTGGGGTTTGCTCCCCATCCCTTAATGTCGTATCAAATATCTTAATTTGTCTTGACATTTTGAAGCCTCCTTCTATCAATCTCATATTCATAAATATCTAAGCCCAAGTAAATTTCCTTGGTAGTTTAAAATCTTTAGTACTTGTCGGAGGAATGCAGCAGGGGTAATCCCCTGCGCTCCATCCTTTTTATTTAATCATTTTATTATTTTCTATATAAGTATATTACTTCTTAAGCCAGCTCATCATTTTTCTGAGCTCTGCGCCAACTTTTTCTACTTGGTGTTCTGATTCGTTTCTTCTCATAGCTAAGAAGTTAGACCTTCCGCCGGCTTTATTTTCGATGATCCAGTTGGAAGCAAATGTACCGTTTTGTATTTCTTCAAGTACTTTTTTCATTTCTTTTCTTGTTTCATCGGTTATTATTCTTCTACCTGTTACATAATCACCGTACTCAGCTGTATCGCTGATTGAATATCTCATGTAGGAGAATCCGCCTTGGTTTATAAGGTCAACGATAAGCTTCATTTCGTGCACGCACTCAAAGTAAGCTATTTCAGGCTGGTATCCCGCATTTACGAGAGTTTCGAAACCTGCCTTCATCAACTCTGTAACACCGCCACAGAGAACTGCTTGCTCACCGAAGAGGTCAGTTTCTGTTTCTTCTCTGAAAGTAGTTTCGAGGATACCTGCTCTACCTCCGCCTACTCCTGATGCATAAGCCAGAGCGTACTCTTTTGCTTTTCCTGAAGCGTCCTGGTGTATTGCGAATAACGCTGGAACTCCTCTTCCTTCCAAATATTGGGTTCTAACTGTGTGACCAGGACCCTTTGGAGCTACCATTATAACATCAACATATTTTGGAGCTACTATCTGATTAAAGATAATGTTGAAGCCATGTGCGAACATAAGCACATCGCCTTCCTTCAGGTTAGGCTCGATGCTTTCTTTGTATACTTCCGGTTGGATCTGGTCAGGAACCAGTATCATTATAACGTCAGCCAGTTTAGCAGCTTCTGCAGTATCATATACCTTTAACCCATCGTTTACAACCTGCTGTCTTTTTTCTGAAGTTGGTGTTAAACCTACTATAACATTTACACCGCTGTCGTTTAAGTTTTGTGCATGTGCATGCCCTTGGCTTCCATATCCTATAATAGCCACTGTCTTACCTTTTAATAATCCTAAATCGCAATCACTGTCGTAGTACATTTTTGCCACTTAATATCACTCCTCATCATTATTGGTAACTTTTATATATTTATTGCCTCTTTCGATAGCAATTGTTCCCGTCCTTACAATCTCTTTTATACCGAATTGCTTGAGCATATCTTCAAGAGCAGCCACTTTATCGGTACCTCCTGATATCTCGATAGTTAAGGTGTTTTTAGATACATCAACTATTTTGGCTCTGAATATCTCAACTATCTGTATTATTTCACCCCTGGTAGCTGCTGTAGCATTTACCTTTATTAAAGCAAGTTCTCTGCTTACGGAATCATTCTTGTCAAGTTGCTTGATTTTTATTACATCTATTAGCTTATTAAGTTGTTTGCTGACTTGCTCGACTATGTAGTCGTCCCCGTCAACCACTATTGTCATCCTGGAAACTTCAGGATTTTCTGTTACACCAACAGCAAGACTGTCAATATTGAAGCCTCTTCTGCTGAATAGGCCCGCAACTCTGGAAAGTACTCCTGGATGATTTTCTACCAGCACCGATAATGTATGCTTAGCCATTTTACATATCCTCCTTCTATAACAATAATCACTCTAAATTTTTTACAACGTCGGTTCTTCAGGATCAACGATACACTCGAGCAGATATGGCTCGTCATCCGAGAGCATCCTGGCTAGGGCATCCTTTACATCCGCATTCGTACTGATACGTTCACCTCTGAAACTATAAGCCTCAGCCAGTTTGACAAAATCAGGGTTTTCATCAAGTAAAACCTGTGAATATCTACCGCAATACCTAACCTTCTGTATTTCCCTAACCATGCCCAACCTTGAATTATTAAAAATGATTATCTTTACCCCAAGCTTATTCTGCTTGATTGTTCCCATCTCCTGCATAGACATCTGGAAGCTGCCATCTCCACCTATAACAATAACCTTTTCTTTACCTACACCAATCTTTGCTCCCATTGCGGCCGGTAAGCCATAGCCCATAGTCCCCATACCGCCTGAAGTTATAAACTTTCTGGCCTTCCTTACGTTGTAGTAGTTTGCGGACCATATTTGATTTTGTCCAACCTCGGTAGTGATAATAGAGTCCTCACCGGTTAATTCGGATAAAACTGTAAGAAGATACTTAGGGTTGACAGTATTACTATCGGTGTAGTCCCTGTTTTTCAAGGGGTGTTCACTTTTTACTTTATTTATTGTATCCAGCCAGTTATCTATAGTTAAGGGTTTTATTATGTCAATCAGATCCTTTAAAATCAGCTTTACATCACCTACAACCGGCACTGTCACTTCAATATTTTTACCTATTTCAGCAGGGTCGATATCTATGTGAATAATCTTTGCCTTCTCTGTAATTTTATTTGTGGCTGCTATTGCCCTATCCCCTACTCTTGCCCCCATAATTATCAGCAGATCTGCATTGTGTACTGCATAATTAGCAGCATATAGTCCGTGGGATCCAAGCATTCCCAGGTTCAGTTTGTGCTTTGACGGAAGCGAGCCTATACCCATCATTGTTGTCACTACCGGTATCCCGCTCTTATTCACAAGCTCGAGCAATTCCCCTGAAGCATTGGCATTTACTACCCCTCCGCCAGCACATATTACAGGTGCCTTAGCATTTTCCAGAGCCTCGGCTACCCTCTTTATTTGCTGTGCGTGTCCTTTATAGGTTGGCTTATAGCCTTTTATATCAACTTTGTCGGGATATATAAAATCAAGCTCTCTGTTTTGTACGTCCACAGGGATATCTATGACCACCGGTCCCGGTCTCCCGGTTGAAGCAATATGAAAAGCTTCTTTAATTATCCTTGGCAAATCCTTAACATTCTTAACCAAATAATTGTGCTTACAAAACGGAGCGGTAGCTCCGGTTATATCAGCCTCTTGGAAAACATCTTTACCTATAAGCTCTGACGAAACCTGCCCTGTAATCGCTACAACAGGGATTGAGTCCATATAGGCTGTAGCAATTCCGGTAATAAGGTTGGTAGCTCCAGGACCAGAAGTTGCAACGCATACCCCTGTCTTACCTGTAACGCGAGCATAACCGCTTGCCGCATGTACTGCTCCCTGTTCATTTCTTGTAAGTATATGCCTTATGCCGGAATCCAGTAAGGCGTCATAGAAAGGGCATATAGCAGCGCCAGGATATCCAAACATTACTTCTACATTTTCCATCTCTAATGCTTTTATTATTGCTTTTGCTCCCGTTAATCTCATGCTTAACCCTCCTTACTCCATTAGTCTTATTAAAAATTTCACCTGCACGATAAAAAACTTATTGCAATATAAATCAAAAAGCCTCTCCATACCCGCAAAACGTATTTGCAGGGACGAAGAGGCATAAAATACTCACGTGGTACCACCCTATTTCGATACACCATTAACATGGTATATCCTCAATGAATATAGAAAAGCTACAAATCTATATCCTGACTATAACGTGGTCACCGCTGTTATCTACTTATCTTCTTCAATAACAGTGCTCCGGAATGAGCTATACATACATCTTATGTATCGGCTCGCACCAACCGCCGACTCTCTTGTACAATCCAATGTATCTTAATTCCTTCATAGCATTTGATTAGATTAAAATATAATTGTTTAATATTCTATCAGCGCTTTGCGTCCATGTCAATAAATTTAACAAATTTTATTTACATATTTTTTTTGGTAACATTAAGCATAAATATTCTTGCGGCATCATAGCGGAGTACATCCTGACTCTTTATGCTTAAGATATGCAGCTTTACCCACTATATATATAGCTTTTTATCGGTTTTTCCTTCTATTTTCCCTATACCGTATCCATAACAGAAGGATTGGTACATACTTTCAATAATTAGTCCTTTCAGATATTCCCTTTCATCCTTATCAAGCCCCTTATCCATAGCAATCATAAATGCTCTTGTCTTATCTATTGCAATAAGCCTTATTGCTTCTCGTGTACCCGCCAGGTCATTTTCCAGCTTCTCCTCGGCCTCCTTAAGGTACTTCTTTATATCACTTTCAATATTACTACCTTTTCTGTTCCTCTTTATATTTTCCACTAATTTTTCCTCCCTGTTAATCCACTGCAGTCATTATTTCCATTTCCCTGCAAGGTATATACAGCTAGTGCTTTTTAACATTACAAATTTCTATTCATTCTAATGTTAAAAATGCACTTCCTTGATTGTTGTGCCTTGCTGCTATATAAATTGCGATAATGATATTACAAGGAGAAATTTGATTATCGCAATATAACTTAAGGCAACAAATTCTGTTATAAGGCACAAGTACAAAAGTAGTCTTGCCACTTTTTACCCCAGCTCATTGTCTGACTGGGAATTACTAAGTTCTCTATAAATAAAAAACTTAAGCTACTGCCGGGTAATAGATCACTCTCAGGATAAAATGAAAGTCATTTATTACTTAGGCATTGACTTAAGTTTTAGACTCTGCACGAAGGCAGAAGATTACCTGGTTATCAATCCGTCCCTTTCCTTTGCAGTTAGCCTGATAGGTACTGTCGCGGTCTTTCCCTTGTTTACATGTGTCACATTTATAGTATCTCCGGGTTTTTTTGAGTAAATATATGTCCTGAGCTGCAGCATGGTATTTATATCCCTGCCGTCAATCTGCGTTATGATACACCCTACTTTTATCCCACTTTTGTAAGCCGGCCCTCTTTCGTCTACGTTAACAATGTAAATACCCCTATCCAGCTTAATATTGTTATCTAAGTAAGGCATTACTTCTCTGTCATAGGCAAAAACACCCAGATAAGGTTCAACGAAATCGCCTCCCTGTACAAGCTGCTTGATAACCGGTATTGCTACATTGATAGGCACTGCAAATCCGATTGCTTCCGCACTGGTTACTTTTACGGTATTTATACCTACAACCTGCCCTCTGGAATTTAGCAGAGGCCCTCCACTATTACCAGGGTTTATGCTGGCATCAGTCTGGATTAAATCCTCCATATAGTTGGCACCCTGCTCGGTATCAATCTTTATGGTCCTATTTAGAGCACTTATTATACCTGAAGTTACCGTTCTTTGAAATTGTAGTCCCAATGGGTTACCTATAGCAATTGCCGGTTCCCCTACTTGAAGGGTATTTGCATCACCAAACGGAACTGTAGGGAGGTCTTTCAGATTGACCCTAACGACTGCAAGGTCTAGTATAGGCTCGGCCCATACCGTCACTCCATCCACATTCCTTCCATCAGCTAAAGATACTACTATTCGCTTATTCTTCCCGCCTGCTACATGGTTATTGGTAAGAATATAACCATTTGAACTTACAATAACCCCGGAACCCACTCCCCACTTCTCGGTTGTATTTGTATCGAATATAGCGCCGCTATCAACCTTCAGTACAGATATGCCCACTACCCCAGGGGTTGCATTTTTTGCTACCGAGGCAGCCACAGGTGTTCCAGTAGTGGTTTCGGCGGCTATTTGCTGAGGTTTTGGTGCATCATTTCCATTATTCAGCTGAGGTGCCTGCTGCAGGGGAGTATTTCTATTTACATAGCCTGAAGCAATAAAAAACAATAAGACCCCAACTCCCAGGGATGTAAGGAGTGCTGTAACAAATGTCCTAAAAAATCCTTTTCTACTTTTTTCCTCAAACATTATATCATCCTTCTATAAAGTTTTTATTTTGTGCACAGTGGAAAACACTCATGCAAAATTTTATTCGCAATTATTATTCCAATAAAATCTCCAAAGAATACAAAAGAGCAAAGGTGGCTTTGCCACTTTTATTCTCACATGTTCCTTTCCGAGCATAGCGAGGAATTATGGAACGCGCTTAAATTTAATATTTTTTATTGTCTAAGAAATGCACTTTCTTATAGATAACCAAAGTTAAAAGTGATTTTATCCAGTTAGGCAAGTCGCACTTATCACAGCTCATCCCCTAACTGGAAATCACTAAGTTTAACTTTGGTTATCCATAGACAATAAAAAAGCAAGCCGGGTTTAGCATAATGCTTGGCTTGCTTTGTCTTTATTTATGTATTTAGTATTAGCTTCTTCAACTTTCGGGATGTGGCTCTAAATTGGATTTAATAATCTTCTTTACACTCTTCTCAAACTTTGTCCTTGGCAGCATTACTTGGTGAAGGCAGCCAAGGCATTTTATCCTAAAATCTGCACCGGTCCTTGTTACCTCCCACTGTTTACTGCCGCAAGGATGCTCCTTTTTCATCTCTACAATGTCACCAATACAAAACCTATCTGCCATTCGAGTTACCTCCTTGCAGTTTTTCCTCCATCAGTATTTTGTTGCCATCAAAGAATTCGATTCCTTCCCTTGCAAAGTCTTCTTTAATTAACTTTCTTATACGCCGCTCTACATCCCACTGCTCATTTGCTACTGTCTTTGCCATTATCCGAAGATTCATACTATTTTTCCCTAGCTCGGTAATTCCCTGAACTTTTGGCTCTTCTGTAATGGTATCAAACTCTCCTGTAACAACCTTGCAAATATTATTTGCTATTTCAATGGCTTTATTTATATCGGCACTATATGCTACGGGAATATCCACGATTACCGCTTTATTACCTCTCGTATGATTGGTAACTTTTTTTATTTCACCGTTAGGTATGATATGCAAATCACCGTTAAAATTACGCAGCTTTGTCACCCGTAATTCCATCTCCTCTACAGTTCCAGTCATATTTTCCACCGTAATGAGATCACCTACTACGAATTGGTCTTCCATAACTACGAAAACCCCTGATAGTATATCCTTAATGAGGCTTTGTGCACCTAATCCCAACACCAATCCACCAATCCCTGCAGCGGCCATTACAGGTTTGAGATCAAAAAGCCCGGTTAATTCTGAGAATATAGCAACCGCGCCCATTATATACACTGCATATCTGAAAATACTTGATATAAGTGTAGCCATTGTATCTGCTTTTTTTGTGTTAAAGCCATATTTAAGTTTTTTTTGTTTCTCAAAAACCTTTTTGATCCCAAACCTACCTATTCTGGTTACTATAATAATCAGTACAATTATACCCATTATCTTAAAAACAGATATAGTTGGAGGATAAAAATCTCCTAATAATGATTTTAATTTATCAGCTATATGCACTGTAATGCACCTCCTGAGTTACTTAGCAAACATAGTTGTATCTACTTTTACCAAGTAAATTTTAGCACAATATATTTGAATAATAAAGGTACATCAAACTCGTCTCAACAGAAAAAACACCCTCTTATCGAAGGTGCCCTGCAATTGAACCATTAAATTTCAAGGAATATCCGCTTAACTACATAGTGCATACTCGATTAAAACACTATTTCTTTAGACTCTTTGGAACTTTAGGCTGATGAAACGTAAGAAAGCTTGCTGAGCATGTAACTAATGAAGCAAGGATAAAAAGCACCGCAGAAAGCGATCCTAAAAGTTTGTTTTTCATAACTAACATCTCCTTACTTTTTTATTTAATGGGGTCTCCCATTATTTTCTCACTAACATTTACCATTCCCAAGTCTACATCATTCTTTATCGATTTAAGTATTTCCCTAACCTCGTCATATTTGTTTGCATCTATCAGTGTACATATGTAATCAATATTCTGGATTATCTCCCTTCCATCAAGTATCCTCTTTTGCTCTTCTTCTTTCTGAATACTTTCACCCATCCTAAAAGCACTCTTAATTGATATTGCCGTAAAAATTATTATTATCCCAATGTACGCTATAAGCAGGAGCTTATCCATATCTGTTTTAAAAAGGCTGGTATTCCAGAAAAACATCCTGTAATTAAAAAACAATATTATAAAAATAAATACCAACTGTAATACCAAATAACGTATTTTATTTGAGTAGAATTCAGACATTCTTTTCTTTTTGAAGTTGAATATTTTAAAATTTTTCTTATACAAAACAGTAGCGAATAAAGCCAACATAATAAACTCAATACATGAATAGCCTATCTTATCCATTGAGTTTTCCGGAAGGGACGCATAGTCTATACCTGTAATTACATAGCCTACCCCAATTATAGTTTGTTGAACCACGGCCACTATCATAGCAGTAATAAAGCAACCGATAATGGCTTCATTGTAGCTTAGTTTATACATGAAATACATTATGAAAGCAAAAGCCAGTATCTGCAGAACTCCGTAAAAAAACAACTGTGGATATAGCATATTTTTAAAACCAGCTAACGAAGTAGCCAGCATTAAGGAGGCAATTATTACACCTCTAAACTTTACTTCCTGACGCTTACCTAGAATCAACCACACAATCAACGACATTAAAAATGCTTCGGGGACCGACTGCACTAAAAAGTTCATCCAAGTAAACTGCTGCATTTTTTATTCCATCCTTAGTATAAGTTTTATATAGAACTTTGTATTTTTTTAATATATTACATAAATTAACATAACATAAAATCAAACACATTTCAACCAATTGGTTTAATACGACACAAACCTACAGAAATCATGGTTTTTTTCGCATAAATTGCCTTATAAAACTCCAGTAACTACTCATGATTCTACGCTTTGCTTGTTTTTCCCGAGCACCTTATAAACTCTTTAAAAAGGCCCAAAAAGGATTTATCATTTTGCCACATTAATTCCGGATGCCACTGCACCCCTACAACAAATGTTTTTTTAGCATGCTCTATAGATTCAATTATACCATCCTCTGCCCGGGAAGTAACAACAAAGTCGGGAGCTACATCCTTCACAGCCTGATGATGGAATGAATTTACCCTTACGCATTCCGAGTTAAAGGTTGCTGCTACTCTGGAATCCTTTTCTATATAAACATCATGTGTAGGATACCACTTGGGTGCATTTTGTGAATGTCTAACCAATACTTTATCCTTATTCTGCATGTATATATCTTGAAATATAGTCCCACCCATTGCAACATTTATAACCTGTATACCTCTACAAATCCCAAGTACAGTCTTATCATGCTCAATCGCTTTCTGTGCAATGAATAATTCCATAGTATCCCTTTGGGGTGAAATCTCATCATATAGGGGTAAGTTCCATTCTCCAAAGTACTTTGCATCTATATCCGGACCACCTGAAAGCAGAATTCCGTCACATCTGCTTATGAATTCAAGCAGTATCCCCTCATCGGTAGTTAAAGGCAGCAATACCGGCAATCCACCAGCTTCGATGACCCCTTCGTAGTAGCCGTTTTTTACGTATGACATAGAGGTATCGTAATTGTACCCTGGTGTTACAGCTATCAAAGGCCTGTATTGTCTCATTTTATACACCTCCTATGTAAAAAAAGATATTGTATAAATACAATATCTTTTTTATATATCATATGCGAGTATAATTGCTTTTGCTATCTCTCTCATAGGAATTCCTCTGTCCATACTCTGTTTCTGGATTCTTTTGAATGCCTCAGATTCCGACAGGTTTAGATTTTTCATCAGAAGCCCCTTAGCCTTTTCTACGTCTTTTCTGGTATCAAGGGTTGCTCTTAAGCTCTCAATCTCCCTTTCCAGCTCACGAATTTTTCTCTTATTTTTTACCATTAATTCAATGGTGTTAATAAGTCCAGGCTTATTTAGAGGTTTTGTCAGACAGACAAATCCACTATCGGATTTTATCTCATCAACGAGACTTTTTTCAGCGTCATTTATAATTAAGATGACATCACTGATTTTATCTTCAATAGTTACCCGGGCTACTTCACACCCATTCATTGATTGTAAATTATAATCCAGTATAACAAGGTCAGGCTTCAACGCCCTCATCTTCCTCAGGCATTCGTGACCGTCCCTGGCATGGTCTATAACGGTATATCCGTTTTCTATCAGAATAGCCCTTAATTTGCTGGTTGACGTGTCGTTGCTCATGGCCACCAGTATCCTTGCCATTTCCATGTGAACACCCCAATATCATTTATGTTGAATATTTTGCAGCCGAACCCTAGAATCCGGCTGCATTAAACACCGAATAAACCCTATACCCTACCTCATTATTCAATCCTATTGGGAGATACAAATTAATATTTGGTTAAGTATTGATCAAGCTCCCATTGTGTAACCTTTGTCCTGTAGCCATCCCACTCGTCATACTTGGCTTCAATATATTTCTCAAATATATGTTCCCCAAGCACTTCCTTAACAAGCTTACTTCCTTTCATTTCATCAATGGCTTCTTTTAAGCTTCCGGGAAGTGAGTCAATGCCTTCATCTTTTCTCTGTGTCTCAGTCATCTGGAATATATTTTTATCCGTTGATGCCGGCGGCTGTATCTTATTCTCTATACCGTCCAATCCTGCGGATAAAATCGCTGCAAGTGCGAGATACGGATTGCAGGATGGATCGGGACACCTTAATTCGACTCTTGTAGCCATTCCTCTTGCAGCCGGAATCCTTATAAGAGGGCTTCTATTTCTAGCTGACCAAGCTATATAAACAGGTGCCTCATATCCCGGTACTAATCTCTTATAGGAATTAACAATGGGGTTGGTTATAGCTGCAATAGACCTCATGTGCTTCATTAATCCGCCGATAAACCAGTATGCTTCCTGACTTAGCTGCAATGGCCCCTTTTCATCATAGAAAACGTTTTGCCCATTTCTAAACAACGAAGTATTGGTGTGCATGCCTGAGCCGTTTATTCCGAATATAGGCTTAGGTATAAATGTCGCATGAAGTCCATGTCTTTGAGCTATTGTTTTAACTACCAACTTGAATGTGAGTATAGCATCTGCAGTAGTAAGGGCATCGCTGTACTTAAAGTCAATTTCATGCTGCCCAGGAGCTACCTCATGGTGGGATGCTTCAATTTCAAACCCCATTTCCTCTAGTGCAAGACACATATCTCTTCTGGCGTTTTCCCCCAAATCAACAGGCCCAAGGTCAAAATATCCTCCGTTATCATGGGTGATTGTAGTAGGATTTCCTTCATTGTCAGTCAGGAACAGGAAGAATTCACATTCAGGCCCTACATTGAACTGATCATACCCCATATCTGCAGCCCTTTTCAAAGCCTTCTTGAGGGCATATCTTGGGTCCCCTTCAAAAGGTGTACCGTCTGGATTGTAAACATCACAAATCAATCTTGCTACTTTTCCTGTCTGGGGCCTCCATGGAAATATTACAAATGTATTAGTGTCAGGTCTTAGATACATATCCGATTCTTCAATTCTAACAAACCCTTCAATTGATGAACCATCAAACATACACTTATTGTCTAGCGCCTTTTCAAGCTGCTCAACAGTAATTGCCACATTTTTCAATATACCGAAAATATCTGTGAACTGTAAACGGATAAATTTTACATCCTGTTCCTTAACAATTCTCAGAATATCCTCCTTAGTGTAGTTCATCCTCATATACAACACTCCTTTACAAGATATGCAATTTAAATTCGGAATAATTCTTATTACAATATAAAAAAGCGGCCTCAAGACAGAGTAAAACACACCCTGCTTGAGAACGCCATTGTTCGGTGCTGAAAATATAAAATATTAATATAAATTATTATCTTATATTATAGCATAACGTTACATTTATGCAATAGGTTAAGTTACTCCCTTTGCAGGATTGGTTTCTTATTCTTGCATTATATTCCTTAATTGAGCTAATAAACAAATTCCTCCGCATATACCCATAACTATATAAATTGCAAAAAAAATCTATAACGAAGTTTTCCCTAAATCTTTTTTGCAATTTGTTACCTTAAGTTATATTGCGATAATCAAATTTTTCCTTGTAATATCATTATCGCAACTTATATAGCTTATTTAATTCCTTCACAATTTATGCTGTAATAATAGCTATTATTATTATAACAAGGTTTGTACATAAATAGCAAAAACCCCGTATATAAATTACAGGGTTTCTTGCATTTTAATGTAAATCCTTCAAATTTTACTTGTTTTAAGCTTTTTCAAACATATCTTTTCCTACACCACACAGTGGGCATACCCAATCATCGGGGATATCTTCAAAGGCAGTTCCGGGAGCAATACCGCTATCCGGGTCACCTTTCTCCGGGTCATAAATATAGCCGCAAGCTGTGCAAACATATTTGTCCATTAAACCAACTCCTTAAAAAATATAGTTTTTCAGGGAATTACTTATACTATTAATATATGTAACTCCCACCTTTGTTATTATATACCCATTTAATGTACATAATAATACTTTCTTTTTCTATATCCTGAAAATTTATATGCCATTTGATGCTTTGTAGGCTTAAATTTTTTTATGTAGTCACTTTTATTTATAGACTCAGCAGCTGCAATGCCTGTAGAAACTGCCTTTCCATTTGGTGTTTCATCTACTAATACCTTCATTTTCAATTGGTTTAACTCATCGTATACATACTTTTTTAGCCATTCCAATTTTTCTTTTATTGTCTCTTCACTACCCATAATATGTCCCCTATTTTATGCTTCATTGCACTTTGACAGTACAAGTTAGTACTACTTTGTTATTTCTTCATTATAAATTCAAAAATAACAAAGTAGTATTAGTCCGCACATGATACCTATTATATTATATGGCAGCTTATGGTAAACTGTTCCATTGGCATTAGTATGTTGCCCTGTACCTAAAGACAAATGAGTATAAATTTGCTTAGAAATCATTTTTTCCGGGACGGTTTTTAGCCATTATTGAGGCACCTACAATTATAAGAGCAAGTGGAATGATAAAACCTCTAAACCTAAAATCAAATAGCCCATGCAGTGAAATGGTAAAGAAGAATATCGCCGAAAGTCCTCCCAATATACCTACCGGAATAAGCAGTGCCTTATCTCTGGTACCAAACAGATACAACTCAAACAAACCAACAGCTACAGCAGCTATAAAT
The DNA here is from genome assembly GCA_026416815.1 of Clostridia bacterium. Classification (GTDB taxonomy): domain Bacteria; phylum Bacillota; class Clostridia; order Acetivibrionales; family DSM-2933; genus SKW257. Next base: position 176,367 of record JAOAEJ010000072.1, on the reverse strand, counting down.
CCAGGCCACATTACATGCCATATACCGAAGAGCATTGATACCTGACAGGTAAAGCCTATGGTTAATAGAATCCCTCCGGGAACAAGTATGCCTGGGTCACTATTCTTACCGGAAAAGAAGGCGGAATGCATTAAAAATCCCGGCAGCATAAGGAATATTGCAGGCCAAAAGTATTTAAACAGGAAACCGATATCTAAAAAATCAAAATCAATATTAAATATATTCAGATTTTTTAATAGAAATAAAACTCCAAGGGCTATAAAGATCAACCCTATTATTGCATTATTTTTTCTGTACATAAATAAACCTCCCAAGATTTTAATTTATTTAACTTACTGTTACAGCTGTAATATGTTCTTTAGTCGGAGTGCACTTTTGGTTATCTATAGTATTATAAGCGGCGAAACAAAAAAAGTCTGATTTACGGAAAACTTTTTAATCCGAAAACCTGACTCTCATAAATCTGGGGCTATTTAACTATCTATTCAGCTGTCCTAACAGCTCCCTCAAGCCTATAAAACACTGAAGTTGTTCGTTATACGGCATCCTGTTTAGTCCACTGGGAGAGCTACACACATAGTCAATAACCCCTTCAACCACACTTAAATCCTGCCGTCCGCATTTTACTGACTTTATGCCAGCGAATATCCTATATACTCCTATACCAACATAGCACACTACCGCCGGCTTGTACCTGCTAAGCTTTTCTCTTAAAATAAGTGCACCTTCTTTAAATTCAGTATTGCTGATTTCAGCTGCACCTTTTGTTGGTCTGCTTACTATATTTGTAGATCCAAATCCGTTCTGCAGAAGTTTCACATCTTCCTCAGGGGTGAATTTATAGGGTGTCAGTCCTGACTCAAATAGAAGCTTCCAGAATCCATTATTTTTACCTGCATAGTGGTGCCCTGTCTCCGCTGACCTAATTCCCGGATTAAATCCTACAAACAGCAGCTTCAGATTATAATCTATAATATCTGGCAAATATTTCATACCAATCCATTCCTATATATGCTACTCTTAACGCTCTATATAAATTGCTATAATGATATTACAATGAAAAATTTGATTATTGCAATATAACTTAAGGTAACAAATTGCAAAAAAGATTTAGGGAAAACTTTGTTGTAGATTCTTTTTTGCAATTTATATTGTTTGTAGACATATTTGTGTTAAAACTATTCTTTCTTGTTCTCATCAGCTATCTGCTATAGAATCAATTATACTATATAATCCTAAGCTTCCATACTGTGAAATAGGGTAGTGGCTTGAGGATTAGTGTTCAGTTTCCACATTACATACCGTATTCCCATAGAGATTAAGTCCGCCATCTTCATAACAATGCTTAACCTTGTGTTTTGGAGGACTAAAAAGTCCATAAATCCGCCGAAGTTAACTATCCCTGTTATACTCATATCTCCTACCGGCGTAAGATCTTTATTTACTCCTGATCCAGGCTTGATAGAACCTTCCGCTATAGTTATATAGCCTACATGGTCCATTTTTCCGAGGCAGGCATCTATAGCTACAACAAAAGGTTTTATATACTGCTCATTGATTTGTTTCATAACCTCATCGAGGTTTTTGGCATGAACAGGATTCTCTAGAGTTCCATGAATATATACATTTTTGTATTTGAGATTGTTTATTTTATACCCTATGAGTGGTCCCAAACTGTCACCAGTAGACCTATCGGTACCTATACATACAAAAACAATGCATTTATACCCGTTATCTATTGCTTTGCAAATCATGCTGTATAATGTATCAGTGAAGTTTTTAAATGCCAATGAACTGTCCACATTGATATATTCCTGTCTCAGTGATGGTTTAAGAAACATAATGTGTCTCCTATTTTAAATTAATATTTTTAGCCCTAAGAATACCAAGTAGAGATACATACCCATCCTTCGTTTCATATAATGGTATGATTTTTAAAGCCCATAGCTTTAGTAGCTATAGTAAGTAGAACTCAAAGTGGAAATAAATTCTTTACTTAGTATAAATATTATTACCGTTTTTGGTATTTTTATTACACTACACTTGATATTGCCCGTCCGCAAAAAGCTAATAATTACTTCAGTTTGTATCCTCCTAATACACCACTGAATGTAGTTTATATATAATATTTATATGCAGTTTATTTCCATTACATTAATGATTTCTTCGAAACAAATCCCTAGTCAGCATAATTGCCGATAGGTTTATTTTATTAAGTTATACAAATTCACCAGCTAGTATCAATTGATATACCCTGCCGATTTTGATATTATTAAACAAAAGGTATTTTATTATGATTTGAAGCAAGGGAGTGTTTGGTACCTTTTTCACATCAAACTCAGAAAGGTCGTCGTACGCTATGTGCGGAACAAATAATGTAGAAGATTCAAGGGTTGTAGCTGAAGGCAATCAGTTTATAAAAGATATTATAGACGGTATGTTTGATTGGGTCAGGGTTGTTGACCGGGATAGCAACATAATTTACATGAACAAAGCTATGTCTGAAGCTTTAAAGAATGCTCCCCTGGGACAAAAGTGTTATTCAGTCTTGGGCAGAAGTGCTCCGTGCGAAAACTGTATTTCACGCAAGGCAGTATTTGACGGTCATTCCTATGAAAAAGAGGAGATAATTAATGGCAGATTTTTTTCTGTAATGAGTTCTCCCGTAAGAAACGAAGCTGGTGAAATTTTTGCCTCTGTGGAAGTTTTACGGGATGTTACACACATGAAGCAGCTTCAGCAAAGAATTCTTGAACAGAATAAGAAGCTCCAGAATGATTTGAATATTGCTAAAACTCTTCAATGCAGTCTCTTGCCAAAAGAACTACCGGAGGACAAGATAAGTTTTTCATTTATTTATAAACCATGTGAAGCACTTGGGGGAGATTTCCTTGATGTGTTTAAAATTGACCAAACTCATATTGGTATCTATATAGCTGACGTATCGGGTCATGGAGTATCGGCATCCATGCTTACAGTATTTCTTCGTTCTTCCATAAACAAGAAACTACTTTCTCCGGCTGCTGCTTTGGAGGAATTATATCTGGAGTTTAACAACAGCAACCTCCACCATGATCTTTATATAACGGTTTTTTATGCAATTATAGATACAGAGAATAAAAGTATTATGTATTCCAATGCTGGGCATAATGTTAGCCCTATAATATTTAACGAAGACAGGTTTGAATTATTAAGAACACCGGGTATTCCTATAAGCAATTGGCTGGATTCACCAGGATATGTAGATAAACAAGCTAAGTTATCAAATGGCGATAGAATTTTCTTTTATACTGACGGTATCATAGAATTAAAAAATCCTGCAAACGAACAATTTGGTGAGGAAAGGCTGCTGGATATATTATTAAACGATCCCGCAGAACCTAATATAGTTTTAAATAGAGTATTGGACAAAGCATGTGGGTTTGCAGACATAAAAAACATCGCAAAAATTGCTGATGACATTACTATAGCTCTTTTGGAAATCAAATAATATTAAAAGCAGTTACCTCCAAGGTACTATCCCTATATCGATTTTGATTTGTGTGCTACTATATTGCCAATAAGTAATTAATGTAAAGAGGAGTTCTTAAAAAGTGACAAGGAAACTTATAAGATTTGGTATAATATTATGTACAGTACTAGCTGTTTTTGCATTTATAACCTTTTCGTATTCTTATATAAACTCGGAAAAATATAAATTTTTTCCGGCGAAATCAAATACATTACAGCCGCTAGTTGTAAATCCTTCATCACAGCTTAGTACTCCTACTCCTCAAAATACGGCTAGCACGTTTACATCTCCACAGCCATCTCACAGTCCATCCCCTCAGACGCTACGTTTCGTTGTCCTTGCGGATAGCCGGGGAGACTATAATGGAGTCAATTCCAAGGCAGTAAGGAAAACCATGGAGAGAATCAAGCAGCTGTCACCACAGCCGGAGTTCGCAGTTATGCCGGGGGATTTATGTGACGGTGCAAAAACACTTGCCGGGACTAAACTTCAACTGCAATACTTTAAAAAGATAGTAACCGAATACTATCCTTCACAATTCTTTTTTCCCGGTGTTGGCAATCATGAAATGAGGGCAGGCATTGAAGGTGAAATGGCATTTAGTGCAGTATTTGGCGAGTTTAAAGCAAATTTCCTTGAGGGCTTTAATAGAACAGTATACTATTTTGATCGAGGAAATACCAGGTTCTTTATGCTAAACACAAATCACCCCGGTGAAACTCATACCATAGGCAATAAGCAGCTAAACTGGGTTAAATCCAATATTAGCTCTACCAAGCAGCATCATATGTTCTTTTTGCATGAACCGCCTTATCCTACAGGTTCACAGGTAGGCAGTGCTCTTGACGCCAATAGGCTTCAGCGCAATAAGCTTTGGAGGGTAATTGATAGTTCTAATGGACCTATGGTATTCTGTGGCCATGAGCACAACTATACTAGAAGGCATATTAACTCAGCCTTTAACGATACGTTTCAGGGTATTGATTTCAAGTTTTCAAAGAAGATTTATCAGCTAACTGTCGGGAGTTTCGGTGCTCCCTTATATACGAAGTATACAAGTAAAAAGAATGTTGATGTACCTCCAATTGCCCAATATCATTTCGCCGTGGTGGATATAACGGGCAGTAAGGTAACGGTAACGGTATATAACCTTGATGGAAAGATTATTGATGGATTCCAGCAAGGCGCATAGATAAAAAGGCCGCCTAGGTAAGGGTATAGGCACTGAGTCTCTGAAGCTGCTTCAAAAAAAATCGGCTTTACTGAAGAAGGAAGATTGAGACAAAGATATTATAATTATTATGTTTTAGATTCTTAGGAGGTTTAAAATGATATTAGATTCCCATATACACATAGGGGCAATTATGAAGTTTGATATGTCAGAAGAAATTGTAATTCGTTCAATGGATAGATATAATATTGGTGTTGCTATTGTATCCAATGTAGAAGGTGTTGAATTTGATTCCGACCTGAATGAACTTCCGCCCCACTTTCAAAAAAGCCAGGAGAGCATAAATACCAGGGTATTAAACTTTGTAAAGCAGCATCCTGCCAAGCTTAAGGGGCTTTATTGGATTAAGCCGCACCTTGAAGGCTATAGCAGTAAAATTGAAGAATTCATGGTGAATAATAAGGAGCATTTCGTAGGGTTTAAATTTCATCAGTACCATTCAAAAATGCGGTTTACTGATGAAAAGCTTGTCCCCTACTTAAACCTTGCCCGCAAACTAAATGTACCCTTTGCTTTACATACAGCTTCGGAAGAAATTTCTTTGTGTGAGCATGTATATAGTATAGCTACGGCTTACCCTGACGTTAATTTTATTATGGTACATATGGGCCTTGGAACGGATAATGAAGGTGCGATTAAGCTTATAAAGCAGCTTCCCAATCTTTACGGTGATACCACGTGGGTAAGTATAGACTCGGTTCTCAAAGCTGTCCGCGAGTGTGGAAGCGAAAAAATACTTTTTGGCACCGACTCGCCCATTGATGGTGTAGATACCTACGAGAAGTACTTGGATATGATATCGGCTATTCGAACTAAGTTGTCTGAAAAGGATGCAGATAATGTTTTATACAGGAATGCTATGAGAATCTTTAATCTCCCTTCAGTAGACAGGTATTAGTATCAACAAAAGCTCTAATACCACTATTGACAATTATATGAAACAGTAGTATTCTTATTATAGAATATTTCACTATCCGAAATATTCTACGGAGGAATAATGTTAGATTATACCGCACTTACGGATTTATTTTTTGATAATATAAAAAAACTGTTTTATCCTGAGGAATGGATTACTCTTGACCTCACCCTCTCCAAGTCGGAAATTTTTACTATGCTGCTTACCGACAGGCATGGCGAAGTCATAATGAGCCAGCTTGCAGAGCATATAGGTGTACCGATGAGCACAGCTACCGGAGTTGTAGAAAGGCTTGTCAAGGCTGGCTATATCAAGCGTGAAAGAAGTGAGTCGGACAGAAGGATAGTAGTAATCAAGCTGACCGATAATGGGCAGGAACTGGTAGATAAACTTAAGAGTAATATATATGAGTACCTGCAATTGATTTATGACGCACTTACAGAAGAGGAGCGGCAGCTTTTGGGAAAAATTTTCTTTAAGGTGTTCGATATACTTAATGAAAGAATGATTGGAAAAACCAATGAAAGTGACGAGAAAAAACAAATACGTAAAATAGAAATTGACTAATAGCCCGTTAATCGCGGGCTTTAAATAAAACAAATACTTCGACTCTCGAAATATTCATTAATTGAAATTATAGGAGGTAGTTTTTATGAGAATTATTCTTTATACCGGAAAAGGTGGCGTAGGTAAAACAAGTGTAGCGGCTTCTACAGCTGTAAAAAGCGCTCGTCAGGGATTAAAAACCCTCGTAGTTAGCACCGACCCTGCACATAGCCTAGGAGATTCCCTCGATATCAAACTGTCGGCTGAACCTATGGAAATTGAAAAAAATCTTTGGGCACAGGAAATTGATTCGATACATGAGGTTGAGAAAGGCTGGGGAAAAGTCCAGGAGTACCTGACAAAGCTCTTTACCGCCAAGGCAATTAAGGATATCACAACCGAAGAATTGACTGTGTTCCCGGGTATGGAAGATCTATTGAGTTTGCTCCGCATTCTCAAATATTACAAGGAAAAGACCTTTGATGTTATTATCATTGACTGTGCTCCAACCGGTGAAACTCTGGCACTGCTAAGCTTCCCTGAAATGCTTCGCTGGTGGATGGATAAATTATTCCCTGTTAAGAGAAAGGCAATGAAAATTATGAAGCCTATCGCAGAGCCTCTACTTGGAGTGCCTATGCCGCCAGACAGCGTTATGGGTGAAATCGAACAGATTTACAATGATTTGGATGAAATGCGCCAGATTCTTTCCAACAGAGAAGTAACCAGCATCCGTATTGTAGTAAATCCAGAAAAAATGGTTATTAAAGAAGCGCAGAGAAGCTTTACTTACCTCAATATATATGACTTTAACGTAGATGCTATAGTAGTAAACAGGGTAATACCTGAAAGTGTTACCGATGAATATTTTAAAATATGGAAGGACATACAGAAAAAATATAAAGACATGATAATCGAGAGCTTTTCGCCCCTCCCCATCTACTATGTGCCGCTTTTGGAAAATGAAATTGTGGGACTGGATATGCTAACCCGTATGGGCAGTGAGGTTTTCGGAGACCAGAACCCTGTAGAGATAAAATTCAATAATAGGACTCAAATAGTTACAAAGGAGAAGAATGAATATATTTTGTCCATATCTATGCCATTTACAGATAAGAAAGATTTGTCGTTAAACCAGAAGGCTGATGAACTCATAATAAAAGTAGGTAATATCAAGAGGAGCATTACATTACCCAGGACTTTATTAAACTATTCTATTAGAGGAGCAAAATTTGAGGACGAAATTTTGAAAATCCGATTTGGAGGTGAGTAATATGGATGAACTCATTTTAAAGGAACTATTTAGACTTAAGCTGAAAATACTTGATTATGCTATCGATAGACTCCCGCCTGATGTAAAAAAGCACGCTAAAGATGTCCAGCTCAAAATGTTTAGAGTGGTAAGTGAGGTAACCAGTGATTATGTAAGCTCTGGGACTTCAAAGAATTGCGAAAAGGAGTTGAAATCCATATCTATCGATTAAAATATACCTCTATCTTCCCTACAAATAAAGCAGTAAGGATGATAGAGGTATTGTTTTTCCCATATATACGATTTTCACTGCCCTCCTGCTATTCCAAGGGCCCACAGAGCTGTAAGATTGTCAAAGGAGTAAAAATCACTGTTTTTCACATCTCCAAAGCCTCCATAATAAGGAGAGCTTTCATCTGTTACCATAAAACGCAGCATTCTATCCACCAGTTTGTTACTCAAGCTTTTTTCCCCGACTTTTCTGGCATATACTGCAGCCAACGCGTATACCGCTGTACTCTCGGTATTCTGTGAAGGTTTTAAGGTTTGAGGGTTATACCATGCATAAAGCTTACCTTTATCAATCTCTTGCTTCAGCCAGCCCGTGAAAAAGTCCGTATTCTCATTATATTCTGCCATATGTAATACAGTATACAGTGTATACGTAATGCATAAGCCTTTTGTTTTGTTGAATTCCTCATCAAGGAAATACTGGTTTGGACCATAACTAAAATGTTTATAAAAGAAGGGTGAGCCTTTATCTAATCTACCATTTTGTATTAGTTTTAAACTATTGTCCACGGCCTCCCCCCACCCTTCATTAAAAATACTCAATCTATCCATAGTATATATATCCAGATAACACAGGGGAATATTTTTTCTTGCTACATCCCTTTTCCAGTCATAAAACTCTCGAAGCTTGCCGCCGGAAACCTGTCTATTATAAATACCCTCCTGTATAAATCCTGCTGTATCGGCATACTTTTTTACACCCCATTTATTATGGGCATCCAGCAAAGCTCTCGCTATTCTTAAATCATCAATAGCCGCATTGCACGATACATCCTTTTTGCCTACTCTCCATTTAATATACCTATCTTCTGCAAAAAGTGAATCTTTAAGAAAGTTGTACTCCTTTTCAAAGAGATCCTTTCTATCTCTTATTACACAGTAGCTCATCAGCAGCCCTACTGATTCCGAAAGGGTATCGGTATCCGGGCTTTGTTTATTAATGTTTGTAGCAATCCCACCATCATTCCCAATCAAATGTTTCTCAATAAAACCTAGTAAATCTTGCTCCTTTTTAGCATAGACATTAGGCTCGGGAACTTTCTGCTGACTAAACACACTGCTAAGCGGTACACTTAAAAATGCCATGTATATGGCTATATAACAAACGCAGGTAGTTAATATAAAAATCAGTAAAAATCTTTTCATATATAGTACCCCCATAAACAATTTATGTGGGGCATGTCTCAAATATTCTCTTCATATATAAAAACTGCCCCAGCTTTAAAACAAAGGCAGCTTTACGATAAATATACTATTCTTCACCCTTTAAATTTCCATCATACATACCATATTTTAGAATATTGAGATAATCTTTATATTCTTCTATTATCTTTGGGAATTCAGTAAGCCCTTTATCCTTCCTGTGTTTTATCATCTCCATATACTTATTCCCCAGAGCTTCTAAAGATAGCACCAGCAGCTCCAGAGCTTTTTGTGGCTCTATATCCTTGCTAAACTTAGAAGTATCAATATCTTTTAGGGCAATAGGCAGACTTTCACTCATTAATTTACTATATCGCTCCTGTATCTCTTCTTTTACCTCCTCGGGGGTCTCCTTAAATGCTATTATAGTGATTTTGTACATGAAAGGATTATCATAGGCCATTTTAAGTTTGATAAGCGAATGATGTATAATCCTATCAAAGAGATCTGAAGGTTGCTCCTTGGTCATTTCTCTATAAAACGTATCAACCATAATTTTGACAACATGATCAACTATGTAGAGGAAAAGATTCTTTTTGCTTCCAAAGTAATGAAACAATATGCCCTTTGAAATTCCTGCCTTTTTAATTATAGAATTGGTGGAGGCTTTATCATAGCCGTTCTCTGCGAATTCTTCCAAGCATACATCTATTATCTTCTTCTTTTTTTCTTCAGGTAGGCTCTCAAAATTGGAATACAGAAATTTCACACTCCTATATATGTTTTTATTCAAACCTCGTCATTTGCATTTATTTTATTACCAAAATCTAAGTATATCAATTCACTCTCTTGTAGTTCTCTAATATATATTTGTAGGTTGAAAGTGGTCTTATCGAAACTAAGCCCTAGGGTTATACCCTAGAGCTTAAGATTATACAGATATATTTTTCTTATTATATATCACATAGGTAGCGGCTACCGATAAGGTTATAACACAAAGCATTATTACTAAATATACAGGTTCAATTCGTTCCTTTGTAAGTAACCTTGAAGCACTTACATATTCAAAGGGTGTAAGGTACTTAAGGTTTTCAAGTTTGTCTGAAACTGCTGAAGCTATGCTTAGGAAGTATAAACCGAGTACAACACCTATTGAAAGCGGGTATACAGATTTTGCTTTTACTATAAATACCGATATTACAAACCCTATTGCTGCAAAGGTCATATGCAGTAAAAATGGCGCTGCACTAAGGAGTAAAAACAGATTCATGCTATAGTCGCCCTTTTTGAACATCTCAAAAAGCATATAATCAACAGCTACCAAAATAGCATTAAAAAGGGCTATATAGAATAATGCACACAAGCCTTTTGCCGTTACTATAGTATTTCTTGTTACAGGTTTTGCAAGCAAAAATTCTATAGTTTTTTCACTCTCTTCCTTTGAAAGTATACTTGAACCCAAAAGCATTGCGTAGATACTTCCTAGTAGAGTGATAAAGAGATAGGCTTCAACTCCGAAGTAGTGCAATATCTGCGATAAATCCAGATTACCCATACCAAAAGCCTTAACAAATCCTTCAGGGTAGTTTTCGAGCATTTCCTGCATTTTTTTTGCGTTATCTGCGTAGGTAGGGTAAACAGACATCATCATTAGATTTAATAATACCATTACTACTGTCCATATGATAAAGGACTTTCTATTCTTTGCAAGTTCCCTTAAAAATATAATCATGTTATTTTCCCTCCTTTTCATAGTAGTGCATAAACACTTCTTCCAAAGACGGCTCCTCTATCCATAGGTTTTCAACTCCATACTCCGCCAACAGCTTTATTACTGCGTCAATCTTTCCACTGTATAGAAACTCTACTGCTTTGCCACTACGTTCTACTTTCATCATGCCTGGGAGGCTAAGGATATTTACTTGTTCAGCGTCATTGAATTCTACTTTAATTTTCTTGTATTTATTAGCTCTAAGCTTATCTATCTCTTCTACTTTCAGTATTTTTCCTTCTTTGATTATAGCGACCCTATCACACATTTTCTGTACTTCGCTCAATATATGAGATGAAAAGAATATTGTCACACCTTTTTTATTCTCTTCCTTAAGCACCTCAAAAAAGCTATTCTGCATAAGCGGATCAAGCCCGCCTGTAGGCTCATCCAGTATTAACAATCTGGGCTCGTGGAGCAATGCCTGTATGATAGCTACCTTCTTTTTGTTACCGTAAGAAAGTTCATCTATTTTCTTATTTAAATCAAGCTCAAAAATATTGCTAAGATCTTTTATCCTCATGCTGCAATCTTTTTTATAAAATTTTGCAGAGTACGCCAAAAGGTCTTTTACCTTCATATCGTCGTAATAGTTCACCTCTGATGGCAGGTATCCTACTTCCTTCTTTATTTTCTCTGTCTCGGTAAAGCAGTCCATACCGAATATCTTTGCACTTCCGGCGGAAGGGTGTATGAAGTTTAAAAGTGTCCTTATTGTCGTGGACTTCCCTGCTCCGTTAGGGCCTATAAACCCAAATATCTCACCCTCAGGAATATCAAAACTCACATCTATAATCCCTCGGGATTTACCATAGAATTTCGAAAGGTTTTTAATTTCTATCACTTTCATATTTTATGCCTCCTTCCATTGACCACTCGGTCAACTACAAATATAATTATACCGCGCATTGACCACCCAGTCAATACATTTGGTAAATTTTTATATTCTTATGCTTTATATTTTAGAATCTCACTATTGCTAGATAAATTGCGAAAAAGATTTAGTGAGAACTTCCTTGTAGATTCTTTTTTGCAATTTATATAAGTATACAATGTAAAAAGCTGCTGACAATCTTATATGCCAGCAGCCTTCTAATGATACGTGTGATTTAAAACTCTCTTGTTTATTTATGAAAACTACTTTTCGTTTATATAGAAAATTTTTGAGCATCTTCTTAATTATGTATAGTTCATAGTAAAAGTGACTTTTCCAGTAAAACAAACCATTCTCTAATTGAAAATCACTAAGTTACAGTTAGTTGTCTATCACCAGCCTATTTTCGTTTATCGGGATAATATCCATCGAGTACACTTCCGCAAGCATGGCAAACCGTTTCATAGCAACTAAAACTACTATTGCAGCTTTTACATTTCCATTTCTTACTCTGCTCCTCCAGCCATTGCTCAGGGCCTAAAACTTTTAGTATTTCAATATTCTTGAAAGCTTCCTTATGGTGTATCAATCCATCGTTTCTAAATGACCTCATTCGTTCACACGGAAATTCGTCACATAGTCCACAGTGGTCAATGCTTCTCTTCGCAGCGCATAATTTAATATCGCATTGTGCACACCATTCGCACATATCTGCAGGGTTTTCTGATTTACAGCCCTTACACGGTACTTTTATAAGGTTACGCCCAGAACCAGGTATTTCTTCAAGAAGGTATTTACCTTCTTGAAGTGTTGAAAGGTAGTGATCACATGCACCGCAGTAAATACCACATGCGCCAAGTAATCTATGCTTATCCATAAAAATTCCTCCTGTCCTTTATATACATTATAATTAGAAGCCTTACGATCCTGTGCTCGTATAATTTTTTATACCAAATCTCCATACACGAAGCGCTATTACCCAAAGCACTAACGCAACTATAGGCGATATAAATGAAAGTTGCTCATAACCTTTATGTATAAAATAATTCGCCGGATAAAAGCTGGCAAAAGCGTAAGGAATCACCCATGTAAGTATTATTCCTATCGCTTTGTGGTAAATATTTAAAGGATATAATGCAAACTCATTAACCGAATAAACAGTCCATATAAGGTGGTAAGAATTAACTACCCAGAAGGATGATGTGGCTGTTATAAGGTTAATTGCTGCAAAAATAGCTCCTCCACTCACTACAAACAAAATAATTAGTGCAACTCCTTTTATGCCCAAATTAAGATTAAGCTCATACAAGGATTTGACTGTGATTACCAGGCCGAGTAAGAAATTACCTATACCGTCTTGCTGCAGCCTATTAGCAATTAGATGAAATAAAGGGGATATCGGACGAAGCAGTAGGGTATCAAAATTTCCTTGCCTTATATACTGAGGGCCTAGTACCCAAAGGTTATCAAAGAAGATATGGTTAAGGGATTTTGATAACATTAATAATCCATATACTAGAGTAATATCATAAAACGTCCAGCCTTGAAGAGTTGTTACGTTTTTAAATATAACCCATACAAAAAAGATACCGCTCATCTGCATAAAAAGTGAGGCCATCGCACCTATAATAAAATCAGCCCGATATTCAAGCATAATTTTAATATTCTGCTTAAAGAACTCTATATATAATCTTATATATTTAAATAGCATCGTCTATTTCCTCCTAAGTAGCATATCATTCCCAAATTAAGTATTAAACAGACTTTTAATCTGTTGGAAGCAAAGCCCCTAAAAGGCTACCAAATCAAAAGTAGAAATGACTCTTTACCTAGCCTCCCTGTACAGTAACTTTTTTTATAGCCGTAGTATAGAAAATCCTTGTACAAAGAAGTAAAACCACTACCCACATAAACTGGAATAGTAGAGATTTAATTGCCTGCTCTCCTGAAGTATTTCCAAGGTATATAGTTATTGGAGTATAAACTATGTCCTTGAAGGGTAGAAAATCAGCTATCTGCCTAATCCATCCCGGGAAGAATGCAATGGGAATCAATGCTCCTGACAGGAAAGAAAGTAAAGCTTCCTTAAAAACCTGTAATCCCCAACCATTCGTTGTATAGAAGCCTATAAGCCCAATGAAGAACTCTACCAAAAAGTTTATTGTCATAGCTAATAAGAAACTAATAATAAACAGCACTCCGCTATTAAAGGTTGCAGGAAGTGAAATTCCGAAAAGAATTTTTGAAACCACTATTACAGGCACCCCGTATAGAATCATTGAAAAAACCAATACACCTATGCGCCTTGCATACGTCATTAGTTGAAAATCTATGGGCCTTAGCATTTCTATGGATATCTGCCCATCTTTTATAATATCGCTTATCCACTGATTGATCCCCCAAGATACTATTCCGTTAATAAATATTATTCTAGATATAATTACATATGTAACAATCTGTGATTTACTTATACCATGTAGCTGAGTTTGTCCTCCATATACTGCCATCCAAATATAGTATAAAATAACTACCTGCAATATATTTACAAAAACATTTGCCCATACAGCTGACACGTACACAAGTATAACCTTAATATTAATATTTGCAATTGCCAGCATTTTCTTTAATAAAATCATTATTATCTACCTGCTTTCTATATAAATCTCTAACTATGGATTCTATTGATGGTTCTTGAATTGTAAGATCCATTATATCGCAGTAGGGAGAAATAATATTCATTACCTCAGAAGCAGTTATCTTCTGTCTGTCAAATTTCACCTGTATATCATAAGGGCTTTTTGATACTTCAAAAAGGTACTCCTTCTGTGTATCCAGTACATTATCCAGATTATTGGAGCAATTTTTAACTTGAAAATGGACCGTTCTATATTTACCTAAACTATTCTTTATTTCTTCTATCTTTCCGTCATAAACAACTTGTCCATTGTCTATTATAATTACTCTCTTACAGACCTCCTCTATGTCCTGAAGGTCATGGGTGGTAAGAATTACGGTAACGCTTCTTTTTTTATTTATATTCTTAATGAAGTTACGAATCTTGTCTTTTACCATTATATCTAATCCTATCGTAGGCTCATCAAGGTATACAATCTTTGGATCATGTATAAACGCAGCTGCAATTTCACAACGCATTTTCTGTCCCAGGCTAAGCTGGCGAACAGGTATTTTTATAAGCTCCTTTAAGTCCAGAAGCTCTGTAAAAGTACTTAAATTTTCATCAAACTGCTTTTTGGGAACATCATATATTTTTTGAATAAGTTTATACGTTTCTATAGGAGGTAGATCCCACCACATCTGGGTACGCTGTCCGAACACAGCACCTATTATGCTATTGTTTTTAACTCTATGCTTATAAGGTATATTTCCATTAACAAGTACCCTTCCCGATGTAGGCGTCAAAATTCCTGTCAACATCTTTATAGTAGTCGACTTGCCTGCACCATTTGCACCTATATACCCTACAGCTTCCCCCTCCTCTATGGAAAAATTTATTTTATTAACCGCCACTTTACTTATATATCTGGGATAAAATATATTACCGATAGCCCCTAATACTCCTTCTTTCTTCTGATTTATCTTATATTCTTTATACAAGTCATTTACCTCAATAATTGCCATAAAGCCCTCCTTATCATTGCATTAAATCAGTTTGTAATTATTTATATTAATCAAAGCCTTCCCGTAACCTAATACTCTATGGAATACAAAAACTCTATTATTGTATGGTCGGTACAATGCAATGCTATTTATAAACTGCATAGAAGCCGGCAAGGAAGAACTATTTCCTCCTTGTCGGCCAACCTAAATAAACTTATATCTTAACTATATAAATTGCAAAAAAGAATCTACAACGAAGTTCTCCATAAATCTTTTTTGCAATTTGTTACCTTAAGTTATATTGCGATAATCAAATTTTTCCTTGTAATATCATTATCGCAATTTATATAAATAAATGATTCTACCTCAGCTTACTTCAAAAACCATATATCTATTAAATAAGCTTCATCGAATACCTTAAGATAATGAAACTGTGAATTCAACATCTTTATCATTAAGTAGGATAAACAAATCACAGTTATCATCCTGCCAAACCATTAAATTATTCACTTTTCATTCACCCCCATTTATAAGTCTTAATACTACATTATAGTATCAAATGCTATAAAAATGCAATAATCCCATAAATAGCCCAGCTATTTATATATTACCAGGTCGCACCTCCAGTTTGAATAAGAATATGCTCCCTAATAGAGGATACTTCTTCTTCAGGCAAAGAGGATTTTATTTCTGACCATAAATAACAGGATAGCATTATTAGATGACGTTGCAGTTCACATTCTGCCTCTGAAGCTGAATCTTGCTTACCATCATTTATATACAGGGTATATCTACATACTCCCCCGCATAAATAGCGAGCCCAGCAGTCTTTACAAGTATCAACCTCATCTACAGCCGGAACCTGAAACACAGTAGGGTCAAAGGTTTTTTCTCTAACGTTGCCTAGCTTGAATGCATCAATGCCATTAAAACTATCACAGGGATATAAGTCTCCATTATTACGCATACTGAAAATTTTTGTCCCTCCAGCACAACGCTTTAGAAAGATTCTATCCCTCATAAAGACTCTCATTAGGAATCGTCCGAAGAAATCAAAGGGATTTAATATTGCCTTAAGGTATTCAAGCTTTCCTTCTTTTGCCTTTTCTATAAGAAAGTCAGCAAATCGGATATATGCCTCCTTAATCACATTAATATTCTTCATTGTTATTGCAAAATCCAAGTCACTACTTGCACGCACAGGCTTTGCCGTAATTACTCTAAACCCTAAATCCCAAAGCTCAAGGAATATTTTTAAGATGTCTGGATTTTTTGCTGTTAGTACTACGTTTACTCCAGGGTCATGTTCCCAATTTAAATCTAGTACTTTGCGAATTTGCCCAATAGCTTTATCAAAAGTACCTCTACCGTCATGAAATACCCGCATACTGTCATGTACTTCTTTTCCTCCATCTAGGCTGAATCCTATCCAGTGATGGTTTTGATTAAACCATTCTATTGCTTCATCTGATAGAAGTGTCCCATTGGTTACAAAGCCTAGAGCAACCTCCATATCCGAACGGCTATCATATTCCTTTGAAATAGCCCATAGCTGCTTATAAGTTTCAAACGTAAGCATTGGTTCACCACCAAGTGAGTAATCCGCACGCACTCTATAGGAGTTCTGGTTGCGCTGTAGTATAAAATCAAATCCTGCTCTCATCATTTCGGGTGTTAACTCTTCTTCACGTCCTTCAACTTTAGTTTCATCTACAAAGCAGTAGCGACAGCGCAGATTACATTTCCTTTTTCCTAGAAATGAAAAAATTGTTTCTCCCGTATGTAATTCCGGTTCGATAGATAGGCGTACATTTATTTTTTGGCCCTGTATACGGGAGCCAAACCTCATGGTATTAAATGTTTCAAACTTTGATATGATACTCTCATACCCATACCTCTTAATAGCTTGATCTATTAGCGCATTATTACCATCAAAATATATATCCAGGAAACTATAAACGTCTTTATCAATACTCCAACATAACCTAGAGTTTGATTCAAATAAGAATTGCTTTCCACCGATTTCAAAACGATAAAACTGGTTTTTGTCTTTTTCTATAAACGCTTCTCTATCTCTCTGTAGTAATTTACTAATACTTATTTTCTTCAATAATTCATTTCTAAGTAAGTCATTTAACTTTGATTTATGACTATCAGCTGCAAAATTGAAGACTGGAGTTTCTGCAATATTTACATCCGGTATACAGCCTCCATCCATAATAATTAAGGCCGTAGGGTTTAGCTTATTAATAGATTCATACAGTTCATTGCCAGATACGCCTTTACTTGTTATTAGTAGATTAATATCACCTGCTTCACCACTGCTAATAGTTAAATCAGGTTTTTCGTACTGGGGTACCAAGGATTCAAAGTAACTGCAATTTCGCACATTTACATAGTACCCTTTTTGTCTCAGCTCTAGCGCAATTGATAGTTGGACACTTAAAGTATCAATCCCTTCTCCACAACTATGTAACGATACTAAGTTCGGCGAATTCAATTGTCTATTAGTATCCGTTTTAAAAAAATCTGATAGATTGCATATTTTCAGGCCTAGGGATTCAAATGTTTCAAGTATCTGGTTACTATTCTCTTTATCTTTTATATCAAGAGTTTCTGTATTAATAAACAACACCGCTTCAGCGTAGTCAACAAGATTTTTTAAGTCCGAAAAAGTTTTGATATCTTCACCATTTACTTCGCTTATATGTGTATATGCTTTTATTGCTTCCTCATTAACATCAACACTACATATAACGTTAAATGGTAGTAAATCCTTGAATTGGTTAATGTGATATGCTCCCACAGTGTTATGTGGATACAAAACAACTTTTTTCATACGTATCCCCCTTATTATTACATTTTTTTGTAATTAAACTATCATATGGGAATTATACCACAAACTCACACCTCGTAAATATACAAAATTGTAAATTTTTTGTTAACAAATTACATTTTTGTTAGTACTTCGACAAATTATTTTCTGCTATTGTGACACATACAAGTGTCGATACTACCTTCCGGATATCTTAATAGCATACGTATATACTTGACGCAATTAATAACTGGACTGCTATCCTCATGAATAATAATTAATGTTCAAATTTCATTCCACTTATTTTTTCTTATGTGGTTTTAATCCAGTAGCTTTATTTATAGTACGACTAAATTTTATATTCCCTGCTTTCTCCTTAGAGCCAGCAAGGTAAAAAGGTAATCCAAGAACAAAGTGTATATCATAAGGGCATAGCCTAATCAAGAAATTTGTTTTCATAGTAGATTAGTGAACCTATATTTTGTACTGATATTTTTTAAAACCATATTTATTTGTCCAATGTGATATGCTAAAATTACTATTGTGTATATAATTTTCTTATACAAAAGTATACAATTTCTCCTTTAGAAAATGCTTAAAGTCTTCTAAGGCGGCTAGGTATATTACTTTAAAATAGGAAAACCCTTCTAATACTCACAATAAACATCATCACTCTTGAGAACAACTGTATGAAAGTGGATAAAATAGATTTTTAGTATTATAACAAGAGTTTGCTATCTATATATCCTTAGCTTGGCGTAGTTTACATAATATAATTTTATAGGAGTTGAGGTTCCAAATGCTTGTACTATTAGTTATAGTATTATTAATAAATGCCGTTATTGTTCTACATACCAATCCTAATGAGGAGTCCAACCGTTGGTACGGAAGAGCCTTTTTTATTGCCAGCTGCGGAGCATTATCCTCTGTTATCCAATACGTTTTAATTCCCTTTGTACAAGAAAACATATCTAATAATAATACTATAATTTTTTTACTGAGCTTCTTTTCTCATATAGTTTCTTCTCTAGGATACTGCTTTGGACCATATTGCTTTTTAGTATTTGCCCTTACCTATTCTCAAATCTTCAAAAACCATTGGACCAAACTAAAAAACAGGGTTCTATTATTACTCTTAATACCTATAGCAATAACATATATTTTAAACTTTTCTGTCCCTGAGAACAGCTTGCTTAACGCATATATGGGCAGCAGTCGATTTTTCTGGTTTATACTTGTCTGGGCTATACCTTATGGACTTTATGCAAAATTTCTCTTGCTTTATTCTGTTTTCAAGGAAAAGAGGCCTCGGTTTAAGCAACAAAACCTCTTGATTTGTTTCATCGTTATACCAATAATAACTGGTGCAATGTTTAATAACTATATTTTCCGCGCGCTCAGTATACATAATACTTGGAAATACAATGCTATAATCATAATAATTCAGTTCTTAGTATTTATTGTAGTTATCGTAAAGTACGGGGTACTTGGAATTCACCTAAGAATAGAAAAACGTCGCTTGAATACTACGCGTAAAGCTTTAAGTCTAGGTACCTCAGTACTTAATAATGCTATCAGAAATGAGATAGAAAAAATTTCTTTAAGTGCAGAAGAGATCATAAGCTCCACCTCCGCCCCTAGTAACAATAATGATAAAAGCGCAGAAACCATATTATCTACTACAGGTTATTTATTAAATATTGTTGGCAAGGTCCAACTCTACCTTCGTGACATAGTGTTGGAGGAAAAAGTCCATAGTTTATCCTCTATCATCGATAATGCTTTAAGCGAAATCAGCTCATCTTTAGAGTCAAAAAATGTACATATAGATATGGGGTGTGAACAGACCTACTGCGTTCTTTGTGATAGCCTTTATATTGGTGAAGCTTTTAAAAATATATTTTTAAATTCTTGTGAAGCCTTTTACCTTGAAGGTGTAATTAGCATTCAGGTTTATAGCAGCAAAAAGCATATGGTTGTATCGGTAAAAGATAACGGTAAGGGTGTATCTAAAGAAAACCTCCCCCGTTTATTTGAGCCGTTCTTTTCAACAAAGGATCAAACTATGAATTTTGGCCTTGGCCTATCTTACTGCTATAACATTATGCAAAAGCATGGTGGATCAATAGAGATTTTGAGTGAGGAAGGCAAAGGTACGACAGTATTATTGAACTTCCCCAAAAATAGGTTAATTAGTATGAGCTCAGCTTCAATGGTAAAAGAGGTTTCGTAAAAACTATATAATTAAGGTGCTATTCTATTTACTATAGATAACCATATCCTAATCCTATCTAAAATCCTCCCACAGTGCCTTTTTCATATAGGAAACCTCTAAACCCAACTCCATTACCACATATTTCAAAAAATATAATAAATTTTTTTAAAACAGTGAACCTTTTTACTCTTACCTTTCCCTTATATAGTGTAAGGTGCACCTTAGGAAAGGAGATTTACAAATGGTTGATATTGACTTAATAAAGAGGTGTCAGAGAGAAGAATCAGACGCTTTCGATTTACTATATGAAGCATATAGTACAAAAGCTCTACGGACAGCGTGCCTATTAGTAGGAAACAGAAATATAGCAGAAGATATCATTCAAGAGGCTTTTATTGAGTGCTTTAAGGATATAAAAAAGCTTCGTAATCCCGAAACTTTTGAAGTATGGTTTCACCGTCTGCTTGTCAGGGTATGCTGGCGTATGTCTTCAAAAGAAAGAAAGTCCGTCTGCGAAAATCTTGACGACAGCCTAACTGAAACCATCCCATGTAAAGAAGATGTATTTAAACAAGTTGAACATAACCAAACAAGCCATGTAATCCGTGAAGCCATTAATAAACTTAGTTCGCCTGTAAAAACCACCGTTATACTTTATTATTATAACAATCTATCTATAAAAGAAATTGCCCAAATTATGAAATGCTTTCAGGGTACTGTAAAATCACGTCTACATAACGGTAGGAAGCTATTAGCAAAAGAATTGCGTAATGCCGCTATTGATATCGGCTGGTACGAAACTGATTATTTAGAAAAGGAGTGTATGCTTAATGCAAAGCGAAATTCTATTTGATAATATTATTAAGTCCACACTAAACAAGGAAGTTGATAATTTAAACACAGCCCCCGGCACCCTTGACAAAATCAAGGCTGGATTAAGTTCCGAAGCGTCTCAATCAAAGACCTTCTCAAATCGCAAACTAGTTAACCCCTTGCTTATTTTAAAATCTGGCTTTAACAAACCTGCTTACGCCCTGCTCAGTGCAGTATTGGTCCTAACTCTTACCCTTACTTTTTTCCAGCCAGCAAGGGCTTTTGCTCAGGAAGTAATAAGCGAGATTAGTTCAATGGTTTACGTAGTAGTTAAGGGGGACTCAGGTAAGTACGAACCCATCCAAATGCCTGCAGAGAAGGTTACATTCGGCAGTGCTTCAGGTGAACAAACATTATTAAGTGATGATGAGCTTGAAAAGCTGGTGGGTTTTGAGATAAAAGTTCCTTCAGCCTTAGCAGGCGGCTATACCCTAGATCGAACATTATTATATGAGAAAGATGACACAGACAAAAAATTTGTATCCAAACACTACTCAAATAGCTCGTCAGCCAGTGTAATACTGGATATTTCTACAGATGATAAACTATTTAATAGTGTGATGGATTTCGGAGATAATATTAAAAAACTAAGTTTGGTCGATAAGTTTTTATACTATTATGAATGCCCTTTGCCTGTATACCCTGAAGTTAACGGCAAGACAGACTTTACTCAAAAGCCATTAGAAATAAAGGTTCCACATTCATTGACATGGGAGCATAATGGAGTTTACTACAATTTGTCGGATGTAGGTATTGTTAGTTTATCTATGGACGAACTGCTGGAGGTAGCCAAGTCAATACTCAATCAATAGATGTAGTTCTCTAGGGTACAATAATTTAAAAGCAGGGAAGTAAATTAAGGCTAACTCTAACGTTATGTGTAAGAGTTAGCCTTTTTATTAATAATAGACCCATCCCCCTTTTACTGTTATACTTAGACTCTAAGTATAACAGTAAAAGGGGGAGCAAAATCATGTACGCAGGTTTTTGGAAACGCTTTGCAGCAAACTTTATTGACCAATTCATTCTTAATATTGGAGTTACTATTTTAGCATTTATTTTAGGAATTTTTTTAGGCCTATTTAACCTTGCAGCTGGGTACGGGGAGGAGTCTTTATCGGACGATAGCCCGTTCTCGCTGCTTATTGGTATAGTGTTAGGATTTGGTGTTCCCTGGCTGTATCATTCACTATTTGAAAGTTCTTCACTTCAAGCAACTCCAGGAAAGCTGGCTCTGGGCATAAAGGTAACCGATTTAGATGGGAATAGAGTTTCATTTGGCAAGGCTACCGGGAGATTCTTCGGCAAAATTTTATCGGGTCTTATATTACTTATTGGTTTTATTATGGCAGGCTTTACTGAGAAGAAACAGGCTCTACATGATATGATGGCAGGAACACTTGTAGTAGATAAGTTTTTTACGCCATTTGACAGTAATAAATCTGATAATTTTAACACTTATTAGAATATACCCACTAAGTGCAACGTGGCTAAAATTAACGGCTAATTTAGATTTTGTTTCACCTAAATTAGCCGTTTTCAAAACTTAACGTATTTTTAATCTACATTTACTACATATCCGCACCTGTTCCTCTGTATCGATTTGGTCGGGCACACCTTGATACACTCACCGCAGTTAGTACACCCATCGGGGATAATCTCTGCAAGAGTACCATGTAGCGTGATTGTTCCTGTAGGACATACCTTGGAGCACTTACCGCAGCCTATACATCCGACACTGCAGTTTTTCCTTACTAATCCGCCTTTGTCAAGACTGCTGCATTTTACAGTATACTCTTTTGAGTTCGAAACCATTTTTATAATTTTCTTAGGACATGCAGCAACACATTTGGTGCATGCCGTGCATTTAGATTCTATTACCCTCGCCAGCCCATTTTCCATTACTATGGCTCCGAAAGGACATGCGCGAGCACAATTTCCCAGACCTACACACCCGTAGGAGCATGCTGACGGGCCACCATAAAGATTGGCAGCAGCTGTGCAGTCCCGAATACCCGAATACTCAAACTTATTCAAACAGTTGCTGTAAGTACCGGCACACATGACTCTAGCTACCTTGATGTCTGCCATATCAACCTTTACACCGAGGATTTCGCTCAACCTCTCTACCAGTTCCGTCCCACCTACCGGGCAGCCATTTACAGGACAAGTGCCTGCAACAACACCTTCGGCAAAGCCATCACAGCCAGTCTGTCCGCAGCCGCCGCAGTTTGCACCAGGCAATGCCTCTCTTACCGCAGCAACCCTTTCATCCACCTTTACTTCAAACTTCTTGGAAGCATAGGCCAGCCCTACCCCAAACAGAAGCCCCAAACTTCCTATCACCGAAGCCGGTATCAATATTTCCTGTATCACTTATGCATCAACCCCCAAACGGATAATTTATTCCGCTATCATCTTAATCTTACGCCTTCAAACCTTATCCGTACCCTTAATTGCTGAACAAGCCTTGAAAACCAAAGAAAGCTACCGAAACCAGTGCAGCTGCAATGAGAGAAATCGGCAAGCCCTTAAGGGATTCGGGTATATCACATTGCTCAATTCTCTCCCTTACTCCCGCAAACAACACCAGTGCAAGGGTAAAACCTAAACCTGCTCCCATGCTATATAGTACCGACTTTAGCAAATCGTAATCCCTCTTTACGTTTATAAGGGCTACCCCAAGCACCGCACAGTTAGTAGTAATAAGGGGCAGGTATATACCGAGCGACCTGTAAAGGGGTGGGATGAGCTTCTTGAGTACTATTTCAACAAACTGCACAAGTGCAGCTATTACAAGTATAAATGCTATTGTCTGAAGATACCCCAGGCCTAGCCCTACCAATAGATATTTGTTTACTAACCAGGTAACCGCTGATGCTATAGTCATAACAAATACAACTGCACCGCTCATGCCTAGCGCTGTAGACAGCTTTTTAGAAACACCCAGAAACGGGCATATTCCAAGGAATTGGGCAAGGACGAAATTTTCTACCAATATAGCACCCATCACTATTATAATAAGCTCCGTCATTATGCTTCAACCCCCTTCTGTCCAGAACATGATCCACACTTCATGTCGCATGAACCACAGCCAGCCTTTGTTACCTTAACAGCCGTGAATTTATTTAATAAGCCTATTATAATGCCAAATGCAAGAAACCCGCCGGGAGGTAGTATCATTATAATTGCCGGGTCAAATAATTTTGCAGTAACTGTAATTCCAAATATGGTACCATTCCCAAGGAACTCTCTTAATGACCCAATAGCCACTAGAGCTAGAGTAAATCCACCACCCATTCCAATCGCATCGAGCACCGAAGGCAGCAGCGAATTTTTACTCGCAAACATCTCCGCTCTTGCAAGGATTATACAGTTTACCACTATCAAGGGAATAAATATCCCCAAAGCTTTGTCTAGCTCAGGGAAATATGCCTTCATCAAGAACTGTACGATTGTTACAAACCCTGCAATTATGGTAACATAAGCAGGAATCCTTATTTTATCAGGGATAACTTTCCTAGTAAGAGAAATAGCTGCATTTGAGCCCAAAAGCACCGCAGTCGTCGCAAGGCCCATACCTATACCGTTTGAAGCTAGGGTAGTAACCGCAAGAGTAGGACATGTTCCCAGTACCAGTCTTAACGTGGGATTCTCTTTGATAAAACCATTGGTTAAGGTTTTTAAAGCACTCATTTCTGTCCACCCTCCTTTTTTGCAAGCTCCTCCGATATGCCTACAGCAGCCTGTACAGCTTTGACAACAGCTTTCGATGTAATTGTAGCACCACTTATAGCCTCTATTTCTTCAGGCTTTGTTTTTTTAGCCTTTACCACCGTTAATGGCTCTTTAGGAAGCAATCCTACCAACTGGGACATAAATGGCTCATCCTTTGCCTTTGTTCCTAATCCCGGGGTTTCATTATTCTCGCCGATTTTTACCCCTGAAACCTTACCGCCATTATCCACGCCTACAGTTATCTTAATAATGCCCCCATAGCCTTTTGTCTCCACTGCAAGTACGTAGCCTTCTAAGCCATTGTCATTCAAGCCTCTATATGCTTCTATCACTACATCAAATTCCGGCTTAGCCTTGATAATCTGCTCTATTCCATCCACCTTCTCAAAGGTTTTTGCCTCAGAAAGAACTTCCTTTCTTGCACTCTCGGCAGCTACCCTTGCCCGCTCTTCTATTTTATCCCTGGTCACTGAATACGTGAAAGCCAGGCAGACTGAAACTACAATACATACAATAACTAAAACTATCGCTGGTTTAACTATATCACGCAACTGCCTTTTCACCTCCAAAGCTTTTTGGAACCGTGTATCTGTCAATAAGAGGTACAGCTATATTCATCAATATGATAGCAAAAGAAACCCCTTCTGGATAGTTTGCATACAGACGAATTATTGCGGTAAGCAATCCGCAGCCTATACCCATAATAATCTTTCCCTTCTTTGTCACAGGAGATGTAGAATAATCAGTCGCCATAAAGAAAGCTCCTAAAACCAGTCCACCAGACAGTATATGGTACATAAAGTTCCCGGAAAAAAGTGAATCACCGCCAAATACCCATGTAAATACAGCAGTAGCACATATAAATGCAAGAGGAATTTCAAGGGTAATTACTTTTCTATAGACCAGGTAAGCCGCTCCTATAAGAAGCGCAAGTACAGATGTCTCACCTATACTCCCTCCTACCTTTCCGATAAATAAGTCCAAGTAACTTGGCAGTGCTACACCCACAACCGCTTCCTGACCCTTTTTTATCAAAGCTAGAGGAGTAGCTGAGGAAACAGCATCCGGTCCCGGTGATACCCAATTGGTCATTTGCTGCGCCCATGAAACCAGCAGTATTACCCTTGCTGCAAGCGCCGGATTCATGAAGTTTTGCCCCAGACCCCCAAACATTTGCTTGACTATTACTATCGCTATAAAGCCTCCCACTGCTGCAATCCAGAAAGGAATGGCAGGAGGCAGGTTTAAAGCCAGCAGCAGCCCTGTAACCACTGCACTGATATCTAAGATTGTTTGTTCCCTTTTCATTACCTTACGTGCTAAATATTCTGATACAACACATGACAATATGGTAACTGCAATAACAAGCGCCGACCTTACACCGAAGAAATACACACCGGCCCCGGCTGCTGGAAGCAGTGCAATAACCACATCCATCATTATTCTTCTAGTGCTGTCTCCGCTCCTTAAATGAGGAGAGGAAGACACCAGTAAGTTATTCCCCAACTTATTTTCCCCCTTTTGCGGCTGCCTGCCTCAATTGTGCCTTGGCAAGCCTCATTGACTGTACAAGGTGTCTCTTTGCAGGACATACGTAAGAGCAGCTTCCACACTCTATGCAGTCATTCGTATTATATTTTTTAAGTTCCTCATGGTTTTCCTTTAAAGCGTTAAGGTTTATATACAGTGGCAGAAGGTTCATAGGGCATGCCTCTACACACTTTCCACAACGTATACATGGACTTTCCGGCGGAAGTTCTGCCTCAGTGCTATCAAATGCCAGAAGTGCGTTAGTCTGCTTTAATACCGAAGTCTGCAGCGAGTACTGGGCTATTCCCATCATAGGCCCACCCATAAGTACTTTTCTCGGCTCGCATTTAAAGCCTCCACAAAATTCAAACACATCTGCAAGCTGGGTCCCTATAAGAATCTCCACATTAGAAGGCCTTTGAACCGCGGACCCGTCAACGGTAACCCTTTTCTTAATAAGCGGCATACCGTTTTTTACATACTGTGCTATAAACGAAATGCTGTTTACATTCATAACTATAACGCCCACATCCGACGGCAGCTTACCTGGGGGCACTTTTCTTCCGGTAACGGAGTAGATAAGCATTTTTTCCGCCCCTTGCGGGTAGCGGGATTTTAATTTAACCACACTTATAGAGTTATTTGCTTCTGTAATATCTTTTAGCAGCTTTATAGCCTCCGGTTTATTGTCTTCCACACCTATAAAGACATTTTTTATTCCCAACATGTCTATCAATATCTTTATACCATCCACAATACCCGAAGGGTTTTCCACCATTTCTCTATAATCGGCTGTAATATACGGCTCACATTCTGCTGCGTTTATCACAAGGCAATCAATCTTTTTATCGGAAGGAGGCGATAGCTTGACATGAGTAGGAAAACCAGCCCCCCCAAGGCCAACCAGGCCTGATTGCCTTATTGCGTTTACAAACTCGCTATGATTTGAATACACCGGTGGCTTTACACTTTCATGTACCTCCTGCACCCCATCCGTCTTTATCTCTACCGTAGTTACATAAACCCCTCCAGGATAGAGCATCGGAGCTACGTCGGTAACAACCCCCGAAACACTGGAATGTATTGGGGAAGAAATATACTTGTCGGAATTGCCTATAATTTGGCCTACCTTAACAGTATCCCCCTTCTTTACAGTAGGCTCGCACGGTGCACCTATATGCTGGAGCATAGGAATAACGACCTTTTGAGGTACGCCCATCTTGATGGTTTCGCAGCTTTCGGTATTCTTCCGGTGTGGTACTGCCGCTCCACCCTTAAACATATTTTTTAAAAATGACATATGCATGACCCCACTTAATTGAATTGTAGTACATAGAATCATTATCTCTTTATGAGCCTATGTCTGTCTTTCATTTATTACTGCTTTTAAAAGCTAAAATTTATGGACCAAAAATGAATTTTGTTATAAAAGGGTATATAGATATATTGTAATATAAAAACCCAATTAAACAAATGTTAAAATACAGTTATAATGAAATTTGTGGTATGATTTATGTTTAAACTTCCGCTTTCTTCACTGTTCATTAACACAGCTTATTTCTAATCAACCTTGCACTTAACATGTACTTTTCTGCTGCTCCCAACTCCCTAGAAATTAATTATTCCATTCAGGCATTAGTAGCAATATCTATTTAATTATATATTTTATTGTGCTTACGTTATGTGATATAAATCATATATCTACAGTAAGCAAAGTTGACCTAATACGAAAATAAAAATGTCAGGCTTTTCATAAAGAGAGCGCCTGACTTTTGCAAAAATTATATTGAGTTTTTTATATATAGTTTACCGTAAAAGTGATTTTATCCAGTTAGGCAAATCGCACTTGCCACAGCCCGTTGCCTAACTGGAAATCACTAAGTTTACAGTAAACTATCTTTATTCAGCGTTTAGCCCTGCTGAGTTTAAGAAATTCCATGGCTTATTATAATGGGGCTGGAAAAAGAAATCCACAAATGCCAGTTCATCTACAGTCATTTTGTTTTGAATACACACCGAAATAGTATTTATAGATTGTGTCAAATCAGCCTTTGAAATGATTTGAGCCCCTATAATCCGTCGTGTATCCTTTTCGTAAACAACTTTTAGTTGCACCGAATCATAGACAGGCATAAATTCCGGACGGTAGTTGTCGACTACTACCACTGCCTTCACATCTATTCCTGCTGTCTTAGCCCAGCTCTCCGTCAAGCCCGTTGCAGCTATGTTGTGTTCATAAACCTTAATCCCTGAAGTACCCTGCGTCCCCATGTATCTGGTTGTTGGCTTTACCAGATTTCTTGCAACCAAAGTCCCCATACGTACGGCATTTGTAGCAAGTGGGATATACTCATAATTTCCGGTCGGGTTATATACTACAGCACAACTATCTCCAGCTGCAAATACATCCTTAACACTTGTACGCATGTATTCATCCACTACTATAGCACCATTATCCAGTGTTATAACCTGATCTTTAACCAATTTGGTATTTGGCCTGAACCCAATACAGAGGATTACCATATCAGCTTCATATTCGCCCTTGTTTGTAACTACCTTTGAAACCTTTCCGCCTTCACCTTCGAGTTTAACAACCGTTTCTCCCAGAGCCAACTTTATAGAATGGTCAGCAAGAGCTTTTTCTGCCTTATCAGTAAACTCCTTATCCAGGTATTTACTTAAAATACGGTCTTCGCTGTCAATTAAGGTTACTTTTTTGCCGTTCGTTTCAAATGCTTCTACCAGTTCCACACCTATGTATCCAGCTCCCACAACCACTACGTTAGTAGCTTTCTTTGCTTTCTCAATGATTGTATTGGAGTGATAGAAATTTTTTGAAAGCAAAATATTCTCAAGTCCGATACCCTCTATGTCCGGTATTACAGGCCATGATCCTGTAGTTATTATTAACTTATCAAATTTATCGTAAAACTCCTCACCGGTTTTTAAATCACGTACTCTGATTTGTTTTTGCTCAAGATTTGCCTCTAACACATCATGGCTCATCTTAGTACGCACCCCAAGCTCAGCCAGCTTTTCAGGCGAACAATAGAATAGGCCTTGGGGATCTTTGACTACTCCCCCTACATATAGCGCAATGCCGCAAGATAAAAAAGAAATGGTATCATTTCTTTCATATACAGTTATTTCAGCATCGGCATACAACTTCGCCGCATTTAATATAGCTGCAGTCCCTGCGTGTGTACAACCTATAACAATAACTTTCATTTATATGTCCCCTCGGTCCACAATAATTTTTAGTATTATTATACGCTGTATAATTATATTTAACCCATATTTAATGCTGCTTTATATAAATCCCCAAATAACCGGGTAGCAGTATCCTACATTATTTAGTACGGTTATCCTTCAGCCATTTTACAAACTCATCTATGCCTTCCCCCGTACGGCAAGATATCTCAAATACAGGCGCTTTTTCGTTTAACGCTTTTATACCTTTGTAGAAGCTGTCCCTATCAAAATCTATATAAGGCATTAGGTCAACTTTGTTAAGAATAATTGCATCTGCTGCTTCAAACATTGATGTATATTTGTAGGGCTTGTCATGCCCCTCCGGTACACTGGCAATAACCATCTTGATCCCCTCTCCCAGGTCAAAGGATGAAGGACATACAAGGTTACCTACATTTTCTATAAAAAGAACAGAGCCATCTTTTACTCTAAGGTCGCCTACTGCTTCCTTAATCATATTTGCATCAAGATGACAGCCCCCTCCGGTATTTATTTGCACAACAGGGATTCCCAGACTATCAATCTTCTCAGCATCTATACTGGACGCTATATCTCCCTCTATGACAGCTACACCTACTTCTCCCCTCAGAGCCTCCATAGTCTTCAAAATTACGCTGGTTTTACCCGCTCCCGGCGAAGCCATAACATTAATTGATGTTATCTTTTTGTCGTTGAATAACGCCCTATTTTCCTCAGCCAGCTTTTGATTTGCATAAAGTATGTTTTTCATCACTTTTATTTCCATAAAACCCTCCGGAATATGTCTCTAATCATTTTACCTTTGTCTACTGCTCATTCCGGTCCTTAATAACCGGTAAGCTTAAATTATAATGTATGGATACCATCCTAATAATGAATATAACAAAAATACATAAATAAACATTCAAATTCACATCTATAAGCCTATATAAAAAATAAAAGCTTAAAGCACCTAGAATTGAAGCAAGGGCATATATTTCACTCCTGAATACAAGGGGAACATCATTTACCAGAATATCCCTTAATATACCCCCACCAATTCCGGTAAGTGCAGCCACAAATACTAACCCTATAAGGGGCATATCATGCAGAATTCCCTTGTAACCTGCCAGAATTGTAAAAACACCCAAACCTATCGCATCAAAAACCTTTATAATAAAATATATTCTATCTAAAAACTTGTAGGCGATACTCGTAACAATCATCGCTGCAGTGATAGTAACAAGGTATTTCGGCTGGGTAAAAAATACCGGCAGATCATTGCTAATAATAATATCTCGGATAAGACCGCCGCCCGAAGCCGTAAGTATTGCCAGTACAAAAACTCCAAACAAATCCAGTCTGTTTTTAATTCCCACCAACACCCCTGAAACAGCAAAAGCTGCAGTGCCTATGATGTCCATAAGGTCAATAAACAACATAACCGTGCCTCCAGATAACCCTTCGCCCATACCCTAATTCACTTGCTTTTCAAACATCTTCCTACTTCCATATTATTGCAAACCTAAAGCATATGTGAATCAGTACTCGTGAACACTAATTTTTTAAAAGATAACAAACTCTAAAGTTAAAAATATTTTACTCCTGCCCCGCGGGCGGGAAATTTTTACTTGGCCGCAGGGTGGCCATCAGGTGGGCTATCGCTCCTGTCCCCCAATTTTTAGTTTTAAAGTTAGTTATCTTTAGCTCTCA
Organism: Clostridia bacterium; assembly: GCA_026416815.1. Classification (GTDB taxonomy): domain Bacteria; phylum Bacillota; class Clostridia; order Acetivibrionales; family DSM-2933; genus SKW257. The sequence goes on along the minus strand of JAOAEJ010000072.1, from coordinate 145,120 downwards.
ATAGAATGTCACCATTTTGCACAATAATTATTAAGCTTTATTCCGCATTTTGGCTATTCCACTTCAATGCTTTCTATATAAAACTCTTTTCCTACTCCCGTAGGAACTCCTAGACCGCTACACCCCGGGCAGTCAAACCCCTTTGCCGGTTTGTCAAAAATACTTCCACAGTCTTTACATCTAAATTCTGCAGGTACTCTTCTAAATACAAGCTTTGCCCCAAAGGCAATTGTTCCCTCACTTATTATATCAAAATACATCTGCACCGACTCATCAATAATAGTCGATAAATCACCAATCACGAGCCGTATTTCTATTATCTTCTTAGCACCCGCTTTTTCCGCCTCTTCAACCGCTAAAGCGATCATACTTTTTGTAACTGCATACTCATGCATAAGCCCCTCAATCCTTTGCGAGAATTAAAAATAATAGCCGTGCAAGCACGACTATTATCATATATTGTACACCTTATTGATTATTTACGCAGTCTTATTGTCCTGTGAAGCAGGTTTCGGCTGCTGTACATACTTTGCCGACGATTTGCTATATGCCGGTGTCTTATACTGTTCAACCATATCAACACATTTCTTCGGACAAACCTCCGCACATACACCACACATTACACATTTAAAATGGTTTATTTCCCAGGATTTTTCCGCCTTGTTCACATTTATAGCGTCCGAGGGGCATTTCCTGCTGCATATACTGCAAAAAATGCAGTCATCTATATTTATACCAACCTGCCCCCTTGTATCCTTTAAAGGCTCTCTTTTTTCAAAGGGATATTTTCTGGTTGCAGGCCTGGAAACCAGATTCTTGAGTACGCTACCCAACATATCAAACATAAATGTTCACCCTACCTTTCAGTACAACTAATACATGGGTCTATAGTCAAAATCAATACCGGTACATCTGCCAACTGGCTGCCCGGTAGCATCTTGAGCAGTGTAGGTATATTGGCGAAAGTTGGAGTCCTTACCCTGAGTCTTTCAAGGTTTTTAGTACCATTACCCTTTAAGTAGTAAAGCACCTCTCCCCTTGGCTGCTCAACCCTTGCAATAACCTCGCCGTTAGGATTACCTTTTACAGGTACGCTTATCTCACCCTCAGGTATATTGGCAATAGCCTGCTTAATCAGACTAACCGACTGGTAGACTTCTTTCAGTCTCACCATAGTCCTTGCGTAGCTGTCGCCATCCTTCTCTACTACTGGCTCAAAATCCAGCTCTCCATACGCTGCATATCCCGTAGTCCTTAAATCCTGACTAATACCGCTAGCCCTTGCCATAGGCCCTACAGCTCCCAAGGAATATGCATCCTCGCTTGTGAGTACCCCAACTCCAACCAGCCTGTGTTTTACGGTATAATCATTAAAAAACACCGGTTCAAGCTGCTTCATATCTTCCTTGATCTCATCCACAATAACTCGTATTTTAAGAAGCATATCCTTGGATATATCTCTTCTGGTACCGCCTATAGCATTAGTTGAGATAATTACTCTGCTGCCCGCAGTCTCCTCCATAATATCCATAACCTTTTCGCGGTTTCTCCATACCTGCATGAAAAGGCTCTCAAAGCCAAAGGCATCTGCAAGCAGACCCAGCCACAGCAAATGACTGTGAATTCTGTGTAATTCAGCCCATATAACCCTTAAATAACGTGCCCTGTCGGGTATTTGAATCTCCATCAATGACTCAATGCCCTGGCAATAAGCCATTGCATGCATAAAGCTGCATATACCGCAAATACGTTCTACTACAAAAACGTTTTGGGTATATTCCTTTACCTCAGTAAGCTTCTCCAATCCCCTGTGGACATATCCGATAGCCGGGATAGCCTCAACTATTTTTTCATCTTCCATTACAAGCTTCAAGTGAAGGGGTTCGGGTAAAACCGGGTGTTGAGGCCCAAAAGGTATTACCGATCTGCTCATATTATTTCGCCCCCCTCTTTTCAATCACAATTTGCTGCTTTGCCATGGGATTTGCAAGATCATCATCGGAAAGCAGCATATGTCCTCCGTAATCTATAGCCATATTTGTAACGTTTAATCCAAACAGTTCTTTCATTTCATTCTCTACCAGCACTGAACAAAAATATATCTTGGATATGCTTGGGACTTCCTCATCCTTCTTTACCCTTACCCTGAAGTTTTTCAATTCAAGATCAAGGTCAAAATGATAAATAACATCCAAATATCCATCTCCGGTATCAACGCAGCTTGCAGTTACAAACCTGTAGTTGTCATACTTCATGCTCTGCACCTGGCTCAGGAGCTGCTCTTTAGATATCTCCACCAGATTTTCAATCATATAAACCTCCGAAAGCTTTTGTATTTTCCTTTGCTACTTATATTCTCTACCCTGCCGATTTCTTTTCATCACCGGGTTTTAATTCTGTCGCTTTATCCGATGTATTCTTCATATCTTTTGCCTTTTCTTCCATCTTAGCCATTGCCAGTACTATACCGTCTATAATAGCCTCAGGCCTAGGGCAGCATCCCGGTACATATACGTCAACCGGAAGTACATTATCAACTCCGCCCAATACGTTATAGCACTCTTTAAATATTCCACCGGTACAAGCACATGCACCAACAGCGACAACCGCCTTTGGCTCAGGCATTTGGTTGTATATATTCATAAGCACACGAACATTTCTCTTATTAACCGACCCTGTTACAACAAGCACATCAGCATGCTTGGGATTACCTACGTTTATAATTCCAAAACGCTCTACATCATATAAAGGAGTCAAGCAAGCCAATGTCTCGATATCACACCCATTGCAGCTAGTGCAATCGTAGTGAATTACCCAAGGCGACTTTATCCTTGATTTATTAATAATACCCATTAATCCACCCTCCTATGCTTACGCCTTAAGATAGAGCCATATTATATTGGTCATAGCAGCTCCTATACCTATTAACCATGTTGCCTTCAACATCCACTTCCATGTAACCCTGGCGCTAATATTGTCAATAATAAGCTCAAGGAAGAAGCTCCCCAGAGCAATCAATATACCTACCCATATAGGGTTTGCAAAGAATAAGCTTATGAGGCCCAAAAGCAGGACCAAGTCATACCAGTGAGTCAACTCTATCAATGCCAGCTGCGGCCCTGAAAATTCTGTAGTCAGACCCTTAATCAACTCCTGATGTCCATGATGGGAAGTCGAAAAATCAAAGGGTGACTTTCTAAGCTTAATGGTTAACACATATAAAAACGCAAAGAATACTAATGGTAAGCTGTATATCAGTGGTGTTTCGTGCTTAAATATGCTGTTTATCATAAAGCTTTTTGTTGTGAGGTATATTCCCACAACCATCAGCAGAAGTACGGGTTCATAGGCCAGCATCTGCATAATTTCCCTTTGGGCACCAATTTTACTGTAGGGAGAGCGTACGCTCATCGCACCCATTATCAATGATATCCCTGAAAACGCCAATACAAATATCAGCATTAAAAGATCCTGTCCCAATACCAGCATTACCAAACTTGCAATAGCAAAAAACAAGTGTCCCAGCACATACACCATCTGAGTCTGGTTTACAGTGATTCTCTGCTTTCCTAAAAGCTTAAAGAAATCATAAAAGGGCTGTAGTACAGGCGGACCATATCTGTTTTGAAGTCTGGCAGAAATTTTCCTATCTATACCGCTTAATATACCACCTATAATCGGAGCGGCTATAATCGCTATTATCGCTACTATTATATTATTTATCATCCTATCACCGCCCCAAACATTATTAAAATAATCGCACTTGCAACAATATTTGTCCAGAGTGTCAGGTTATTCTCACCAAAGAAGCCAGATAAGTAATAATTGCGGACTACAACAGGCTCAACCTTATCACCTGGGCTTGTAAATTCCAGCCCTTTCATTTCTGCCGTATTCTCTCCGCACAAATAGGGCTGCTTTACACTCTCAGGTTTTGTTATCCTTAAGAATGCAGGAATTGTAATCATCAAAACAATAACAATAGCAAAGAACAATATCGAAGCGAATCCACCCATTAAGGCTCCATTCATACCCTCGAGGTGTAATCCTAAGGAATCCCCGCCAAGACGTGAGTTGCCTAATATACCAAACTGCATAAGCTGAGGTTTTACAAAGCTGTTGAAGAAGGGCACTATTCCTATACTGCAGCCCAGCACAGCTAAAAGCAGCACTGCAAGCGATCCTTTGACGGTAACAGGAAGCTTTTCAATATTATATTTTGCTCTATACGACATTGTTAATACAATTCCTATCCATTTAGCCCAAAATACCACTGTAAAAGCACTTCCCAATACTATAAGCATAAGAACCAGCGGTGAATCCACTGCCGCTTCTATTGCAAGCCATTTTGTTACCAATACTCCAAAGGGAGGCAGAAGCATTGAAATCATACCGATAACCGTTATAACGGTCGTAAAAGGCATCCTTCTCATTAAGCCCTGCATATCTTCTATATCGCGGCTTCCTATTCCATGCTCTATAGTACCCACACACAAGAACAGCAGCCCTTTTGAGACAGCGTGGAAAACAATCAGAAGTATTGCAGCACCGAGTGCTACATTACTGCCTATACCTGCACAGCAGATTATCAGCCCGAGATTTGCTATTGTAGAATAAGCAAGAACGCGTTTGGCATTTCTTTGACTTATTGCAAGGGCTGAGCCTGCAAGAAAGGTAAATCCGCCAACTACTGCCACTATCTTACCAAGTAGTGTACCGCTGAATGCCGGAGCCATTCTTACTACAAGGTATACTCCAGCCTTAACCATCGTACTGGAATGCAGCAGTGCCGACACCGGAGTAGGCGCTACCATCGCCCCAAGCAGCCAGCTTTGGAATGGAAACTGTGCCGACTTGGTAAAACCGGCAAAACATAAAAGCCCCAAACCTACAGGAAGTAATGCGGTAGAAGACGCAAACGCCTGTGCACTGGATATTTCCTCTATAGATAAAGTTCCCTTGGCCGTATAAATGACTACTATCGCCGCAATAAAAGCAAGTCCCCCTATAGAGTTAAGAATTAATGCCCTTAGGCCGTTTCTTACTGATTCGCTGTTACCGTCATGAGATATGAGGAGGAATGAACATAAAGTAGTAACCTCCCAGAAGAAGTACATCCACGAAAGGTTATTAGTCATAACAAGAGCGTTCATAGCTCCAAGGAAAACGAAAAGAATCATAAAGAATCTGGGTTGCCTTGATATCTTAAGGTGCAAGTGGTGCTCATGTTCTTTCATGTAACCAATTGCAAAAACCGTTATAATAGGCCCTATAATGGAAATCAGGAGTACCATTATCAATGAAAGGTAATCTATTACAAATGCGACCGGCTCATGTACAGTACCAAATAAGCCATATATCTCGAACAGGAACCATAAGACGAATTGAAACATTGTTAAAATAATGACGAGGGGCTTTCTAAACCTAAAGCCTATATAAGCTATATAGAGAAACAAGCAAAAATCAAGGGCCTTAATAATATAACCAATGTCTAGAGGCATGTGCTCAAAATCAACTGTCAATTTACCTCCACTTTCCATAAGCAGCTTTACCAATCCACCAGCTACTGCAAACATTGCAATTGATGTAAGCACCACGATAAAATTCCGAATCGCAGCTTTCCTGATTAAATAACACAGTGCAGCGCTAAGTGATGGCACCAGGATAGCCGCTATAATTAGATACGGCTCCACAACATCTACCCCTTTCGATATTATAATTGCTTTTGATAGTTTATAATAATTAAATTAGGTTGCACCTAATCTAAAAATTCGTAGGACTGTTGATTTGATATTTAAGCAAGCCTCATACTTAACAATTTGCATGCTCTTTAAATTATAATAAGTATAGTATATTAAGTCAATTAAACATACTGTATCCTTTTACAGCAAATAGCATTACCGTAAAATAAAGTTTGCAGGAAGCCTATATAAGTTGCGATAATGATATTACAAGGAACATTTGATTATCGCAATATAACTTAAGGTAACAAATTGCAAAAAAGATTTATGGGGAACTTCATTGTAGATTCTTTTTTGCAGTTTATATAGTACTCGTCCTACAAGAATTAATTTTATATTAATTTTACTCTTTTATTTTAAAAAAATCAATTAAAGAAATCCTATATCTCAAGCCCTCCGGCATGTTGGAACATCCACTTGTATACTCAACACTATTTCCCGCTCCCTTACTCAGTCAACAAGCCCTTAACAATAAACTTCTTGCCTTAATTTTGTAGTCTACTTTATAATAATAGATATGAGTCTACTCTAGGTGGTTTCCTAGCTGGAGATTTCGTTAGAAACACATTGAAAATTTTCTAATACAAGTGAAAGGTATAAAAAAATGAGGACAGTTTATGCAAAATATAGCGAGGTAATTCATCAAATATTAATTTTGTTAGTGATACTGGCATTAATGTTTATAGCGATAACCTTCCTGCTACCCTTTTTTACGCCTTTTGTAATAGCAATAGTTATAGCCTCTATCAACGAACCGCTTATACGGATACTTGAAAAATTCAAGATACCAAGAAAGCTGTCCTCGATAATAGTTCTACTCATTACCATGAGTATTTTAGGCTTTTTAATAACAATAGGTGTAATAAAAATATACAATGAACTGGTATTCCTGCAGAATAACGTTACCACCCATGTAGATACCATATCAAGCCACGTAAACAGCTATGTTGATCAGGCTACCAGCTATTATAACAGCCTCCCAAAAGAAATATCCAACACCATCTCCCAAAATCTCAAGGGGCTTGCACCCAAGCTGGAAGGTATAGTTACTTCCGTGGCAAAATATTTGATTAACACCATTACTTCAATACCTAAAATGACTGTATTCTTCATTGTAACCCTTTTATCAACATATTTTATCAGCAGTGACCGCAAGATAATCAAAAAATTCTTTTATAGGCAACTGCCGGTAAGATGGGCAACAAGGTTTTCGGGTATAAAAAGCGATACCTTTACAGCACTATTGGGCTATTTCAAAGCATTACTCATTTTAATGGCATTTACCTTTGTAGAAGTTACCATAGGGCTTATGCTTATAGGTGCTGATTATGCTATACTAATGGGGCTTGTGGTGGCAATTTCCGACGCAATACCGATAGTCGGAACAGGCGTAATAATGATTCCATGGATTTTATGGAACCTGATAACAGGAAATGTACAAATGGCTCTTGGTCTGACGATAATCTATCTTGTAGGCGTAATAATAAGGCAAATATTTGAGCCTAAAATAGTAGGAAGCCAGTTAGGTCTTCACCCCCTCGTCACGCTTATTGCAATGTATATAGGTATCGAGCTTTTCGGATTCTTTGGGGTTTTTACCGGACCAATAGCCATAATAATACTTAGGAGCTTTCAGCATGCAGGCGTCATCAAGCTCTGGAGAGAGTAGGTATATAGAATAAACGAGCAGGAGCCTCAAAACCGGCCTCCTGCTCGTTTATTCTATATATATTATTTACATTACCTTTTACAGAGGCTTTAACTTACCCAAAACCACCCTTTCAATTCCCCCTATATCTCTTACTATTTTTATATCGTAATATTTTGAGGACATCAGCTTGGAAACATCACCAGCCTGGTTATACCCTACCTCAAAAGCCAACAACCCATGATGAGCCAAAAAAGCTTCTGCACTATCTATTATGGCTCTGTAAAGGTCCAACCCGTCATTTCCTCCGTCAAGAGCAGTCCTTGGCTCATTATCCTTCACTTCCACCTGTAATTCTTCTACCTCATAACTAGGTATATAAGGAGGATTTGAAACTATAATATCAAATACATTTCCTTTACCCTGTTCCGTTTCCAATCGGGTAAATAAATCACTATGCACAAAGTTAATCCTATCCACGACACCAATCTTTTCAGCATTTGATTGCGCAACCCTCAGAGCTCCTTCCGATATATCGAGAGCAGTCACATGGCTTTCCTTAAGGTAGTGTGCAAGGCTGATTGCTATACACCCGGAACCGGTGCCGATATCAAGTGCCTTTACTTTAGAGCTCCACTCTCTCTTGGCATATTTAATCACTTCTTCTACCAATATCTCTGTATCGTGCCTGGGAATAAGCACATCGGAAGTAACTGCAAACTCCAATGACATAAACTCCTGCCTCCCAGTTATATATTGAAGCGGCTTCCCTTGAGTTCTTAAGTTTATAGCCCCAATATAATCCCTATATTCCTTTTCACTTAAAACATAATCATTATGCACATACAAAAATGTCCTATCCCGTTTTATTACATGACAAAGCATAACCCCGGCTTCAAGTGCCGGGGCTTCAATATCAGCAGTTTTTAATATTTCTATTCCTTGTCTTAAAACTTCCTTTAGAATCATAACACTATCACCATTTATCAGAGTTTTTATCTCTTATAGTAACATTATTAAACGCCGCTATAGCAACTTCGATCTGGCTGTCATCCGGCTCCCTTGTAGTAAAACGTTGAAACGCCATCCCAGGAGCGTTTATAATCTTAAATATCTTCCATTCACTTCTTCCTGCAAACTTCAAAAGTTCCAGCGAAATACCCGCCACTAAAGGCATAAGTGAAAGTCTTATCAACATGTTTAACCACACATTGTGCCATCCCGTTACCGAGAATAAAAGTATACTAATAATCATTACAGTAAACATAAATGATGTGCCGCAGCGGGGATGCTTGGTAGAGTACTTTCTTACATTCTCAACAGTAAGCTCATCTTCATGCTCATAGCAGTGTATGGTCTTATGCTCAGCACCATGGTACTCCCATATCCTTTTCATATCCTTAAGCATAGATGTAGAAGCAATATACCCAAAAAACAACGTCACACGTATTAGTCCTTCAAAGAGATTATAGCATATTACACCGACTGTAGACTCCTTATTGAAAGGCAGCAGGTCGGCAAGAAAATTCGGCAGCAGAATAAAAAGTCCTACATTGAAACAAAGGGCTAATATAACAGAAAAGTATATTACCGCATCCTTAAATTTATCCCCGAATATTTTGCCAAAAAGTTTATCAATAAACTTTTCAAATCTTGACGGCTCAGCGGAACTATCGCCCTCCTCAAGGTCAACAAAATCTGCTGAATACATTAGTGCCTTTACACCTATGACCATCTGCCTGAATAACCCGAAGGCGCCTCGAACGATAGGTATTTTTTGCAGCTTATTCTTCTTGGGCAAAGGCCTTGTGTCAATTACAATCTCACCGTCGGATTTTCGTACAGCGATTGCCACATTCTCAGGGCCCATCATCAGCAGCCCCTCGATAAGCGCTTGTCCTCCAATACTTGTTTTTTTCATATATATCTCCTCACAAACACCCTAATAAAATGTCCATATAAAAAAATTAAAGGCTGAATACTCTTCAGCCTTTAGTTTATCACTTTTAAAAACTTTTTTCAAATAATTATTCTTTATCAACAATACCATATTTCTTCTTGAATTTATCAACACGTCCACCGGTATCAATAAGCTTTTGCTTACCGGTAAAGAAAGGATGACATTTTGAGCAAATTTCTACGTGCAAGTTCTTTTTAACAGAACCTGTGCTGAATGTTTCACCACATGCACATTTGATAGCGGTTTCACCGTAATTTGGATGGATTCCTTCCTTCATCTCTGTTCACCTTCTTTCAATGCTACGAAAATGTAATCAAGAACTTCTGCTCATAAGGCAAATATCATAATTAAGAATATGTTGGCAACATAATGTTATAAGTACTTAAGCTGCCTCCAAGCATTAGCTGCTTATTTACACCTTCGCTAGAGTAATTATATTAATATTTAAAATTTTGCTTCCAAATCAAGAGACAAAAAGTATTTTAGCACAAAAGTTTACCGTACGCAAGTATTATTTTTCAACAAAAGCCACATTTATGCTCTTAACAAACTCTTCATTGTTTCTAGTTTGTACAAGTCTGTTAATAAGCATCTCCGTAACCTCCGACGTACCCATGTTGCCCATTGCTTTCCTGATTGCCCAAATGCTTTCAAGCTCCTTCTGGCTAAGCAGCAGTTCTTCTCTTCTTGTTCCCGATCTATTGATATCGATAGCAGGGAAAATACGTTTTTCCGAAAGTTTTCTGTCAAGATGAAGCTCCATATTACCGGTACCCTTAAACTCTTCAAAAATAACATCGTCCATCCTGCTGCCCGTTTCAATAAGAGCAGTCGCCATTATTGTAAGACTTCCTCCGAATTCAATATTCCTGGCAGCTCCGAAAAACCTCTTGGGTTTGTGAAGAGCCCCCGGATCAAGACCACCGGATAAAGTCCTACCCGTAGGAGGGATAGTAAGGTTATAAGCCCTCGCAAGCCTTGTTATGCTATCAAGAAGTATTACTACATCCTTCTTCTGCTCTACAAGCCTTTGCGCTCTCTCTAGAACCATCTCTGCCACTTTTATATGATGCTCGGGCACCTCATCAAAAGTCGAGTAAATAACCTCGCCCCTAATTGAGCGTTGCATGTCGGTTACTTCCTCAGGCCTTTCATCTATCAATAAAACTATAAGTTCTATTTCAGGGTAATTTGCAGTTATACTGTTTGCGATTTTTTTGAGGAGAATTGTTTTACCTGCTTTAGGTGGAGAAACAATCATACCACGCTGTCCCTTACCGATTGGGGCAATCATATCGATTAGCCTTGTAGATAACTCCCTAGGGGTCGTTTCGAGGGTAATTCTATTATCCGGATATATCGGTGTGAGATTTTCAAAAGGCACTCTTTTTGCTGCAACTTCCGGTGGATCTCCATTAACGTTCTGAACATATAATAATGCCTGAAATTTTTCGCCTTCTTTAGGTATTCTTCCTTTTCCTCTTATCTTGTCACCGGTTCTTAAACCGAAACGCCTTATCTGCGAAGGTGATACATATACATCTTTAGGCCCTGAAAGATAATTCTCGCTTCTTAAAAAACCATACCCATCAGGAAGTACTTCCAGTACGCCTTCTACCGGATCATCACTTTCAATTTTTTCGAAATTGTTAGGAGGCTGATAAGATGTGGTATTTTCATGGTCCCGCCTATGTTCATGGTGCCTTACGAATGGTCTTTCTTCCTGTCTCTCCTCGGCAGCTTTAGGTTTAGCATCTATTTTAATTTCATTTTTTCCTTCATTATGAGTATTCTGGGTATTTTCTTCTTTCTTGACAGGTTCGCGTTTTTCTTCTACCGGCTCCTTTTTCACCTCTACGGGCTGGACTTGCTCAACCGGTTTTTCTTGTTCCTCTGTTTGTTTAACATTTTCCTCAGGTGCCTGTTTCGCCTCTGTTACTTGCTCTATTTTCTCTGTTTCAGCCGTTTCAACTGTCTCAGCTATTTCAGCTGTTTTAGCCGCTTTGCCGGGTCTTCCGCGCTTGGACTTTCGCATTATTACAGGTTCTTCAAGCTGTTGTTCCACTTTTTCATCCGCCTCAGCCTGAGCGTTTTCCTGCTCTGCTATATTGCTTGTTTCATCGGAGGCCTGAACACTGTTATCGGCGACTACCTCATCTGTCCCTTCATCTCCACCGGACTTACCGATTACCGCTCCGCCGTTTGCTTCAAGTATCCTTTGAATAAGCTCGTCTTTTCTATACTTTGAAATATTTTTCATGCCCATCATTTTTGCAATGTAACGTAAGTCTTCAAGCGTCTTGGCCCCAAGATTTATCTCTTCCATACTCCACCACCTTAATCGATACATTATGTTACCTAATTATATAATATTTATTTATTGCCATTTTGTTGGGAATAAATTCACGTAGATGAAACAAGTAAAACCTTCCAAATTAAAGAAGGTTTAAATACTTAGAGGAGGATTTGTGAATACTACCAGTGATAATTATAGCATTTAAGCCAACCATTGTCAAGCCTGAACCATAGCACCATACAAATACTTCCCGCCATTTGAACCATTAATTCTATTATGTACACATTACAAGATTACTATTCAAGAAAATTAATAATTAAATATTTAAATCAAAAATTACCCGTTAGCAATTCCTGCAATTTACCTATTTTTCAAATATAAAACTCTTTGGAGTACTTTCCATAAGAAGTATTTGCTTTTTGAGGTTTATATTTTTCAAATCCTCATTTGAAGCCGCACTTATTACTTTTGTTCCGGAACATCTGCTACATTTTAAATGAATTTTATCCGAAAGCATAATAAGTTCAATATCATTATTTCCACATTCACAGCTTAAATTTCCCTGCTCGGCTATATCATGTATCCTATTTAGTGTATCAAACATAACCTGTGTATTTTTAAAATAGCTGTCATAGCCAAACATATTTATAAGCTCATCTAGTTCCTTTTCCACGTTATCTACTTTTTTTCTGACTTCTTCATCATTTCCCAGAAAACATTGCTGCACTCCTGTTTCAGAGCAGCAAAAGGAGTTTATATGCCTATGAAACATTTCCCTTCTGCCCAAAACAAAAGCGTGTTCGTTTCCGCAGCCTATACAGGGCATTTTTAGCGTATAGTGCTTTAGGTCTTCACGTATAATACGTATACTCGAGTTATTGCACCGGCACACAAATAAATGCTCCTTTTTTTGTAGCAGTTTAAAAATAGATATGCTAAAAAACTCGAAAGATCCACATGATGAACATTTGTATGCGATGGTTAGGTTCATGTCAATCAGCATTTATACCACCTCACTACTATAACTGAATAATTCGCTGGCTATGGCTAAAAATCCTCTTTTTAGTTATAATTCATTTCCTTGTTTACATTTGATATACTCTCTGGGTTTATACTTAGGAATATTAGATTGTAGTAAAGTCTCCTCTTTATTATTGATTATAGCCAGATGAGCTAAATCTTAAACATAAAGTTTAACTTTTATATTTCTAAAAAAATAAAGCCCCTTAGGGCTTTGATCTATCTCCTAATTCTGTCCATAGCTGCCTTCGCATAATCTGTGCTCACAATCTTTTCGTAAGGGGCTGTCTTCTTGAGCTGCCCAGCTTCCTGCATAACCTTCTGTAAAAGGTCTAGTGATTCCTTTTTCATCACAGGGTCCTTGGACCATGCATCCTGCAGCTTATATCGTTCTATAACTGTTATAAGCAAAGAAATATCGGTATCGGGAAAGTTTGATTTTATGGTGTCCGCTATTTCCTCCGGTGTATGTATATCAACCCAAATCTGCCCCTTATATATTGCATTTGTAAACTTTTGTATGACATCTTTACTGTTCTCTATATAGCTTTTTTTCGCAAAATAAGCTGTATAAGGTATCTCTCCACTTTCCTTGCCGATAGAGGCTAGTATATGTCCCTTACCCTGCGTTTCGAGAAGTGAGGCAGTAGGCTCAAACAACGTCACATAGTCTCCTTGCCCGCCGGTAAATGCACCAGCCATTAAGGCAAACTGCACGCTTGTATTTATCTCAACGTCCTTCCCGGGAACTAACCCATTCTTCTTAAGCACATACTCAAGGGTCATCTCAGGCACCCCACCTTTTCTCCCTCCTATAATAGTCTTACCTTTGAGATTACTCCACTTAAATCCTGGCTCCGGCTGTCTGCCTATAAGGAAAGAGCCGTCACGCTTGGTCAATTGTGCAAATGTTACCGCATGGTCTTCCTTCCCCTCATTATAGACATAAATTGAAGCCTCAGGTCCTGCAAATCCTATATCAGCTTGCCCGGATAGTACCGCAGTCATAACCTTGTCTGCACCCTGCCCATTTGTCAAAACAACATCCAGTCCCTCATCTTCAAAGTATCCCAAAGTTAAAGCAGCATACTGAGGCGCATAAAAAACCGAGTGGGTAACTTCGCTTAGCCTTACCTTTGTAAGATTTCTTTCTCCACAACCTGCTGTTATAAGCACTACTATACTTATAAGCATAGTAACAGCTAAAACTTTTCTCTTCATAAAAACACCCCCCAAAGTAATATATTCATAAAATATATTTCTGGTGAGGCATTTCCATTATTATTGATTAGCTTTCTCTATTTATGCTGCTCTTAATTAGCATTCTTTGCAGATGGGCTACTCCCTTGTACATTACAGCAGCTGCTACCGCAAGAATTAGCACACTGGTCATAACAAGGTCCAGCTGAAATACCTGTCCGCCGTACACTATAAGATATCCAATACCCGCTTTTGAAACTAAAAATTCCCCTACAATCACACCTACCCACGATAGTCCCACATTGATTTTGAGTGCATTTATTATATTCGGAAATGTGGAAGGAAGCACCACCTTTATGAGTATTTGAAGGCGTGTTGCCCCAAAAGTCTTCACTAATTTGATTTTTTCACTATCAACATCAAGAAATCCATTTAACACTTCCAGTATTGTGACCACAAGTGAGATTGTAAGAGCGATGGCTATAATAGACGTGGGTCCAGCCCCTATCCATATGATGAATATCGGTCCAAGAGCAATTTTCGGGAGACTGTTAAACACCACCAGATAAGGCTCTAAAACCTTGGCCAGGAAGTTCGACCACCATAGTACTATAGCTATCAGCGTTCCAAAAACGGTACCCAAAACAAACCCTACTATTGTCTCAAAACATGTAATACCAATATGTTTGAATAACTGCCCTTCCTTATAGAGATTTACAATAGTTTTAAATATTCTTGATGGCTGGCTGGTAATAAAGGCATCAATTATTTTATATTGAGCAGCCAATTCCCAACCTACAAAAAACAATACCAGTATAGAGATTTGTGCAGCCAATATACTGAATTTCCTCCTTCGGACTTTTTTCAAATACTCCTTATGCTCCGGCGAAGCCTGCGATTTCTCTATATGGTTAGACATGTACATCAAGCTCCTTCCATATCTGATTGAAGTAATACCTGAACTCTGGCGCCTCTCTGCATGAAAGCGGAGTCCTGTCGGAACAGCTCAAACTGATTTCATAAATACTTTTAACGGTAGCAGGCCTCTTTGAAAGTACTACTACCCTGTCTGCCATACCAATACTTTCAGCTATATCATGGGTAACCAGTATTGCAGTCTTATTCTCTTTTTTGATTATCAAATATATATCCTCTGTAACTGCCAGCCTTGTTTGATAATCCAGGGCCGAAAAAGCCTCATCTAAAAGCAGTATATCAGGCTTTACCGCAAGGGTCCTTATAAGTGCAGCTCTTTGTCTCATACCTCCCGAAAGCTGTCCGGGATACTTATCCTTAAACTCGTAAAGTCCATATGTTTTCAACAATTCTGTAACGTACTCCCTAGACTCAGGTGTTAGTGTTTTTCTTATTTCAAGTCCAAGGAGTACATTCTCCAATATCGTTCTCCACTCAAAAAGATGATCTTTTTGAAGCATATACCCCACTTCCCTGGAGGTTCCTTCAATTTCCTTTCCATTTATGAGTATTTTACCTGTAGAAGGAGAAATTAGCCCGGATATTAGTGAAAGCAGTGTAGACTTACCACAGCCACTCGGCCCGACTATACTTATAAATTCTCCTCTCTTTACTGAGAGGTTTATATTTTCAAGTGCATTTATCTCCCCATTCATTGATTGGTATTTCATGCCCAGATTATGTACTTCCACTATATATTCAACCATAAGCATTCCTCCAAAAAAGGATTATATAGCAGTATATTAATAACTGTTTTGATATGTACCTGCACGTTAAGGTTTACCGCCAAACAAGCTGACTGCTTACAGTCTTTAAATTGTATTTCTTTGATAAAGTGCGTAACTAATGCTATAATTTCTTAGTAAATCCCAAGAATTGCGAGGGCGAACTTATGACAAATACACTATGGTACTCAATTATCGCTGTTGGAGTGGTTTTATGCATTGTAGCATACGTAATGATAAGTAGAAAAAAAGCCAACGAAAAACTGAGGGCAAAGATTGCACAAGCCTGGGGGAAAGAGCCTGGCACCAAATATACTCCTGAATTGCTCAACTCTATATCTGCTTATTTTTTTGGTAATGCAAAGAAGAACGAATACAAGTACCATATAGATGACATCACGTGGCATGACCTTGACATGGATAAGGTTTTTGCCAGGATAAACAACACCCAATCAACCGTTGGAGAAGAGTACTTATATTCCCTTCTGAGAGAACCTGTGTTTGATGAAGAAGTGCTTAAAGAAAGAGAGAGGCTTATATCCTTTTTTCAGAGCAACAAAACTGCAAGGGAATCCCTCCAGTTTGTTCTTGCAAAGCTCGGTAAGGTAAAGTCTATAAACATTTCTAACTACTTTGACGACGAAATCAAGTTGTCTAAAAGAGGCTTTTACTATAAGCTGCTTTCAGCCGCAGCTCTTTTATCCCCCGTTACTGTTGCCTTAAATCCCGGTATGGGCATTGGTATAATGTTGTTATCCTTCATCACTAATATGATAGTATACTATAGGGCTAAAAATGAGATAGAAGCCGAATTGGAGGCTTTAAGCTACATAGTAAGCCTGATAGTCTGTGCAAAAAATATTTCAAGTTCAAACATACCCGAAATACATCAATACAGCAACACACTTTCAAAATCCTTCAAGACCCTTAAAGGCATTGGGAAGAAGTCTGCCTATGTTCTCTATAAAACTCAGGATGTAGTCATAGAGTATATAAAAGTTGTTCTCTTGGCAGAACTTATAGCTTTCGAAGGCATTTCCAGTACCATAATCAAATACAGGGATGACTTAAAGAAAATTTACGAAACAGTAGGCCTTCTGGATAGCTTAATTTCTATAGCCTCTTACAGACAGAGTATTTCCTATTATGCTACTCCTGATTTGAGCAAGTATAGCAAAGATTTACACATACAATTAAAATGCCTGGATATTTACCATCCCCTAATAAAAGACCCTGTAGTAAATTCTGTTGAAGTAGATACCCCTGTACTCATTACAGGCTCTAATGCCTCAGGTAAGTCAACCTTTATTAAGACGGTAGCTATAAACGCTATTTATTCTCAGACTATCCATACATGCCTTGCAAGGGAATACTCCTCATTTTACTTTATGATATTTACTTCAATGGCTTTAAAAGATAATCTGCTCAACGGTGAAAGCTATTATATCGCTGAAATCAAATCCCTTAAAAGGATACTGGACAGCTTAAATGATGATATACCTTGCCTATGCATGATTGATGAAGTCTTAAGAGGTACTAATACAGTGGAAAGAATCGCTGCTTCTTCACAAATACTGCACTTCTTAAGCCTAAACAACTGCCTATGCTTTGCAGCTACTCACGACATTGAGTTGACTACTATCCTACAGCACTTTTTTGTAAACTACCACTTCCGGGAGCACTTTAAAGATGATGAGATTGTTTTTGACTACAAAATATATTCCGGCAGATCCAGTACCAGAAATGCAATCAAACTACTAAAACTTATGGGATATAAGGACTCAATTGTCAATGAAGCAGAAGGAAGAGCCTCTAGCTTTGTCAGTCAGGGAATTTGGAAAGGCTTCTTAA
Source organism: Clostridia bacterium (assembly GCA_026416815.1). GTDB lineage: Bacteria > Bacillota > Clostridia > Acetivibrionales > DSM-2933 > SKW257. Next base: position 127,704 of record JAOAEJ010000072.1, on the reverse strand, counting down.
AATAATGCTAATTTAATGTTTATTAACCTTTCAAACGTAAAAGCACCAGGTTTACACTGATAAATACTGTAACCTGGTGCTCTGTATATTTTACTTATCCGTGAACACTAATCTCTGAGTTACCTTCAATAATACTAGGGTTTTTATGCAGTACAACAGCAGTAACAATCAGCTCAATCACTACAAGCAATACAATACTTTTTCGCATATATTTTATTATTATCGTTATAATTATTATATAATATAAAATACCTCACCCTTCTATAAGAGCAATCACATCTTACCGATTTCCTTAAATACTTTTATTCGCTTATCCAGCACCGGGTATTTTTTAATCGTGTCTGTCGAAAACATCCCTTTGTCAATACTTTCAGAGGCTGCTTTTTCATGTCCAATCAAAGCCCATGTGGAGTCTATCAGGTTGGTGAATTCCTCATTCTCCAACACACTACACACAAGTGGCTGACGGGGTGAGTTAATGTCTTCACCGCTTATCTGAAAAAGTTCATACTTTTCACACAAGGACTTTACCTTCCTAAGCTGTCCAAGACTATTTCTTGACGGCATATAAGTGAAGGCTTTAAACCCGAGGCTTTTAATAACCTCAAACAAAAGCTCAATATAGTCATCCTCAAATTTCTGTTTCTTTTTATCCCCGGTCGGAGATACGTCCACATCACCAAGGTACGCGTAGGAGCATATAGCGCCAATTTTATCGGAAAACTTGATTATATCCCGAACGTCAGGACATTCTGCCTCTGCGTCAATATAAATGCTTCCCAATAGTTCGCTCTTAAGCACACCTAAAAGGTCATATTCATAAAAATCATTTTGATTGTCTACAAGGTAGCTCTCGATTCTAGGGGAGATATTTAATTTCAACTCCCCCCTTAAAAAGGAAAGCAGCTTTTGACCTCTACCGAAGGTATCAACCAGCTTCCGTGAAAGAGCAAATAAAATATGCCTCTCGGTTATACTCCCTCCCTCGGCGTATTTGGAAACGGTCTTAACATCATTTTCAAAGCTTAGTTGAACATCACAAGGCTTCATCAGCCCGTTTAATCTGTCTATCATCAAGCAATTCCGCTTGTTTCTCTCTTGCGTATAAGGTTTAAAAAAGTCAGTGACTTCGTCTATGTTTGTATGTGGTATACCATGCAGCACTACATAAGCAATGGACTTTTGATCTGGGTTGTTCATATTTTTCCCTTGAAGAGGAGTCCCCGAGAAGTTAACTCTGCACTCAACTCCTACAGTTGTGGCGATTCCTAATATTCTGCCTGCTTCAACAAATTCTCTCACTCCACTCACCGAATCGTGGTCTATAATCCCCGCCGTATTTAGCCCCGAACAGTACGCCATCCATAGAGCCTTTGAAGGTGAATATGGAGAAAAGGAGTATGTAGTATGAATATGGTTATTAACCATCCCTGTAGTGTCAGGTGCTTTTATCTCTCCCTTATCAACCTTTTGCTTTAGCATTTTTATACTCTCCAGCCTTACACTGGCACTATTATCATTCAGATTCTTCATCAACTCAAAATAATCCTCAACCATAATCGGCCCCCTTATAGAATCTATAAATTAAATTTTTGCACTTTTTCACACTACCTACGCATTTATATTGGCTGTATATGCTAAGTTCTATCCTCTGCAGATTTTTTCCTTCTAAAAAACTTTACTTCTGCAAGAAAAAGGTTGTGAATCTGCCATCTTCCAATGCACTAATACCATAGCATACTTTTATATCAGGACTATTGGCGAATTGAAAACCTATCCAACTCATGATATAATCTTTTTATACTGGGTTTCCGGGGTGTTAATGTGGATAAAGATTGTTCTAATAATACTACTTCGAAAAGGTTATCTCAGATAGTTAAACGTAGCGAGCTTGTTAATCAAATTATTGAAAGCACTCCGGCGGCTTTTGTTGTTTTGGACAGGAGCTTTAATATACTGTTTTCAAATGAGTATGTGCATTCCATTACAGGGTATAGTGAGACTGAAATTTTAAACAAAAAATGCTTTACCATTTTCGGAGACGGCAATATTTGTCCCCAATGTGCTGCACTCAAGTGCTTGAACTCATCAAAAAAAGAGAGTTTTTTGAAGTGCGAGAAGGACAAGCATGGTAATACCAAATATGTAGAAGTACTGGCAGTTCCTCTCTCCTTTAAATCCGGAAAAGTCGAAAAGATATTGGAAATAGTAATAGATCGCACTGATGAAGTAGCCCTTCACAAACAATTGGAAGATGATTTCTATAAGGTCCTCGATATGCTTGCTTCAATAATTGAAGTTAAGGATGTATATACCGCCAATCACTCAGAAAATGTAAAGGAAATAAGTGTTGCTATAGCTGAAGCAATGGAGTTATCTGATGCTCAAAAGAAGGAAATTATGATTGCAGCAAGTCTGCACGATATAGGAAAAGTAGGTGTCAGCGATACCATTATCAATAAATGCGGTGCTCTTCTTCAGCATGAGTATGAAGTAATAAAAAGCCACCCCGTCATAGGTGAGAAAATCCTTTCAAAGATAAGTAGCTTTGTAAATGTAATGAAGTATGTACGTCACCACCATGAGCGTTTTGACGGCAAGGGATACCCTGACGGTCTTGAAGGTGAGAATATACCTCTTGGTGCCCGTATTATTGCTGTAGCAGACTCCTATGAAGCCATGTCATCGGATAGGCCGTATAGAAAAGCACTGCAGCGAGAAGATATTATTCGTGAGCTAAAAAGGTGTTCGGGAACGCAGTTTGACCCCAAAATCCTGGAATTATTCTTGGACAAACTGTCCTCAGGTAAGATCTGAAACTTTATTTTTATAAAGTAAAAAAGTCCATGATTATGGACTTTTTTTGGAGCTGGTGGACGGAATCGAACCCCCGACCTGCTGATTACAAGTCAGCTGCTCTACCTGCTGAGCTACACCAGCGTGTATTATTTAGTTTTTGGTGGGCACTATAGGGCTCGAACCTATGACCCCCTGCTTGTAAGGCAGGTGCTCCCCCAGCTGAGCTAAGCGCCCCCACAATAACTTGCGGTAATTTGCAACCGCAGGACTTATTATAGCACTACTTTATTTAAAAAGTCAATTGGTATTTTAAGATAATTTTAAAATTATTTAATGCATTTCTATTAATAATATTAATCATGTTGCAATTAATTATGTATATAATCTACTACATAAATAATCCATATTTATTTTATTATCTACTTTTTTCGACTATACACCGCAATATAATTGCAAAATATAAAATAAACGTTGTTTATATGTCGGTATTTTGATAAAATATTGATTGATTGGAAACTTGGTAGGTACCTACTATTTTTAGACTTTGGACTATCTTAAGGCTTATCCTATTGGATATTTCATCGTTTAAAATAGTTTTGTTTACTACCCTGTCATTTTTTATTCCAGTCAAATATATAAATATATTAATGTATTAAAAAGAGGGGGATTTAATTATGCCAAAAGGGACTTTCAGGTCACCGGCGTTGGTAGTAATCTTAGGGCTTGTCACCTGCGGTATTTACTTCTTTTACTGGATTTACAAGGTTTCTGATGAAATGAAATCATTCAATGATGACCCAGGTATAAATCCAGGAATGGAATTATTACTAAGTATAATTACTTGTGGACTGTATACTATCTATTGGTTCTACAAATATGGCAAGATTATCGCACAAGCTCAGGCTCAGGTTGGAATGACACCGGAAGACAATTCAATTCTTTATCTTGTATTGGCAATATTCGGGCTTTCAATTGTTAACACAGCAATTATGCAGGCTAGCATGAACAAACTTTGGGCTCAAGCGTAATAAATATATAGCAAGAAAGTTTAACTTTATTTAATTTAGGTAAATCGGTGAATTTGCGATGAAACATTTTTTAGTTTCAATCAAGAATAGACTTATAACTTTTATATATAAAGCAGCTTTTAAGGCATTCCGGCATTTTAAAATAATTGCCGTTCCCTTTGCTTACATAGCTGTTTTTTATTTTGTGGTGGTTATTGTTGGGAATGATACGGTCTGTGTTATAAAGAATATATACGGAATTCCTTGTCCTGCATGTGGTATGACAAGGGCTTTTGTCCATCTATCTCAGGGGCATATATCCGAGGCTCTTTATTACCACCCTCTGTTCGTCATCCCGGTAATAACATCCGTAGTTTTGGCTTTTAAAAAGTTTAAGTATTTTAGCTTGCTTTATAAAAACGACAGCTTTTGGTATGCACTGACTGCACTGCTTGTCGCAGTTTGGATAATAAGAATGATTGCTCTGTTTCCCGATAATGAGCCTATGGATTTTAAGAGTTCCGCATTTATCCCAAGATTGTACTCTTACTTTTTCGGTAAATAGATGTAATATAGGTAGTTAATTATCTCGCCAATCGCATTAAAAGTCCCTGTCGGAATTAACATGATCATATTAACTCCGACAGGGATTGTTTTTAAAACTATATATGTTTTATAGCACACATGCTCCTGTTACTGTTTAACGCGTCATTTTCTTTGCAGCTTTCTAAGATAATCGGTCGTAATGCCCCTAAAGCCCACCCCAGGCATTACAGGTATATCATCCTCTATACCTGTTGTATCGTCCTTATTTTCGTTATTATTGATTTCCTCTTCCTTAGTCAGATTCTCTTCGGCCTTTATATTTGGTGGCTCAGAATCTACTGTATCTGCCCTTGCACTTAATTTGAGAATTTCCCCTTCAATTTGTTTTTGTTTATCATCTAGCGCCTCAAGCTTTTCTGTAGTTTCCCTCATGGACTGTTTAATTTGGTCTACACTTTCCGTTAGGGAGTTTAAGGCGCTGACTAGTAAGGCGCGTAAATCGTCGGTGTTTTCCTCCTGCTTCTTTTCTTTAGTCTCGTTTATAAAGGCAAGATTGCATGAACCCACGAGGTTTCCGGGAAGTTTTTCGACATGCCAATTCTCACGCTCATCTGCTATATTTGATTTATAGGATATGCAATGTAAAGGCTTTCCATCAAAAGATGTATATTTATCCTGCTTGCTCCAGGTTCTGCCTTTATCGTTGGATACAAAATAATATATATCGTCTCCCTCTACCCAGTATAGAACTATCTTGCTATTGACTATAGCTATTGAACAATTTGAAAATGCTCTTGGAGATGATGTTAGCGTTTTCTCTTTTTCCCAGTGTTCATTACCCCAATATCTCACTGAGTACATAAGCTCATATCTGCTTTGCAGTATTTTCTGCCAACATATGTAGATGTTGTTGTTTGAGTCTACTCCTGCTCCCAGCACTTCACTCTCTCCATCGTATTCTGTAATGGGCGTAAAATCGCTCCATTGCCGTCTTGAGGGAATATACTTCTTACACCCGATGCAATCATATTTTACATCTAGATATCTATAGAATATATAAGTCTCTCCTTTTTTGTCCTCCAATACAATGTAAGGTGTTTTGCTATCTGTAATATAATCTATTACTTTGGGCTCTGAAATATCCTGCTGACTATCCATAATCTGATATGCAAGTAGATTTCTACCGGAGTATTTCAATACATAGAAAAGTATTATTGTTTGTCCATTGTGTATTATCGTAAGATATTTATTATAGATACTGGAATTTTTGCTTTTTAGAACAGATTTCACAGACCAGCTTCCATTGTTGTTTAGAAGGTATCCTATATTTCCCTTGGTATTCTGATAGAGGATATGTATATTATCGGTGCTGTCTACACACACATCAAAGTTAGGCATTATATCCTTTGTTATATGTACAGGGGTAAGCCATGTATCCCCTTTATCTAGCGACCTTAAGTATGCGCCGGCACCATCCTTATAAAAAATGTTTGTAATTTTGCCGGAAGACAGCTTTACTATGTACTGCCTGTCATTTACATCAAACATTCTGGCATCACTCCTTCATACTATTATATTTATGCCGGAAGGATTAGTTACCAGTTATATAAACATTAGATTTTTTGAAGTCCACCTTATTTTATAAGTTTTTTACTAAAGGTAATTCTATCTGCACATTGAACCCACTGTCTTCATCTGTAGATCCATATTTGATATTTCCATTCAGCGTTCTAATTTTCTCTTCCATAGTTGTTAGTCCAAAATCCTTACTTATAGCATTACAACCCATACCGTTATCAAATATGCAAAGCTTTATTTTATCCTCCTCAAGCCTCAATATAATAACCACACGTGTCGCCTTCCCATACCGCACAGAGTTGGTTATCGCCTCCTTACATACCGTATATATGACCTCTTGATAGGTATGAGTGATATTTTCGTTAGCTCCATCCTCTGAAAAGTGAATCTCTATACCCGATGTTTGCCTAAATCCTGCAATCAAACTATTTATGGCAGCTACGGCGCCCCTTTTCTCCAACTTTTTAGGCGCAAGTCCTCCAATGGAGCGCATTACTTCCTTTAATCCACCTCTTGCAATATCTACAGCCTCAAGCAGCTCTTTCTCGGTTTTATCGGCATCGGTCTTGCAGGTTATAATGCCGACCTCCAGCTTTTTTATAAGCATTGTCAATGTATGCCCCAGGGTATCATGGATTTCCCTTGCAAACTGGTTTTTTTCTATAGCTGTTGTTAGCTCCTCTATAATATCGCAATAATTATTCAACTGCTGATTTAGTTCGGCAAACTCGTCATTCATATTTGTCAACCCTTCAATTCTTTCACTTATAGATAATTCAGGTTGAACTTAGTGATTTTCAGTTAGGCAACGAGCTGTGACAAGTGCGGTTTGCCTGGCTGGATAAAATCACTTTCAACCTAAACTATCTATACATACAATAGTATATATAAAACTATTTTCCCTTCTTTAATTATAAAATACTATTCATTTTCCAGCAATGTGCGTTTAGTCATAATATTAGCCCTATTAGTCATATTTTTGTTAAATTTACAAACCCAAGGTCACTTTTTGTTAAAAAATTAGCACTCCATGTTCTAACATCTTTATACTGCAATTAAATTATAGGATATATGCAAAAGTACACATACACGCATTCTTATGCTTATTTAAAATGTGTGTATATGCACTCTAGGCTTAATCATAAAACCCCTTACAACGGCACCTATAGATAGTGGCTCTAAACCTTAAGGTGCTTTATACCAGGCCCATCTTGACGGCCAGAACTACCAATTGTATACGATCTTCAAGGTTAAGTTTTCTAAGCATAGTTGTAATTATGTTTTTAACACTACCTTCGGTAAGAAACAGCTTTGCAGCTATTTCTTTGTTACTCTTACCAGCAGCTATAAGGCGTATCATCTCGATTTCTCTTTCTGTAAATTCGGCTATTACACTGTTTTCTGTTCCTACTGAAGCTGCCGTCGGCTCTGTTTCGTTAAACTGTTTTACCACATTATCGAAGGTACTTTTATGTATAATGTTAAGACCGCTGGCTACACCCTTTATAGTCAGTATAAGTTCCTCAGGCTTTATATCCTTCAGTATATAACCATCAGCTCCGTATTTTAACGCCTGGGATACGTTTTCTTCGTCATTAAAGGTGGTCAATATTACTATCTTTATGTCCTTATATTTCTCCTTAATAAGCCTTGTCCCTTCAACTCCGTTGTACTCGGGCATCATTATATCCATCAGTACTAAATCGGGCCTATATTGGTCACACAGCCGCAAAGCCTCTTTGCCGTTTCCACCGCAGCCCATTACCTTCATTTCACTGTCCTGTTCTACTATGAACTTAAGGCTCTCTCTAAAAATTACCTGGTCGTCAACTATTACTATTTTAAGCATTATCAACCGCTCCCCCCATTAGTATCTCTATCTGTATTTTAAATCCTCTGTCTTGGCAATATATAGATAATCTAATACTACTTTGTCATTTTGGAATTTGCCATAATTAAGGTACATAACAAAAGTAGTACTAACCGTACATACTCGCCACATACGCTGCCAAAGCAAGCACATCTATATGTGATTATACACTATTTCTAAAATAGAAAAAAATCAATCTTTGTCGAAAAAAGCAATAAGTAATATAAAATTATACCTTATATTTGTATTTTAATCTATGCACAGTGACTAAATATCATATTTTCTTTCCGTCTTTACATCGGAATTCAATTCTACCCCTGTTAATGTCTATATATTAGCCATTATTATCTTGAGCGTTATCAGTATCTCCTCTCACCGGTATCTCTATATGTATATTAAACCCGCCGTCTTCATCGGCAGCTCCGTACACTATGTTTCCTTCCAGGGCAGCTATCCGCTCTTCCATACCGGTTAATCCAAAGCCCTTATGTACATCTTTGCACCCTATGCCGTTATCAAATATTGATAGCCTTATTTTATCGTCGGAATGCCTTAGCAATATAACTACTCGTGTTGCCTTACCATGGCGTACCGCATTGGTCATAGCCTCCTGGCATGTCCTATATATTGCTTCGCGGTAGGTAGGGCTGATAGCTTTATCCATTCCTTCCGATGAAAAATGTATGTCTATCCCGGAAGTCTGCTTGAATTCAGAAATTAAGCTCTTTAAGGAGGTAATAATATTGTCACGTTCTAGCTTTTCAGGCACAAGCCCTGAGATAGAACGCCGGACTTCTTTAAGCCCTTCCCTTGCAACGTCGGCTGCTTCAAGCAGCTCCAACTCGGTTTTATCGGTGTCAGTCTTGCATATTATAGCACTTACCTCTAATTTTTTTATGAGCATTGTAAGGGTATGCCCTAATGTATCATGTATATCTCTGGCAACACGATTCCGCTCTTTAGAAACAGCTAGTTCCTCCACTGTATCGGCATAGTCCCTGAGCTGTTCGTTTAAAGCTATTAGCTCTTCATTCATTTGCCTCAACTCTTCTGTTCTCTCATCTACGCGTTTCTCCAACGTTTTATTCCATTTTGCAACTTCATCTCGAGACTCTTTTACTTCCTGCCACGCTTGATTCAATTGATTATTCCTATGTTCCAGCTCCTTTGAATAAAATTTCACATTGTAATAATTATGGGCAAAGCGTCTTCCTGTTAACAATACAAGGGATAGGACGAAAATCGGTATTGACCACCTTAAAATATGCATATTGTATGTGTAGAACCCGAATAAAGTTAGTATCATGGAAAGGATAAATCCTGCAGTGAAAATCTTTGCTTCTATATTGCCTTTTATAGAATATATAACAGAGAGAGTGCTCAAGATTATAAGTCCACAACCTATAATTACTCTGAATACTATCAATGGAACTTTCACTATGCTTAAGTTCCAAAAAAACTCCCAGTTATATGGGGTTATAACATTTAACAGCAGTATTGTATATATGATTGCATAGACTATTAGTATTCGTTTTAACCTTACCACTATCTTCTTATAACCTGCACCAAAAGTTTGCTCATAAAAATGAGCTAATGCTCCCGGAAGAAAATTAGCCGCTATATTATCTGCGTACACCCAAAGTATTGTATTGTGGTAGATATACTTGTTTGCTAAGGGAAATGACTCTGATATGAAAAGTACCCCTACAAGCAATATAAATACTGCTAGAGAAAATATTATATTCCTTTCTTTCTTTTCAAAAAACACTGTAGTTGGAACGAGTCCTATGAATGATAGAATAAACAGAAGACCAACACACCAATTAAGTATTAAAATGCTTTCTTGCACCTGACTCACTCCTCTACACTTCACAGTATGAATATACAATCCGCTTTTTATCCTATAACGTAATGGCAGTTTGCCTTGTCCAATAATACTACCAATTGGATATAACTCTTTTATATAGTACCACGTTTTCCCTTACTGGCACCTCTATCCGTATATTAACGCTAGTACTACTACAAACGTAGCAATTTTTGATATACTAACACATTATTAATTAATACTAATTATACAACACAATCAAAATAGAAAATAGTCAATCACCGTCGTAAAAAGTAAGCCGGTAGTGTAAAATTTACACTACCGGCTTACTTTTTCATTATATATTTACTTAAGCACCTTTTTCCTCTGCTTCATCAGGTGGAAGCAGTATGATACGCCCATCTTCAAGCTCCACCTTGATTTTATTCCTATTCTTCAGTCCCAATGACTCCAAGTACTCTCTTGGGATTTGCAGGCGGCCTGCTTTATCTATAACTGCCAGCTCTACATGGGACTCCTCTTCAGCCTGCACCGCAGCACCTGCATCTATCTCAGCTATCTCCTCGGCATAGGATTTTTTCCTGATAAATTCGCTGCTGGTACGCCCATCACGGATTGCTACAACTCTGTCAACCTTCTTAGCCAGCTGCCTGTCGTGGGTAACTATGACGATTGTGAGTCCCATAGTCCTGTTTAACTCTCTGAACAAATCCAAAATCATTGCGGAGGTCTTTGTATCCACCGCACCTGTTGGCTCATCGGCCAATAGCAGCTTCGGGTTGTTTGCCAGAGCTATGGCTAGTGCTGTACGCTGCTGCTCGCCGCCCGAAAGTTGGTAGAGCTTGCTATTGAGCCGATGAGACAGTCCCACCATTTCTAACAGCTGCTTTGCTCTTTCCCTTTTAGCCTTACCGGCTATAAGCATAGGCAGTTCAACATTTTCCAGTGTAGTTAGATAGGGTATGAGATTTCGGGCATTGTTTTGCCATACGAAGCCTACCGTCTCCCTCTTGTATTTAACTAACTGGGAGTTAGTAAACTTAAACATGTCCTTCCCATCAACCAAAAGCTTCCCGGCAGATGGTTTATCTAAGCCTCCCAACATATTTAGAAGTGTTGATTTACCGCTTCCACTGTTTCCTATAATTCCCATCAGCTCGCCCGACTCAACCGTGAGATCAAGCCCTTGGAGGGCTACTACTTCAATATCCGCAGTTTTATATATTTTAACAAGGTTTTCACATACTATCACGCTAAAGCCTCCTTTATCCTTTCGGGCCCTTTATCACTCAACTATTACCTGGCCATCCTGCAGTGCAAATACCTGATCTGCCAGCTCCATTATATTTGGGTCGTGGGAGGTCATTACTATTGTAATTCCCTCTTTTTCTACCAGGTCTCTTAAGACCTTCATTACCTGGATGCCCATATGGGTATCCAGCTCGGCGGTAGGCTCGTCGGCAAAGATTATCCCAGGTTTGTGGGCTATGGCTCTTGCAATAGCTACACGCTGCTGCTCACCACCCGAAAGCTCATGGGGGCGGTGGTGCATACGCTTTTGTAGGCCTACAAAGGATAGACACTCTTCCGCTCTTCTTTTTCTATCCTTTGAGTTATACCCTGCCACTCTAAGTCCGAATTCTACATTTTCATAGGCCGACATGAGTGATATAAGAGCAACAGCCTGGAATATAAATCCCATTTCTGTCCTCCTCAGCTCGTCTCTGCCCCTCTCGGGCATTGCGGCTATATCCCGGTCGTTGAGAAGGATTTTCCCGGTGTTCGGTTTATCGAGAGCTCCAAGCAGATTAAGCAGGGTGGTCTTCCCCGAACCTGAACGGCCTTTTAAAACCGTCAGGGTACCGGGATTGATTGTAACATTTATATCCTTCAAAGCATGAAGCGTTTCTCTTCCGGTCTGGAAGTAGCGGTTGACGCCTTCTGTTCTGATAATAGGTTTCAAGTTTATTCCTCCCCTAGCTTAATAGCTTGATTTATTTTGATACGGGATAACAGGAACCATAGTGTCAAAAGCCCCAATATCAAGGTAATCCCGGTCAATATGTATATGTTCATCCTGTCGCTCGCATAGGATATAACCCTAAATGGCGGCACCTGTGAAGCGGCATCGAAAGCTACCTGGAAGAAAGGTACAAACAGTCTGCTTGCTACAAGCCCTATCACTAACCCCATGATCATAGCCGCACCCGATGTCAGTGCCTGCTCCCATATCATCATGGAGTTAAGGCGTCTTACCGATAAGCCTATGGCTCTGAATATACCAAACTGTAGAGTCCTGGAATTAATGGACAGTACCCAGTAGAGTAGGAAGCCCAGGAAGCATACCAGCCCACTTATAACAAATCCTAATGTCAGCGCTCCGTTTATCGCAAGCTGGAATGGATTGTTTTTTAATTTTATTAACTCCTGTCTCGAATCGGTCAGGCTTGAGAAATCAATCTTTTTCTCCTTAAGGCTGTCATATAGCTGTTTGCTGGTAGCTTCGGGTTTCATCTTAAGCCATACATCGTAGGGTTCAAGAGCAAGATGGTCTTGAACATATTGCAGGTTGGCCACTACTAAGTTTGGCTCACCCTGTTCCTTACGCATAGGGTCTATGTTTGGATTCCATGAAGGCCAATAGTCTATAATTCCGTAAACTGTGAAGGTGACTTTAGCTGTCTCCCCCCACTGTATAGTAATGGAGTCACCGGTTTTAATTTTGTACGCCTTGCTTATTGAGCTGGAAATCAAGCATGCACTGGGCTCGTCTGACATAAGGTTTAGATACTGGTTGATATGGTGGGGCAGCAGCCCGCTCCTAAACCATGCAACCTTTCCGAAGTCATAGGGCTCTATCCCCATTAGCTTCGAAATTCCTGCATTCTGTCCGTTTGAGGATATATTTACGTCATCCTTTACGAAAACTTTGGCAGCATGTTCTACTCCACTAAGCTGGGTATAAGGTGTAAATGGAGGCTCATATATACGCACCTTGGCCTTTTGCTTATTTGCATCCGATTGGTATGGGTTTGGTGCTTCTGCATCGGTTTCCCACATAGGCTTTATCACCATGTCACTACCAATTTTGTAGCTGATTTTTTCCTCTGCATTACGGTTTATAGTTCTGGCAGCGGTAGAACTGAAAAGTCCTATTGAAAGCGTCATTACGAGGAATATCATTAAGAAGTGATAACCCTCCAGTGACCGTCCTACCTGTATCAGAGTGGCATAAACCGAAGGTGACCATATCTTTTTCCCCAGTGCATAAATGCCTTTTACTAACCATGGATAAAGCCTCAAAGCAAAAAGTCCTACACCTAGAATGAAGAGGGCGGGTACAAAGAACAGCAATGGATCAACCTGTACTTCAAGAGCAGAAGCCCCGGTAGCTTTAATAATATTTTGCCTTTGGGTAAAGGAATAGTATCCGTATAATGATATAGCAATAAGTACCACGTCAAAGAAGAACTTTTTCCATATAGCGGCTCCATTTTTTCTGGACATGCTTCTCTTATGGCTTACAATGCTTGTTTTGCTGGCAACGTAAGCGGGAATGAGAATGGTAAGCATAGACAACCCTACGGTTAAGGCTGCATACATATATGAGTATTCATTTACCGATAAGGGTAATGCCTTCCTTTTTGCAAACTGAAGGAATCCACTTGAAGCTCCCAGCATTTTGCTTATCAGCATTCCTATCCATGGTCCTATTGCAAACGCAATCAATCCCAGTACCAAGCCTTCAATACAGTATCCCAGTACAATCTGGAAGCGGTTTGCCCCACGGCTTGCCAGCAATGCTATCTCATTCTTCTCACGTTCTATAATCAGCTTTGATACCATAAATAAGTATAATAGGAGCATTATAATTACCGGTACGTTCAAGGCCAGAAGCATTGTCTTAAGCTGGCTCTCTTTTTTTGTGTAGGAGCTTATTATCTCCATACTTGGAGCCTCAATTGTTAAATCGTTATTGCCTGCAATACTTCTTACTTCTTTAACAAAACTCTTGTACCCTCCTACAAATCCGCCTATATTATTGATACTCATTGCCTGATAGTCAAAAGCATAGTACCATCTTGCCTCTTTAAAGAGGGTAAACTCTTTTTCTATGAAATCCTTCCTCATTAAATCCTCATTAATGAAAAAGCTTCTGTTGAATGTATCAGGCCCTGCGAGTGTCCAGTACATATCCTCAGGGTTTTTAACGGCAAATACCCCTACCGGCTTGACTCTAACCGGTTCCAGCTCATTATATCTGGTATCGGTAAGAGTAAATACCTCCCCCAACACCATTCCGAGATTTCTTAAAGCATCCTCTGAAACGAGAGTCTCGTATACTCCATTAACCGGAGTACTTGCAGGAGCTTTTCCGTCTACCAGTGTAATATGCTTCTCCAGCTCGCTCATTGACTCTATCTTTGCGTATCTGACCTTACCGGTAAAACTCGCCTTATCGGGATTTTCCGATTCCATGCGCCTTATATCGGTAGAGTAGCTGATTAATTTGCTCAATAGAGGCAGGCCGGTGCTATCTTTTAGCCCGTTGGAGGCATATCCGTCCAGCTTTTTAATTGACGTAAGCTGGTTTTTATAAAACTCCTTAATTGTTTCATCTTTGATTACTGATTGACTTTGTCTCTTTAGCTCCCTTACCCTCTGGGAAATAGGAGCTTCATCCATTGAAACGAAGACTCTGTACAATCCAGGGTATGTCTTATTTTCTTTCTGGAAGTTTTCAAGGTCTTTTACCAGTAACTTTTGCAACGATCCTTCTATGTATATGGGTATACTGCTCACCAGAGAAACACAAATTATTAACCCAAGGAGGAGACAGCAAACAAGCCATATGTTTTTTACCATTTTCCGAAAAACCATACCAAGTAAAGCCATTCTAATCCTCCTTAATTCAGGATAACCATCTGTCCTTCATTTAATCCTGCTACTATTTCAGCTTCGAGAGGTGTTACTATTCCTACTTCTACGTCCAATTCCCTCTTGCTTGTTCCTTCCATCACCTGAACATATTTTTTATCGGGCAGCTCCTTTAAAGCCTTTCTGGGTATTACCACAGCATTATCCTTGCTCTTTACCGGAATGGATACACTTACTGCTTCACCCAGTTTTGCCCCTTCAGGTAAGCTTTTTACTTTTATGATAACAGCATTTTTATAAGCCTCACTGGCATCATTAGGTACATTGTCGGGAGAAAGTACAACTTCACCTTCATAAGCTGTTCCATTGTATTTTATCTCAGCCTTCATACCGGTCTTAATTTCATCCACATCAGAGTCGGGCTTGAAGAAAACCTGCACTTCTCCAGTATCAGCGATTCTGATTATTTCCTTAAAGGCTTCTACCATGTCGCCCTCCTTCAGGTTTTCGAGGAAAACCACCTGGCCGTCCATAGGTGCAACCAATACTGATTGTAGATATTCCGCTTTAAGATCTTCTAACATAATTTTCGCACTTAGCACATCAAGTCGAGCTGACTCTTTTTGCTTTATTACCTGTTCAAGGACAATTTGAGCCTTACTTAATGAATATTCCTGAGCTTTAATACGATCTTTCAACTCACTATTTGATTGATTAGACTTTTTATATTGCTGCTGCAAGGTGCTAATACTATCCTGTAAGTTCCTAACATCCAGACGTGAAACGTCTTCCTGTTTTTCTATCTGCTCCAACTGTACCTGTGCCTTATTGACTCCATACTCCTGGAGTTTAATCCTGCTTTCCATATTGCCTACATCCATTCGTATCAGTACATCGCCTTTTTTGACCTGCTGTCCGTACTTAATATCAATACTCTTAATTCTCTTGCCTGACTCCTTGAAGTGTAGCGAAATCGGTTTCGAAGATACCAGTTCCCCTGTACCATTGGAACGCTTAACTATAGATTTTTTCTCGGTTTTATACAAATCGTACTGCTGTCTCTTAGGCTGTGCAAGTGGAGGTGCCAATGCTTCTTCTTCCTCCGGCATTAGTCCGCACCCACTCAAACCGATGGCAAAAGTTAATACTCCAGCTACTCCTAATACTTTTAACCTGTTCTTGTTACCCACCAGTAACCCTCCCATACTTGAAATTAAGATTTGATATTTTAAAGCAACTGTCTACCTCTACTGCCTTAGCAAGTGTTTATAAGGCACTTTAAGACAAAGAAGTATTCAGTAGTACTACAAAGAGATGTGTTTATTAACATTTTTCAAGATTTATGTAAACGCATTGTATTTGATTATTATAGCAATTTGTAAATACAAATACAATTAAATGTGTTTATAGAATATTAAATAAAGACGCCTAGAGTAAGATAATTTAAGAGTTTACAGTAAATTATCTTTAAAAAGAAGTTTGTTTATAGATACTGTATAATTTTATCTCCTTTAGGCCCTGCTGTCTAATTTTATTTTCTTACCTACTATACTATATTTTTTAGCATTGTATTTAAAGTAGTTATTCTTCGGGTAATAGGTGTTGTTTTTTCGGAGTAGGTTCATCTGATTGTATTTTCTTTACTATAAACCGGGCTAAAAGCTAAAAGAGCCCCTACTTAAAGGAGCTCTTGCTCTTCTATAATATTTATTTTTACTACATTGCTCCTAACAGTGTACGGTTTATTATATCTACAATCTTTTGTGTATGGTCATTTATAAAGAAATGCCCCCCGTCAAACTCGTATAAGTTGAAGGATTCCCCTGCATACTTTTCCCACTCATCAAGGTCATTCTGCGTTACTTCTGCATCCTCTATACCGTTTAAAACACTTATCCCATACCCTAACTGGCATATCTCAGGACGTTCATCATTTGTCTCCAGGATTCTATAATCAGCCCTTAATATAGGGATAAATATAGCCAGAAGCTCTTTATTCTCCGCAAGCTCTTTGGGCGTACCGCCGTACTTTAAGATTTTACTCATAAACTCGTCATCGGGCAGCATATGTATTTTCTCTTCCCTATGCTTAATATGTGGGGGATATCTTCCTGAGAAGAATGCATGTACCGGTTCAGGATAATTGGATTCTTTGAGCTTGAGAATCAGTTCGTAAGCGAGCCAGCTTCCCATGCTGTGTCCAAATATAGCATATTTGGAGTCATCTATTTGGCTCTTTACCAGATTGTATACATCTTCAACTGCGCTGCCAAAGCTTTCATAAAAAGGTTCATTAAACCGTTTGCCCCTACCTGCCAATTCTATAGGGCATAATTCTATGGAATTATGTAAAAAACGTTTCCACTTACTGTATACCATAGCCGATCCACCTGCATAAGGTAAACAAAACAACTTTATTTTTGACATTCCAACACTCCCTTAACTCTTATAGATATATAAATTGCAAAAAGAATTTACAACAAAGTTCTTCCTAAGTCTTTTCTTCAATTTGTTACCTTTAGTTATATTGAGATAATCTAATTTTTCCTTGTAATATCATTATCGCAACTTATATAGCTTTCTGTAAACTATCTTTAGTAAAAACTTATATAGACTTATAATTAAACTACCTGCAAAAACTCTTCATAAAGCACCATATAGCTTTTTATTCTTATATCCTCAGGGAATCCCCTGTCGGTAGAACACACCGCAAGCTTGTAATTCCGGCCTATATCATATTGCTTGAAGAAGCAATCTCTGAATTCATTATTTGTAGTGATTCTAATATCGTCACCTTGTATTTTAAAAGTGAACGAATCGAGCGGTATGGAAAGCCCTCTACCTTCTGCTTTTATATAGCTCTCCTTCAAAGTCCAAAGATCGAAAAAGTAACCCAGCCTCTCAGCCTCACTCCTCATAAAGAGATCACTGCATTCCTCTCTCGAGAAAAATCTTTCAGCTATGTCGAAATCAATAGGCTTTATTTCCTCTACGTCTATGCCTAGCCGCGCATCGCCTGCAGCACATACTACCCATTCACCTGCATGGGAGACATTGAAGTAAAAGTTATCAATACTTTTTAAAAAAGGTTTTCCATAATCATTTGAAGCTAAAAGAATTTCACTGTTTCGTATATTAAGTCCTCTGCAAATAGCAGTCCTTGCCAGAATATCCCCCATTAAAGCCCGTTGGGCATCTTCCCTGCGCAAAAACCTGTTAATTTTGTTTATTCTTTCTTGGGGCAAATAGGAGAGAAGCTTATCAAACACCCATGACTCAATTCTACCTGTAACCTTTACTGCATATATTTCCATAATAAAAACTACCTTTTTGCAAATTGATTTTTATATATGTTTTAGTAGATAATAAATTTCTCTACTAAATCTTGCTAATAACCTCTTATATTATAGCATACTCCTCATGAATACAACACTTCTCATCGATTTTAGATACTAGAATAATTTAATCAGTTTTTGAAAAGCCATTTATATTCACCGTTATTATACACAATTTCATCGTTAAATAGCATTGGATTCATACCAAAGTAGTTAAAAAGGTTACTCAACTCCTCCAGTAAAGCGTCATTATTATACGCTATAATAAGTGCATTACATTGGTTATTGAAGGGGTTGCTTCTTTTTATCAACGCAAAGTATTCTCCGCAAAATTCTTTACCGTCATAATTTAGAGTGTTTGCCTCAACCTTCAATCCTACCTTATTGAGAATATCTTGTTGCAGCTCGCTTATATTTCTAGCGTCAATAGCGTATACAAGATTTCCCTTGCTTAAAAGCTCAGGTTTGAGCTTGCTTTCATAGGAAGCGCTGTATCTGTAATTTCTCACTCTCTCCCTAAGTGGCTGCCTAAGTATCGCTAGCAGCTTGTCCGTTAGGATTTTTTTATCCTGATCGCTAGCATCATGCATAACTACTGTACATGCTGAGGCATAAATTTGTTTAATACCCATACGGCTCTCATCAATATGCCAATCATAATATAGTGTGTTTAGGGCATCTTCAGTCAACTCTATTACTTCAACTGCTCCCTCCCCGCCATATACAGACACTGATACTTTCGAGTATTTGTGAATATTAACATTCCATTTATGTCCGTTTATTTCTACTGCTATACTATCGCTGAGCCCCATAGCCTCTTTGTCTAGAAGCATACTAAACTTTCTAATGTTTTGTGTGTTTACGGCTATCAAATCCGTATCCTTAACTTCAGCGTTTATTATTGCTTTAAGGCCTATCATATCCATACAATCTATTTTCAACCAATGAGCCTTACAATACACCGGCTCAAAAGTAGCATACTGTACTTGTTTTGGAAATTTATTCTTTTTCTCCTTTAAAAGAGCTTTTAGAAGTTTATTTGTGTTAAAAGTTTCGTCAAACTCCTCATGAGAGAAATTGTAGTAACTCCAGGTCTTTCCTTTACTTATCTGCTTTGCGACTTTAAGTGTGGTGGAAATATTCCATACATGGTCTTCTATATTGAGCAGTTGGTATACTGGCGTATTATCCAGATTCTTTAGATAATCGTAATCTATAATGTGCATCATTACCCCTCCTGCTACAGTTGCCAGGGCTGTAAATGCCCCCGGCATTTTGGTAGCTAGGGTCATCCCTCTTACCGCTCCCGCACATGTACCTATCAAGTATACTCTATCTCTGTCTACATTTAGGCTTTCTATGATATCTGTGATAATCTTGATAGAGTTGGTCTCGTCTATATATTCTCCCACCAGCTCTCCTCTACCGCATATACCTGCCACAATAACATCTCCAAATTGTCTATTAAGTATGAACCCAGGGTTTGCAGGGTATTTCGAAGAGCCATACCCATACATTATGTATACTACAAGGGGATATTTTGTATTGGGATCATAGTTGTCAGGAAGGTGTATATTATAAGCTATAGCGTCTCCATCAATTTCACTCTTTCTAAAGCCTATGAACCTCCGCTTAAAAATGTCTATCAATGATTTTTTGCTATTCAAGCTGGACTCGGAGATATAGAGATATTTCTCAAACTCAAAAAGATTTTCAAGTATATAGCCATATAGCATTCTATTTGTAATTTCAGTGGTTCCGTTAATAAAGCCTGTTTCCACCTCCAAAATATCGGTAGTCCCTTTAATGGATTCTATAATTTTTTCACTGCAGGCATCTCTTTCTCGTGCACGATTAATTAAGCTATTTCTATGTTCAACAAAATTTCCTCTGAATATAAAGGCATCTGAACATCTTCCACTCTCCACGCCCTCTACCTTTATATTCAGTGCTCCTTTTTCTTCTTCTGGTATATCTAAAACAATCCGGCTGGAGGTTGAGGCATAAATATTTTGTACTTCTTTACCTTTAGCATTGAATACTCTAATCTTAATTTTCTCCCGAGTACTGCCTTTAAAATAATTTGGAAGCACCACTAGGCCTATTTCCTGTTCGGGTAGATACACTGCCCTTTCCGGTAATATGTTGTATGTGCTGTCCATATAGTCTAAAAGCTTCTCATCAAAAAATTCTTCATGCTCTAATCTGCTGTCTAATAAATAGTTAACCGGTTTTATTGCTATGGTAAAATACCTTATATCCATAGGTATGAGTCTGCTTTTTGATAATGAAATCTTTTCTACCAGCAAACTGTTCTCACCTTCATTAAACCTGACTACCACAGTACTGGGTTTTCCGTGATAATAGAAGCTGCTTGTAAATACCATCTGCCCGTTTACCCAAATCCTAATGGGCATGAAAGTACTTATAAATAATAAGTTATCCTGTTGCTTTTTACAAAATATATTACTCAAACAGTATATATAGCGGTCTACTCTTCCTGTAAAAATTTTTCCCTCCGGCGTATTGGAATTCTCTGTTCCACTACCGTCGAAGTATCTCCAGTTTCTTTCCGCTTCTTCTTTTGGAAGGCTGTTGATTTCATCCACAGACAGTATTCTCTCGGTTTTACTGATATAAGGATCTACTCCTGGGAGCTTGTTGTCGTCCGCTAATTCGCTCTTTATCAGCCATCTGTCAAGATAGCATGGCTTATCGCCCGAAAACAGTATGAAATCGCGACAGTTTGTAATTAGATCTTTCAAATAGTTATCCATACTTTCCATTATTAACCTCACCCAAAACCTTTCCATTAAATCCTATTTTGTACATCACTCTCCCATTTTACCATATACATCCTACGAAAATCCACAACCTTTTTTGACAAAAAACATTATAGATAACCAAACTTAAAAGTGATTTTATCCAGCTAGGAAATCACCACTTATCACAGGTGTTTCCCTAGCTGGAAATCACTAAGTTTAACTTTGGTTATCCATAACTATCGCTACTATATAAATTGCAGAAAAGAATCTACAACAAAGTTCTCCCTAAATCTTTTTTGCAATTTGTTACCTTAAGTTTTATTGCGATAACCAAATTTTTGCTTATAATATCATTATCGCAATTTATATATCAAACGTTAGATTTAAAGATGCTTTGCCCCTGCGCCGTAGGCAAGCAAGCTTTTATTTGGTTACAATACTTTGGGCCAGCAAGAGGGCTGGCTAACCCCTCCTACTGGCCCAATTTTTAGTTTTTTAAAGTTACTACTATAAAATAAATGGTGTATCGTATACTGTATTATTCTATTTGTTTGAGATTTGTGCCACTGTCTAACTCCTCAAAGGAAGTTCTCAACAGCTTTTATTCACTTTAAGAGAGAAAGTGCAAATACATGTATGTTTCCGCAATCAGGCAGTGTAATACTTACCATTGAACCTTTGCACTTTAGAGCTCTATACTTTGCAAACAACTTAACGCTATCTGAAAAAATTTCTACTCCAGTCTGCTTTTGCACTGCACCCTTTCCTACCCAGGCTATTTCCTCTTTGAACAGAGGCCTTTCCGCTGCCCAATCGGTAAATTCAAGAGGCACTTTTTCCGTACTGCCATCAGCATAGCCAATAGTAACGGACTCAGAATGGTTACCGAATTCCGAACATCCCAATAGCATAATCCCTGTGTAAGAGCCCTCTTGGATATTTATTACCTGGCCGGCACATGAAATATTGTCATTCATACTCTCTGACGGATAGCAGAAGTTAAATTTCATCTCTCCTACTTCCCACACCTTTTCGTTTCGGAGCCCATCGGTAAGGAAGAATCCTTTTTCATATCCGGAGGACAATCCTACCTCCGGCCCATTACCCTCATGTTTTCCAAATCCTTTGTTATTCACATATTGCGACAAATCAGCAAATATAATTTCTTTCTCAGCCCTGTTAATGTCTTCTGTCTCTTCACCGCATAAACCCGATAGACTCACTCTAGAACCTTCGCTGCTTATCCTAAGAAGTTCATCAGCAATGCTTTCTTCATCACAGGCGGCCTCTTCGATTTTAGCAGCTATCCTTTTGATTATATTTGTACGTTCTTGAGTATAGAAGGCCTTAACTAGCATTCCCTGTATTGAACTCCACCTTAAAGCTGCATGCTCAAGCTTTCCTGTCAGTTCTACCAGTTCTCCTATATCATACCGGGTTGCTAAATATGACAGAATCCGTGCAAACTGCTTACGGCTTCTACATACATCATTCATACGAGCAACTAAAGTAGCACTTAGGGGAGCATCTTCATGCCCTTTTACTTCCGCATCAAGGTTCATGGATTCCAGTACTTCCTTAGCCAGCTTCCTCATTGAATCAAAAATGCTGTTAGCTCCGTTTAGGCCTTTTACTCGTACCACAGCGTTTTCAACAATTTCGTTCCAGACTACATCCGATGAAAAGTTGTCATCAAACTCGAAGGTTGCACATATACCCTTGCCTTTCGCAAATTCTTCGAAGGTAATATGAACGTCCTTCTTCATGTAAAAAGGATCGACCAAACAAATCTTACTCCCTAGGTCATCAATATCTACTACAAGGCAGTAGTGTGGAAAATGATGTTTACCATATCCGGGGTCGGAGGGACACCAGAATGAATCAATCTGTATTATAGACGGATAGCCCCTATTAAGTTCCTTTCTAACAATGTCCAATATTTCTTCTAAAGTGCTTACGTTGTGAATATTAAGACTAATACCGTAATACCTCTTCAAAAGCGGCAGAATATCAAGTTCGCCCACTCCCAATCTTTCCCCGATAACGCCTTCACTTCCTGACTCTAACGGAGAAAAGTTGAAATTCCACGCGTCCGCAAACATTAATTCATGGCCCCGTCCCCGCCATTCCGATACTGTAGCAATGATATCCTGGTAGCAGTTTCTTATATCATCATGCTTCGGTATTATATCAAGTTTCATTGCTTTATCCCCCTTTATTTTGTTTGTAGAATACGGTAACTAATGCTTATTAACACGCCTATTTCTAATTACCCAAGTGTTGAAAAGCCATTCCCTTGGTACTAAGCTCCACACTCCTTATAAAAAAACTGATTAACCTACTGGGACTGAGTTAATATTCTGGTTTGCAAGTGCTTAGCCGGAACCTTCATCACATTAGTTATAGCTTTTTTTCGATATAAGCTATCATTCTGCTTATGGTCATGAAATTATCAATTGTCAGGTCTTCATCGGCAACTTCAATCCCGAATTCATTCTCAATTTTAACTATAACTTTTATATAGTTATTGGATGTAAGACCGCACTCCCCCAGGTTTTCTTCAAGCCCTATCTGGTCAGCAGGCACTATATCGCCTATCTCAGCATCCAATACTTTTCTAATTCTTGCCTCAATATCGCTTGACACAGGGTCACCTCCTATTTTGTTATTATATTAAAACCTTCTATAGCGATGAAAACATCATTTCGTTGTACTTTTGCTCAAGATGACAGATTTCTTCAAGTTTATCTACTGTAAATACAAAAGAGTTAGCATTTATCGCACCTGAGTACATCATTTTTGCTACCGAAGCTCTAACAGCTCCCCAGTTACTTATGATTTCGTCCAGCACACCTATAATATCAGCTCTATCTTTTAGCAGTTGAGACATCTTATACTTTTCCACCTGCTTAATAGTCAGTATGTTATTTGTACTACTATTTAGATCTTCAAAGGTTTGTGCAGGAAACTGCTCACTATTAGCGAGTGCTTTGTAATTTTCAACAAACAGCTTCAAGCCTTCCAGCCCTTTATCCACTACTTCCCTATTGTTGTATAAGGTTTCTTTAAAAGTTTTCATACACTCTTCGACACTTATGGATATCTCTTCACCCTGTGCTAATGAGTATTCAAAGTAAGGCTTCGTCCTTGCTTTAACAGGGAATGTCTCAAGGTAGCGCATAAGGTCTGCCATACTGTTTTTTTCTGTACCTACCACTTCAAGGTATTCTGCTGAAGTATCGTCTCCCTCCAGCATAAAGTTCGTCATATACCCGTTAAGCGCGTTAATAGTATCCAAATAGCTTAGTGTACATTTGTCATAAGTAAGACTATCACGATACTTATGCTCTATAACATTGCATACCTGTTTGGATTCGTCGTATCCATATATCAATAGAGAATGAGGCCAATGATGCTTCAAATACACGTCGCGCCTGATTGACTCGTAGTAGCAGTCAACAAAGAGTATTACAGGCTTGTCCGCCGATATAGATTCTATTATATCTTCTATAACGTCATAGCCCGGTTCCTTGGCTTCTTCTACTATACCGCTTTCCTTGAGAAGCTGTTCGTCGGTTTTAAAGGATAATATTTTAAAATCTATATTTGGTATATTTTTATTTGTATCGTAGTTATAGGCATATACATCACTCGCCAGAAAGGGAAGGACACTTTTGCCTAAATGGTTTACTACAGAGAAAAGCGCATTATAGTAGCACATTTTATAGAATATATCATTAAACGGACCTATATTGTCTAAAGCTTTTTGACCAGACATTTTATCACCTACACTTTACTTTATTTTTATAAAATTATTTTAAAACTGTATTTCCATAGTCCTTTAGGACTATGGAAATACAGTTTTTTATCTATAATTTAATTTTACCTGTTTTTTATGAAATTTGCCAGTTCCCTTACAGTTGGATTTTTGTGAAGGTCCGCACTTTCTATTGGCATACCCGCCTTCTCCATTTCCGATTCCAGTCTTATTGAAAGAACCGACTGTCCTCCCAGGGCAAAAAAGTCATCGTTTACTCCTATTCTGCTCAGTCCAAGCTCAGGTCCCAGTACTCTCAACCATATCTCTGCTATTTTTTCTTCCGTCTCGTCTGCAGGAGGCTCATATTCTGCAGCAGAATAGGTTGCATCTGCTCCTTGCTGCTGTCCCTTATTCTTCTCAATTTTTTCGAGAAGTTCTTCCGACACTTTTAAGGGTAGCCGTACGTCAGTACTTATGATTGCACTTGCATAGTTGAGTTCACCTGTTATAACCCTTGTATTATCCCTGTTCAGTATGGCATCGAAAGCAAACATTGCTTGCTCTGTTCCCATTCCTTTAAATACTCCCGCTTCATCGTTAAAAGCGTGGTCAACAGCCATACCTGTTTCTTTCCATGCAGGCCAGTTTATCGATATCGTTTTCTTCCCGGATTTTGCCCTAAAGAATGCAAATGCATCGAGGAAGGAGTTTGCCGCGGTATAATCTCCCTGCCCTGGACCTCCGAATACGCTCATTATTGAGGAGTTTAGGATAAAGAAATCAGGGTTGTCCACCTTGGTCAAGCTATCAAGAATCCATGTACCTTCTACTTTAGGCATCATTACCTTCCTGAACGCCTCTTCCTCTTTTCTTATGAGCACACCATCTCCTGCTACTCCGGCACTGTGCAGTACACCGTTTATTCTACCATAGTTTGCCCTTAAGTCATCCAATACTTTCTTCATGTCCTCGAAACTTGAAACATCAGCACTGCAACAGATTACATTCGCCCCCAACTCTTCTATATCCTGCACTGCTTTTATCCTGGAGCAAAGTCTCTCATCTGCACCGCTCTCAAGGATTGCTTCCCACTCTTCACGGGCAGGCATTCTTGAGCGGTTGATTAGAGCTATATTTGTAGTATTCTTTTGTGCTATGTATTTTGCCATCTCAACTCCGATTCCGCCTGTACCGCCTGTTATAACATATACACCTTCGCTCTTTATTTCTGCCTCTTGAATCGGCTGCTCCTTGATATTCATAATTCCAAGATGCTCAATATACCTTTTTCCATTTCTGTATGCTACCTGATGAGTGTAGTCTTTCGCCCTTAATTCGTTAAGGATCTGATCCGCTGTTGTAGCAGCATCAATATCAATACACCTGCACATTATCTGCGGGTATTCCTGGTCTACTACCTTGCCTAATCCGAATAAAGCAGCACTGTAAGGATACAAATATGCTTCTTCTTTTGTCACTTCATTTACGTTTTCCGATATCAGGGTCACCTTCACCTCTCCCCTGATTCTGCTCTTTACTATACTTCTTATTGTATAGAACAGGCTGTAAACGCCTTTCTTTTGGCTTTGAGCAAGTTCCTCCATTGATTCTATTTCTACCTTGTTCTTTATAGTAAACAGGTGGAATATATGGCATAGCCCTCTTGCCTTTATGTCTTCTAACAGCTTCAGGTAGTCCTCTTCTGAATCGCCTACAGTATAAGAAGTTTCACTGTTCTTTTCAAATGCCGCACCAGGTAAAACTTCTATAACAGTTCTGCCCTTTTCCCTGTATTTTACAGCTATGGATTCCCCGACGCCTTTCTCATCCTTTAAGATTAATATACTTCCTCTTTCCGGAGCATCTACAGTTTCATCAATGTCGGCAGCATTCCATTGCGATTTAAAGAAGACATCTTCTTTAATAGGAATATTCCTGAACTTGAGATCAGACTCACGTACTCGTTTAAGGGTGTATTCTTCTATTTCAACGAATACTTTTCCAGTCTCGTCCATAAGCAATATATCAAACGTCTGGGTTTCATTATTATTGCTCTCTCTACGTATACCATAAGTCCAAATTTTAGCCGGGGTAGGACCATAAATTCGCATTAACTTGTAGGATGCAGGCAGGTACGTTCCCTCCCCTGAATTTAATCCTGTAACGTTTACAGATACATCCATGATGGATGGGTGCAGGTAATACTTGTCTAAATCCTCTTTAAACTTATCATCAAACTCCAGATATCCCAGGACTTCGTTTTGCCTTGAGAATGCTTCCTTAAGCTTGACTCCTATCCACCTTGCTCCAAACTCAAATATTCCCGCCGGTGTACTTAAATCCAGAGTAATATCACTCTTTTCACATTTCGCCCTGATTTCGTCTATATTATACTGAGGGACTTCCTTCCTTTCAGCTTTATAGATCTTAGCTTCCGAGTGTTTAGTCCAGTTACCCTCATCTCCATCATTGCCGATTTTGGATTTGCTTGCAACAGCAAAGCTAAGGAATCCGTCTTCTTTTGTTATTATAGTCTGAACTTCCTTATCCATCCCCTCTGGAACTGCCAGCGGAGATTTAAAGCTCATGCCGTGAAGCTCTATAATTTCGTCCTTGTAGTATCTGTTTCCTGCTGCTCTTGCTATTTCGAGGTACCCGGTACCCGGTAACAGATTTGTACCTGCTACCTTATGGTCTTTTAATACCCAGTGATTCGCTACATTTAACTTAGTCATGTATATATCCTGATTCAACGATTCGGCTATACACCTGTCTAACAGCGGATGTCCTACAGGTTTACCATATGCAGCATTATCTTTTCTCCGGTTATTCCATTTCAACCAGTATCTTCTGCGTTCAAAAGGATATACAGGTATGCTGACTCTTCTAGCCTTTACTGCTCTGTACATTTCATCCCACTGAACGGTTGCACCTTTTATATATTGGGTGCATATATCTTGGAGTTGGAATCTGTCTTTCAACTCAACGAATTCTCTGACCCTTTTGTTTGCCTCTTCGCTGAATTCTCTTTGCTCTGCTTCAGTTATCTCGTATTCTACGGATTTTGCTTTACGTCCCGGGATAACGGCATGCCTTCCGTAGTATATGCCCTGCTCACTTAGAGTCTCAAACCTCATATCGGCAAGCTTTTCTATCTTTTCTCTGAAGTCTTTTTCATCTTTTAATATCAGTGCCAGTCTGTGTTCATGGTGGCCTCTTCCGGTATTCGCCGTAAAGCAAATGTCTCTGAGTTTATAGTTTGTTTCACGTTTGATAAAGTTTTTATACTTAACTACAAGCTCCTTTAAAATTTCCTCAGTCTTAGCTGAAATAGTCAGGATATGTGGAATATTTTCCGTAGGCTCCTGTACATCGTTTATTGCGGGCGGTTCTTCTACAACCACATGGGCATTGGTACCACTGAAGCCATAAGCGCTTATTCCTCCTCGCCTCGGTGTATCACCTCTCTCCCATTTGCTTAGCCTATCATTTACGTATACAGGCGATTCTGTGAATCTTATGTAGGGGTTAGGCTGTTCAAAGTTGATGGTAGCAGGTATTTGTCCGTGCTTCATAGAAAGTATGACTTTAAACAATGAAGCTAGTCCTGAAAGCGGCTGCAGGTGGCCTACGTTGGTTTTGAGCGAACCTATACCGCAAAATTGCTTTTTATCAGTAAACCGCATAAACGCGTTGGTCATACCCTTTACTTCAATAGGGTCTCCCAGATTAGTCCCTGTTCCATGAGCTTCTATGTAGGTTATTGTTTCGGGATTAATCCCGGCTTCCTTCCATGCACTCACCAGAAGTTCTTCTTGGGCTTCGGCATTGGGTGCAAGTATTCCGTTTGAGGCTCCATCGTTGTTAAGAGCGCACGCTTTTATTACTGCATGTATATTATCCCTGTCGGCAATAGCTTTACTCAAAGGCTTCAGCACTACTGCCGCTACACCCTCTCCCCATACTGTTCCCGTAGCCTTTTTATCAAAGGTTCTTACCGTACAGTCTTTGGAGTCTACAAAGGAAACTCCCTCATTATCATCGGTATGGCGGTACATCAACGCTATACCTCCGACTATGGCAAGATCACATCGTTTGCTTTTCATCGCCAGGTTTGCCTCATGCATGGCAACCAAAGCGGAGGAGCAGGCTGTATCAATTACCATAGCCGGACCCCTGAAGTTGAAAATATAGGATATGCGGCTTGCCAATATGCCTGTATATAGCCCCGCTATACCATTGGTCTCACGCGACTCGTCCAGTTCTTTATATATTGATTCCGCTGCAAAGTCTCTTCCTACAAATACTCCTGTCTTAGAGCCATACAGTCTTTTTCCTCCTAGCCCGGCATCCTCAACTGCTTCCCATGCAGTTTCAAGAAACAGCCTCTGGTAGGGGTCCATCCATGCTGCCTCCTCATCGGTTATCCCGAAAAAGGGTGCATCAAACTTGTCTATCTCATCAATATATCCTGCTTTTCTATAAGTAAGGTTACAATTTGCGCCTTCACCGAATCTTTTCTTTTCCATAATCTCAACTAAAATATCGGAGTCTTTTTTTCTTTGTTCAGGGAAGTCGCCAAGACAGTTTTTACCCTGTACCAGGTTACTCCAGAATTCATCCAGGTCTCTTGCTCCGGGTACTCTTGCGGCCATTCCTATTACAGCGATATCCTCGTTTGCTCCTGTCTTTAGCTCCTCAAGCTCGCTTAACATCGTTTTCGCCTGATTTCTGGAAAGCTTCTGTGAAGCAACTTGTTCAAAAATATACTTCTTAACTGATTCCATTTCATTATCCCCCGTTTGACATTAATTTTTCCGCCTCATCAACAGATATTTCTCCAGTTTCCAGTTGGGCTAAAAGCCTGTCCAGGTCGTCTTCTTCACTTCCGTGGTTTTCTTCCTTCACCTCAACTACTTTTTTGGTCTTGCTAAGCATATATTCCGACATACGGTTAATGGTTGAATAAGTAAATACGTCGGCTATTTCCAACATTCCCGGAAAATCCCCATCCAACTTTTTCAATAGTTGGGTTGCGAGAATGGAGTCTCCTCCTAGGTGATAGAAGTTATCGTATATATCAATTTCCTTCAGACCAAGTATCTCTCCCCATATCCTCCCAAGGGTCATTTCCACGTCATTATAGTCACCGCCTGACTTTCCTTTTAATATAACCTCATTCGCCTTATTCTCGTTTCTTACGGTCGCTTCTTTACTTCCTTGCTGTTTCTGCCTGCCTAATGCTTTCTTAATCTTTTCGGAAAGGTGTACAGGCATGCTAAAGTCCATCGAATCTATTACCTTATAGTTTAGCTCTCCAAGTATTACTCGTGCCGTATCCCTACCTATAATCTCATCAAAGGCTCCTATTGCCTGTGCTGTAGCTATAGTTTTGAATATTCCGGTGTCGTGGTTAACTCCGTAATCTACCGCCATGCCAGTCTCTTTCCATGCAGGCCAGTTTATCGCTAGTGTTCTTTTCCCACGTTTGCTCCTCAATGCGGCTACCGCATCCAAATAAGAGTTTGCAGCTGTATAGTCTCCCTGTCCTGTAACACCGAAGACGCTTGATACTGACGAGAATAATACCATAAAGTCCATGTCATCTTGCTTTGTCAAGCTGTCAAGTATCCATGTTCCCTGAACTTTAGGGAGCATTACGCTTCTGAACACAGCCTCTTCTTTTCTTATAATAAACCCATCACCGGCAATACCGGCACCGTGTATTATACCGTTAATCCTGCCGTAGGTTTGCCTTATTGTGTTGAGTATCTGCTTCATTTCGTCATAGCTTGAAACATCTGCACTGTAGCAGGTTATCTGAGCCCCAGCCGCTTCTATTTCCTGTATTTCTTTTATCTTTTTGCATAGCTTCTCATCTTTTTTAGCTTCCAGTATAGCCGTCCATTCACTGCGTTCGGGCATCCTGGAACGGTTTATAAACGCTAAATTAACCTTGTTCCTTGACGCCAAGTATTTAGCAGTTTCGAGACCGATTCCCCCTAAGCCCCCTGTTATCACGTATGCACCATCGCATTTAACAGCTACTTCCTTTACATCCAGAGACCTAACATCCAGCTCTCCGAATTCTTCCACATACCTTTCACCGTTTCTGTAAGCTATCTGGTAAGTAGCCTCCTGCGCATATAGTTCACTTATAATTTCCGCAGCCTGGGTTGTACTGTCTATATCTATACACCTACACTTAAGCTGGGGATATTCAAAGCCTATAACCTTACCCAGGCCTAGCAGCGTAGCGTTATGGGGTATGAGTGGTCCTTCCTTTCCTGTCACTTCGGAGATATAATCGGATATCAGAACTATCTCCATATCACCTTTGAGTTTATTGTTTATAATACTTCTGGTGATGTAAAACAGGCTGTATACCCCTGTCTTAAGGCTCTGCTCAAGTTCTCCCAAGCTATCCGCATTTTCTCTGCCACCTATCGAACACAGGTGAAGCACCTGTGAAAGTTTCTTTTGGGATATATCAGCCATTAGCCTGTCGTAATCCTCTTCGCTGCCACCTACTATATAGCTGCCTTCACCCTTCTTTTGATAGCTAGTGCCTAATTCTACTATTATGACATCCTTACCCCTGCCTTCCAATGCAAGCTTTATTTCTTGCCCTATTCCCGTTTCATCTTTAAATATGAGAACACTGCCTTCCGGCAAGTCCTCACGCTTCTCTTTGAGAGGATAGTGCTTCCAGCTTGTATGGTAATAGATATCCCTATGCCCGGAAAGACGGTCGAATTTATGCTGTGCTTCATGCACCCTTTTGAGTACAAAATTCTCAATATCCACCATTACTTTGCCGTTTTCATCCAAAAGAGAAACATCAAAAGGTACCGTTTCCATGCCTTCCTTTACTACATCCTTCACGCTTATATAGCTGTAAAGCTTTTTGGGAATAGGCCCATAAGTACGTATCTTTCTGTAGGACAGCGGGAGGTATAGGTTATTTCCTGTCAATGCACCCCCTATAGTAACTGTAGCATCCATCAGTGATGGGTGCAGGACATACTCCTTTAACTCACTTTCAAACCTATCCGGAAACTCAAAGCCTATTAGGCTCTCATTTGAGGCTGTGTATAATTCGCTTAACTTTATTTCGGTCCAGTGAGCGCCAAATTCAATGGAGTGGTTTGTTATACCGCCGTATTCCTCCAGCCCTTTTCTCTCGCACTTTGCCTTGAGTTGATCCAGGTCATACTGAGGCTGGGCTTCCATTTCAATACAGTGAATTTCACCTTCTGCATGCTTTATCCATATTTCCTCGGCTTCCGGTTCCTCGCGTGTCATTCTGCTGGCTACAATAAATTCGCAGTAGTCCTTCTTTTTCTTGACTATTGTGTGTGCCTCTCTGGTTTCACTCTCATTTACTACCAATGGGGATAGATATAGTATATTTCTCAACTCAACAATGCTTCCGGAGTAGATTCTGCTTCCCAGTTCCCTTGCCATCTCCAGGTAGGTAGTTCCCGGTATGGTATAGCTGCCCAGAATTACATGGTCGCTGAGAACCCAGTGCCTGTCCACCTGGAATTCCGTCACATATATATCCTGCTCCAGTGACCTTATCGCACAACGATCCAGTAGTGGATGATTAATTTCTTTAATATGTACTTTAGAATCCTTCTCTTCCTTGCTGTCTTGTATCTGGACCCAGCAGCGTTTACGCTCAAATGGATATGCAGGTAAGCTAACCCTTCTATGTTTTTCACCGTCGTATAGGCTATCCCATTCTACTTCAGCGCCTTTTACGTAAAGCAAGCAGAGTTCATTCAGCCTTTCATTTTTTCCATCCTGAGCTTCTGTCGCTTCCTGAAGCTTTGCCGCTGCTTCTATACTGAGCTGCCTTTTTTCTTCCTCAGTTATATATCCGCTTTCCTTCTCTTTTCTATCCTTTGTCACAACCTTATGAGCAGAAAAATAAATGCCTTCATTATCTATGCTTTTAAGCCCGTTTAGTCTGATTTTCTCCAGTTTATCCTTTAAGCTTTGTGTATCCTTTATCAAAAATGCTATACGATATTCATAGTGCCCTCTACCCGTATTTGCGGTATAGCATATATCCTCCAGAGTCGGCACAGTCTCTCTGTTTAAAAGCTCACTGTATTCTCCAATCAGGTTTACTAATGCTTCCTCACTTTTTGACGATAGTGCAAGAACCTGGATATTGGCATCTGACAACCTTTCCTCCGGATGTATTTCGGGTGCTTCCTCCAATACTATATGGCAGTTGGTCCCGCTAAGTCCAAAGGCGCTTACCCCACATCTTCTGGGTGAATCTCCTTTTACCCACTTTTTTAATTCAGCATTTACGTATACAGGCGAGTTTTCAAAATCAATCTTCTGATTAGGCTGCTTAAAGTGAATGCTTGGAGGTATTTCTCCATGCTTCAATGCCAAGGCAGCCTTAATGAAGGATGATATTCCAGCTGCATTATCCAGGTGCCCTATATTGCTCTTTACCGAGCCTATGCCACAAAACTGTTTTTTGTCGGTAAACTTCCTGAATGCTCTTTGTATACCTTCTACTTCAATAGGATCCCCGAGCTTTGTACCTGTGCCGTGGGCTTCTATATAGCTTATTGTTTCAGGCTCTATACCTGAATCCTTCCATGCCCTTACTATTACATCCTCTTGTGCTGCTACATTGGGAGCGGTAATGCCGATAGAGTTTCCGTCCTGATTTACCGCACTTCCTTTTATTACAGCGTATATATTGTCTCTGTCCTTTAAAGCCTTGCTCAAAGGCTTTAAAACTATTGCTGCCACTCCCTCACCCCAGGCTGTACCGTCTGCGCTGTCATCAAAGGCTTTCGCCTTGTAATCCGGGGATTCTATTCCTATAGAGCCACTGCCTTTTACCGGTGCCAGGTTTACTTTTACACCCCCGGCTATGGCCGTTTCGCACTCACCGTTTTTTATACCCTGGCATGCCAGATGGACTGCCAGAAGTGATGACGAGCAAGCCGTATCAACTATCATGCTCGGTCCATGGAAATCCATGAGGTAAGCTATCCTGCTCGGTATTATAGCAGATACGTTTCCTGCAGTGGATATTGATGCTGATAGGGGGTCAATCTTTGAAGCTATCTGACCGTACATAGGCCAACCATTATACCCTACATATACACCGGTACGACTTCCCACCAGCTTATTTCCGCCATAGCCTGAATCTTCGATAGCAGACCATGCAGTTTCAAGAAACAACCTCTGGCATGGATCCATGAGGTCTGCTTCTTTTGGTGAAAGCTTGAAAAAGCTGTAATCGAATTTGTCAATTTCACTAAGATAGCCTCCCCCCGAATACTCAGCTCCTTTTGTGTCTATACCTCCGTATTCCAGAAAGGGAGTCACGTCTTCTTTTCTGGATTCGGGAAACTCCCCAGTACAATCTCTTCCTGTTTTTAAATTATTCCAAAAATCTTCCACACTACCGGACATAGGGAAGTTTACCGATACACCTATTATTGCTATATCTTCATGCACCTTTTTGCTGTCATCCTGTTTCAGTACCTTAAGCAGTTCTGCACCAACCTTTACATCGATTTTTCCTGATACAGTATTTTCCAGCACCAACTGAGCAGCTTTACTCATTTTTTCACCCCATCAAACCGTATTTTTCCAATGCCTCATCTATTGATAAGTTTCCGTCCTTAGCCTCACTTATAAGCCTCAGTATATCGTTTTCAATCTCTTCATCACACATATTGCCCATACTTTCACCTCTTGCAGCATGCTTCTCATCCAGAGAGCACAGGTGCATTGACAGCCTGGCTATCGTCGGGTGGGCAAAAAGGTCAACGAGCGTAACCTTCCCCGGAAGCCTTTCCTCGATTAGTGTATGTACCTTAGATATGAGTATGGAATCTCCTCCGATTTCAAAGAAGTTATCGTTTACATCCAATTCTTCAAACCCAAGTACTTCTCTCCAAATTCCGGCTACTAGCTTTTCGGTTTCGCTATAGCTTTCCCCATCCTTGCCTTTTAGCCTTGCATTTTTAATCTGCTTTTTGGGTTTTAACTCATCCCTTGCAGAATTTGTTTTTATCCTGCCTTTTATATCGTCTTTTATATCTTCAGAAAGGTTAAAGGGTAAGTATTGCAAAGCATCGATGGTTATACCGTCATAATTTAACTCACCGATAACAACCCTTGTCATATTACTTCTAAATACTTTATCAAAGGCTGCTATTGCTTGTGTAGTAGGCATTGCCTTAAATACGCCTTTTTCGTCATTCACCCTATGGTCAAAGGCCATACCTGTCTCTTTCCATGCAGACCAGTTAATTGTAAGAGCTTTTCTCCCTTTACGTTTCATATAGGCTGTAAACGCGTCAAGGTAGGAATTTGCAGCAGTATAGTCGCCCTGCCCGGCTCCGCCTAAAACGCTTGTCAGTGAGGAGAACATTACAAAGAAGTCAACTTTGTCCTGCTCTGTGAGCTTTTCAAGAACCCATGTTCCCTGGATTTTGGGAGACAATACGTTTTTAAATGTATTGTCATCCTTCCTTATGATAAAGCCGTCACCAGCTACTCCCGCACTGTGGATTACCCCGTTTATTCTGCCGTATTTAGCCCTTAACGCTTCAAGTATAAACTCCATACTCTCAAAGTCCGTTATATCCGCACTGAAGTATACTACCTCTGCGCCATCCTTTTCCATTTCTCTTACAGCTTTGATTATTTTGCAGGATTTAGTGTCTTGTTCCGACTCCAGAATGGACTCCCATTTTTCGCGGCCAGGCATTTGGGAACGCCCTATCAGTGCCAGCTTCACCTTGTTGGCTTTTGCCAGGTATTTGCCTATTTCAAGGCCTATGCCGCCGGCTCCTCCGGTGATTATATAGACCCCGTCCTGTCTGATGGATACTTCCCTATCCTTTACAGCTTCCATGTTCGCTCTTTTGAGTTCCTCAATATACCTTTTACCGCCGCGGTAAGCTGTTTGGTACGCTGTATACCCAGCTTCAAGCTCTTGAATGATTGCTTCGGCTCCCGATTCTTCATCCACATCAATACATCTGCACACAAGCTGGGTATTTTCCTGTGATACAACTTTACCCAACCCAAACATTGCCGAGCTTTCTGGACTGAATTCTTTCTCGGAGCCTGATACCTCATTTACGCATTCTGCTACAAGTGCTATATCTATTTTTTGCTTTAGGTTTGCGTTAAGTAATGCCTTGGTGAGGTAGAATAAGCTATATACGCCTCTCCTCTGTCTTTCTTCCAGAGCTTTCAAATCGTCTATGCCTTTATCCACGGATATAGACATCAAATGGATAATTCTCGTAAATGTTTTATCAGCTATACTTTGTATAATACGGCAGTAGTCTTCACTGCCTCCACTTATAAGATAACTATTTTCTCCAGTCTTTTCAAACCTGCTACCCAAACCTACTTCTATAACTTCTATACCCTGTTGTTCCAATCTCCTTACTATTTGCTTCCCTATTCCTTTTTCATCCATAAACACTAGCGTACAGCCCTTTTCCATCTGTGTGCTTTTTTTGTCCAGGACTTCCGCAGGAATCCAATGAGTGTTAAAGTAAAGGCTGTCTTTCTCCAAGGGCTGTTCTTGGACATCGGGCATATCCAGCCAGCATCTTTTCCTCTCAAATGGATACACCGGCAGCCTTACCTTTTGTATTGCCTCTTGCCTGTAAAGGCTCTCCCAGTCTAAATCTGCACCCTTTATATATAAGCTGCACAGTTCATTTAGGATAACCTTCCTGTTTATCCCACTTGCTGTCCTCAGTTCTTGTATTTTGTTTTCTGCTGCTTCACTGATTTGTTTCTTTTCCCGTTCTGTAATTTCTATTGGTGATTTTACTTGGCCATTTACCGAAATTATTTTATGCTCTCCATAGTATACAGCCTCTTCCTCTACATTGCACAATCTGTTTTTACTTAATCTTTCAAGTTTGTCTATCAGTTCATCACAGTTGCTCACAACCACTGCTGTCCTGTAATTATAATGCCCTCTTCCCGTATTAGACGTATAGCATATGTTTTCGAGAGGGATTCCGGCATTTTTCCGTATATATATCTTATATCTATTTAATAATTCCGTCAGGGCTTCAGGACTCTTTGCCGATAATGCTAGAATGCACGCCCTTTCGTCCTTTATACCTTCATACTTTTCCTGTCCTTTAAATTCTTCCAGAACTAAATGACAGTTTGTCCCGCTCAAGCCAAAGGCACTGACTCCGCACCTCCTAGGTAATGCGTCACTATTCCATTTTGCAGGTTTATCATTTACGTATACCGGCGAGTCTTCAAAGTTTATTTTCCTGTTTGGCCTCATAAAATGAAGACTTGGAGGAACCGCTCCATGCTTTACTGCCAGAACTGCTTTTATAAAGCCTGCTATTCCTGCAGCACAGTCAATATGTCCTATATTTGTTTTTATGGAGCCTACTGCACAAAACTGCTTTTTATTTGTATGAGCCCTAAATGCTCTGCTTATACCGTCAATTTCAATTGGGTCACCGAGCTTTGTCCCAGTACCGTGTGCCTCTATGTATGTAATGGTCTCAGGGTCAACTCCCGCATCCTTCCACGCCCGTACTATAACATCCTCCTGTGCTACGACATTAGGAGCAGTCAGACCGATGGAGCTCCCGTCCTGGTTTACCGCACTACCCTTTATAACAGCATATATGTTATCTCCGTCTCTCACTGCTTTGCTTAGCGGCTTTAGCAATATGGCTGCTACGCCTTCACCTTCCCCTGTACCGTCAGAGCTGTCATCAAAGGTTCTTGCTCTAGAATCGGAGGATTCAATTCCTAGCTTTACGCCCCTCTCTACAGGTAGCATTATCACTTTTACCCCACCTGCTACCGCCTGATCGCATTCGCCATTCCTTATAGCCTTGCAGGCTATATGGATAGCTGTAAGGGATGATGAGCAAGCCGTATCAACAATTATGCTGGGTCCTTTAAAATCCATGAGGAAGGATAGTCTGCCGGCTATGACCGAAGGTAAGTTGCCTGCTGTGGCGATGGCAGCTGATTGCGGCTCTAAGCGCCATATAAGCTGCTCATATATCGGCCAGCCATTAAAACCGACATAGACTCCTGTTCTGCTTCCCGCTAATTTATTTCCTCCATATCCTGCATCCTCAAGGGCTTCCCATGCTGTCTGTAGAAACAGTCTCTGGGTAGGGTCCATCAGGCTTGCCTCCTTGGGCGATAAGCGGAAATATCCATAGTCAAATTTATCTATCTCCTCAAGGTAGCCTGCCGCATAAAATCTAGGGTTATCCCCTCCCATACCAACATATTGAAGGCTATTTATTACATCCCTACGCCTACCTTCAGGAAAATCTCTTATACAATCCACACCTTGCATAAGGTTGTTCCAGAAATCATCCACATTATCCGCAAGAGGCATTTTTAAAGATATTCCTATTACTGCTATATCTTTTGCTTGAATCTCCTCAATATTTACTATGCTATCTACCACAATTTCATCTGATAGGTCGAACAGCTTTTTTCGCATTTTTTATAACCCCCATTAGACTTCCCGCTACATGTTTGCTAAGTCTCTTCCCCGGCTTCCTTCCCATTTCGGGAGAAGGGAAACCGGGAAAATTGATTTTTATTCCGTTGGCATTTTAAAGTCTGCAAAAAGTTCACGGGTACCAGTTTCGCCAAATAATTGGTTAAACCTTTCAATCTGCTCTTCTACAGGTGTTTTCTTTGTTGTAAATACAGACTTCAGCATAGCTAGAGCTTCTTTCATCTGCTCCATCGTAGGTTCTTTGCCTTCTCTCTCTAATTCGTCCGCCATCTGCTGTATCTTTCTGTAGGGCTCTACTACACCACTCTGGTACTCATCATTGTCCCAGTTACGGTTGCGTGTACACACTGCTATAGCCATACTTCTTGTTATTACCGCTAGGGTATCTAATTTTGTAGTATCAGAAGACTCTGCTTTTTTTTCAAATGCTTGTTCTATAGCCTTTACGTCTTCAGCCTTATCGTAGGAGTATGTGACTATGGACGGAGCATTCTTCTTCATAAGGTTTTTGAGCACTACCTGCGGTCCTAATTCTATGGCAGCACCTACACCGTTATTTGCCATATATTCCATTGAAGCCTGCCATTGCACACCTTTTACCATCTGCTCGGTCAGGTTTGTTATGATTTTTTCCGGTTCTGCGTAAGGGAGAGCAGTTACATTGGAAATCACCGGCCACTTAAATTGATTATAGGTGTATTTCTTCATCTCCTGCTCCAGTTTATCTGCTGCCGGCTGCATAAGAGGGCTGTGAAACGGAGCACTTACCTTTAGTGGTATAACCCTTGCACCCTTACCTTTTAGAATTTCTCCTGCTTTGTTTACAGCACCCTGATGTCCGGATATTACAATCTGTTCAGGAGAATTGTAGTTTGAAACCACTACAATCTCATCTATTGAAGAAGCCTCAAGGCATGCTGCTTCTA
This sequence comes from Clostridia bacterium, assembly GCA_026416815.1. Taxonomy (GTDB): domain Bacteria; phylum Bacillota; class Clostridia; order Acetivibrionales; family DSM-2933; genus SKW257. The sequence continues at coordinate 88,875 of JAOAEJ010000072.1, read as the reverse complement.
TCACGCTTTTATCTATACCAGCTATGGCAGACATGCCTCCAAGTCCGATAGGCACTGCTTCCTGCATGAATTTGCCTCTCTGCTTGACTATTTTTACAGCATCCGCAAACGCTATAGCTCCTGCGCAGGTAAGTGCAGAAAACTCGCCTAGACTGTGTCCTGCTGAATAAACCGGAGCCACCCCAGTCTCCTGCATGTAAACCCTGAATGCTGCAACACTAGCAGTCAATATGGCTGGCTGCGTGTTCTCCGTTTTTGTTAGCTCCTCAATACTTCCTTCAAAACACAATTTCTGTAAATCGAAGCCTACTGCTTCATTTGCTTCTTCGAAGGTTTGTCTGGCAACCTCATACTTATCACAAAGGGCTTTACCCATTCCTACATACTGTGAACCTTGACCTGGGAATATTAATGCTAGTTTTTTCATGTGTTTGCCTCCTACTCTAAATTGAATTTATTTATAAGCATCCCAATTAACTTTATGTAAGTATTAACTAATTCTTTGACCTTTTCTGTTCTGAACCTGCCGGAATTATAACCGCACATGAAGCTTGCAGCTTCTTTTGACTCGTGCAGTTCAAGAACAATATCAAATACCTGATCTATATCGCCTTTAATATTAAGGAAATTTCTCCTGCACATTAGTGGCAAAATTTCATGCTCTCCTTTATCCGGTACTCCTTTTATGATGTCCTTTAACGAGTAGGTATTTTCAATATCCGCCTTTACCCTACTGCTGCTTACCTGACGGAACAAATCGGAGTATTCTTCGATGTCCGCCAGATTTATATCCAGTGAAAGTACATCATCTCCTTTTGTTCCTGCTGTTTGCACCGTTACTGCATCCGACTCTGTTATATCGGCCAGAAGATACCCGTACAGAGCCAGTAAAATATCATATATTTCAATATTTAATTGCATAGATATTTTTTTAAGCCTTTCAAACACCGCTCCCTGAACATTAAAGCTCATCGCCGAGGCTTCACCAGCCATGGTGCCTGAGGTAAAATATTCTCCCGGCAGCTTCAGTTTCTTAACATGCAGATCAGCTTTTGCAGCTTTATCGGTCTTTTCAATATACTCTGCCAACTTAGAAATTGTAGTGTATGCAAAAAGGTCTGTAACTGTGAGCTTCCCGGGGTACAGCTTCTCAAGCTGTGAGTGTACCTGAATAAGCAATATGGAGTTTCCTCCTATGCTGAAGAAGTTGTCATTAACACCTATCTTTTCAGCATCTAATACCTTGAGCCATACATCTTGAATCTTTTCTTCCAGCTCGTTTCTGGGAGACAAATACTCTTCACCGGCATTTATCCTGCCTGTAGGCTCAGGCAACGCTTTTCTGTCTGCCTTACCGTTTGGTGATAAAGGAATGTTGTCTATCTGCACAAAGTATGCCGGCACCATATAGTCAGGAAGTTCCTTAAGTAAATGCTCTCTTATTTCCGGAACTACCAGCTCTTTATCTGCTACGATATAGGCACATATGTATTTGTTGCCGCTCTTATCTTCTCTCGCCATTACTACAGCTTCTTTTATCCAGTCAAGCTTTAGTATCTGTGTCTCTATCTCACCCAGTTCTATTCTAAAGCCTCTTATCTTGACCTGGAAATCAAGTCTGCCCAGGTATTCTATATTACCGTCAGGCAGCCATCTTGCAAGGTCTCCCGTCCGGTACATCTTTTTACCCTGCTTAAAGGGATTTGGGACAAACTTCTCTTCATTGAGTTCAGGTCTGTTCAAGTAGCCCCTTGCCAATCCGTCCCCGGCGATACATAACTCTCCGGCTACACCTACAGGTTGAAGTTTATTGTACTTATCGACAATATATAGCTGTATATTGTCGATGGGCTTACCTATTGGAACACGCTCAAGCTCTTCGCCTGCAGAGCAATCAAAGTAGGATACGTCTACAGTGGCTTCCGTAGGTCCATATAGATTGTTTAGTGTAGTACCACACTGGCTGTAAAGCAACTTGTTAAATCTTTGTGCCTGTTGGAGACTGAGAGCCTCTCCGCTTGCAAATACCTGCCTTAAGCTCTTTAGCCTATGCAAGTCAACCTTACCGTCAATATATTCAAGGAAAGCATTGAGCATTGATGGTACAAAGTGCATTGTAGTCACATTGTTATTTTCAATAGCTCTCACAATTGTCTCAGGGTCTTTTTCTCCGTCGGGTACAAGGAAGCACACCTTAGCCCCTACAAAGAACCACCAGAACAGCTCCCATACCGATACGTCAAAAGTAAAAGGTGTCTTTTGCAGTATCACATCGTTTCCTCCGATAGGGTACTTTTTCTGCATCCAGTTTATCCTGTTGATTACCGAATAGTGTTCTATCATAGCACCCTTAGGCTTTCCGGTAGAACCGGAGGTATATATTACATAAGCGAGATTGCGTGAATCGTTTATTGGCTCCAGATTGCTGTCATCACCTGTATATAAGCTGCTGTCCTCGAGATTCACTACAGCTATTCCGCTTCCACTCGTCTCAAGCCTTGAGAAATAGCGCTCTTGAGTCAGCAGTACACGAGCTCCGCTGTCCTCAAGCATATAGCTTATCCTGTCTTCGGGATAATCGGGGTCTATAGGGAGATATGCGCCTCCTGCCTTGAGTATAGCCATTATCCCTATCGTCATCTCCATAGAACGCTTAACTACTGCCGCCACTATGCTATCGGATGTCACTCCCATATCCCGGATCTTTCTTGCAAGTTGATTTGCTCTGGCATTCAGCTCACCATAGGTCAGCTCCCTGCCTTCAAATACAGCTGCTACCCTGTCAGGCGTCCGTTCAGCCTGCTCCTCCAGCATACGGTAAAGGGTCTTTTCTGCCGGGTATTCAGCCTTAGTATCGTTGAACTCAAGCAGTATCTGCCTTTCTTCCTCATCAGACAGCATATTGAGGTTGCACAATCTGCTATCAGGATTCATTACCAGCCCTTTTAATATATTTGTGTAGTGAACCAGCATTCTTTGGGCTGTTTCAGCCTTAAACAGCTTTGTACAGTATTCAAGCTCCAACCTTACTGTACCGCTGCTTTCTTCTAATGCCTCAAGGCTTATATCAAATTTGGAAACTTTATTTACAAACTCATAAGGCTTGAATTTTAAACCGCTTATTTCTACTTCAGGTATCCCCATGTTTTGCAATGCAAACATAGTATCAAATAAAGGATTTCTGCTCATATCCCTAGGTATATTGAGCTTTTCAACCAGTTCCTCAAACTGATAGTCTTGGTTTTCAAAGGCTTCAAGAGAACTTTCTTTAATCTCCTTCAAAAACTCGGTAAAGGTCTTTTCCCCCTTGGGTTGATTCCTCATTGCCAGAGTATTTACAAACATTCCTATTAGACCTTCCAAGTCTACATGGGATCTTCCCATTACAGGTGTGCCTACTACTATATCCTCCTGCCCCGTATATTTTGCAAGCAGTGTGTTATAAGTTCCCAGAAGAACCATATAAAGGGTTGTTCCTGTTTCTGAGGCAATTTTCTTTAGTCCTTCAACCAGTTCCCGGTCAAGGCTGGCATTTATCCTGCTTCCCTCATAACTCTGCATTACCGGTCTTGGATAGTCGGTGGGCAAATTGAGTACAGGGATTTCATCTTTAAATCTCTCGGTCCAATATTTCTCCTGCTTTTTAACTTCTTCGCTTTTGAAGAAGTCATTCTGCCATGCAGTAAAATCCTTGTATTGTATTTTCAGTTCAGTCGGCTGCCCACCCTGATAAAGCTTAACAAGTTCATTTATTAACACCACTAACGAAATTCCATCGGAAACTATGTGGTGAATATCAAACACCATTATGTGCTTGTCTTGAGCCTGCTTTACAAGTCCTACTCTCAAAAGAGGAGCTTTATTGAGTTTAAAAGGCCTTACAAAATTGCTTACCGCTTTTTCTACATCCTGGCCTTCCACGAGGTCTATTCCAAAATCTACATTTTGGTGTACCTTCTGTACAGGAATGCCGTCTATTGTTTCAAAACTGGTTCTTAATGTTTCATGCCTTGCAATCAAGGTTTTGACAGCCTTGTTAAGACGCTCTGTGTCCAGCACCCCTTCTACCTGCATTACCGCAGGGAGATTATAGCTTGTACTGAAGCCTTCTAACTGACTTAGTATATACAGCCTTCTCTGTGCTGCTGAAAGCGGGTAATATTCCTTTTCCTCTACAAGTTTTATAGAACTGTATTCTTTTCTGCTCGCTACCTTAAGGTATTCAGCAAGACTTTTGACTGTATTCAGCCTGAATATTTCCTTTAATGGTACTGTTACATTAAACTCCTTGTGCATCCTTGATACAAGAGTAGTAGCTTTTAACGAGTGGCCACCCAGTTCAAAGAAATCATGGTTTATGCCAACCTTTTCAATCCCCAGTATATCCTGCCATATCTTTACGAGCTTTTCCTCTAATATATTTGTAGGAGGCACATATTCTTTCCCGGTGTCAAGTCCCATATCCGGCTCGGGTAGAGACTTCCTATCTACCTTTCCGTTAGCCGATAGCGGCATTTTACTCAGCTTAACATAATGGGCCGGTACCATGTAATCAGGCAGTGTTTTCAACAAATGCTCTCTTAATTCACCCGAAGTTATTTCTTCATCAGTTACCAGATAAGCGCACAGGTACTTGCTGCCGTCTGAAGCCTGTCTTGCAACCACCACTGTCTCCCTTACAGCATTGTACTTCAGAATTTCTGCCTCTATCTCGCCAAGCTCTATTCTATAACCTCTTATTTTTACCTGATGGTCTATCCTTCCAAGGTATTCTATATTGCCGTCGGGCATCCACCTTACAAGGTCTCCTGTCCGGTACATTCTTTGACCGTAAGTAAACGGGTTGGGCACAAACTTTTCAGCTGTAAGTTCCGGTCTGTTGAGATACCCTCTTGCCAACCCATCACCGGCTATACAAAGTTCTCCGGCTATTCCTATCGGCTGCAGCTTATTGTATTTATTTACTACATAAAGCTGTATATTATCTATAGGCTTGCCTATAGGTACCACTTCAAGCTTTTCCCCTGTAGAACAATCAAAGTAGGATACATCTACCGTTGCCTCAGTAGGTCCGTACAGATTGTGCAGCTTTGTCCCATATTTTCCATACAGTAGGCTGTTAAACCTCTCCACCTGCTGCAAATTCAGTGCCTCTCCACTTGCAAATACTTGTCTGAGGCCAGAAAGCCTATCAATATCAGTGCTGTCCCCTTCCAGGTATTCCAAGAATACATTAAGCATTGAGGGTACAAAGTGCATCGTAGTTATGTTGTTACTTTCAATAGCCCTTACTATTGTTTTAGGATCCTTTTCTCCTCCCGGTACGAGGAAGCAAACCTTAGCACCCACAAACGACCACCAGAACAACTCCCATACCGATACGTCAAAGGTAAAAGGTGTTTTTTGCAGTATAACGTCGTTTGCTCCAATAGGATACATTTTCTGCATCCAGTTTATCCTATTAATTACCGAATAGTGCTCAATCATAGCACCTTTAGGCTTTCCTGTAGAACCAGATGTATATATTACATAAGCAAGATTTCTGGAATCGTTTATAGGCTCCAGATTGCTGTCATTACCTGTATATAGGCTGCTGTCATCAAGGTCTACTACTATAGCCCCACTTTCATTGGCTTCAAAGTTTGATATATAACGGGTCTGTGTAAGAAGTACACGAGCTCCGCTGTCCTCCAGCATATACCCTATCCTATCTTCGGGATAATCGGGGTCTATAGGGAGGTATGCGCCTCCAGCCTTGAGAATAGCCATTATCCCTATCGTCATCTCCAAAGAACGCTTAACTATTACCGCCACTATGCTGTCGGCTCTCACTCCCATATTCCTAAGCTTTCTTGCAAGTTGATTCGCTCTGGCATTCAGTTCACCATAGGTCAGCTCCCTGCCTTCAAATACAGCTGCTACCCTGTCAGGCGTCCGTTCAGCCTGCTCCTCCAGCATACGGTAAAGGGTCTTTTCTGCCGGGTATTCAGCCTTGGTATCGTTGAACTCAAGCAGTATCTGCCTTTCTTCCTCATCAGACAGCATATTGATGTCGCACAACCTGCTATAAGGATTCATTACCATCTCTTTTAATATATTTGTGTAGTGCAGCAGCATTCTTTTGGCTGTCTCAGCTTTAAACAGCTTAGTACAGTACTCAAGGTTGAGCCTAATAGTACCACTGCCTTCTTCTATCGCTTCAAGGGTAATGTCAAACTTGGACATTCTATTCGCAAATTCATAGGGCTTAAATTTTAAACCACTAATTTCTATCTCAGGTATCCCCATGTTTTGTAGTACAAACATAGTGTCAAATATTGGGTTTCTACTGGTATCCCTTTCGATATTCAATTTATCTACCAGTTCCTCAAATTGATAATCCTGATTATCAAAGGCTTTTAACGTGCTTTTTTTCACTTCCTGCACGAATTCCTCAAAGGTCTTGCTGCCTTCTGGGAAGTTTCTCATAGCAATCGTATTTACAAACATCCCTATCAAGCTGTGCAAATCGGAATGCCTTCTTCCCCCTACGGGTGTCCCAACAACTATATCCTCCTGGCCTGTATACTTATGAAGCATTATATTATAGGCTGCCAGCAATACCATATATGTTGTAGCTCCCATTTTGTCGGCCAGGGATTTTAATCTTACAGTAAATTCTTCATCCAATACAACGTTTATCCGATCCCCTTCAAAGCTCCTTACGGGTGGGCGGGGATAATCGGTAGGCATACTGATTGCAGGTATTGACCCAGAAAATACATTTAACCAGTATTCTTCCTGTTTTTTAACTATACCAGTGTTTAGCATTTGCTTCTGCCAGTATGAGAAATCTTTATACTGTATTTTTAATGGGCTTAATTCCCGGCCTTCATACAATTCCGAAATTTCACGTATCAATATTGCCATGGATATGCCATCGGATATTAAGTGGTCCATATCAAAGAGTACTATATGATTGTTATCCGATACCTTTACCAATGTTACCCGTATGAGGGGGGCTTTGCTTAAATCAAAAGGTCTTATAAACCTCTTTATCTCATTTTCAACCTGAGCCTCTTCACATTCAATGAAATCTATTTTAAAGTTTACCGACTTATTTACTATTTGGGCAGGCTCACCATCAATCATTTCAAAAGATGATCTTAATATTTCATGTCTTTCAATGATATGGTTTATTACCCATTCAACCCGTTCTTTATCTACTGCTCCTGTTACTTTCAATACTTGAGTCTGGTTATATGCAGTGCTTTCATTGTCCATTTGGTTTAAAATAAACATTCTTTTTTGTGCTGTTGACATAGGATAGAATTCTTTCTCATCTACCCGTTGAATCGGCTCATAAAAAATTCCTGCGGAAGACTCTGCACTCAAATATTTGATAATCTCTTCTTTCCTATCCCCGATGCATTGTAGTATTTCCTTGGTGACAACTCCCTTGGGAGCTTTGTAGCGCAAAAATTCACCGTCAACCCACAGCTTTATTTTTTTACTTTCAATATCAGAAACCAAATCAGCTATCGAATGATTATGATCTCCGTTTGTGGTCTTTTCCACCATTGTGCTCTAACCCCCTGCAATATTTTTATATCGTGGTTATATCTTTACAATAATCCCTCTTCGTAATCATCACCGAATTCTGTATCATCCTGGGTATCTACATTGAGATTTTCCGCCAATTGTGCAACTGTAGGGTTTTCAAAAAGGTCTTGCAAAGTTATATCCTTGTGTAATACTCTCGCAGCCTCTGATATTAAGGTGATTGCCAGCAAAGACTGACCCCCTAGGGCAAAGAAGTTATCATTAACCCCTATTCTTTCTATTCCTAATATCCTTTGCCATATCTCAACAAGTTTTTCTTCTATGTCATTTCTTGGTGCTAAGTACTCCGCCCTTGAAACATTTCCGCCTGTCCCCTCATTTACAGGCAGCTTTAACAACAGCTGTCCCCTACTGTTTTGCAGCGGCAATAAATAACTTCTATGTATGAGGCCTTCCTCATTAACTAGCTTTACTTCCCATGTGTTCTCCTTATCTACATGCCCATTCTCAACCTTTTGGTTAGTAGCTGTGTGTTGGAGCACAGGAATTTGCTTTTCTTCTGTTAAGCCCTTATCCTGCCCTTCAATCCTGGAATTGTAATGGCATTCTATGTAGTCTATGGCGGATGGTATAGCCTCAATACTTAAGTGATATTTTATGTACCTATCGGTTTCCTCCACCTTGTTCCATCCTGTTCTTTCGATAAACTTGATAAAAGGCATATTTTTTTCAGTCGGATAGAAGTCTGCCTCCAGCATTTGTATGCCATTCTCGGTACAAAATTTCCTTAGGCCGCCAAGTATCGCATCATCTACTCCCCTGCCCAAAACTCTGCAGCTTAACAGAAATGTATCTATAATCAATTTATTTGGTACCTGCTTGGTTATCACCACACCTACAAGCCCATAATCTCCAAACCTATCGCTTACCTCTACTGCATAACATTTTGTACCCGGCATGCCGACCAACTCTTTTATATCTTCCTCTGTCCGCCTGATAGTACTTAGGTTGAACTGGTTTGTCCTCTGTGTAAGCTGGGCCACCCTTGCAAACTGGTCATCTTCTACAAGGTTCATGCTCATCTTGAGTCCCAGACCTTTAATGAAGCTCTCTAGTGACGGGCCGCTCTCCTGAGCTGATTGACGCATTTTTTCTGCCATGTACATTTTTGTCCTCATGGCGTCTTCCTCAGTAACCTTTAACTTATCAAACGCCCATACGTGTCCAAGATATGCAGATACCTGCGACTCGTCGTTCGGAAGCTGCAGTGTTAAGACTTCCGGGCTGTTTGCCATTACTTCTGCGCACTCGGCTACATTGTCATCTATAAATATAAAGCTATCAAGGCCCAGATTCAGTTCCTTAGCCAGTTCTTTTATGTTGGCAGATTTAGGCTCCCAGTTGATTCTGTGCCCTATAAAGTGCTCTTTTTTCAATACCATTGCAGAGTTCTTTTCAAACACTTCCCACACATCTGCCTCGATATTTTTACTGCATAAGGCCAGCAGCATACCTTCCTTATTGCGTTCTAATATAAACTCCTGTAGCTCTCTATATGGTCCCTCAATCTTAACGCCTTGAGCCCCATCTTCCCCGCATACACCCTTCCATAGGGTATTGTCACAATCCAGAACTATCACCTTAAAGTGCTGCTTTTGCCAAGCACATATCTTTCTCGCAGCAGCGGTACCTAATGCAGCATAATATTCGTCGGTAAAAGGCATATGACCTTCTCTATCCTTCAGGCTGTCAAACTCCTCATAGATGTTATACAAGTTTGCAAGCTCCCTGAAGTCTATTGCATAAACGTTGCCCATCCCCTCCAGCACGTTTTTCCAGTCCTCATTCTTCTTCTCAATGTACTCCCTAACCCCATCACTTATCTGCAAATGGGTAGAAACGGGAAACACACCGATGAAGTACGGTATTTTCTTTATCTTACTCTTCAACATACTCACCAAGTCATTAAAGCTGCTGTCAATCTTTCTTATTTGTTCATCCTCTGAAGACCTGTCATCCCTTATCCAGTCTTCAAAACGCACAAGCAATATGTTTGCACCCTTATTTGAGGATATAAGGCTTTTCTCGTCCAACAATTCCTGAAACACCTGGTTGTATGGTGCGAAGTGTACTTCTGTTTCTATGCCGAACTGCCTGCACCACCAGCTTATATAAGGTTGTATCGGTTCGGATGTAAACGTAGCTGCTACGGCTAACTTCAACACCTCTTGAATTTTATTGTTCCGTCTTCGTTTTTCCTCCAGCTCCCGCATTTCCGCTTCATCTATACACGGCAGCTCAGCTACCCTTTTATCCGGCTCTTGTACAATAATCTCAAGTATGCTTATCAAGTTGGCAGACATACGCCTTATGGTATCAGGATCAAAAAGTGCCAAGCTGTAATCAAATGCACCTTTTAGCCCATCTTCCATTTCAGTAAGCTGCAATCTTAACTCAAATGGTGACAGTCCTGCATCAAAGTCTATTTGCTGCAGTTCTGCTCCAGGCAGCTTAAAGTCAGCTTTTGGTGCGCTCTGCAGAATAAACATTACCTGAAATAACGGAGTCCGGTTTCCCTGCCTTTCAGGCTTCAGTTCTTCCAGAAGCTTGTCAAAAGGCAGCTCCTGGTATGTATATGCATCAAGTGTTGTTTGTTTTACCTGGCGCAGTACTTCAAGAAAGCTAGGGTTTCCTTCAAAATTGGAGCGTAAAACCAAAGTGTTCATGAAAAAGCCCGTTACATTCTCTATCTCTTTCCTGTTGCGATTTGCCACAACCGTGCCGGTAAATATGTCTTCCTGACCGGAATATCTATATAAAAGAGTCTGCAGCGCAGCAAGAACCACCATAAATAAAGTTGTGCCTTCCCGCAGACAGAATGCCTTAAGCTTCTCGCTTAACTCTCCCGGAATATGGATTTGCTCCATTCCACCTTCATATGACTGGTTTTTGGAATGAGGCCTATCGATAGGAAGATGAAGCGTAGTAGGATTTGCGAGCTGTTTCCTCCAGTAACCTACCATCTCTTCAAGTAAATCTCCTTTTAAGCGGTTTCTCTCCCAGGCGGAATAATCCGCAAACTGTACTGAAAGTTGCGGCAGGTCTATTGTCCGTCCTTCTACATCTGCTCCATATAATTTAAAAAGTTCCCCAATGAAAATTCCATTTGACCACGCATCACATATAATGTGATGTATGGTCATTGAAAGCACATATTCATTTTCTCCGGTTATGTAAAGACAGAAACGGAATAAAGGCCCTCTTTCCAAATTAAAACTTTTTCGAGATTCTTCCCTCAACAACTTTTTCAATGCTATATCAAGTTTTTCTTCCGCTAAATGACTTAAGTTTATCTCGGGCAGTTCGACTTCCGCCGGATTACTTATAATTTGCATTGGGACCCCATCAACGTTTTTGAATGTCGTTCTGAGTGATTCGTGACGTATAAGGAGTTTATTAAGTGATTTCTTAATAGCGGCTATATCCAGATGCCCCACTATCTTTACTGCACTGGATATATTGAAAGCCGGGTTACCCTTAATAAGCTGGTCATAAAACCACATTGACTGCTGAGAGTAGGAAAGAGGCAGTCCACTGCCAGCTTCCCTTGATATCGGTATTATAGGGTCTTGGCTTACTTTTGCCCCCATACTTACCTGACGCAGGAATGATATAATTTCATTTTTCCTTTGGGAAAGTTCCGCAATAATCTCTTTAGTCATCACTCCCTTAGGTGCTTGAAAGCGTAATTCACCCTCTTCAAGCCAAAGCTTTACACCCAGCTTACGTAGTTGGGATAGAAATGTAACTGCTGACATATTTGCCTCCTTTATAATCTACCCGATATTCCTCATTTAGTCAGACTTGATATTTAATATTTATATAGTCCCGCCTTCCAAATCTTCTTCAGCAACAGCAGCAACTTCATCCATGCTCTGCGCAGCCCAGCGGTATGTTTCAATCATTTCAGCAACCTTCTCAATTGTAGAAAGCTCAAACAGGTTGCGGATAGGCACCTGTATTTGGAGTGCCTTGCTCAATTCTGCAGCAACGGCAGCAGCCAGCAGCGAGTGCCCTCCAAGCTCAAAAAAGTCATCGTGGATTCCTATACGGTCAAAACCTAATATGTTCTGCCATACAGTGGCGATTGCTTCTTCCGTCTCATTTCTTGGCGCAATATAAGGTATCTCCATCTCAGGTCTTGGTCTCTTTTTGAGTCCCAGCTTTCCATCAGCACCTTCTGCCACACCAGCCCCACGATTACCCGGCTCTATCCAATAGCTCTGACGCTCAAAAGGATAGGTTGGAAGCGGAATTCTATGACGCTTCTCGGCAGCGTAGAATTTGAACCAATTGATTCTACCTCCCGCCATCCAGAACTGTCCTGCACTGAGCAGTAAAGTTTCTGAATCAGTCATTGTACTAACTATTGTGTAATTTACATCTTGTCTCCCGAGTTTAACAATTTCACTGCTTAACTTTTTCCCATAACCTATTTCTACGAATATCTGATCTGCATCCTTCAGTACTTCCTGCAGGCCTTCAGCGAAACGTACGCCTTGGCGCTGCCTGCGTGCCCAGTAGTCGGAACTTCCCGCATCAGAATCGCTGATCCATGTCCCTGTAAAGCATGAGATGAATGGAATCTCAACAGCATTAAAGCTTACCGCTGCAGCCTTCTGAGGTAGTATCTCATCCTTTGCAGATACCAGCATAAGGGCATCTTCCAGCGACATTACTCCAGACAGACACGCAGCTACATATTCCCCTGCACCTTCACCGACCATGAACTCAGGTGAAACTTCCCATTCCATCCATAGCTTTGCCAGAGCATATTGTGTAACGAATGCAGCCGCCCTTGCAATATTGTATTGCTTAAGCTGCTGCTCCGCCCAAGCCTCATTTGACTGCTCAGGATACAATACCTGACGGATGTCAAGGCTAATCAAGGATTTAAGTATATCCGCGCACTGGTCTACATACTCTGCAAAAGCCGGCTCTGACTGGTAAATCTCCAGTCCCATATTTTTATACATATTCTCTTCACTTGAGAATACAAACACAGTAGGTTGTTCCTTTGGCTTCTGGAACAGTGTGTGAGCTTCCCCTGCTTCCAGCTTAGCCGCCAACTCACTCACATCGCTGCATACAACCATACGACGGTGATTGAAGCTTCTGCGCCCTACGTGCAGTGTAAATGCAATGTCTGCCAGATCAGCTTCAGGATTTTTTCTTATGTATTCAATCATGTTGGAAGTCATTTTATCAAGGGCAGTTGATGTCTTTGCAGACATGACAACAAGCTGCTTTGGCCTGTTGGATTCGCCCGATGGTTCCATTTCAGGGGCCTCTTCAACAATTACGTGGGCATTGGTACCGCCGATACCGAAGGAGCTTACGCCAGCTCTCATCGGAAAACCGTCCGGCTCCCATTTGGACAATCTATTATTAACGTAAAACGGAGTATTCATAAAATCAATCTTCGGATTAGGCTCTTCAAAGTTTAAGCTTGGAGGCAGCATTTTGTTTTGCATAGACAAAACAGTCTTAATCAAACTCGCTACGCCCCCGGCAGTAACAAGGTGGCCTATGTTGGTCTTAACCGATCCCACAGCACAAAACTGCTTCTTGTCGGTATAGGAGCGGAAAGCCTTTGTGAGACCTGAAATTTCTATAGGGTCTCCGAGGTTTGTGCCTGTGCCGTGCCCTTCAATATAGGTTATGGTTTCAGGGTTTACACCGGACATCGCTATTGCTTCGGCAATACATTCCGCCTGACCGTCAGCATTTGGAGCGGTAAAGCTGTTTTTGGAGGCTCCGTCGTTATTGACTGCGGAACCTATTATAGCTCCATGAATGTAATCCCCATCAGCTATCGCGTCTTCAAGCCTTTTTAATACAACCAGGGCAAGTCCGCTTCCGCTTGTTGTCCCATTTGCCTTAGAATCGTAAGCACGGCAGTGCCCATCGGATGAGCCTATACCACCTTCCTGATAGAAGAAGGACTCATTCCTTGAAATCTGGAAGCTTACACCTCCGGCTATAGCTAAATCACATCCATAGCTTAAGAGATTCTTGCATGCCATATCCACTGCAACCAAGGAAGAGGAACAGAGGGTATTTACATTTACACTCGGCCCTGTCAGGTTCATTTTATAAGACACCTTGGTTGAAAGGAAGTCCTGAGAGTTAGCAATCATGATTTTAAAAGTACCTACATTTTCAACTAATCCTGGATTGGAATAGAGATTCCTTATCATATAGCCGCTTAATGCAGACCCGGCATAGACGGCAACTTTGCCGTCATATAGGTCTGAATTGTACCCTGCGCTCTCCATAGCCTCCCACGCACACTCAAGAAACATACGGTGCTGCGGGTCCATGATTTCCGCATCCCTTGCAGAGTAATCGAAAAACCCTGCATCAAATTTGTCCATATCATCCAATATAGCGTCGGCCGCTACAAACTTTGGGTTATCCAGAAGGTATTCGTCTATGCCCTGCTCAATCAACTGTTCACGGGTAAAGAATTTTACCGACTCCACACCGTTGTAAAGATTTTGCCAGAACTCCTCAATATTTTTTGCTCCGGGGAAGCGCCCGTTCATGCTTATAATAGCTACGGCTCCCATGGAGTTGCTTTCTTCAAAGTTACTCACTTCTTAATCACTCCTCTTCTTTGCATCATTTGTTGTTTTCTTTGCTTCATCATTTCAATCTGCCTATTGGCACGCTTGTTTACATCCTCAAATACAGGCTGCTTCTCTTCGGTGTCGCTGCTTAAGTATTTTGCAAGTGCAGCCACTGTGTTGTATTTATAAAGGTCAACCGCTGCTATTTCGGTTTCAAAGTTCTCCTTTAACTTAGAGTGCATTTGTACCAACAACAGCGAGTCTCCTCCTAATTCAAAGAACTCATCATGTATTCCCACTTTGTCTATACCTAAAAGCCTTTGCCATATATCCGAGATTTTTCTCTCAGCCTCATTCTTGGGTGCTACATATTCGCTCTTAAGATCCGGCCTTGGGTGTAGTGTTTTGTTCTGGTCCCCATCATCCAAGGAACCGCCTATACCCGGCTGATTTATGTATTGAGCCTGTTGCACCGCTACTTTTATATCCTTAGTCGAAACAACAACCTGAGGCTTAAAGCATCCCTGCAGTATGCGTTTGAAAGCTTCCATGCCTTCATCAGGAGCAATTCCCTCACTTAATGCACTTATGCCCTTCTTGCCCGTCGCATCTGCATAAAGCTTGTCAAGTCCTGCGAATTCAGCTTGTCCCTGCTCTCCCGATGTTCTCACCTTTATATCCGCAGCTGCTGCTTCACTTACCAGCCTCATAGAGAAGTCCTTTATCTCCGCAAGGTGACTTCCGTTATCACCTATAATATCTATATCAACAGTTATTACATCAGAGTTATAACCATTTTTATACCTTATATGAGCATATACCTTCTGAGTCAGATATCCTTTTATAATAAGCCTCGCATAGGAAAACGGCAGATAGTTTCCTCCGTTTGCCAGCCTAACCGAGCCGGTAGCTACGTCAAGGGTAGATGGATGGAGCTTATATTCTGCAAGGTCAGAAGCAAACTCACTGCCAAGTTCCACTTCTACCAATGCCTCGCTGCCCCTCATACCGAATTTCTTCAATGATCTCCATCTTCCTCCGAAGCTTATGAACTCCTCTTTCGGTTTGTCTTCAGGCCTTGACATATCTATAACTCTTTCATTGCAAGTCGCTGCAAGTTGGAGCAGGTCGAATTCCTTACCCGGCTCTACCTTCGAAACAGCAACTTTCCCACGGGAATGCTCCTGCCAGCCGGATTTTCCTTCTCCTTCTGTACGCAGTCTGCTCACTATGCGGAACCTATAGCCCTCACCGTCCTTATCAAGAATAGTGAACACATCACGCTTCTCCCCATTCTTAACTGCCAATGGTGTAAGGAACAGTACGTCGGTTATTTCTACCGGTGCAGAGCCTGCGATATCCGCCATAGCAGCCCTTGCCATTTCGAGATAGGTTGTCCCCGCAATGGTTGGAACCCCCAGTACAAGGTGTTCTGACAACGCCCAATCCTTCTCTGGATTTAACTCTGACAAGTAGACCATCTTTTCCGGTGTATCAGTCACGCGTTTTCCTAACAGCGGATGAACCTCTTCCTGAGCCTCCCCCTGGCGTCCCGGCTCTACAGCCATCCCCACGCCGGGCCATCTATCCCAGTTGATGGAGACACATCGTGTTCCGCGGCGGGAATCATATTTCTGAGCAAAGGCATCAAGGAATGCATTTGCCGAGCTGTAGTCTATCTGTCCAAAACCTCCGGTAATGGCGTTTAACGAAGAACACAAGATAAAGAAGTCCAGCTTGCTGTCCTTAAACGCTTCATGCAAAGCAATAGTACCCTTAACCTTAGGAGCAAGAACATCTTGTGAAGCCTCTTTTTTCTTGAGCTGTATCATACCTCCACCAGGAACTCCCGCTGCATGTATAATACCGTCAACCTTACCAAAGCTCTGCTCCACCTGATCCCTTACCTTAATCATATCTTCAGGATTAGTTACATCCCCCTTGCAGATAAGAATTTGTGCTCCAAGTTCCTCAAAGGACTTTAACTTCTTAATTATCTGCAGAGTCTTACGGTTAGCACTACGGCTCACCAAAAGCTCGTCCCACTGCTCCCTCTCCGGTAATCCCGAGCGGCTGACCAATGCCAGCTTCACCTGGTTTCCTTTTGCCAGGTACCCTGCCAGTACAAGTCCGATTCCACCCATTCCTCCGGTTATGAGGTAAACCCCTCCATTCTTAAGCGGTACTGCTGGGGCGTTCTTGCTTTCCAGTTTTACCTTTTCAAAATCCTGTATCCAACGTTCTACACCGCGATAAGCAATCGCAGGTTCCTCTGTTTCGGTATATATCTCAGCTATAAGCTGGTCTACAATTTCTGTCTCAATTTCACTTCCCGGCTCAGGTATGGTAAAGTCTATGCCGTTGCACTTGATATTCGGGTATTCCCTAGGTATAACCCTGATAGGTCCCTGGATAAGTGCCTTCTCAGGAGCTAAAGCCGTCTCTCCGAATATCCTATAGGAGTTGTTTGTCAGTACCTTAATATGTATCGGCGTGTTCCATGCCTGCTTGCCTAATGCTTGAGTAAGATAAAGCAAACTGTAGAACTGCCTGTCTGTGTCCGCATTGTTATCACCAACACCCAACAGACTTACTACCTTTCCAGGCTTTTTGCCCATTCCGGCAAGCTCCTGAATTAGTTTGTCGTAATCCTCATTGTTATCCGGATTAAATATATAAGTATTATTATCCGCTTTTTTATACTCGCTGCCGCCGGTTGCTGTAATCACATCTATGTTGAACTCAGCCATACGTCTTACCAGTTTACCGGTAAAATCTCCTGCTTTAGCCAGTACCAGCACTACTGGGCCGCTTTCAACTAAGTCTGGTGTAAAGCATACATCCTGCGTGGACTGCTTCCATACCGGACTGTAGAACCACTCGGAAACATCCTGTCTTTTTGCAGCTTCATCCTTTTCAACTACCTTTTCCTTGCGCTTGCTTACCCAGAAGGACTGTCCTTCAAATGGATAGCTAGGCAGTGCAACACGCCTTCTCTGCTGTCCTTCATACAGTTTGCTCCAGTCTATCCTTGTACCCGACAGCCAAAGCTTTCCGAGTTCTTCAGGAGAGATTGTCTTCAAACTATTTTCATCAACTTGCATACCCGCTGCTTGTTCTACCATTCCGCTGAATACACGCTTTGGCTCAGCATTGATGCTTTCAAGAGCTTCTATAGCGTCCTCTCTGGATGTACATACCAGGTACCTGCGGTACTCAAACTCTTTCCTGCCCATTTGGAGGGTATATGCAACATCCGCCATGTTCACATTCACATTCTTTTTCAAGAAGTCCACAAAGTTTGCTGTCATGGCATCCAGCGCAGTTTCTGTTTTGGCCGAGAATATCATCAGACAGCTTTCTTTTCCAGTATCCTCTTTATTCAATGCAGGAGCCTCCTCCAGTACTGCATGGGCATTGGTTCCTCCGATACCGAAAGAGCTTAATCCCGCTCTCAAAGGACCGGCACTGCTTCTCCATTCAGTCAGCTTTGTGTTTACAAAGAACGGACTGTTCTCAAAGTCTATCTTTGGATTTGGCTTTTCATAATTCAAGCTTGGAGGTATCATCTTATTCTTGAGAGATAACACGGTTTTTATCAACCCGGTTATTCCTGCTGCTGCATCAAGATGTCCTACGTTTGTCTTTACAGAACCAACTGCACAGAAGCCTTTTTTATCGGTCTTTCTAGTAAACACCTGCTTTAAAGCCTCAATTTCAATAGGGTCTCCCAGAGGTGTTCCGGTTCCGTGAGCTTCTATATATGTTATTGTTTCAGGGTTTATATCCGCTTTAGCCATGGCCTCGGAGATTGCTCCAGCCTGCCCGTCAATTCTTGGAGCGGTATAACCTACCTTCAACGAACCATCGTTATTAATACCTGTACCTTTGATAACAGCGCTTATTTCATCGCCGTCAGCAATTGCATCTTCAAGACGCTTCAGCACCACTACGCCTGCACCGTTTCCCCCTACAGTACCCTTGGAGCTTGCATCAAAGGCTCTGCAGTGGCCATCGGGTGAAAGTATCATCCCTTCTTGATACAGGTACCCGGTTTTCTGAGGCAGCCTTACACTTACACCGCCCGCAATAGCTATATTACATTCACCATTTAACAGGCTCTGACATGCAAGATGGACTGCTACCAGTGATGATGAACATGCTGTCTGAACAGTGATTGCAGGACCTTCCAGATTCATCTTGTATGCTACCCTTGTTGCCAGGAAGTCTTTATCATTGCTTATCATTATCTGATAGCTGCTTGCCAACCCGTCCTTGTCTCCACCGGACAGGTTTTGCACATAGGCGTTCATGCCAACGCTGGCAAATACTCCTACAGCTTTTCCAAACTTCTCCGAGTCATAGCCGGAGTTTTCAAGAGCCTTCCAAGCTTCCTCAAGGAAAATACGCTGCTGTGGGTCTAGGATTTCTGCTTCCCTCGGGTTATACCCAAAGAACTTAGCATCAAATTTATCAACTCCATCCAAAGCTCCCCATGCCTTAACATACTCGGGGTTCTTCAACAGTTCCGGGTCTACCCCTTCTGCTATTATTTCTTCATCGCTCAGACGGGTTATAGAGTTTACACCGCTGCATAGATTCTGCCAGAATTCCTCTACATTTTTTGCACCAGGGAAACGCCCGCTCAAGCCTATTACAGCTATATCCGAGCTCTCACTCCTGTTTTTTATTGTCCTTGCGCTGTCAGCAGTGCCTTGCACTTCAAGCTTGCCGTCATGCTGCAAGAACTTCGCCAGGGTGTTTATTGTGGGGTACTTGAAAAGGTCCATTATGGATACATCCTTTTTCAACACCTTCATTATCTTGCTGCGAACCTGTGCCAACAGCAGTGAATGCCCTCCAAGATCGAAGAAACTGTCGTTAACTCCAACCCTGCTCAGCTTTAAAACCTCCTGCCATATAGCGGTAAGGCTCTTTTCAATTTCATTTTCAGGAGCCATATAATTGGCTTCAAGCTTAGGCCTTAAAGCTTCAGGCATCGGCAGTGCCTTACGGTCGATTTTGCCGTTAGGTGTCATAGGGAAAGCTTCGAGAGTCACAAAAGCTGATGGAACCATATAATCAGGCAGCTTGCCCTTTAAATAAGCACGAAGCTTCTCTGCGGTCAATGCTCCGCTATCATGCCCTGACTCCGGTATTATATATGCCACGAGAGACATTTCTCCCGCTATTATTTCTCTTGCTACCACTACACTCTGATGTACTGCAGGGTTGTCGGTAAGTATAGTCTCAATTTCACCGAGCTCTATACGGAAGCCGCGGATTTTTACTTGATGGTCTATACGCCCTACAAACTCCAGGCTGCCATCGGGAGTAAATTTAACAAGGTCCCCGGTTCTGTAAAGCCTGGCGCCCTCTTTTTGTAAAAAAGGATCGGGTATAAACTTCTCCTGAGTCAACTCAGGCCTGTTCAAATAGCCTCTCGCAACTCCATCTCCCCCAATGAACAGTTCCCCGGGAATACCTACAGGTACTGGATTCATGCATGTATCAAGAACATAAATCTGAGTATTGGCTATCGGCTTACCTATGGAAATCGCTCCGGTCTTTGACTCAACCCTTGCCATTGTAGACCATATAGTAGTCTCGGTAGGACCATACACATTCCAGAGGCATCCGCACCTATCCAGCAAACTGTTTGCCAGGTCCCGAGGCAAAGCCTCTCCGCCGCAAAGTACCGTCAGTTCCGGTGTCCCTGCCCAGCCCGATTCAATCAATAGTCTCCATGTTGCCGGTGTAGCCTGCATTATAGTCACGTTATACTCTTTTATCTTTTCAATGAGGAGTTCTCCGTCCATCGCCTCATCTCTGCTTGCCAATACCACTTTAGCACCGGCTATAAGCGGCATAAATAACTCCAGCCCTGCTATATCAAAGGACAGCGTAGTCACCGCCAATAAAGAATCCTTTTCACCGACCCCAGTGTCTCTCTCCATTGATTTAAGGAAGTTAATCAATGCAAACTGCTCAATCTGTACGCCTTTAGGCTTACCGGTAGAGCCGGATGTATATATTACGTAAGCCAGATCCTTAGAATTACCTTTTTTCTCTGGATTAATATCACTTAACCCTTCAAACTCCTGCTTGTCGTCTAAGTAGACGAGGCGAGCATTGTGCTCGGGCAGAGTCCCTGCAATCCCTCTATCGGTCAAGATTACAGGTACATTTGCGTCTTCCACCATGTATGCCAGCCTGTCTTTAGGGAATATAGGGTCCATCGGTAGGTATGCTGCCCCTGCCTTATGGATTCCCAACAGCCCAACAACCATTTCCACCGAGCGTTCAACGTACACACCAACAATAGTTTCGGTATCTACACCTATAGATGTCAGATAATGCGCCAATTGGTTAGCACGGCTGTTTAACTCCTTGTAGGTAAGTTGGTTATTCCCTGCAACAACCGCTACAGCGTCAGGAGCCTTCTCTACCTGGCTCTCAAATAACTCTACCCAACTGAAAACATCGCCAAAATCCGCCTCGGTGTTGTTCCAGTCTTCCAACAAGGTCTTTCTCTCCGCCCCGGTGAGAATATCAAGCCTTTTAATCTCTTTTTCAGGGCTTAAAGCGATTTCCTCAAGGATTTCCGTATAGTGCCCTGCTATCCTTGAAATAGTATCATAGTGGAACAAATCTGTATTATATTCAAAAGTAGCTGCAAGGCCTTCTTTTGTCTCCCATAAATCAAGGGCCAGATCAAACCTCGCACAACCTATATCTAAATCAGTGCTTGAAATACTTATACCGGCAAACTCCGAAACAGGTGTAGGAGTATTTTGAAGGCTAAAGAGCACCTGGAACAGAGGATTGCGACTCATATCACGCTCTACATTAAGCTCTTCCACTAGTTTTTCAAAGGGAACATCCTGGTTTGCGTATGCCTCCAACGTCACTTTCTTTACTTGGTTTAAAAGCTCCTGGAAGCTTGCGCCTCCTGAAAATCCTGTGCGCAGGACTACATTATTTGTAAAGAAGCCTATCAATCCCTCTACTTCCCTGCGATTTCGGTTAGCTATAGGCGAGCCCACAATAACGTCTTCCTGACCTGTATACCGGTGAAGCAGCGCCTTAAACGCCGATAAAAGCACCATAAAGAGCGTAACGCCTTCTTTTCTTGCCAATCTCTGCAATTCCTCTACCTGAGCTCTTGGAATGATACCTGTAAGCTTAGCTCCATTGTATGTCTGAATTGCCGGCCTCTGCTTATCCAAAGGCAAATCCAAAACAGTCAGCTTGCCTCCAAGCTGTCCCTTCCAGTAATCCAACTGTTCCTTCAAGAGTCCGCCTTTAATCCTTTCAACCTGCCAGTGGGCAAAGTCTGCATATTGGATTTCCAACTCCGGCAGAACCTCTCCCTTATTGGAAGATAGAGCTTCATAGTAGAAAGCTAACTCCTTTAACAGCACCCCGAAGGACCAACCGTCAAATATTATGTGGTGAGCTACCAACACCAGTATGTATTCCTCTTCCTTAATACGATACAGCGTACCGCATATGAGAGGTGCTTTCTCTAGTGTAAAGGGCTGTGACGCCTCTTCCTTTGCCAGCTCAAGAACCCTCTTCTTCCTTTCCTCCTCCGCAATATCAGTCATATCCACGAGAGGTATATCTATCGTCATACCCGGATGGATAACCTGTACCGGTTGTCCGTCGTCTTCTATAAATGATGCTCTGAGTACTTCATGGCGTTTCATAACCTCGTTGAAGCTCTTTAAAAGCAGTTCTATGTTTAGGCTTCCTTTTAATTGCAAAGCTGTATAAAGGTTATACTGAGCGCTTTGTCCATTTAATCGGTCAAGGAACCACAGCCTTTGCTGCGAAAAGGATAAAGGTAATCTATCACTTGCTGCAGCTGCTTTTTCAATAATCGGCTGTATCTGTACACCCTTCCTGTCCGCTTTTCCAAGGGCTACCGCCAGGCTTACTATATCAGCGTTTTCAAAAAGCTCCATCTGATCAAGTTGAGTATTGAATTCATCCCTTATCCGGGAAATGAGCTGGGTAGCCTTTAAGGAGTCACCTCCCAGTTCAAAGAAATTATCCCGTGTTCCTACTTTAGAGGCACCTAATACATCACACCAAAGGCCTAAAAGCTTCTCTTCTATTTCATTCTGTGGCAAGTCAATCTCCCTGCTGATAAAGTTTTCATCCAGCAAAGAGTGAATTTCATTCTTTACCTCACTAAATTCCCCGTTTATGTAACTCTCCCTGAGCTTATAGCGCTGTGTCTTACCGCTTGTGGTCTTTGGAATACTCCTGACAGGGATAACCTCTGAAACCTCAATCCCCATTTGCTGATTTATAATCCTTTTTAGGCTAGATACGATCGGTAAGAATTTATCTACACTTTTTGGTTTATACAGAACAAAAAGTATAAGCTCATCACATTTTTTATTTTCGTTGAAGGCACCTACTGCTGCCACCTTTCCAAGTTCAATACCTTCAACTGCTTCCGCAACTCTCTCGATATCGTGGGAATAGTAGTTTTGTCCCGCCATGAAGATGATATCCTTTGCACGTCCGGTAATAACCAGCCTACCGTTACGCATAAATCCCAAATCCCCGGTATTGAGCCATCCGTCGCTTGTAATGGTCTGCTCGGTTGCACCCTTATTATTGTAATACCCTGATGTAACATTTCCACCTTTTATTTGAATATAGCCTACTTTGTTCTCACCCAGGTCGTTGTTTTTCTCATCACAAATTCGCATGTAGCAATTGTAAATCGGATAACCAACATCGACAAAGGTTACCGCATTTTTACTATCCGCAGAAACCTCCTTTATAACTTCCCCAATTCCTAGAAAATCACGATCTAGCCTGTATATCGAAAAATCCTCTCCAGGGTGAGGGAAAGTAACTGCTATTGTACCCTCCGCCAACCCGAAAACAGGATACATAGCATTCCTTTTTAACTTGTACTGCTCCATTCTGCTCAGAAACTCATTACACAACTCCGATGATATGGGCTCTGCACCGTTAAATATAAGTCTGACATTAGACAAATCCCATCCTCTTATGGTATCGGGCTGCACAAACTTAAGAAAGTGTTTATATCCGAAATTTGGAGAATATAGAATGGTGACTTTATACTTGCTCGCTTTTTCAATCCATAGTGTAGGTCGTCTAATGAAGAGTTGAGTTTGCATACTGTACTGGTTAATACCTGCCAGCAGCGCTTTTATATGTGTACCGATAAGCCCCATATCGTGAGTTAGAGGCATCCAGTTCAAGCCTGCATCATTTGGTCCAATATTTGTCCATTTAATAACTGCATTTAAATTTGTCAATACATTTTGATGGGTTATTATGACACCCTTAGGATCACCGGTAGAACCGGATGAAAACTGAATAAATGCAATATCTTCCGGTTTAGGTTTATAAATCTCTCCATAATTCCCTGTGCCGGCTACTTCTTCAACGTAAACAGTGCTTTTCCTTATATCGTCTACAAGCTCCGACATGCTACTTTTCGCTGCGAAGCTGTCAAGCTTGTCTATAAATTCTCTGGAAGTAATAATACGTGGATTATTTAATACCTCCCATATCTTAAAGAGCTTCAATTTGTGTTCATCATTCGCTCCTGCTGTTACAGGCACCGGGATCATACCCCCAAGTACACATGCCCAAAAAAAGAAAACAAAATTGTTGTTATCTTCAATCTGAAATATTACCTCATCCCCGGGTTTGAAGCCTGCTGCCTGTAAATGGTACAGGTGGCCTAATGCTGTATAATACAAATCGCTGTATGAAACAAACCGATCCTCCGATTCGTCCAGAATAAAGGTTATCCCACGAAGCGTTTCTTCTTTTCTTGATACAATCAGGTCGGTCAAAGTCTCATGAGCTGTCATACTCTTTAACCCCTTTCATAATCCTTAATCTCTAAAAGCTTTATTAACATAATCTAAAGACTAAAACTAAATTGCCCATATCCCAAACACTACTATAATATGAATTCTTTATAAAATTAAAGTTACTCATATAACTTTATTGAAAAGCTTTATCACCCACACTTAGTTTGGAACAGGGGGCTATCTGCCCCTGCTCCATAACTTAAGCATTATAGTGTATTGGTTTTATTGCGGTACATGAACTTTTTCAAAAGTCGGATCTTTTGGTACTTCGAGTACCCCTCTCGGATGGAAGTATAATTCCATAGACAGAGTTTTAGGTTCCCATATTACTGTATAAAGTGTCATTTTATTATACAGATCCCCGCTATCTAAGAATGACCCAGGTGATCCTCCATCATAGGTCGCAATTGCCTCAAGCTCTTCCAAAGACACCGTATCTCCAGCCTTGGCTAACTGTTCTCCCATATTCTTCCATCTTTTGGTATTGTTTTTATTGTCGGTATGGTTATCGTAATTTCCATATAACAGGAAGGAGTTCACACTTCCTATAGCATCTTTAAATCCCCATTCTATTCCTTTATTAAGTTTGGAATCAGATGTTCTAAGTTCACGCTTGATACGGTTACCATCTGAACCGTTCCCACTAATATTATTTTCTAAAATCTTAGTTTCCTTTGCATCAGCAAAGGCAATTAGATGGTTGTATGCATAATTCTTTTGAGGGTCTTTCATGTACTCTGCTGCCTCATCCAATGTCTTTTTACTTTCTAATGCCGCCCTAATGTCAAGCGGATACGACCTTTTTCCCGTTGAAGAATACACTTCCCCTGTACCTGAATCAAGAATCGCAGCAAATACTTTACTATCGTTAAATCCGGTAATTACACCCATATAGCCTAAATACCCGATAGTGTAGACCTTCTTGTCTGAATACTTTAAAGTAACTACTGACTGAATTCTAGGGAGCTGGTTCTTACTTCCCCCATACCAATCAAGATTTCGAGCTACCATATTCTCACCGGTTTCCGACCTGGAACCAAACACAGAGACGATACTGCATTGAGCAATTCGTGCCACATCCGGGAACAGATTGAATAACAACAACTCATCTTCAGAGATTTTATTATCTCCTCTTACATTGTCTTTACCGCCTGAAAAAACAGAAGCCATTCCTTCAACTTCTTCAATATATTCCTTGTTCACCTGCGGTTTTATATCTTCTACCCTATAAAACATATAGGGATATTCATATTTAGGAAGGTTTTCAGCTATGTATGAATCTACCAGGGCCTCATAGTCAGGAATCACCTTAAGGATACCCTCAGCAAGGGCCTTTCCAATTTGCCGGTGACTCAATCCGGTACTAAAATCAAGTACAACCTCAAAATAATTGCCCTTATCAACAATAGTCACACCATCAGCCTTATAATTGCTTTCACCTTTTATAACAACAACATCAGAGTTGCATGCAGACTGAAGTATTAAGAGAATTGCCAAAAAGACCATAAGTAGTGTCTTTTTCATAAATAAATCTCCTTTTTCCAGATATGTATTACTTAATGCTACTAAATTATTTATATACCGCCATCATTAATTTGATATTTTACCCATATCCATTTTAATATGCTTGTCCGCCCTATTAAAATAGTAGTCATCATGGGTTATAGCAATGACAGCTTTTCCCCTGTTCCTTAATTCAGGCAGCAGGGACTCATAGAAAAATCTTCTAAACTCAGGATCTTGGTCTGCAGCCCACTCGTCAAAAAGGCATACTGGCTTATCTTCAAGGTAGCTTACTAAAAGAGCCAATCTCTTTCTTTGACCTGTAGAAAGCTTTAACGTACTAAACTTACCATCTGTAATCTGAACCTTGTCCTCAATCTGCAGCAGCTTCAAATACTTTTGTATTTCATTCTGCTTATCTTTATGATTAACTCCATATAGCTTTTCAAAAAGATAAAAGTTGCTATAGACAGTTGTAAAGCTGCTTCCTAACATTTTCATATCAGCAACTTGCCCATTTATTCTAATTTCACCTTCATCAGGCTTATACAACCCGGTAAGCAGCTTGGCAAGGGTAGATTTACCACTACCGTTTCCTCCTGAAATAAACACAATTTCTCCGGATTTAAACTCATAGTTTATAGGGCCTATACCGAAGTTATCACCATCTTTGTTTTTATAGTGGAATCCAACATCCTTAAACTGTATTGCAATCTCTTGACCGTCTTTAGCAGCAGCAATTTCCTCAATCACATCTGTAGCCGGCCCATGGCCATCTTCAATCATCGAAATTTCACTAATAAACTGCTTTATCCTCTTCCAGCTTACTGTCAATCTTACAAGGTTTGGTATAATATGTATCTGTTGGTTTACTATACCGCCCATATATAAGAACACAACAGTATAGTTTCTTAAGGTACTGCCCTCGAAATTGGAGAATATAATAGGAAACGTAAATACAGCTATACCGATTACAAGGAAGTACATAATCTCCCCAAAAATACCGACTCCTACATATTTATATTCGCCTTGCATTCTTGTATCACGATACAAACCGCAGTTTTTCTCCATATCTTCCTTAAATTCTTCACGCTTTCTGGCATTGATATGAAGCTCTTTAAAGCCATTTACTAAATCAGTTATATTTTTAAAGAACAGTTCCAGAATATCTCTGTTCCTCTCAAAATGCTTTTCCGCAGTTTTAGTAGCCTTCATGAACATTCCTACAGTGAGCAAAATTACTAATATAGAAAATATCATACCGTACAGATTTAAAGTACCCAGATAAATGAAGCAGGTAATCATAGTTATAATCCCTGTCAACCCAGTTACAAGCATACTAACAAATCCACTTACAGTTTCAGGGTCATTATTAAGCGCAGAGTAAGTTTTACTATCCTCCAAAGCCTCATATTTGAAGTACGGAGCTTTAAGAATTTTATTGATTATTTCTACACGCTTGTCATATACGACTGCAGCTGTTATTGCTATAAGCCGTTTCCTTACAATCATTGCACTAAGAGTAAAGAGTGCAATACCTAGAAGAAAGTATAGATACAACCGGCTTTCAAAGTTAATATATCTGTCACTATTATTGCTAAGCGCACGGTTAAGCGCTTCATTTATGATAAATACAATAATAGAGTTTCCAATTCCACTAAGTATACTTAAAACAATTATCATAAAGAATGGCTTATCGTTCTCCTTAGGGAAAAAGTGAGACAAAACAAAATACACATAGAACACAGATAAAAGTGCGCACGAAGATATTACAGCTGTTATAAGGTCAGCAGGTCCAATGACCTCAATCATATGCCAAGTGCTTCCCAAAAATAATATATCGGGAGCATAATACAAACAGTAGCCTATACCTCCTATTAAACCCATCGAAAGTATTAAAGTTGCAAACCCTTTTATACCGTCCCCTTTAAACTTCCTCTGCTTCTTGAATATCTCTACTACTACAACTACCAGGTAATAGAGAGTTACCAAACACATCAAGCCGGTAATACACATTATTGCAAAAGATAAACCGCTATTTACCACCGATATCCCCCTTTCATTCAAAACGTATTATTATTTATTATTTCCACAAAAGCACCTTACTCGGGTATCTTAAAATCAGTAAATACTCCTTGAGTCCCAGTTTCACTAAATATTTGGCCAAATCTGTGAATCTGCTCCTCGCTCGGCACTTTCTTAGTAGCAAAAACTGTTCTAAGCATTTCGACAGCTTCTTTCATCTGCTCTAGAGTAGGCTGCTTTCCTTGGCTTACAAGTTCATCATGGAGCTGTCTTACTTTTCTGAAGGGTTCCACTACCCCCTTTTGGTATTCTTCATCGTTCCAGTTGTGGTTTTTTGTGCAGACAGCTTCAGCTATACACTTCGTAATCAACTTCAGCCCCTGTTCAACATGCCCTTTTTCGGAGGACTGTTCATTACTGGAAAGAGACTTCTTCAGGGCTAATATATCATCTTCCCTATCGTAAGAATAGGTAATAATACCGGGAGCATTTTTCTTCATAAGATTTTTTAACACAGTTTGAGGCCCTAACTCAACCGCCAACTCTACTCCCTGCCTGACTAAATATGCCATGGAATCCTGCCATCTCACAGGCTGAACAATCTGCTGGGAGAGGTTTTCGATTATCCTGTCATGCCCAGTGTAAGGTATAGCAGTCACATTTGAAATAACAGGATATACTAATTGAGAGTATGTATAGTTCTTGAGTTCTTCTTCCAATCTATCGGCTGCCAGTTGCATTAGAGGGCTGTGAAAAGGAGCACTTACCTTAAGAGGTATTACCCTTCCACCCATACCCTTGAGTACTTCAGCTGCCGAATCAACAGCATTTTTATGTCCGGAAATGACAATCTGATCAGGAGAATTATAATTTGAAATAACAACCGTATAATCACTCCTGGAAATCTTGTTGCACTGTTCTTCAATAGTTTGTCTGTCCACTCCGCTTACTGCAGCCATCGCACCTATTCCTAGCCCTACTGCCTCCTGCATAAAGCGGCCTCTTTGCCTTACAATTTTAACAGCATCAGCAAGTTTTATTGCATTTGAACATGTAAGTGCAGATAATTCACCCAGACTGTGTCCTGCTAAATATTCCGGGGCCTTACCTACCTCCTCCATATAAACTCTGAATGCAGCCACGCTTGCAGTCAGTATTGCCGGCTGGGTATTCTCGGTTTTAGTCAATTCCTCTATACTTTCTTCAAAGCAAAGCTTTCTCAAATCTATACCAATAGAGTCACTTGCCTCTTCGAATACCTTTTTTGCAACCGAAAACTTATCGTAGATACCTTTCCCCATCCCTACATACTGTGCCCCCTGTCCAGGAAACACAAAAGCAATTTTTTTCACACTTCCACCCCTTTTTTGTTATTTTATTTATAATTAAAGTAAGGTACATGCATTCAATATACTATTTGGTATTCGGAGTAAATTTTTCTTTGTCTTAAAATTAACACACTAAACCAATTCTGTTTAAGACTGTATAGTTATAGATAGCTTATGTTGAAAGTGATTTTTGACCGCTAGGAACCCACCACTTACCACAGACGTTTCCCCAGTTGGAAATCACTAAGTTCAACCTAAATAATCTGTACTGTATGGTAATATGTAAAATTATAAGTTGGATAGATTTGCTATAAAAATTTCTACAAAACACACTAAAATTCGAGTATTAGTAATATTTTTCGCTCATATGCTTAGTATATTATACCTTAAAGTATATAAATTAACCAGTGCCACAAGTCACTTATTAGGTCACTTTTTTTACATTTACCGCATATCCTGTCCAAAATCCTTCCAAAATAAAAGCCTTACTTTGATTTTCATATTTTTCTACGAATTACAACTAATGGAACACTTTATAGTTTAATCTAATTTTGTCTTAGTATGTTTACATGTAAGGGATATTTTATACAGGCAATGCAATCTTCCAAGTTTTTGATCTAGCACTTCTATTTAAAATGAAAGCACGGGAGATAGGATATTACTAATGAGCATCTACTTATCTAAATATTTTGAAAGGAAAAAACCCTTGGATTAATAATCCAAGGGTTTTGGCGCGCCCAGCAGAATTCGAATCCACAACCTTCTGATCCGTAGTCAGACGCTCTATCCGGTTGAGCTATGGGCGCATATTGTTTCGAACACATAATATGATAATACAAATCCGATAAAAAAGCAACAGTATTATTTCGGAAATTTTAGCCAATAATCAATTTAGTAAACATATCTCTACCGTATGCTGTTTTTTGATTATCGCTGGCAGTAATATCCCATTGTGGTTTATTCTTTCTGTAACACATTAACCTTATATGGTATAATGGAAAATGCCTGGCAGAGTAACCAAAATAATTCCCATGATATGAGAGGTAATCCTATATGTTTTTTGAAGCAAATAAATCAACCTTATACTCCGATACACTTGTTCCTGATATTTTTGTCAGTGAATATATGCCCTCTATGGACGGGGATTGTGTGAAACTATACCTATACTGCCTGTTTTTAAGCAAATACAACAAGCAAATATCCACAAAGGACCTTGCTAAAAAGCTTGGTATAGATATGGATAAGACTAAAGATCTTCTTATCTATCTCGAAAGCATGGGAATAATTTCCCGTAAAGAAAATAGCAATGGTATACTATTAAATGACCTTAAGGAAAAGGAAATCAATAAAATGTACAGGCCCAAACTCACATCGTCACCGGAGGAAGCCATACAAAGCTCCGAAAGGAATAAGCGGCGAAATGAGATAGTAGCTTCAATAAACAATGCCTTTTTCCAGGGCCTTATGCCTCCGTCATGGTACACCGATATAGATGACTGGTTTGACAGATATAAGTTTGAAGAGGATGTAATGTATGCTCTCTTTAAATACTGCTATGACAATAATGGATTGCATAAGAACTATATTATGGCTGTAGCCAGCAGCTGGCATAAGAAAAACATTGTAAACTCCTTCGATCTCGATAACTACTCTATTGAATACCAGAAGTTTAAAGATGTAAGAGGGAAAATAGTCAAAAAGTTAAAACTGTCCAGAAACCTTACCGAATACGAGGAAGAATACGTAGAGAAATGGTTTATGGAATACAGGTATGACTTTGACATAATAGAAATAGCATTAAAAAAGACTACCGCTAAGACAAACCCAAGTCTTAGGTACATAGACGCAATTCTTGCAGACTGGTATAAAAACGGACTTAAAACCAAGGAAGAAATTATAGTATTTGAAAGTGCCAAGAAACAGCAGAGCATTGATAAAAATAAGGGTAAACCAAAAGATGCAGTTACCCATATACCCCAAAAAGGAAACTTTGACCAGAGGGAATATGACGATGAATACTATGATAACCTTTATGACAATGTAAGGAATAGGTAGGTTTGGCTTTCAAATTAAAACCATATATAAAATAAAAGTAATGCTAAACCATAGTACTAGGCTTTAAGGAGGCAACATGTCCGGCTCTATACATAATCTTATAAAAAATGAATACGAGAAGAGACAACGGCTGGTCTATGAAAATCTTGTATCAAGAAAAGAAGAAGTTTATTCAAAAATACCAAGGGTACAGGAGATTGATGACCAGATACATATAATAGGGATAAAGTATAACAAAATGATTTTGTTCCAAAACGCTCCGGCCGATGCAGTAGTATCAGAGCTTTCATTAAAGATTAACGAATTAAGACAGGAAAAGGATATCCTGCTAATAAATCACGGATATTCTCCCGATTACCTGGAAGCTTCCTATAGCTGCTCCGAGTGTAAGGACACCGGGTATAAAGAGGCAAGCATAGGCTTTGAGAAGTGTACTTGCTATAAGCAGCAACTTATAAACTTGCTTTACAAGCACTCAAATATCAAACTTGCCGACCTGGAAAACTTCTCAACCTTTGACGATAGCTATTATCCTAATACAATTGACGAAAAAAAATACGGTTTTAAACTATCTCCCCGGGAGAATATTTTGAGGATAAAAGAGAGATGTCTAAGCTTTGTAGAGAATTTCCATTCACCCGAAGAAAAGAATCTTTTCTTCAGTGGACGCACCGGTGTAGGAAAGACCTTTATCTCCAATTGCATAGCTATAGAATTACTTAATAGAGGCAGAACTGTGCTGTATCAAACAGCTTCAACACTTTTTGAAAGTATAAACGAGCATAAGAAGAACCTCTATAAAGAGGACAACCTTGATAGCCCTATATATAAAAATATACTGGAAGCCGATCTCCTAATTATTGATGACCTCGGTACCGAATCTCCAAGTGCTGCAAGGTACGCAGAGCTTCTGACTATTATTAATACAAGAAGTGCCAACAACCTTGTAAAGCCTTGCAAGACCATAATTTCAACCAACATAAGCGTTAAAATGCTTCATCAATACTATGATGAAAGAATTGTATCCCGTATAATAGGCTGTTTTGATATGTTTGCCTTTATTGGAGAGGATATAAGAAGCATTAAGAAGATGAATAAAAGGCCGTCTTAATAAACAATTAGACGGCCTCCATATTTCCTAATTAACGCCAATGATTTTAAAGAATTCTTTTACCAAGTTCACATTAATCCCCTTTAAACTAAGCCCTTGAAGGAAATATATCAGTGCTATAGGAAGCAGTCCGGGTATGAGAGCTAAAAGCCCTTTTTTCCCAATCCTCGTGTTATCTACGGGTATTTCCCTTACTTCCTTTGAAGTGTTCTTTATAAAAGCAAACATAAGTACAGCAAATATACCGCCGAAAAATGCAATCATGCCTCCATAAACAATGATAGAAGCAATCAGCTGTCCTATGGGCATGTTCGCTATGGCACCAAAATCTATATCTGCTGACTTCTGCATATTTTCATCAACCACACCTGAGTTCTTGAAAAGCTGCTGCAGCTTTAAAGCCGCAAAGGATAATATAACTGCCAGAGAGTTATTGGTAAAATGAGCCAATATCCCACTGTAAATTGAATTTGTCCTGTATACTATAAAGCCAATCAATGCACCAAGCAAAAATGTCCCTAGAAGCTTTTGAAAGTCTACATGCATTAATCCGAAAAGTAGGGAGGTTATTAAAATTGCCCTTACTACACCCAGCCTCTCAAATCCCCTTTGTATAGTTCCCCTAAACAATATCTCCTCACATATACCTGCCGAGCCTCCAATAACCAGTATATTAATCAATAGGCTTGTGGCATCGGTAGCTACAGGTGGTTGTTCAATCTGAATTCTGCCGAAAATATATTTTATCACTACCAGATTTACAAAATTCAAAATCCCTACAAGAGGCAATGCAAACGCCATAATTACAGGAACCATTAAAAGATTTGTAATACTTACTTTATTTAATCTAAGTACCTTTTTGACATCATACTTAAATAGAAAAAGCATTACTATCGGAGGAAGCATAATTAAAACGAATTCAGTAATCAAAATGCCCGAGTAAAATTCCCTGTTCTGAAACCAGGAGCCTACAAATAGCAGCAGCAGCACACATATTGAATATATAACAGATATCTGAAGTATACTCGGTTTTCTTATACTATCTTTTTGAAGGTCTTCACTTATCGGTACCATACCGTCATTATTCAAGATATCGTCCATCAATATTCCTCCATAATAAATATATAACTAAATTTCTAATATTTACTTATATAATAACTGTATAGATAAATATATGCAACAAAAAATCGAGCCTTAAAGACCCGATTTAATTATATGCGCTTACTATATAAATTGCGATAATGATATTATAAGGATAAATTTGGTTATCGCAATATACTTAAGGTAACAAATTCCAAAAAAGATTTAGGGAGAACTTCGTTGAAGATTCTTTTTTGCAATTTATTATATATGTTATTATTCAATCTTATTAGATAGTAAGTATTCCATTTGGGGTGTCTATAATCATGAGGATATTTTCTTCTTTTCCGGTTTCGGCATTGATGTATACGAGAAAATCTCTATTATTCATTTTTCCCTTAAACTCATAAGTATATAGCTCAGTCTTATAATCGGTCGGTATTATAGCCATACCGGAGCTCAACACCTGCACCTTTGGATTTATCAAAGCCCTTGCCTGGCTTTCAGTGATTTTTGGTGTAGGTATGGTCCTTAGCGTGTGAGCCGCAAGGTAGCCTTTTGCCTCGAAACCTACTATCTCACCATTATCCAGAGCTATCTTAACTTTTATCAAGTCAGGATATACAGTTACGTTGTCCTGCTGATAAGCATAGTTGATAGTAGCAGTATTGTCCTCTTTTAAGTAGTAGGTATCCACCATATTTTTAAAGCCACGGCTCTCAAGGAATTTTCTCCCGATATCCTTTGCCTTATCTACATTTATAGTTGCATTAGGTACTGCTCTATTATTAAGCATCCAAAATGGGTGTCCACCTTTTTGTGTCATATCGATAGTTGCATTCTGATCGTCAGGAGCCCCTTTAAAGCTTACCTTATAGCTATAGGTTCTTATAGGCGGTGTGTCATTCTTCTCTACATAGTCAACTGATTTAACCTTATCAGCTCCAAAAAATGCTGTTACATTTTTCTTTACCTGTTCTGCACTCATTTCATTGCCTGTAACACCTTTAGGTTCAGCAGTCACTAAATGGTCGGAGAAAGGTCCGTCATAGATTAATGTAGGGTACTGCTGAAAAGTTTTATCGATGTTTTCCACCTGCTGCATGGAAAGCTTTGCAGATGTCCTGGTAAAAATCGGTGTGCCTTTGTTAGACAGCTCACCCCATCTCATTCTTCCCGAACCTAGTTGATTTTGGAGTGCATTCAGATTGTTGCCCAATGTAACTGCAAACCCATGGAGCTTTTGGATAGTCTCGTACTGCTGCTCACTTAGCTGCTTGCCCGTCATATTCTGGTTATTTAACGAGTAGGACAAATCTCCTACCTGCGTCAAAAATTTTGACGTATTTGCCAGTACAGGCTGGGAAACCGGAATCTGACCTAAATTAGCCTGTGCAAGGTTGGATTGTCTCCAGGCTTCCTGCAATATAGCAGCAGTTTTAGTAGGCGTTGATGTTATTAAAGACTTGGCCAAAAGCATTTCAACATTTTGAACATAGCCAGTCATCTCAAAAAATGCCCTATTATACTGGTTATCCAGCTCCTGTCTCAAATTGGCTGCGTGTTTGTACTGATAAAATCCCCACATAGCTACCGCACCTATTATTAAAACTACGATACTATACATCTTCCTGTCCGATAGCCTTCTCTTAAAATCCAGTAATTTTTCTCTAATACTCATAACTTACACCTCGCTCTATTTACCGAAGTAATGTTTACCTATTTTTTTAACTATTTTTCTGCTCCATATCCACTTACTTGTAGCTGTAGCCGGGTTCCAATAATATACGCACCCATTAGTAGGGTCCCAGCCATTTAGAGCATCACGGGCAGCTTTCACAACTGTAGACTTGGGGTCTATGGGTACATTGATTTGTCCGTCTGCTACTGCAGTAAAGGCTCGCGGCTGATATATTACACCTGCTATAGTTTTAGGAAACCTAGAATCACGGGTCCTATTTAAAATTACAGCACCCACAGCTACCTGCCCTGTATAGGGCTCACCCCTTGCTTCACCGTTTATTGCTCTTGCCAGGAGCTGCACGTTACTCGTCCTTCTGGCCTGGGCATAGGCTTCTCCACTTCCAACAACCATGGTAAGGCCCATTGTCAAAAGTGTATTTGTGTCTGCAATACCACTAACCGGAAGTCCACACTCCTCCTGATACTTTCTTATAGAACGAAAAGTAGTCCAGCCATAGGCTCCATCAACATCTCCCTCATAGAAACCCCAGTTCTTCAAATTCAATTGCAGCTCCTCGACTTCTTCCCCCCTATCTCCAGGCTTCAAGGATGATGCTAATCCCGTTATGAAATAATTGTGTTCAGCCGCAACAGCGGCAAGAATCGAGAATACCAATACTAAAGGAATGATAAACTTTAATTTCTTCAACTAGTGCCCCTCCTTTTAGGGAATTTAAACATAGGTTCTTTAAAAATACTCCTTAAGTACATGAACGGCTATAACAGCTACTTCTTAAAATCTTTTAACAACCCGAAATAACCGAAAGTAATATAGAAGCAGAACGATTCTTTAAATTACAAGCAATATTTTTTGTTTTTTCAAGAAAAATATTCACCTTAGTATTTAAGTTTCAAAGTATGTATAAAATTACCTCTGAAAATATACTTACACCAAGCTCTACGTATACTCCGTTAATTTCCCTTTTGTTGCATCAACCACTCAAATGCCTTATAATATTTACTATATAAATTGCAAAAAAGAATCTACAACGAAGTTCTCCCTAAATCTTTTTTACAATTTGTTACCTTAAGTTATATCGCGATAATCAAACTTTCCCTTGTAATATCATTATCGCAATTTATATAGCAGCATATTCTAAGTAAAATTTCGAGGTATAAAATGGATGTTTTGATTTTATCTGTTTCAGCTGGCGGAGGTCATCTTAAGGCTGGAGAAGCAATAAAAGAAGTTGTTGAGTACAGGCACCCGGGTTCAAGGGTTACAATTATAGATACATTAAAATATGTGAATCCAATACTTGATAAGCTAATAGTAGGAAGCTACCTTAATACCGTAAAAAATACTCCCAAGATCTACGGAAAACTCTATGAAATGTCCGAAACAGGCGATAACTTAGGTGACTTTAGTAAAACCGTAAACAAGCTTTTATCGTATAAGATAAAAAGCCTTATTGATGAGTACAAGCCCTCCGTAGTTGTATGTACACACCTTTTTCCCCTTCAAATGATGTCAAACCTGAAGAGGAAAAACAAGGTAACCGTACCTACCGCTAGTATTATAACCGACTTTGTCTCTCACTCCATGTGGATTCATGACAACATTGATGCCTATGTAGTAGCTCATAACCATATAAAATACGAGTTGATTAAGAAAGGTATACCCCAAGGTAGCATCTATCCTTATGGAATTCCGGTATCAAGCAATTTTCTTTGCAAGAATGATAAGGATAAGGTACGCGCCGAATTCGGCCTGGACGATAAGCTTACATTTCTTATAATGGGGGGCAGTTTAGGCTTTGGTGAAATCAGGGATACCTTCAGAGCACTAATAGATTGCAAGGAAGACATTCAGATAATTGCCCTCACAGGCAAAAACACTAAACTTAAGAGACAATTGGAAAAACACTCGCTTAATAGTAACAAGACGGTAAAAATCTTAAGCTATACAAACCGTGTGGCCGATTTAATGGATGTTTCGGATTTTCTGGTCACAAAGCCGGGAGGAATGACAATATCCGAAGCCCTTGTAAAACAGCTTCCGATGTTTCTGATATCTCCTATCCCCGGGCAGGAGGAAGGAAACGCACATTTCCTTTTAAATAACGGAGCGGCCGCAAGATTATTTGCCAACGACGACATAGACAGCATACTGTATCAGATAACCGATAATCCATTACGTTTGAAGCATATGAAAGAAATGGCCGCTTACCTTGCTAAACCCAATGCAAGCAGCGATATTGTAGATATGTTGGAGAACTTAATAAAAAAATGATACAAAAAGAGCAAGGACTGTAGTTTATCCTTGCTCTTTTTAATGCATTACCTTACTTTATAAGTACTTTTCCGGAGTAGGTAAGGGTTAGATATTTATTATTACCGTACAAGAAATCCCTAATGCCTGGCTCATCTACCTTATCGGTTTTATAAGTCCACACCATACCATCCTTAGACATATAAGTCCTCAAATACTGGTAGTTTCCTTTTTGGTCATACCCCGGCTGTACAAATACGAATTGAGTCCCATCCCATATAATCTTCGAGCTTATATAGCTTAGTCCCAAGTCTATCTTCTTCCAGTCCAGTCCATCCTTTGAGGTTAAAATAGCCCCATCAATTGAAGCAGCTACATAGCAGTCTTTTCCCCAAGCTATACTGCTGATTCCTCCGTCTTCATCACTGTCTCCTATAGACTGAGCCTCCCAATTTATGCCGTCCTTGGATACAAAGAGCTCACCGTAATATCCTATCGCAAAATATTTATCATTAGCCCATACAACATCTGCGATGTATGCATCTATCGTAGAATTGTAGGCTGTCCACTTTATACCGTCAATCGAGGTAAGAACAGCACCATTATTCCCCAATGCAACCAATCCCTTTGCCCCATAAGCTACCGCATAAAGATAATTCTGTGTGTTGGATTTACAAGAAGTCCATTTTATACCGTCAGTTGATGCTAAAATGGTTCCACCTGAGCCAACTGCCACATATTGTTTTCCTGTCCAAGTAATATCCATAAGCGTCTTTGAAGTACCTGATACCTGCTTACTCCAGTTTTCTCCATCGGTTGAGGTCAATATAGCGCCTTGGTATCCTACACCTACAAATTTATCTTTGCCCCATACCACAATGTTGCTCATTTCATAGGAGCCTATTGTCTTATTGTACCATGTCGTTCCATCACCGGATGTTATGACAGTACCGCCTCCGGCAACTGCCACAAACTGATTATTTGACCATGTAACTGAGTTAAGCCATGCTTGAGTAGGTGAGTTCACCTTTACCCATTTGACTGCGTCCGATGATTTCAAAATCGTACCGCCATACCCAACAACTATG
The DNA here is from genome assembly GCA_026416815.1 of Clostridia bacterium. GTDB lineage: Bacteria > Bacillota > Clostridia > Acetivibrionales > DSM-2933 > SKW257. The sequence continues at coordinate 50,681 of JAOAEJ010000072.1, read as the reverse complement.
TACTGCTTACCGTTCCATGCTGCGGAAGAAAGAATCTGGTCTGTATTTGATTTCTGCTTGTTCCACTTCACTCCATCACTGGATGTAAGTATATTACCTGCACCGCCTACAGCAACAAAGTATTTACCGCCCCATATAACTGAATAAAGGCTTCCCTGAGCACTCGCAGCCACTTTTGTCCACTTTATCCCGTCGGTAGAAGTCATAATAATAGGTGTCTCTTTATAATCACCATTTGCCAGGTTCTCTGTCAATGACCCTACAGCTACAGCCTTATTAGTTCCCCAGGCTATAGATAAGAGGTTACCTTTTACACCCGAATTTTGCTTTACCCAATTGACACCGTTAGCAGATGTTAGAATAGTACCATTGCTTCCTGCTGCTATATACTTATTTTTTGCATAAGTTACCGAATAAAGACTTTCTTTTGTACCGGTATTCTGTTTAACCCACTTTATACCATCTATTGAGGTAATCACTGCACCCTCATAGCCAACGGCTACAAATTTATCGGCTCCACGTACAACTGCATTTAGGTAGTTTGAAACACCGGAATTTTGTTTATTCCAGGTTACCCCATCCTTTGATGTACTTATACCACCGTTAACACCTACACTTACATATAAACCTTTGCCATAGGTTACTCCGTAAGCATATAGGTCATTTGCCACATCCTTTACCTTCCATGCAGAACTAAGTCCTGCCAAAACTGCATTAAGCGGAAGTATTGTTGCAATAATACTCATTACAAGTAGTAACGCAATTTTTTTCTTCATTATTTTACCCCCCTAAAAATTGTATTTGCTCTCCTCATGAGCAAATTTTTCCTTACTATAAAACATTTTACTACATCATTCCACAATTTTAAACACTTTTCAACCAAGTAATTGGAATATGGACACCCACCCATGTTCCAATTACGACACATATGCCCTATATAAAAAAAACCACACGCTGCTTATACATGCAGTCATGCGGCTATGCTGTTTTAAACGTCTATAACTGTTTTCTAATTTATTGTAGGTAATGGAGTCTGATTTCTCAAGTATGACGAAAGGGTGTTTACCCTTGACTTAGCCTCAAACAACAATCCTCTTATTTTTTCCTTTTCACCTTTAAAAATGCTTGCATCAATCTTTGCATCTTGCCGGAGTCTGTCCAGTGTTTCTAAAGCCAATTCATAGCCTTCCTTGCTTAGAGGCTGGATACTTATAAGCAGCTTGGAAGCCTCATACGTCTGTATATCATCACCTACAGACTGGCGGTAATCAATAATATCTCTTAAAACTTTAGGTTGAAACTTATCTAAAGATCGTGCATTGCTGTAGGTTTCCACAATTAATTCCGGGCTTTTCCCCATACTGCGGTAACAGCTTGCCATTCCTAGGTAGACCTCAGGATCGAAAGGCCTTAGATACTTCGCTATCAAATAACCACTTACAGCTTTATCAAAATCTCCACTGTCAATTGCAGCCTGGTTGCTGTCCATAATTAACTGCCCGGTAAAATATATAGCAGACACAAACAATAAAATAATTACTCCTGCATTAACAACAACCTTTATCGGCTTAGCCCAACTCACTACTTTTAATGTACCTGTAAATTTAGCTTCCCGCATACCTGAAGAAATTAAGGCTGCAATAATAATTAAAATTGAAGAAAAGCTTAGCCCCACATCAATAAAGCTATGTACTATAATAAACGCTACTACAATACCCAAGGTTAAATAATACCTGTCCTTTGTTGCCTTATACTGTTTTGCCGTCACCTTAAAAAACATCACCAATATAATAGCCACAAGCGTAAATGCCGGAATACCCGCATCGGTAACAAACTGGACAAATCCATTATGTATATATCGGGAGTAATACTGTGCAGTCTGAAATGAAAACTGTTTCGAATCCCAGTTGCCGGGACCAAGCCCAAACAGCAAGTTTTTAGATACTACCGACAGAGCATCCTGAACATATATATAGCGTTCAATAAGCGTACCCTCGAAAAAGGAAATGTTAAACATCCTTCCCACCCCTGATGAGCCTCTTGACACAAGTGCTATAGCCCCTGCCATGGGTAAAATAACAAACACACCCCAATACCTTTTTATATAGTTTTCATGCCTTTCAAGTAAATTAAAAATATAAGCTGCCGCAAGAACTGATAGGAGCAGCATGAACGTAGCCGCACCGTAATTTTTATTAACTGCAAATACATTCATCAGATATGCAGTCGCAGCCGCTATTGTAGCATGAGTTATAGTATAAGCTGTCTCTTTAAAGCTCCTAACTATAACCATATGCACAAACACCATAATAAAAAACACCAGTATAGCGCCCCTTGAAAGTGTAAGCATTAACCCCGTTAAAAGAATATGGCTGTAAATATAATACTTAGCTTTGTGTTTGTATGTACTACAGCCCTCTAAGAAATAGCGGGCCATAAAAAATCCTATACCCATAAAAAGCCCTGCAATATTGGCATATTGGAAAAGTGATTGCAGCCTTAAGTTCTTACCTTCATCCAGCACAGCCCTAGGGAAATAAAATATGTCAACATAAAAGAGCAGCCCAAGAATGCATACAATAACGCAGCCTCCCAGAATTCCTTTAAATACCGCTAGTCTGTCATTTTGGAAATAAGCTGCTACATAGGCCATACAAAAGCATAGAATCTTAAACGTTTCCAATGCTGCTGTATATCTATTGTCCGCCGCAAAAAAAGTTGAAAGCAAATATACTACTGCCAGCAAAAAAACAGGTATAAATGCTCCGCTGTTAAAATCGATAGACCTGACTCTGACTTTATATAGTACAAGTACACAAAACACTATTAAAGCACTTAAATACTGAGACGGAAAATAACTACCCTGTGCTACTATAACTATCGCTATCAAAGCTGATAATATGAAATCGTATTTGCTTGAAACTGTAACCTTAGGTGACCCCAAACTTCATTATCCTTTCTCAAGTAACATAAAATTTATATCCATATATGTTGCAATAAATGTTTTACATGTTGAGTAAAGTAATTACTTTATCCATATAGAATATTTATTGCATTTTATATAAATGCATATGTGCAGCTAAAACAAACGCCTCACTCCAACCAATCTCTTTTGAAAATAACTTTCGCTTAGCTTACTAACAATTACCTTTCCATTTGATTTACTTGCATGAATAAAGCGGCCATCCCCTATGAACACACCCACATGGGATACGTCCTTCAAATCTGTATTTGTACTGAAAAATACTAGGTCTCCACTTTCTAGTTGCTCTTTTGACTCCAGAATCTTTCTACCCACTTTGATTTGTTGATCTGCATCTCTGGGTAGGTCAACTCCATTGATTCTGCTGCAAATATAAGTAAGTCCCGAGCAATCAAGACCCTCCCACGAACTTACGCCCCCCCATAAGTAGGGTGTAGCTTTGAATTTTTCCAGTGTGAGCACAAATTCTCCGGCTGAGGTTTTGGGGATATGTTCATCGGGTAAAAGCTCCATTACACTTTTCTCTTCAATCCATCCCTTTTTTTCTCCGGGAAGTACTACCTCATACCCCCTCTCAGCTTTCCCAAACGAATACAGTTCAGCTCCCATAACCAACTGTCTTGAGCCTTCTTTCCCCTCACCCATTACCTCTACTTTAGCCAGTTTTTCTATAACTACCAGCTTATACTTGAAACCATCGTCTTTTATACTTGAACAATTAGTATCCACAAACTTGGATTCTATCCACCCTGTGTACCCATCCACAACCCTTGCTTTTATCCAATTTTCCTTTTTATCAAGTATCTCTATGCCTTGGTTATAAATAGCCTGTGTAACCCTCTCGGACTTCTTATCAGCTTCCCTGAAAACATCTACGACAGTACCGGTAACTACCCCGGTATTGGCAGCTTCACCTTCCTCAATAACTTCCTCAGCTGCTTGGGTACTTTGCACTACCCTTTCAGGCTCTTTTGGTTTAGCCTCTTCACTACTGGGTTTGCTAGCTTCCTTTAGTCCCTCACTGCCATTCCCGGTATTTTGACTGCTGCATCCTACACCCACGACCTGGAGTATTAAGATTGCAACAACAAGATATATAAACTTCCTCTTCATTTTTACGCTCCCCTTAACGCATCAACATATCAAGACAATCTTATTACATTTAGATTACCACCGCAAACCTCGGCAGCAATATCCACTTCCCTTTCCTTGCATGTAAAAAGTATTACTTGTCTCCCTCTCGACAGTTCATTTAAGAATACCAAAGTCTCCTTTGTTCTTGTATCGTCATACTGGGCAAACACTTCATCCATAAATAAAGGCAGACGTTCCTCTGTTGAAGAGATGATTTCGGAAGCTGAAATTCTCAATGCTAGGTACAACTGGTCAATAGTTCCGCCGCTTAAATCGGTAGCCAGTACCAATTTCCCTGTTTCAGGAGCTATCGCCTTAAGACACAAACCATCATCAACGGTTATTTCACTGTATCTTTTATGTGTAATCTTATTAACAATATCACTCATTTTTCTGTTTAGAGCCGGAGCAAAATCCCTCTGGATCTCCATTCCTGCTTCATCCAGTATATCTATAGCAGTTTTCAGTGATATACTTATATCCTCAAGCTGATTTTTTTTGAATTTCAATTCCTCTATTTCTTCATCAATTCTTTTAATTTCATCTTCATCCATCTGCAACCCCTTAAATAAGGTCTCATACTCCTGAATCTTTAAAAGTTCCGCGCTGAGATTTTCACTAACTCTGTTATAATCTTCTTCTATCGCCGCCTCTATTTCAGCAGGTTCGGTATTCAGCAATCTTTGATAGAAGCTTTCTAGCTCGTAGGGAAGCATCCCCACGTTTACACAAAGGTCATTAATCTCCTCAATAAGTACCTGTACTTTTTCATTTTCAATACTTATTGCTGATGAAACCTGTTTTATTCTATCCACAAACACTTCTTTATTATCTGAATCTTTTCCACACAAAGACCTTGCTTCTGTGTAAAGCTCTTTTAAATACTCGTTTATATCGGTTATCCGTTGCAATGTATAATTTATGCTTGGTTCAAGCCCTTTGTAACATCTTACTCCATGCTTAAAATTATTAATATGATCATCGGTTATTTCGCAACTATCATCCACCAGTATTCCGGCTGTAGCCAACTTTCCAAATAAAATATTTTTCAATTCGTTTGTTCTATAAATATCATGTCGAAGGTCTTTTTCAAGGCTTTCTGCGTCGTTATACAACTTTTCCGATAGCTGTATTTTACTATCATACAAAGCTTTTAGTCTTAAAAAGTCTTCTATATTCTCAGCTCCTACAACCTGAAGTATATTTTTTAGAGCTTTTTGCTTGTTATTTATTTCATCAATGACACTGTTTATTACTATATACATCAATTTCTTCTCGTTTAGAAGCTCAGAAAGTTTTCTTGTTTTCTTAAACCTAAAATAAATCAAAACAACTGCAGCTATCAGCCCTAAAGGTGCCATTAGGAATCCATAATAGAACTTGGTAAAGCCCGTTGTTAAAAGTACTGCTGTAGCAAGGACAGCAGCAACTATATTATAGTTTATATACTTACAGCTAAGCTGTTCGCCCTTAATCTTTTCATCCAGCATCCCAATATTGCTCTTCTTATACTCATCCTTTAAATGCTCCAGGTCTTTATTAAGAGCAAGAACATTTTTCTCTATGTTATCCCCAAGGTTTTCAAAACCCAAAAGCGGCTTTATCTCACCGTCTATTTTGTTTTTCTCTTCCCTTAGTTTACCTATATTGACCTGAATCTTTTTACATTCATCGGATATTATCAACAATTCATGGTATTCAACAGTGATATTATCCACATCCTCATTACTAAATGTGGAAAACTTAATTAGTTCCTCTTTTACTCTATTAAACTCGTCGTAGCATTCTGAAATTCTTTTGAGTTCACCTTCAGAGCTCCCAATACTATTTACTACTCTTTCCAGCTCACTCATCTGCTTATTATGATTTATAATACTTTTCCGCAGGCTTAATAGCTCGCGGGCCTTAGCCAAAATAAGCCTTCTTATATCAAACCTTTCTTTAGCTAAAATAGCCTCGCTAAGTTCATCTTCCAAATTGAAAAGAGAATCCCTCTTTTCCAAAAGGTCCGCACGCCGTGCTTTTAATTCACCTAGCCTGTAAATAACTCTGTCGAGGGGGCGGAGTTCGGTCTTGTCCACCCCTATATGCCTCCTCAGAGCCTCATTTAGAGCCTCCTTAGCTTTTCGAAACGATATATCCTCAAACCCAGTCTGTGTTATGTTTGTCAGACGATTAAAAAGTTCTTTGCTGCCATTATCATCAATCCTTGAATCCAGTTGCTTAATAAAAACAGTTTTATCAAAGCATGCTTCATTTACACCAAGGTGCTTTTCGGCAAACAGGATTCCCTTTACCTTATCAAATTCAAAGCGCTCGGTAATATCATTAAAAAGCCCATCAATAACCTTAACCGAATCGGTGCCGAAATTTCTCCCTACTTTGTATACCTCATCATTATCCAATACATATTCCATATATCCGGTATACTCATTCCCCACCCAGGGAGTGTATTTTTGCACAATGGTAACCGAGCTATTCTTGTCCCTCTCCATACCACTCAATCCAAAAAACATAGCTCGTATAAACTGCTGTATGGATGTCTTGCCCGATTCATTATTCCCGTATATAACATTCAGGCCATCATTAAAGCTTAGCTTCAAGTTATTCAGTTTGCCGAATCCTCTTATCTCCAGCTTTTTTATTCTCATATATCAACCCTGCCCTGTTCCATAGCTTCAACTCCATAATAGAAAGCTTTCATCAACAGCCTCTTCTCATACTCATTCTCAGTCTTATTAATAAGGTCTAGTATCTTTCGTGCAAAAAGCCCCCTAATGCCAGGCTCTTTTATCACTTCATGGAGGCTAAAAGCAGCCTCAGTCTCATCCTTTACCTTTACATAGAAGTACCTATCCTTAAAACCTGCTTGTATATCGTCTATACATAAACTACCTCCCTTATATATAGATCCCTTCAAAGTGACATACAACAAGTCATCGGTCACACAGATGCCGCCTATGGAAGCCTCAATTCTTTCAAACACTTCTTTAGAGGTGTTACACCCGGTAATGTCAACATCAACATTGTAATAAAACCTTGTATTAGTTTGTCTAAACTCCATACTAAGCTCGGATTCTTCATTACCCGACTTTGCTATTCTCCCTAAAAATACTCCATGAACCCCAGTCTCTTCAAAACCCAGAGGTTCCGGACTTCCGGGATTATAGATATTACCGCAGCCACCAATGTCATAAATAGTATTATGGGAGTGCCCTAAAGCAATATAATCCATGCCTAGAGCAGCCAGATCCCCAATGTTTATAGCAAAACTATCATTTTGACCAATACCCGCATCTAGAGCACCATGGTAAAGCATTATATTTATCTTTTGCCGGTCTACCGATTTAAATCTATGATTAATAAAACCGTCCTTGGACACATCTTTAAACTCCACCCCGTATACGCAGGCACCTAGATCATCCAGGATAATATAATTCTTCCCCTCGGTTAATATATGGACATTTTCACTCCATCTATAATCCTTGTAATAAGAGTTCACAATACATGGATCCGCATTACCCGGTACAATAACTATTGTCGTTTTTGGGATTTTAGCAAACTTAGAGTTTATATAATCAATAGTAGATTTTTTTACATAACTATGTTCATATAAATCTCCGCTGATTAGAATCAAATCAACCTTCTCTTCACTTGCAATATCCAGTATCCTGACAAAAGTATCCTTTAAGTCCTGTCTTCTATCATAAGACATGTCCTCACTGTTCCGCAGCGACGTAAACGGCATATCCAGATGGATATCTGCACAGTGCAGAAACTTTAATTCCTTCATCTACAACACCCCTATAACCTCTACACTAGAAACCGTACAATATCGTTAGATAAAATAAAAAACTGATGTTTAAATCAGTTTTTAGCAAGTTTGAATAATAACATATGCAATAGCATGGCTGTCGCAATGGGATAAGCTTATACAAATATCCGAGCCACCCATCTCATTAAAAAGTTCTTTTGCTTTTCCATGAAGAAGTACATTTGGCGAACCTCGCTGGTCATTAACAACCTCAATATCCTGCCACCCCATACTATTTCCAACACCGGTTCCGAAAGCTTTCGACACAGCCTCTTTAGCCGCAAATCTTGCAGCATAGCTGCTGTATTTGGAAACATTTCTTTCCTCGCAGTATTGAATTTCATTACGGGTAAAAACCCTGTCCCTAAACCTTGTATTTCCAGTTTCAATTGACCTTTTTATTCTATCGATCTCTATTATATCTACGCCGCAGAAAATTCCCAAGCATTACACCTACCTGCTAAATAGTGTGAAAAACTCCTGAAAGTTATTAAATTCCTTACCCAGTACCATACTTTCAACCTTAACATCATTAAGCCCTGTAATACGCTTAATGGTACTTTCAATCCCTTCATCTATCACGTCAGATATTATAAATATATTATTGCTGGTAAAAGGATACACTTTTAGGTAGTTATCTTTAAGCTTATCTATAACAGCATTACCTCTGAAAACAAAATCTCTGCTGTCTATTACCTGAATGACCTGAAGATCAGTTGCGCATTCAATGGCAGATTGAACATCATTTTTCAAATCCTTTTTGAAAAGCTCTATATAGTTAGGTAAAAGGAATCTCAATTGCTCCTCAATTGTGAATAGATTGCTTAATACAGGAGATATGTGTCCGGCTATCGTCTCCATTGTCAATATATTTTCCTGATCACTAATTGGACGTTTCCTCAGTTTAAATATCACCATAACACCAAGCATATCTATTTCTATTCTGTCAATATAAATTGGAACTATAAGTATACCGGAGCTCGCTCCAACATCATCATACAACGCTTTTTCAATGTACTTGAGAGGACCTTCCTCCACTGCGTCATAGACGGTATCTCCTTCAAACACCTTCTTCCAGTGCTCATTTGGCTTTATTATATTTATATTAGTTTCAATGTTCATCTTATTAGTAATCTTGAAAGCCTCTGTCTCCTTGTCATAAATGCCTATTAAGGCTTTCTCCACATCGAAGGAAATATCCAGAGTTTTTAAGGTAAGATCCAGTAAAGTGTCAACCTTTGTAGAACTATTGATGTTTTTCATTAAGTTGTTCAGTGATATCAGTTTATCAAGCTTGCTTTGTATTATTTTCTTCTGCTCGCTAACCTGCTTGAATAACTGTGCGTTTGATAAAGCTATATACGTAGCTGAAGCAAGGCTCTCGATTAATTCAAAAATACTCTTTTTATACTCTCTATCCGTTACCGATTGGCCTAAAGTAACAAAACCCAAAATCTTTGCGTTCTTTACAAGCAGCACTATATATAAAGGTTTTAGACTTCTAACCGGTTCAATCCCTTCTTTAAAAATGCTGTTGAAGTACAGTACATCACTCTCAACCGAAACATCAATAATAATTTTATTGATATCCACCCTAGCCAGTTTATTGGATGTCAGGTTAACGTAAACATCCGATTCTTTATAAAAAATATCCTTAAAGGCTTTTAGTACATAGGTTTCACTCTTTTCATCATATAGGACAAATCCAGTCATTGCACTCTGGGTAAGCTCTGAAAAAACATCTACCGAAAGATTGAATAATACATCAAGGCTAAGCTCACTTAAAAGAGCCTTAGATGATTGGTTTATAGCAAAGAGAGTGAATATCTTTTCATCCAGTTCCCTGTTAGCTTTCTGCAGCTCCTCATACCTTTTATAATTTTCGAGAGAGTTATTTATCAACTTCATTAGCGACTCGGAAATTATATAGTCATCACTGTTCATATCCCCAACAGTCTTATTGGATATGAATATAAAGCCATACAGATTGTTGTCTATTATTAGAGGGATAACAGATGTAACGTTATAAACCTCTAAAATATTTTCGTCAAAAAACTTTGCCAGCTGCTCCTTGCCATATATTAAAGTACCATAAAACTTTGCGAGATTTTGAAGCTCATTACTGTTTTTTATATGCATTATCTCGCCGTCGTGACCCTTTAGCTTTTTAACCATAAAGCTGTTTCCCTGCGATATAAACATAGCAGACTTCTCAAGTGTCAGCAGCTCATTGACAAAATCAAATGCTGCTTCCATAATCTGATCAAAATTCAGCTTCTGTGAAAAGAATTCAATTGCCTGTATTAATCCCGTATATCTAAACAGCTTAGCTGATAGAAGCTCGTCCTTCTTTTGTTCTTCGATTCTATTTAATATCGATTGGAATTCCATATAAGCATCCTCCTGTAAAAGCCTTAAATAGCTTTTTGAAAATCCGCCTAAACTTAAATATTGGCTTTATAGCTCCTTTATATCATTATCCTGTAGATAGAAGCTAGTGCTCATAACTACTCTATTAATGTCCTTAGTTATCCTTTTCATCTCTAATACAGTACCGGGGTAAGCTTTTTTCAGTATAACTATTTCCCCTTCTCCATGGGTCTTAAGGTAATTGACCAGAATCCTCTTTTCGTCCTCAAGCTCCTTCAACTGGTCTTTTATTTCAAGGAAGCGATCTTTAACATTTTCATATTTGGCTTCCTGCTCCTTAGTAAGTGTAGATGTATTGGTAAAAATGGATAACTCCTGCTTAGCCCTTGTTAAGGCACTTTTAAGTTCTTCAGTTTTTGCCATTACGTTTTCAAGCTGTTCTTTCATTAGCTTCCTATCAAAGCCTTTTACAGAAATAGCTGTACGTTTTTCACTTGCTGAACCAATAATAGACGAGACCACTTTTATTTCAGCCTGAATATTTCCCCCGATTATTTGTCCTTTGGGAGAATCCAATATTACCTCTTTAGCTGTAATATTGCTGTTCAGGCAGTAAAAGCCTATGTGAACGCTTCCGTCACAGATAATAGTTGCATCAGATACATACTTTGTATATATATCCTTTTTAGATTTGACAACAGCCTTATTTTTCCCTGCAATTCCACCCTTTATAAAAACGCTGCCCTCTCTACTCGTTATCTCCCTTACGCTTCCTACCCCATAAACCCCCAGGATTTCCACGTCTTTATTGGAAACTACTGAGAAATTGTCCTCAATAGACCCTTTGACTGTCAGGTATCCATCGAAATCAATGTTCCCTGTTTTGAAATCAACATTACCTGTTATCTCAAGATGATCTGAAACACTTATTTTCCCACCTGAATAATGAACAGCTCCGCTTTTGAGGGAATATAAGGTGGTAGCGCCACTCTCATATACTTCCTTCACAGTATTCTTGTCGTATAGTAAAGGGTACTTCTTACCCGCCATTGGACGTATAGTATTACCTCTAACCGACTTTCCTTCTGAGCCTGAAGTTGGGTCCAACCTTTCTCCAAGCCAATCTCCCACATTAACCCTGTTTATCAGGTTTAATTCGTAATGGTCAACATTACCGTCTTCCTTTACTTCGGGTTTGGCTTCCTTCCACTCATACATTTTAACAACCGAATCCTCACCATTTTCAGGGGTAACACCCTCCGCTATAAGGATTTGCTTATTGTTGCAAAGCTGGTTTAAGAGTACCTCCTGCTTAATGCCGAAGACTACACCTGCTTCATTTAGCTTTGCGATTATTTCCTTTATAAGGCTTACCTTTCTGTCACCGGTAAACTCTATCTCCATTACACACAAAACAATATACGCTCTTAGCTCATCGCTTGAAATTTCAATTGTAATCCTTTGCTTAACCTCACCAAACTTCACTGGAGGCCTTGGAGCAAACAAAAGAGCGTTCTTTATGGCAATAAAGCTCGTTATCCTTATTTCCGGGTGTTCTCCCATTAGCTTATTAAACTGTTCAACAGACATGCCGTTTTTAAACGATTCGATATAGAACCCGTCCGGCTCTTTTGTAATTTTTATATTCTCCGATAAAAAGATTATTTCTTGTTCCATTTTCAGTCCCCATTCCAGTACATATTTAACTGCTCGTGACGACTATATACAGTAATATTCGACAAGAATTGAAAGTTTCCTTTTTTTCTAGATAGAAATATAGATAATAGTTAATAAATTTGTAATATATAGGATATATTTACCAAACCATATCCGTTTATAATGCTAGCGCTTATAAACACAAAAAGTACGCCAACACCCGCGTAATAATCACGAGCTGCCAACGTACCTTCAAATAAATATAGCTACTACCTTAGGGCAATCAACTAGTGCTTTTTAACATTACAAATTTCTATTGATTCTAATGTTAAAAATGCGCTTCCTTGATTGTTGCGCCTTGCTGCTAAAAACGAATTCTGTTACAAGGCGCCAGCCGCCGTTACATTCTGATTCTGTTTTTTCGTCTTTCATCCAGCACACTATCAAGTGCAACTGCTTCATTTACTGCTGTTTCAAGCTTTTCAATCATTTCTTCCGACTCTACACTAGAAATAATCTGATGCTTAAACATATTTACCATACTCTCCATATAGTCCAGTTTTGCACTTATCCTTTCAAGGTCTTTTTTCTCCTCTTTCAACCTATCAATTACTTTTTCATCTATAGCTATAATACCCTTTAGGTCTTCAGCTGCATGAGGATCGTTTACAAAACTCAATTTACGAAGGTTGGAGTTTATCCTGTTTGCAACATCAGTGACATCAACCGCACTTAGCTCCTTGCTTCTTATGCAAAAGTTGTTTAACAGCTTTGTATAGGACACAACCAAATTAAGGGTTTGCTCAACAATCTTTTCCTTAAGATAGCTTCTCTCTCCTCTAAGAAATGAGTTCACTATCTCATTTTTATCATCCATAACCTTACGTAACTTTTTATAGTAGGTAGGATTGGTATTTTTCTTAGCCTCCAGAGCAAGTCTTAAGCAGCTATTATTCAGTTCCCTTATTTGTTTCACCTTTTGCTTATGGTTAAAGCTTTCGTGAAACTCTTTACTTGTAAGGCTCTGAATAACAAGTGCCATATATAAGACTACAGAAGCAAGAAAAGGCGCACCCTCAACGTAAGGACTGTTTAACGGGATAACCTGTGCCATTAGCCCTGGTGATTCAGTATTTATTGCTTGAGCCATGCCAAGTGTTCCTAATAAAGCTGCTATATTTCTAAATCTAAAAAGCGCACTATAAATAAGCTTTGATTTCATTCATACTTCCCTCTTATACTTCCATACTAAAGTGTAAGTTGATAGAATAGCACATCCTGCCATTTGTTAAACTTAAAGCCCAACTCTTTAAAATGCCCACAAAGTACAAATCCAAACTTCTCATGCAGCCTTACACTTACATCATTACCAGCTGTAATTCCTGCCATTATGACATGATGCCCCAGCTGCCTCCCTCTCTCAATTATCTCCTTAAGGAGGATAGACCCTATACCCTTGCCATGGTACTCAGGGTCTATATAGACCGAAACCTCTACAGTCCTAGCGTAAGCTTCCTTATCCCTGAACTTTGAAAGGCTGCTGTATCCAACTATCTTTCCATCTGCTTCTGCAACAATAAGGGGATGCCTACCGCCGTAGTGCTCAAACCACTCCATACGCTTATCAACTGTCTGCTCATCCAGATCAAAAGTGGCTGTTGTATTTATTATTGCCCAATTATATATTTCCGTTATTCTTCCTACATCGGAAATTCTTGCTTCACGTATGCTTATCATTAAAAAACCCCGTCAAACAATTAATATGTTGCTTTATTATCCGGTCTTTCTTTAACCTCAAAACCCTGATCCCCTGTCATCATAGCCTCAGCCCTTGCACGAGCTCTTTCTCTTGCAGAGTTCATATCCAACCTCTTAAGCTTCATTTCTACATTACCGTCATTTAAAGATTCTACCGCATTTGCTCTTGCTGTTTTCCTATTTACAAGATCCCTTGCTCTGTTCAAATCTTCGTTAATATTGCCCACGCTATTATTTTTAGAAGAATACTTGGAATTTACAGTGTTTATATTTTCCTTCAGCTGAGCCATCTTTGCTTGAGACTTAAGTGTCTTCAACTCATTAAGCTTAGCGCTCATTTCCGATTCGAAAATCTTAAAGTCTTCTCTTATCTTAGCTACATCTGTCATTGCACTATCATAAGTAGCCCTGTGAGTTTCATAAACAGTCTGATATTCTTCTTCCTGCATTAAAAGCTCTACAAGGATTTCTCTATCTCCCTGTCTCTGTGCAGCATCTATTCTAGCCCTTATAGCATTCAAATTCTTTTCAGCATTTTTCATTTCAATCTTTATAAGCTCTGCGTTTGTTTGAATCTCAATAATTTGTTGTTCTGCTTGTCTTCTAGCTTTATCGATTTGATTTTTTATATCCTCAAATAAAAGCTCTGGATTTCTATCTTCCAAACCGCCAACAAACAATCCGAAAAATCCTCTAATCAATGCACCCATTCTGCTAAGCAAACCCATACGTGTTGCCTCCTTTAAATAATTTCTAATAATAAATCCTTTACACTATAAGAATAATTTATAATAAATAACCTATATTGTAAACCCCGTATTGACAATTATATCGAAGCCTCGCTCACTCCAATATCCACCTCATCCAGCAGATTCTTGTAACTATCGGGCAGCAAGTCTCTATCGTCACATTCTTTTACTGCAAGCATTGTCATAAATTCCACCTCTTGAGTACTTGGCCTGCACTTACTTATTGCTTCCCTCAAGATCCCATCAGTAAGTATGGAGCCCTCAGCTTCATCTTCGTTTGCTATCTCATAGGCCTTCCTTACTACAGCCTCTATCTCTGCCCCTGTATAATTCTCGGTAAGCTCACCATAGGGAGTAAAGTCTGTAACATCGGTATCAAATCCGTACCGCTTGATTACCAGTTTGAATATATCAGCCCTTTCTGCAACTTCAGGAACAAGTATGGGTATCTTTTTGTCAAACCTTCCTGCCCTTTTTAAGGCAGCATCCAGTAAATCCGGTCTGTTTGTAGCTGCTATAAAAATTACCTTGCCCCTATTATTTGTATTCCCGGTAAACTGTAAAAATTCGCTGAATATGTTTCTTCCAACACCGCTATCTCCGCTGTCTCCTCTCCTGAAGGCCGTATCGATTTCATCTACAAATACTATTACCGGCTGCTGGGACTGTGCCCCTAGCAAACACTTCTTGAAATTCTTCTCACTCTCACCTACATACTGTCCAAGTATTCTGGACATATCAATTTTCACACAATTAAAGCCGCTCGACTTTGCAAGGGCATTAACCAGAAGAGTCTTACCCGTTCCCGATGGACCGCACAGCAGTATTCCCATTGGTACGCGCCTTAAGTCCCCCTTCTTAATAGGTTCTACAATATTCTTTAAAAGATACCCCTTGGCCTTTTGCATCCCGCCAATATCTTCAAAGCCTATCTCGGGGTATATAAACTCCAGGACATCCCCATATTCTTTTTTTAGAACCGAATGCTTCTTTTCTTTTATAAATTCAAAGCTTATAGGCACATCCTCAGCCTCTGCTTTAAGCTTTATATCCTTTATAGACTTCTTGCTAAGACCCGAAGAGAGCTTTGCAAATTCTCCGACCTCTATTTCGGATTTTACGCTGTTATCTTTCAAAAGGTACTCAATATATTCCCTACGCTCATCCTCTCCTGGCAGCTCCACCAGTATCGGTTCTATCTTGAAGGATGATTTCAATACCTCCCTGCTCACGTCTGCGAGGTTATCCGCTAGCATAAAAATTGTACTGCCCACCGTAGATATCTTTGAGTCTGCCGACCACTCACATATCCATATAAGGGCCATCCGTTCCTCTAGTGTCATACTCCCTACATCACCGGAAGGGATTATTTTCTCTATATGATCGATAAACAGTGCCATCTTTGTGCTTCTCAAAGCCTTATCTATATAGGGAAAAATTTTAGATGGGAGCGTGTGCAGCAAATCCACTGTCTGATTAGCATTTATTTTGTGAAATTCTTTTTCCATTCCAGGTTCAAAAAATGTAAGCCCTCTGGATACATCATAAAAAGCTACAATTCCAAAACCTCTTTGTTTTATAAATTCCTCATAAATATATCTATCAAAATTTCTATAGTTATCCACCACATCTCTTACATTAAAATAAAAAAGAAACTCATGGGAGATACCCGCTTTATATTTGCTCAAAAACTCTTTATACCACATGTTATAAGTTTACCCCGCAACAAGTTTTTTCCACTCAGTGCTACAGGTTTTACCTCCGTATCCCTCTAAAATTTAAGTGACATTTCATAATTAATTATACTAGAAAATTTCAAAAAAGTCTTGTAACTACTAAAAGAAATCTATTTTGTAGATATAGTAAATATAGATTATAATACTACTCTCTACATTTTAAGTCAAGGCTATTTTATACTTAATTAAAAGCACTATAACCGCTCAAAAGAGACTATATCGTTAATTGCAGCAAATCCATTATTTTACTCCATCCTTAATGCAATATTCTTAATATTTTTATTATAGATAGCAAAAAATAAAGCTATATCACTTGATAAAACAGGAGGGCTTATGGAAACAACATCATTTAGTGTTCCATCAATAACATGTAATGTATGTTCCAATAAAATTCAGGATGGTTTAAAAAATTTGAATGGTATAAATAATGTATCGGTAGATTTAAAAACAAAAACTGTTAACGTAGAATATAATCCAAGTCAGGTACAACCTCAGGATATAAGAAAAACTGTATCATCAATGGGTTATGAGGTAGAACAGTAATTTTCTATGATAATTGAGATTTGGACACTAGGGAGTTAGTTATAAGCAAATAGAGTACTCTGTACTAGTGCTTTTTAACATTACAAATTTCTATTGCTTCTAATGTAAAAAATGCACTTCCTTGATTGTTGTGCCTTGCTGCTACAAACGAATTCTGTTACAGGGCACTAGAATGCTGAAGAGTATGAATTCCTTGTCACATAGGAGTAAAGTAGTGCAGAAGCCATACAGTATTATTTAGGGCAGTCATTTAGGCTGTAGCCTAAACCCCTTTAACTCTAAATCTCAATTTCTGTTATCTATCCAGGTAAGCTGCTGCTACAACCACATCTCCCACCTTATCAATATCACTTCCTACTTCAGGATATTGTGATATAACTGCTTTTGCATTAATATTCATAATACTTGAAAACTTCTTTTCAATTTTATTTATACTAAGCGTGCCCATTAATAATTGGAGCATAAACCTTGAGTTCAATAATCCAGCCATTTTCAAAGGCTTTTTCCTTAACTCCAGCAACTTTTCAGCTATGTGGAGCCTACTCTCAATAATTTTAGGATTAATATAGAAAATATTCCCCCCTGTGAAAGCTCCTTCCCTAACCTTAACATAGGTTCTTTCCATTTCGGGAAACTTTCTATCATTAACACCCTTTTCAACAATAGGGTAGCAAAGATCAGCACCAAGCTCCCTGGATTTATTCACAAAATCGTTTATTGCTTCCGCTGTTATAAAAGGAATATCCGAAGAGCAAACCAGTACATGCTTCTCTGTACTAAGGTATTTGATACCCGCTACTAGATTCTCTATAATAGTTCCGTTAGTATCTATTATGGTATCTACCCTATCTTTTAAATGCATCTCAAGCTCAGATTTATTGCCCACAACAACGATTTTATCTATATTATCTGCGCCCTTAACTGCTTCAATCACATATTCTATTATCGCTTTACCGTTTATCTGTATAAGTGCTTTATTTCCATCGCCTTTATAATTCTTTATCTCCTGAAATCCCGCAAGTATGATTACATTAATCATGTCATTCCCCTTTAGGTAATTATTTATAAATAAGCCGAACCGTTGTCAGTCAAATTGTTTCTTTTATATAATAATATTATTCTTTAAATGAAGTTATTTTTATAATATGATAATAATATTTTTTCCACAATACGGCTTATATAGTCATACATACTATTAATAATCACTGTATTTCAGTGTATGCCAGATTTCTCAATATATTAGCGTATATGTTTCATTGAACTAATTATAGCCGCCTCTTGGTTTTTAATATGGCTCTCCGCAGCTATTTGAGCTCTCTGGGAATCTTTATTCACTATAGCCTCATAGATATCCAAATGCTCCTTTATAAGTTCCTTAGGACTGCTATAATCCTTCAAATAAATAACCCTGAACCTTTGAACCTGCTCCCTTAAGTTGTTTGATATCTGTATCAGCTTGTCATTTCTTGACGAACGGTAAATTACATCATGGAATTCAACATCCTTCTTAATGGCGCCGTTCAAATTCTCTTTTTCAACATAAGTAACAAACTGCGTATATACGTGCTTTAATTCCTTAATCTCCTCTTCAGTTATCCTTTCAGCTGAAAGTGCAGTTGCCAATCCATCTAGAGAAGACCTTACTTCCAGCACATCCATAATATCTTTTACGGAAAGCTCCGCAACATGAGCTCCCTTTCTAGGTATCATATTAACCAGACCTTCAAGCTCCAGCTTTCTTATAGCTTCCCTTACAGGCGTCCTGCTCACTCCCATTTTCTCTGCCAGCTGGACTTCCATAAGCCTTTCTCCCGGCTTCAATTCACCTACTATTATAGCCTCTCTAAGAGTATTAAAAATCACTTCTCTCAAGGGTTTATAATCATTTAAATTTATCTTTGATAGCTTTCCTGCCACCCTTCATCTCTCCTCACATATATTTTTACTTTATAGTAAAAAGGTCATCATAAATTCCAAAATAACAAAGTAGTACTAATCTATACTATTTACTGTCTGGGTTAAAAAGCAGTCCCACCTATCATCAACCAGCATTTTGTACGCATGTTCGGCAGATTGCTTATCTTTAAATATACCGAAAACTGAAGGCCCACTGCCGCTCATCATGCTTCCCACAGCCCCATGTTCAACCAGCCTGTCCTTTATTTCTTTGATTACTGCATATTTGGTGAGAGTGACCGTTTCAAGGACATTTTTCATATTTTCAGCTAATACACTAATTTTGTTATCTTGTACCGCTTTTATCAGCATTTCAGTATCCGGCCGGTCAGTTATTATATCCAGGTTAAGATTCTTATACACCCATGCTGTCGAAACACCTATCTTGGGTTTGATAAGAACAATGTGCAAGCACTGTAAAGGATTCAGCTCTGTTAAAATCTCGCCCAGTCCTTCTGCAAGCATTGTCCCTCCCTTAATACAATAAGGTACATCTGCACCTATCTGCTTACCTAGGGCCATAAGCTCCGTTTGACTAATCCCCAGTGAAAAAAGTCTGTTCATACCTTTCATCACAGCCGCCGCATCGGTACTTCCCCCAGCCAAACCCGCAGCTACAGGTATTCTTTTCCTGATATCTATCTTAATACCGCTTTTTATATCATACTTCTCTATAAGTAATTTTGCCGCCTTATAAGCAATATTGTCATTATTGGAAGGAACCCACCTACTATCGCATGAGATTTCAATCCCCGAATCTATGATTTCTAAACAGACAGTATCATGAAGTTCTATAGTTTGCATTATCATCCTTACCTCATGGTACCCATCACTCCTCTTACCAGTAACATCAAGCGATAAATTTATTTTAGCCCTTGCTTCCAATTCCATAAAAATACATACACCTTTCACCATTCAAATAAAAATAAGAACTATATTTGTAAAAATCAAAGCATTTCATCGTATTTTTTATATAAAAATTCTATAATTTTGAATACTAACATTATACGTTCATTATCCGGATTATAACAATACCATAAATTAGCTTTTACAGCCAATCCTATCTAAATTTTTAAATATATTATATACAAAATACATTATACTTTCAACAAAAAGTGCCTGAAATCTGAATTTCAGGCACTCTTATCTTTAAAATTTGTACTTTTAATACATAATTATTGAGCCTTTCTCGGAATAATTATTTGTTTACCTGGAACAATTGCATCGTACTCACCCAAATTATTAACCTTCTTTATATCATCTACGGTTGTATAATATTTTTTTGCAACCTTCCATAAGGTATCACCCGGCTGTGAGAAATATATTGTAATACTAGGCTGATTTACAAGCCGCCTGTCTTCAAGAGGAGCTTCCCCAACCTTTACAACAAGTGGAAGCGTAGCATTATTGATGACCTTTGTATTTACACATACGACAAGTCTAAGTTCCACTTCTCTGGAGGAAATCATACTGTAATTACAATGGTCGATATCCAGGCTAACTTCACTACCCATGTCAGCTTTTATGCCTTTAATATCTATATTCTGCCTAAATGGTATTTCCTGCTTCTGGCAGAATACCGGTTGCTCGCTATTATCTGCCAGATATAGTACACTGCTATTTACTACACCCTCAATTACAACTTTATCATCGTAAACTTTACAATCAGTCATATAAGGGTTGCAAATAACATTGAAAACTTCTGCAATATCCGGGCTTCCATCCTGAACAACAAGTGTATCCTTTAAAACTATCTGACTTCTACTATCGGCAGCTATGTCCTCCAATTTAAACGGTTGTTTTTCTATACCCAACTTGGAGCATGTGCTGTAAGCATCTGCAAGAAGCTCTAAATTTCTTTTGTTGTACCCCTCTGTAACAATACTTATTGAAACTTCGCTATTTAAAACCCTTAATTCACCGTCACTATCTTCCGCAGCTTCAATATGCCACTCTGCAATTTCAAAGTCTACATTACATGCAGTATCTTCATCCACCCCGGGCAATTCAATAAACTGTGTAAACGGAACCTCATGCTCCATAAACTGGATACTTCGTTCCTCATCATCAGCCACATAGAGGGTAGATATATTAAGATCACCCTTAACTACTACCCTGCTGTCAGTAATCTTATAGTCTTTACCGGAAATCTTAAGATCATTTCTTAAAATCTCTTTAATTGAAGGCTTTCCCGCAGGTATATCCATATGTTCTCTCAGGACATAACCTTCTCTATTTGAGCCTAGATAATAGTTCACACTCATATTTTCTTTAAGAACCTGAACATCATCAATTCCTCTAAGATCATTTACAACTTCCCTGTCTATTTCATCGTTAACCTTTGCATTAATCTTTGCAATGGTCTTTATATTAATTTTTCTACCGTTTAGCAACGTATATTCGATATGTTCAATATCACATTTTACTTTGCTTTTCATTCCCTGTCTTGCGTTTAGTAAATCCATACTATAAGAAAAATTCGTAGTGGTATTTATGCTTCGGATACTCTTATCTTCTTCATCAGCTATATAAAGTATCTTATAATTTACTAAACCGTTGACTACAACCTTATCCTGCAATACATCAGCATTGCTTACGGACACATTACCGTCCAGAAGCAGTACGCGAGCAATATCCGGCTTTACATCAGGCACTATTATATCATTTTCAATAACTGTCTGTGAAGAATCCTCGCCTATAACCTGATTTACTCTTATAGCTTCTCTAACAAGTTCTAAAGACATTTCCTCAGCCTCCCCCTGCTTTTACTCAAACGAAATATTATCAATTAATTTATATTGACAAGGCCCGAAAAATATTACTGAATATTTTACAGTCCTTTCCCATTCAATAAGGAAGGCTATTGCTTATAGACTTAATTTACTCCATAAAATAACAAAACGACCGGACATATGGTTCCGGTCGTTTTATCAACTCACAAGAAAAATTATATAAACCTTTTACTCAAAAAACATTAGCTAACCTGTATTTTTTTATTGTCTTTACATACCACAATCTCTACAGCTTTAGTCAATATATCTGTATAGCTATAAGACACTCTTCTGGTTGTATCATACTCATTTTCAAACTTTACTACGAAGATGCTAGGATAGGTGTTTTCAAGAACGCCTTCTCTAATAAATGCTTTTTTTCTACCTTTATTAGATTTCAACTGAATCTTTTCACCAATACAGGTTTCGATATCTCTCTTAATCTGGAACAGGTCACCCTTCTCTATCATTAAATCACCTCATCTTCTGTTTAAAGTCATTATATCATAGAGAAGAATGCTTGTCAAAAAAAATATAATATTATAACAAGGGAAATTTAATTATGTCAAGTACTATTTTTAAAATCACTTATTATAAGGCTCTGCCGGATAACCTTCCCTGTATTTCCCACGGGTCTGAAGGCCTCCTATACCTTCCACTCCGGTGATAGTGCTATTGATTACCTCCAGTGGCTCAATTACTTTGTCAATGCCTGTAAAAGCAACCTTTTGGCAGATAAATACCGGGTCCAGCGCATGAATTAGTACTCTATTGGGGGAACTCGCATAATTAGCCCCCGAATTAATTATCTCATTATACATTGATTGGCATGCACCTGCAAAGATAATAAGGCTGTCCATGTCTCTCTGGTATCTTCTCGCTTCTTTTACAGCTTCAATGTAGTATCTTGAGTTCCTGTAGTTATCCAAATTCAGATAATCCGTCTCACTCTTTACAACACCATCATGCCCCGTCAAAACCAATATATCCGGTCTGTGCTCCTGAAGAAGCCTATATACAGCCGAGGGCTGATCCTTCTCCGGAACATACTTGCCTACAGCACTTATACCGAATTTTCTGTATTGGCTCAGGCATGTATCAAGATAATCGTCGTCCCCGTCTAGGTGCAGTACCCTTCCGGGTATAGCAATCTTTCCGGCACTTTCTTTTGAAGTATCTCTAAAAAAATTTTTTTTTATACTTCCCCTTGAGTTTGATATCTTTATATCACGATACTTTTTATCTATTACATTATTCAATCTGGCATTATGCTCGTTTACACGCTGATCCGGCTGTAATACTAAGTCAGATTCAGGTGCATCGGCCTCAATTCTATAGCATATACCCTTTAGTGTTACTATATTTTCTTTACCGTTATTTTTTATATTTACTACCTTAAAAAATATATCAAACCCATAGGACTTTCTCGCAACTATATCGCCAACTTTTAGGTTTGCCACATTACTCACCTCTGGTTATGTAATTCATATTACATAATATGAATTAGTCCTATGTTATGTGAAAGTATAAAAAACAAAGCAGATAAACATATGTTAAATACTACATACGTTTTAATGTGTTTAAATATAAATACTATACATATTTACCCCCAAACGTGCAGCTCATCGGAGTAATAAAAAGTATTGAAAAGCCGCCCCTTAAAAGGATATAATAAGAGAAATAGGAGGTATCTCAATGTTAACAGATATAGAAATAGCTCAAAATAGTAAAATGAAACCAATCACTGATGTTGCAGCTGATTTGGGTATATCAAGTGATGAATTTGAATTATACGGAAAATATAAAGCTAAGCTCACCAGTGAGCTATGGGACAGCTTAAAAGATAAGAAAGACGGAAAATTGGTTTTAGTAACTGCAATAAATCCAACTCCCGCTGGCGAGGGTAAGACTACAACAACAGTAGGATTGGGACAAGCCATGGCTAAAATAGGAAAAAAAGCAGTTATTGCCCTTAGAGAGCCCTCTCTAGGCCCAGTTATGGGGGTTAAGGGAGGTGCAGCAGGAGGCGGTTATGCACAGGTTGTACCTATGGAGGATATCAACCTTCATTTTACCGGAGATATGCACGCAATAACTACAGCCAATAATTTATTATCGGCCGCAATAGACAACCATATTCAGCAGGGAAATACCTTAAATATTGATCCTAGGCAAATCATCTGGAAGCGTGCCATGGATATGAATGACAGGTCTTTAAGAAGTGTTGTAGTGGGTCTTGGAGGTAAAGCAAACGGTACTCCCAGGGAAGACGGGTTTAATATAACTGTTGCTTCGGAGGTAATGGCAATACTCTGTCTGTCTTCCGATCTTATGGATTTAAAAAGCCGTCTGGGCAGAATAATTATTGGGTATTCGTACGAGGGTAAAGCTATTACAGCAAAAGACCTGAGGGTAGATGGTGCAATGACACTCCTCTTAAAAGACGCTATAAAGCCTAATCTTGTTCAAACTCTTGAAAACACCCCTGCATTAATGCATGGCGGTCCGTTTGCCAATATAGCTCATGGCTGCAATAGCGTTATGGCAACCAAGCTTGCATTAAAACTTGGTGACTATGTAATAACCGAAGCAGGCTTTGGCGCTGACCTGGGAGCAGAAAAATTCTTTGATATAAAATGCAGATATGCAAACCTCAAGCCCGCGGCAGCTGTGTTGGTTGCTACAATAAGAGCTCTGAAATATAACGGTGGTGTAAAGAAGGATGAATTAAAGAACGAAAATCTTGCTGCTTTGGAAAAAGGCTTTGTAAACCTTGAAAAGCACATAGAAAACCTCAAAAAGTTTAAAGTACCTGTAATTGTTGCAATAAACCACTTCTATACCGATACTGATGACGAAATAGCATTTATTCAAAACAAGTGCAAAGATATGAATGTTGAGGTTGCTTTCTCCCAGGTATTTGCAAAGGGTGGAGAAGGCGGTGTTGAATTAGCAGAAAAGCTAGTAAAACTAATTGATGCTGAGCCATCAAATTTTGCTCCTTTGTATGATGAGACACTTCCTATAAAACAAAAAATTGAAATTATAAATAAAGAAATATACGGAGGTAGGAGTGTTTCCTATACATCCGCCGCAGAGAAGGCAATTAAAAAAATTGAGGAAATGGGTATGGATAAGCTTCCGATATGCATGGCCAAAACTCAGTATTCCTTATCGGACAACCCAAGCCTCCTCGGCCGTCCTCAAAACTTCGATATTACTGTCAGGGAAGTCAGGCTATCTGCTGGTGCCGGCTTTATAGTCGCAATAACAGGAGAGATCATGACCATGCCGGGCCTTCCAAAGGTTCCTTCTGCTGAAAAGATAGATATTGATGAAAAAGGTGTAATAACAGGACTCTTCTAAGTCAAGTATTGATCATGGTAAAGCCCCTGTCAACTCAAGCAGCCGACAGGGGCTTTATATTATCCTAAATATTCAATCAGACCGTAATCCCGTGTTCCTTTACATTATCCGTCTCTTTAACCCATTTTGTCTTAATAAACCTATATAACAGCACAAGCCCTATAAGAGTCACATATATAGTCAGTCCTATCCATGCACCGGCAACGCCGAAATGGAACTTTGTAGTAAACAAGTAGGCTAACGGAAGCATAATAACCCAGCCTCCAATCATTATGGCAGTTCGCACAAACTTTGTATCCCCTACACCATTGAGACCTCCCCTGAAGTTGATAAAAATCGCATCACTTATCTGGTATAATGCCATTATTCTCAGGAGTCCGGTTCCGATATCAATTACTTCCCTATCCTTTGTAATCAACCCTATCAATTGTTCAGGTATAATCAAGAATGCTATACTTAAGCTTCCCATTACCAGAATGGAAATCCAGGCAGTTGTATAGCAGTAGGCCCGGGCCTCCTTCTCATCTCTCTGTCCTATAGCCCTTCCTACCAGCGTTGTTGTTACATTTGATAATGCTAAGCCGGGGAGAAATGCTACATCTTTGATTTTCATACACACTTCATGGGCTGCAAGAGAAGCGGTACCCAATCGACCAATTACTCCGATAAATAAAGTCCAACTTCCCACCTCAAGCAGATTAGTTTGAGCAATAGGAAAACCTAACGAAAAAATTTCCTTTATCGTTTTATAACTATAGTTAACTTTGTATTTCTCTTTAAATATTTTATGAGAAAGCCCGTAGCAATAAATCCCGAATACTGCAAAGCATAAAAACCTGGTGATGACTGTAGCCCACGCAGATCCCTGAATTCCCATTGCAGGAACACCCAATTTCCCAAATATAAATATATAGTTTAAGATAATATTTAATACTACAGCTATATTGGAAAACCATGCAATCTTTTTATTCTCATGGATTGCCATCATAAACTTCATTAAAACCCATGTCAAAAGATAAGGTGCAAGGCCTATAAAGCTAATTCCCAGATAACTTCTTGCTCCCGTAACAACACTCGGGTCATTTGTCAAGTATCCTAGCAGAAGCGATAGTGGAAAATAAAAACCCATTCCTACTATACCAATAACAGCAGCTAGTCCCAGCTCATGAAGTAAATATCTTTTAAATTCTTTCATATTATTTGCACCATAAGCATTTGATAAAAGGATAGTTGCACTGTCAAAAAAGCCTTCCGCTGCCATTACAAAAAAACTAAACACTGTCAAAGCTATACCAACTGAAGCCAGAGCATTTTTACCAAGGCTCCCAACCATAACAACATCCGCTATCCCCAATATATGAAATGATATGTAACTTATAATTATCGGGAAAGATAAACCTAAAACTCTTTTATATCTGTTCAATGTTATGACCTTCTTTCAATAAATCTATTGGTACTAATTTGTCAGTTACCTTAATTATTCAAATTACAAGATTAATTTGCCAATGAAGTAGTAATCAATAACGTTTTTAGCTTGTTATTTCTTCATTATAAATTTCGAAATAACAAAGTAGTATTAGACCCTCAGCAATTCAAGCTTAATTATAGATTTTTATTCCTCCTTTGTAAACATAATTCGGATTTATTTAAAAACCTGATAGATTACCAAAGATTTACTCTGTATTTAAACACATACTATGATTTAGATAAATTGATTGTTATTTAATAACATAGCTATTGTTATCCCTCTATCCACTTCTATAAATACAAAAAGCATTAAACATCATTGGTTTAATACTTTTTAGTATTGTGTATTTATTTAAAACAATATATAAAATATTTATTAATCCATCTATAAGGCTATTTTAACTGTTCATACTTTGACATAAACCTATCGTGATATTTTACCTCATCAATTACTTCTTGCAGTTTTGCAATATAGCTTTTTTCAGACCAACTCCGCTTGCTGTTGTAATACTTGTTTATAACCCTCCAGAATTTCTGTGGAAACTGCAATATAAGCCGTAACACAAAAAACTCATCCTCACTTATATCTTCAACAGACCTATATTCATTCATAATGACCTGAGCTTCATTTATATCCCAGTTGCATTTGCGCATTTTCCTTCTTAGGAAGTTAGCAATGTCATACACCTTAAGTTCAAAGCAGCAATAATCGAAGTTTATAAGTGAAATCCTGTTTTCATTGCAAATAATATTATGATGGGTAAAGTCGTGATGGCAAAATATACCCATATTCCTTGATGCATCAACTACCTTCGCATATTCAGCACCGGAAATAAGCTCTAAAGCATTTTCACCCAAACTATAGAAGTAATCTACATATTCTAAAAAGAGGTAGTCAAATTTACTTTTACCCTTTTTAGCAACTTTCTTCAATTTTTTAACTTCGTCCAGCCTTTTAGAAAAATAAACCGGGAGCTTTCCTAGCTCATCCCTCGCAACACAGCTATCCGGAGCTACATACCCCTTAGTTGCCTTATGGAATGACGCTAGAAGTCTTGATGCATGAATTATATCCTGTTTGTTGTCAAAATTGCATTCTCTTCCGTCGACAGCCTCATTTATTGTATAAGTGCCTCCGTCAACCCTTATATATGGTTCACCATCTAAAGTACACACATATCTGTCTATATTTCTGAAATTATTTTTATAAAGGTGCTCTTTAGCTCCATGTATGAAAAGTATCCTCTCAGAAGTCAGAGGGCTCTTCTTTAAAATTTTCTTCCCTTTTGAAGTATTTAAAATATATGTATCCTTATATGGGACTATACTTTTAACCTCAAAGCCATAATTCGCTGATATTTCTTTATCTATATCCTGCATACGCAACCTCCAAGGATACCCAACTTATTAAGCATGCAAAAAGCAATTTATATGTATATCCAATAAATTATATGAGGTTGCCTAAAATTATAGAATTATCTTTATTTCTATCAGGGATTAATACTACACAGTTATTCCCCTTAAGCCTGGCTATACAATGCCTTAACATCAAGCTGCTGGTTTTACCCCCTTACAAACATATTTAAAGATAGAGTTTAAAAAGAATGCACTATAAATAGCCATCAGAGGTAACAGCGGAAAAGCGTATCTATCAAAAGCCATATATACACAATGTATTGCATTAAAATATAAAACTACCAAGATGGGAAGTAAATACTTTTTAAAATCCTTTGCTGTCAATACTCCCATACCTATAAAGCCAAATACAATTATAATATAGTGATATCCCATTGCCATGTGATAGCTAACCCCAAGATATTCCTTCCAATAAAAAGGCGCTACCCAAAACAAAACAGTCTTTCCAATGGTATACCACCTTAGGTAGCCCCAAAAATCCTTTTTAAATTCACTTCTGATTCTGCCCTTTGCAACATCTACCTCAATTTTGTTTGTCTCCAAAGCATTTCCGCCAAGCTTATAATAAACAGTATCCTGTGGCGTCTGCTTATAATTTACATACGTTCCCTGAAGCATTGGGTTACCGCTAGACGCCGCTAAAGGTATAAACCTGGCGTACTCCATATAGTTTCTTATCCACCATGGTGACATAAAAACAACAAAAGAAAGGGCCATAACCACGCCTAGCTTTGCAGCTTTAAAAAATCTGATCTTCTTGGACAGCCGTAAGTAAATAAAATACAGTACAGGGTATAGGGCGATAGTAGGCCTGCACAGTACAGTTGCTGCCCAGACAACCCCCAGCACAATAAAATTTTTATAGCAAGGCTTATCACTGAATATAAGGGATAGATATATAAGAAGGCATAAAAGAAAGGTAAATAATGTCTCGGTCAACAAATAACCTACAGTAGAAATATTAGGGATATAAAAAGCAACTAAAAATGAAGCAATTAACCCCACAATTGTATTTATCAAGTATCTTGCAATAAGGAAAATCAGCACTATGGTTGCACAACTGATTAAGGCCTGCACGACCCTAGCTGCCTGGATACCCACTTCTCCATACCCGAAAATTTTAAAGATTGTTGCTAAGAATAAAGGATATAAGGGCGTTATAAATACCGTTGGCTCATTATAATTGTGGAAAACAAAGATACCTTTTTTGATAAGAACTACTGCACTTTTTAAGTAGTTTAAATCATCGCTCGAAAGGTTTAGGACGTTTTTATATTCATAAATCAGTATTATCTTTATTAGCAGGGATAAAGTAATAAAAGCAGTTAGCAATAATATATCAATAAACTTTGTCTTTCTCATGTCTGTCAAACCTTTCATCATTCTAATATCAATGGTTTTGACAAAACATTCAAAAAATATTCGAGCACAGATAAAAAATTAGTAATAACCCCTATTACAGGAGCTATTTTTATATATCTATTTGCAAACTACTTTCTTGCACATCGTGGATATAAAATGATCGTTAATCATTACTCCATTTATCCTATCTCGCGTATCTGAATCTATAGGTAAATCTGCATCATTACTCTTTATAGCGTAGCTTATAAAACTCAATTTGAGGCCTGCTAGAGTATTGTAGCTATGTACATCGGCCTTTCCATTCAATACATAGTCCTGGCACACCTCCAGGAACCTTATTGTTTCTTTCAAAAGTTCCGGACCTGACTTCTTCATTTTTCACTTACCATCCTTTTTCTTTAGTAATACTTAGTTCAATTCTGGGCTACTCTAAAATATTTGAGCAAAAACCAAAATAATTGAAAAACCGGACTAATACCACTAACCAATGGTTCAACAATTGAGAGAGTCAATTAACTTTTAAAAAAAGACGCCGGTTACTCCTCCCCTAAACCCATCTATCTTAATATAGCTAATATACGTGAGTTTTATTAAGCCAGCGCCTGTGTAATATCATACTTCTTACTCTAACTGCCGGTTTAAATAGCCTTTAGACTTATTGCACCAAGGCCCTATGTATATTTTATACGAGCTACAAAGCATACTTTGTTATAACAAAGTTTACTGTATGTCCCAAATAATGTTATAACACCGCAATTATACTGTCAACATATGGGACGTATTTCCAAAATTTTTGTTGAAATATACTAAATTAACCATGCATTTTTATTAGATTTTAATCAAAATTACATATATGTATTTGATATTTCCTCAATCTTGTATTAAACTATATATTATACAAAATTAGAACAACCAAATTATTACACAATTTGATCTTATATTTTTTTATAAGGGTGGTATGATGAACAATCTCGGTGAGCTATTTCGCCAGATAAGAATAAATAAAAACTGGTCTATTCGTGAGGCTGCTAAGAGGATGGGGATTAGCCATTCCTACCTTAGTATTCTTGAAAAAGGGATTGACCCTCGTACAGGCAAAGATTCAAGTCCAAAGCCTGATACACTGAGGATTATTTCCAAAGCCTACGATTACCCCTACGAAGAGCTGATGAAAGCAGCCGGTTACCTAAATGATGATATGCCTACCGATAGAAAATTTGACCTTACAGTATTTATTAGTAATATAAATCTTGTAATGGGTAAAATGACTATCGAGGAGTTTTCTGAAGATATTCATTTGAGGACAGGCTATAGCATAAGCCCTAAGCAGATACGCAGCTATCTAAATGGGGACATAGAGCCTTTCCCGGGTACCATCAGCATCCTCAGCAATTATGTAGGAGTGTCTCCGGATTTTTGGTATGTATTCAATACCGAAGAGACCCTAGTAAATGAACAAACCAAGTATAAGGAAGAGCTCCTTAAATCCTCTGCAGCACACTTTAATAAAGACTATTTCATATTTACTAATATAAATGAAGAAATAAGGAATTGGATTCTTCATGAAGAAAGCCATCCTTATTTAAAAGTAGCAATGGAAGCACACAAGAAAAAGATTAGCCCTAACTCTATGAAGATTATGATCGACGCAATGTTTAGTGAGAAAACCAGGTGATTGAAGTATCAGCGGGAAATAAAAGTGGTGCTATCCTAGGTTTTGTGCAATATCACAAAAAATTTGACTGTATTTAGGTAATTTGCTATATTAAAAATGTGACATCAGAAAGCGGTGGTTATCTTTGGATTATATTTCTATACCTATAATAGTTTTTGCTAGTTTTCCTGAAGCTATTATTGTTACATTGTTTGGAATTATTGCAATCGGTAAAGTAAACTATATTAAAAGTAGTGGTAACCTTTTTAGAATATTCTTAGTAGCTTCTTTAGCTGCTATATCAACATATTTTATAAGAAGAAGTGTTGGCAACGAAATTGAAAATTTGCTAATTTCTATATTTATAGTTACTATCCTCTATATTGTAATAATGCGCTTTAAATTTTATGAGTCTATTTTTTCTACAACCTTTGGATTTATTATTTTTATATTGACTGAAATAATTTGCCTTGTTCTAGTCTCAGCTATAACAGGAATTAAACTAAATGCAGCATATATTAGTGATACGACTAGAATATTAATCACTATCCCTGAGCGTTTAGTACAAGTGTCATTAATAATTGTGTCCATATATAAAAATATAAAGATAATTGACTTAGAAAGTACAGCAATAAAAAGGAAAGAGTATTATATTCAGCTAATTGTTTACATGGTTTCGATAGGAACACTGGTATTCTTAGCTATAGTTATGGCTAAGATGGCCTTATTTGATAACGGAGATTTCGCAAATTCTACCAATACTTTTTTACTAAGGCTTAACATATATTTATCGTTATTTGTAACCATAGTCTTAACTTTAGCTGTTAAAACAACTCATGAGTTTCATAAAAATAAAAATGCACTAAATAATAGCGAATTCTTACAAAACTTAGATTATATATCGCACTTAATTAATGAAAAAAAATATCAAGAGGCAAATGAAGCTGTGGATAGCTTAAAGTCACATATAGTAAAGCAATAGGCTACTATACTTCAAATTGTATGTAATAAAGGCACTTATATAGTTATATATATAAATATACGGGTGAAAAATAAAGTATAGGGGGTCTTCAATTATGAGAAAAGTATTCAACGTTGTAGCAGGTGTTTTAACAGTACTTGCAGCAATTACTGCAAGTACCGCGAGTTTCCTATTCATTTATCAGCCCAAGGTTCCAAAAAGTCTTTCTAAATAATTATTTTTCTCTATTATTAGGGGGTGTGACAGCACCCTCCTAGTTTTTTTTCGATATTAATTTTCTACTATTTATAATATCTTAGATAAATTTTTCTATTTCCTATCTAACTTTCTTTAATAGCCTTGCGGCTAAATCGCCCCCTAAAACTTTTCTCGCTACCTCATAAAACTATATACACTCTATAAATTAAGTACCAGTATATTTTACCACATTTTTACTTTTTAGTAAATACCTTTACGCATCTTATATATGATAACTCTCATTAAAATATTCTTTAATTAAAAGTAAATAAATTCTACATATTCTCTTTATTTTATTGGGTACACCCTTAAATATAGTTTGATAGTTATATCTGTTATAAATTAGCAGTATAAAAAAGAGGATTTAAGTAAATCTTGTCGAATATTATAATATCTCAATATTTGTAAAGGCGGGATTTAAGTGTTAAAATTTAAGTTTAAAAAGTCTGTATTCGGTAATAAATCACCCAATGAGTCCGATAATACCGATAAAAGCCTTTCTATAAAAAGTCAAAACCGGCTGGCAAGCTTTATTAATATCATTATACATTCTGGTACTGTACTTCGCCGTACAAAGATACAAACCAGGCTAATGATATCTTTTATGTTTCTTTGCCTAACTCCATTGGTATTTTTGGGGATTCAGTCATACTCCAGCTCCAGTGGTTCTATCAGAAACAAGATAAGCACATACTCGGTTCAAGTAATGGATCAGGTTGCTACAAACCTTAACCTTCAATTGTCCAAGTTTATAAGTGACAGCGTTGAAATAACCTCATCGAAGGAAATTCAAGAAGCTTACCCGGCTTTTGCCAAATCTGATATGTTTGAAAGAGGTACCATTGCAAACAGAGTAAGGGATATTTTGAGCGCAAAATTTGCAGCAGTTAAGACGAATATATCAGATGTAGAGCTAATCACAACAACTCCTGATAGAGCGCGCTTTGGTATATTCGGTTATGACAGGCAAGAAGGGGTTTGGCCAAAAGAGACCATTGAAAATGTAGTAAATTCTACCTCTAATGAGATGGACGCAGTCATTTCCTTTGAAAGAACAGAAGATAAGGACAATAATATTTTTATTAGCCGGTCTGTTAAATCTAATAAAAATCGCGGTAAAAATATAGGTTTTATCTTTATTGCAGTTAAAGAAGGGCTCTTCTCTGATGTATATAAACAAATTAACTTAGGTGAAAACGTCGATATGTTTATAATAGATGGAAAGGGCACCGTTGTATCAAGCAGAAACCCAAAAGTTATTCCTGTGGGAGAACCGTATAAAGATAAATCCCTTGTTAAAAAGCTTGTAACCAGTAAGAATAAATGGTTTGATCATGATGGCTATATGGTAGCCTACTCTAAAATTGAAAGCACTGCTGACTGGAATATCGTATGTACTATACCCTATAATTATCTTAATAAGGAAAACGACAAGATACTTGTTAATTTAATATTAATCATAAGTGTATGTTTCGTTTTAGCTCTTTTACTGTCATTCATAATTTCCAAGACCATATCAAACCCGCTTACAAAGCTGGTATCCGTTATGAAAAGGGCCAAAGACGGTGATTTATCCGCTTCAATAACTGATAAGAGCAACGATGAGCTTGGCCAGGTAACTAATAACTTTAACGAAATGCTTACAAATATAAGTAAGCTGGTATCTAAAGTTAACACCTCCGCTCAAAACGTTTTAAATTGTGCAGAGAAAATAACATCATCTTCAGAGCAGTCTTATGTCGCCTCAGAACAAATAGCACTAACCATACAGGAAGTAGCTAAGGGGGCAGCAAGCCAGGCAGAAGAGGTATCCGTAAGTGTAAGCCACATGAATGTTCTCGCCTGCGGCATTAATAGAGTTGATGACGGTATGCGAAATGTATCAACCGTAATTGGAGACACAAAGAAGCTCAGTGAAAATGCACAGGATGTAGTTAAGGCTCTTAACAATAGGGCTGTAGAAACAAGCTCCGTTTCAGACAAAATAGTGACCCAGATTAACAGCTTAAATGATGATATGAAGGAAATAAAGAAAATTGTTAAAGTTATTGTTGGAATTGCAGAGCAGACCAATCTTTTATCACTTAATGCCGCAATTGAAGCGTCAAGGGCTGGAGCTGCAGGTAAAGGGTTCGCTGTAGTTGCTGGAGAGGTCAAGAAACTTGCAGATCAATCCAAAGAAGCCTCTATAACTATCAGCAACATAATTTCCAAGATACAGCAGAAGACAGAGTCTACTGTCAATGAAGCAAATACAGCCAGTGAGATTGTAAGCCACCAAATGGACGCGGTTTCCCAAACCGATAATTCATTCAAGATTATATTTAATTCTATGGAAAATATAGCTAAGCATATGAGCGAAGTAGATAATTCAGTCAAGGAAATGCTGGATTGTAAAGAAAAGGCTATCGAATCCATAGAAAGTATTTCGGCAGTATCTCAGCAGGCAGCTGCAACATCAGAAGAGGTTTCAGCAAGTACAGAAGAACAGATGGCTTGTTCCGAACAGCTATCCCACCTGGCTAAAGAGTTAAATGAAATGGCACAAGAGCTTAATGACGCAATTTCAATATTTAAGGTATAAAATTTAAGCCTATTCTTCAAAGTTAGAGTTTGTTCAACAAATTCTTTGAATTTTAAATATTTATATGATAAACTAAAAGGGACTGATATTTACTGATATCAGCCTTTTTGCCTTTTTACATTACTTAATTTTCTAATTTTTGTTGCTCTAGGTAGACTTATTTTCTTACCAATATATTCTGCAAAAATTAGTACTCTCTATGCCTTATATACAAATTATAACAAAGGAATTTAGAATAGAGTGTCGAATATATTAATTACTTACTTATAGGGGGAGTGAATTCCTATGTCGTTACTTAAGAATGCGAAAGCCAGACTAAAAAATATTATAGGTAATAAGCATGATAGTAAAAACATAAAACCAAAAGCTTCTATTCTTCTTAAGCATACATATAAAAAAATGCTTGTGTCGGGTAATTTATTAAGAAATACCCGGATACAGACCCGGCTTATTATATCGTTTTTATTGCTATCTCTTATTCCTTTAGTGGTAACAGGAACAATATCTTTTCTAAAAACAAATAAAGCTATTAAGGATAAAATTAGTCAATATTCTCAGCAAGTAATGAACCAGGCAGAGCAAAACATCCGATCTGAAATAACCAAATTTATGGACTACAGCCTTGAGATAGCTCTTTCACAACCGGTTCAGGATGGGATACCTGTCTATAAGGACTTAGAATCGTTTGATATGGAGAGGGTAGACGGAGAAATTCGCAAGGTTATGTCTGATAAATTTACTCCAATAAATAGTGTCACTACTGACGTATCAATTATTTATGATCCCAAATCGAATTTGAGAATGGGATTAAGAGGTCGCGATGCTCAAGGTGGAATATGGTCCGATGAAACGTTTAGAAGGATAATAGATACCGCCTCAACATCAAATAACGCAATCGTACTTAATGAAAGAACAAAGAGTATTAATGAAAATAACATAGTTATTGCAAGAAAAATTAAATCAACAAGGGCTTTAAATAAAGTTATAGGATACCTGTTTATTGCATTAAAAGAAGAGTACTTTTTAAACCTATATAAGGACATAGACCTGGGTGATCCTAATGCTAGCATATTCATTATTGATTCTAGCGGTAAGGTTATATCAAGTAAAAACCAGAATACACTGAAAGTAAGTGAGCCATTCCCGGAAAAGGACTTATTAAAAAATATTAAAGCTTTCTCAAAGGATACGGATAAATCAAAAGTAAAAACCTTTGATATTAATTTTGCTAAGAAAAAGCACTTAGTAGCATTCTCAAAAATCGAGAGTGTTCCAAACGATAACTGGTATGTCGTATGTGCTATACCTTACTCGTACCTCAATAGTGAACCAAATGCGATTTTATTTACTATTATTTTCGTAATATTTGCTTGTTTCCTATTAGCTTTACTTTTTTCAATTATTATCTCCCACAGTATATCCAGCCCTTTAAATAACCTAGTGGGACTGATGAAAAGAGCTAAGGATGGAGACCTTTCAATTACTGTACAGGATAACAACCGGGACGAACTGGGCCAGGTTAGCAATAACTTCAATGAAATGCTTTCTAATATAAGCAAGCTCGTATCTAAGGTAAGGCATTCAGCAGAAAGCGTTTTAGCAAACTCACATAAGATTTCCTCCTCATCGGAGCAGTCGTATGTTGCTTCTGAGCAAATAGCTTTGACTATACAGGAGGTCGCAAAGGGAGCTGCAAGTCAGGCAGAGGAAGTATCCATCAGTGTTACTCATATGAATGTACTATCAGATGGTATAAATAGAGTTGGCAATGATATGAGTTCTGTTTTCGAAGTAGTAAGCAATACTAAGAAACTAAGTGAAAATGCTCTATCCGCAGTACATTCTTTAAATACAAGAGCTATGGAAACAAAGTCAGTTTCTGAAAAGATCGTTAATGACATAAATAGCCTTAGTATTGATATGAAGGAAATTAAGAAGATTGTTAAAGTAATAGTAGGCATAGCTGAGCAAACAAACCTGCTGTCGTTAAATGCAGCAATTGAGGCCTCAAGAGCTGGAGCAGCCGGAAAGGGATTTGCAGTAGTAGCTGGAGAAGTAAAGAAGCTTGCTGATCAATCCAAAGAAGCCTCAATTACGATTAGTAACATTATTACTAAAATTCAGCAAAAAACTGAGTTTACAGTTAACGAAGCAAATACAGCAAATGATATTATTCAGCAACAGATGAAAGCAGTTTCAGAAACAGATAAAGCCTTTAAAACGATTTTTGGTTCTATGGAAAGTATATCAAAGCATATGGATGCTGTAGAACACTCAGTAAATGGAATGCTTACAGCGAAAGAAAAAGCTATTGAATCAATCGAAAGTATATCAGCAGTATCCCAGGAAGCAGCTGCAACGTCAGAAGAGGTTTCAGCAAGTACGCAGCAGCAAATGGCTTGTGCAGAGCAGCTGTCAAATTTAGCTAAGGATTTAAATGAGATGGCTGAAGAACTTGGAAGATCAATATCAATATTTAAGATTCTGTAAAGTAAAATAAGTTCTATTTTATAAAAGGGATGCATAATGCATCCCTTTGTTATTGTGTATGCTATTAGTTTCTTAAGTTCCGGGACAGTACATAGCTATTCGAGTTAAAATAGTTGTTAATGTTAAGGCCACTACTACTTAGTCCATGCTCTTATTTACATAATTATCACGTTTTTTCATACATAAGAGATACTAGTATCACTAAACTGGTGCTATCTATAATTATCTTTGAGGTATTCACACACTATTTACCATATATATGCTCTTTTACAGGCAATAAGAATCTCTGTAATATAGCAAATATAAAAAATAGCAAATCAAAAGGCTGGTATGGACATACCAGCCTTTTGATTTGCTATTTTAAACTGTAATATAGTTTATTATTATGCTTCTTCACCGGCTAATTTCAATAAAGCTTCCCATCTTCTATCTACTTCTGCCTGTATTTCTTCAATCATATACTCATTTCCAGCTTTGAAGAGGTGTTTAAACCTTCCTTGTGGCTTCAAGAAATCTCTTACTGGGAGCTTGTTCTTCGGTTTGTAGTTGATAATATACTTACCGTCAACAACCTCATATAAAGGCCAGAAACAAGTTTCTACAGCCAGTTTGCTTATATCCATAAGGTCAGGAGTGTTGTACTGCCACCCCCTAGGACATGGAGCAAGTACGTTTAAGAATGCAGGACCTTTTGTGTAGATAGCTTTTTCAGATTTTTCATAAAGGTCTTTCAAATTTCCTATAGGTGCAGTCTGAGCAACATAAGGAATATGGTGGTTAGCCATAACTTCAGTAAGATCTTTTCTCCACTGCTGTTTACCTGGAATTGCTTTACCTGCAGGTGAAGTTGTAGTATCAGCGTACTTTGGAGTAGCAGAAGACCTCTGTATACCAGTGTTCATGTAAGCTCCGTTATCGTAGCAAACATAAACCATGTCATGTCCTCTTTCCATAGCACCGGATAATGACTGTAAACCTATATCATAGGTACCACCATCACCACCGAAAGCGATAAACTTAGTTTCGCCTTCCTGATTGATTTTACCCTTCCTCTTCATTGCCAGATAAGCAGCCTCAGCACCGGATATAGTAGCTCCGGAGTTTTCAAAGGCATTATGAATAAAGGAATCTTTCCATGATGTATATGGATAAAGGAATGAAGAAACTTCCAAACATCCTGTAGCAGATCCTGCTACAAGGTGGTCCTCAGGTTTAAGAGCTCTTAATATCTGCCTTACTACTACAGGAGCACCGCATCCTGCACACATTCTATGTCCACCGGTAAATCTTTCCGGCTTTTTAGCAACCTCTTTTAAATTATAAGCCATTTATCGCACCCCCTATTCTCTTACGCCCAGGTAGTTGTAAACTGACTCTACTGTACCTGTTTCTGCGATTTTGAGTAATTCGTTAAATACTACTTCTATATCAGTAGACCTGACATCTCTTCCACCCAAGCCGTAGATGTAGTTGATAACCTTAGGTCCAAATACACCTTTAGCAAACATTGCGCTAGTTACTTCAGTAAATAATGGTCCACCTGCATCATTGAAGCTATCAGCTTTATCCATTACTGCAACTGCTTTAAACTTAGATAAAGCAGCTGTCAATTCATCAACAGGGAAAGGTCTGAATACTCTAGGCTTAATTAAGCCTATTTTTTTACCTTCTGCTCTGTACTGATCAATTACATACTTTGCAGTACCTGCTGTAGAGTTTAATATAACTACCGCAACCTCTGCATCTTCAGTTTTGTACTCTTCAAACAGTCCATACTTTCTACCTGTCATTTTTGCAAACTCTTCTGAAACTTCGAGAATAACCTTTTTAGCATTCTTCATAGCCTCAGCCTGTTGTCTCTTGTGCTCAAAGCAGTGAGCCTGCAAGTCAAGAGGTCCAACAGAAATAGGATTTGCTTTATTTAAAAGATAATCTTTAGGATTGTATTCTCCAACAAAAGCTTTAACCTTATCATCTTCAACCAACTCAATATTTTCGATAGCGTGTGATGTTATAAATCCATCCTGGCAAACCATAACAGGGAGCATTACATCAGGATGCTCACCAATTCTGTTAGCCATCAGCATGTTATCATATGCTTCCTGATTGTTTTCAGAGTATAATTGAACCCAACCGGAATCTCTTGCACCCATTGAGTCACTATGATCGTTGTGTATATTCAAAGGACCTGAAAGAGTCCTGTTTACACATGCCATAACTATAGGAAGTCTTGAACAAGCTGCTATATAAAGTATTTCCCACATAAGAGCAAGTCCATTTGCAGATGTAGCTGTCATAGCTCTTCCACCCGCAGCCTGAGCACCAACACAAGCTGACATCGCACTATGCTCTGACTCAACCGCAACGAATTCTGTATCAACAACACCATCGGCAACAAAGTTTGAGAAGTATTGAGGAACTTCGGTGGACGGAGTTATTGGGAATGCAGCAACAACATCAGGATTTATCTGTTTCATGGCAACAGCCATAGCTTCGTTACCACTCATTCTTTCTCTAATAGCCATTTTATAATTCCCCTCCTTACTTACTTTCCTCTACAAAGTCAATGGCTTTAAAAGGACAAACCTTTACACATACGCCACAACCTTTGCAGTGGTCAAAATCAAAATCTATTCTCTTACCTTCTTCATTTATCAATATGGATGTATCAGGGCATACAGGGTAGCAAAGCAAACATTGTTTGCATTTTTCCTGTAACCATATAGGCTTCATTGAACGCCAGTCACCAGTTTTGAAAAGCTCTGCATTACCAGCGTAAGGTATTACTCCACCTTCAGTGATATCTTTCCATTTAACATCAGGAGTTACTGTTTTTAATTCTTTCTTGCAACTCATATACCTTTCACCTCCTGCATCGACCTTTCAAGAGCTTTTATGTTACCTTCAACAACTTCAGGTTTTTTAGCAAACTTATGTTTGAATGATTCAACCATATCATTGAGGAATGTCTTTTCATCCATAACTCCGCTAACTTTTACCACTGCTCCTAACATCGGAGTGTTAGGAAAGTACTTACCTAAAGTATCTACAGATATTGTCCTTGCATCTATTGTACAAACTTTACCCTTATAACCTTTTAAGAAAGGCTTTACTTCATCAGGAGTTTTAGTAGTATTAACAATTATCGCGCCATCTTCTTTCAATCCGGCAGTTACATCTACTGTAGCAATAAGTGTATCATCTACTACTACTACATAATCAGGTTCATAAATATTACTGTGAATAGTTAACCTCTCATCACTTATTCTGTTATAAGCTGTAATAGGAGCACCCATTCTTTCCGGACCATACTCGGGGAAGCCCTGTATGTATTTTCCGGTATTGAACGCTGCATCAGCAAGCAGCAATGATGCTGTTTTAGCACCTTGTCCACCGCGTCCGTGCCATCTAATTTCGACAACCTTGCCCATGTGGCAAACCCTCCTCTTTATTATTAAAACTTGAATAAAGCGCTATGATATTGGCTATGATAACTATGTAATAATTTCATAAGCAACTACCATAACTCACTTATTGGTATAGGCAGTAACCCTTACTTAATCCACATGATAGTTGAACCAAGGAAAAGTAATTTACTTTTTTACTTTTGAGGACTAACAGAATTACCTCACTTACCAGACAAACGTGTTACATTTTACCCAACTTAAAGTATACTTCTTTGTTTATTTTTTGTCAAGTGAGGTTGTAAGAAATGGCTTAAATTCAGAACTATTTGTTATCTAGTATGTTCTTTGTATACAAAAGCATACATAATCACCTGTTATAAAATGATAGTATGTTATAGATACGCTCAACTATATTTTAAATAAATACTTTAATACAACAAGTAGGACATAGCCTGGTATACCCAAAAAACCTACTGTAAGTGCTGTAGCAATATTTAATGCAATACCAAATCCGAAAGTTCCTCCGATATAATTAGTTATAGCTAGTACAGTACCTCCTATCACACCATTAGCTATAACCTTAAAAATGATTTTCATAGGGCCTAGAGCCATCTTGCCTAAAATGTATAAAACTATAATTCCAAAAATATAAATTATAATAGTATTTTGATCAATAGCCATTATATGCACCACTTTCAATTAGTTTAGTAGTACTTTGTTATTTACCTTAATTATGGCAAATTCTAAAATAACAAAGTAGTATTCGGCTACAATTTTGTAGCTTGTAAACTACTTAATCATTTTAAAAGATGATTAATTTTCTTATAAAATTATATTTGTTTGTACAAGAAATATTACAAAAATTAATGGAAGCATGTATATAATACACACTTCCATTAATACTTAATATTCTTAAACATAGTTTTCAGTTTTATAAGTTTCCAGCATATCTACTTTTAGCCCTTTTTCTTTTGCTTTCTTAATAAGATACTCATACCTTACCTGGCATGCCTTTATCTTATAAGTATAGTAATCTACTATCATTTCGTCGTCAGCATAATCAAAATTTGTGTATGCATTCATCCATTCTTTTCGTGCTACTTTTATTGTTTCAATAAGCTCTAAAGTATCTTTCGGGTATCCAGAATTTTTTATTCCAGTATTTCTCTTTGGAGAGAATAAACCAAAAAATTTTTGCAAAAACCCGCTTTTTTCAAACTCAGCAAAATTACTTTTCGGTAGATCTACACTCATGTACACTCCCCTTACACTTGTTAAATATTATATAATAAGTGTAAGCAGGTACTACCTATTTTATACATAATTATAAATTATTGCTCATTTTATTTTACTGATACTCATTTGTAAGCACATTGTAGTCTTTATTTTATATAACAGACCCTGGAAATTATTTTGCTATCTTTTATTTCTACTATGCTATATGAAGGGTTATCACCGTTACTTGGCACGCTTATACTTCCCGGATTCAGTACAAGCATTCCATCTGAAAATATTTCTTCCGCTTTATGGGTGTGTCCGAAAAATACAGCGTCAGCTTTTATATCGTGACCCCTATTTATTATCCTCTTGTAATCATTTTTTACATTGTAAGTGTGCCCATGGGTTATAAATAGTGTCTTGCCTTTAATATCAATACTTCTTTCCTTAGGATATTCTAAAGTCCAGTCATTATTTCCCGGCACAAGTTCAACCCTGTTATTTGGAAACATGTCCTGGACTTTTAATGCATCTCTATAGAAGTCTCCAAGGTGAATGATTAAATCAGCATCTGCATTTTTTTTAATTACCTTAACCATATTATTTGTATAACCGTGTGAATCACTGAATACTAAAATTTTCATATTATAAAACCTCTGAACTATCTTTTAAATTATACTAATCCCTCTTTAGTCAATTACTTTATTACTAGTAAGGAATTTAAATATAGCATTTGTAGTTTCATATCTAAATCTGCCCCAATCATTCCACTTGCCCGGTAAATCCTTCAGTGTGCTTAACACCTCGGATAGCCCCTCAATATTTACCTCCCTTACCTCACTAATCTCATCATCACTTGCATCAAGCAGAAGCCTACCACCTGTTTCTTTTAGGATAAACATATAAGAATAAAACATAACACTATCATTTTTATACTCAAACTTTATCTTTAGTACTCCAATAAATCTCTTAATCACTGCATCAAGCCCAAGCTCTTCCTTGGCTTCCCTTAAAGCTGCCTCTACTATATCCTCACTATGTCCAATCCCTCCTGTTGGTATTCTAAAAACACCTTTAGGATACTCCTCGCATGTAATAGCTATAACCTTTCCATTTGGTCTTAATACACAGAATACCACTTCTCCCCGTCTATCAGTAGCTACAGCTGTCTTTATTTGATTAAAGTAGTCACTCGTAGTGTAATTGATAGTAACTTCCTTAATAGATGGTTCTACTCCAAACTTATTACATACTTCGAAAAATTCGACTTCATTAAATTCATTCATAAGTAATTCTCCTCAATATTATGAAATTATGAAAACTATTTTACCAGGTCTATACTCACGCTTATTAAGTTACATCATATATAGTATATTGCTTAACAATCTCAGTTTCTTTAATTTGTAACATAAATATAAAGTAACTTCAACAGAGCTTTAAAGAAAAAATGATACAATAGAACAATCTCTTTATAAGTTGATCAATAGGTAGTATCTTCTTAATTATAATCCAGTAATTAATTTACATGGAAAAACATATTGTTTTTTTTGTATAAAATTGCGATAATATAAAATGGGTAAGAAGCTTAGCAAGTCTAGGCTTTGACTATTTTCAAGATAACATACATAGTAAAAATAACTTACATACTGAGGTGCTCTAGTCATGGATGCTGGTATTGAAAAAAAAATTGGTAAACCATTTCCCAAAAAAACAATTTACATATCACTTATTGCTTTTATTATCTTAATGTCTGCTCTTACAGGGCTGGCAACTTTCAAAGTGTTGAGCTATGACAAAATTTATAGCGGAGTTTATGTAAACGGATTAGACGTTGGTAGTCTTAAAAGGGATGAACTTAGCGATCTTCTAAAGAAGGAATTCCAAGATAAGGCTAAAAATATCACTATCACTGTTAAAAGTGCAGATTTTATGGAAAAAATCAATCTAGCGGATATAGATTTATCCTATGATATTTCTTCTTCTGTTGACAAAGCTTATGAAGTTGGCAGGAGCGGTAACATTTTCGGAAGGTTATTTGATGTACTCAAATCAAGTAAAAACGAATCTAAGCTCGAAATGCCTATATCCTATAATAAGGAGAAGGTAGAAAGCGTAATTAACTCCCTCTATGAAAAAACTCTGGTTAAGGTTAAACAGCCTGAACTAATAATTGGTAGCAGCAATGTAGTCATTCGGTCAGGGCACCATGGACAACACTTCGATAAGGGTGAAGCGCTTAAAAAAATTGAAGCTTCGATTCTAAAGTGCAGCGACGAGACTATAAATCTTGCAACAATTAGGACTATACCTGATAAAATTAATGTTGATGAGTTTATAAAGAAAATTAACACTGAGCCGGTAGATGCTTCAGTAAAGGTTGATAAAAATAAAATCACTATACTACCCCACGTGATTGGTAAAAAAGTCGATAGGGGTGCACTTACTTCGCTGGTAGCTGTACTTGAGGGAACAGAAGATACCGAGAGGTCCTTACCTATCGCTACAGTAAATCCTAAAATACTTACACAAGACATCAATGCTAAACTTTTTAAGGATACCCTTTATACCATGAGTACGCGTTTTTCAACCTCTACTACAAACGATGCTAATAGAGGTGTAAATATAAGACTTGCCGTATCTAAAATAAATGGTACCATCCTTGGTCCAGGACAAGTTTTTTCTTTCAATGACATCGTAGGCCCAAGATCGGCAGCCAACGGTTATAAAGTGGCCCATGTATATTCAAGAGGCAAGGTAA
Source organism: Clostridia bacterium (assembly GCA_026416815.1). Classification (GTDB taxonomy): domain Bacteria; phylum Bacillota; class Clostridia; order Acetivibrionales; family DSM-2933; genus SKW257. The sequence goes on along the minus strand of JAOAEJ010000072.1, from coordinate 6,270 downwards.
TTGATGATGTAGGCGGAGGTATCTGCCAAGTATCCACAACACTTTATAATGCAATTTTATTTTCTGATTTGCAAACAGTTTCAAGGACACCTCACATGTTTACTGTAGGTTATGTTCCCTATGGCAGAGATGCTGCCGTATCCTACGGTTCGTTAGACTTTAAGTTTAAAAACTCAACTAAGCTGCCTATTAAAATTGAGGGAACTGTTTCTAAAGACAATAAAATATTTTTCACTCTTAAGGGTACCAAAGAGGATCCCAAAAAGGCAATAGATCTTGTTACCAAGACAGTAAAAACTATAGATTTTCAAACCAAATACATTGATGATCCTACCCTTGAAGTAGGTAAGACAGTCGTAAAACAGAAGGGTTCTAAAGGGTATGTTATAGATACATACAAAATAACAAAATTGGATGGAAAGATTGTGAGTGAGGTTAAACTACATACTAGTAAATATAATCCCCTAACTCAAGAAATAAGGCGTGGAACAAAAAAAGCATTAACCCCTACACCGCAACCTAAGAATGTCACAGCAACCAATACTCCGGGTAAACCTTTACCTACACCTGCAAACACGATCGCTATTCAAGCAACACCTAAGCCAAATCCTCAATAATTATAGACATCTCGGGATATAATTCCGAGGTGTTTTTTATCCAAAACTTTGAATTTTAAAATGATTTTAAGTAGCGCTTTTTCTATATATTAACCCACGTATTCCTATTCATTAGATTTATAATTAAAATGGGCCTTGAACCGCAGTATCTGCATTTCGATAAGCCCATTTTATATCGTTTCTTGTATGACTTAATGTATGTTTCTATTAATAAGCATCCACGCTGACAGCCCCATTATTTCTCAAAATTGAGGCAATACGATCCACCTTATCCTCATCTGTTTTCATGCTAAACAGTACTTTTCCAGCTTTTATATCTGTTTCATACTGCTTGCTTCTGTTTTCCGGTATTCCTAAATCTACTAGTCCGCCGACTATCCCACCTGTTACTGCTCCTGATAATAATCCTGTGATTGGTCCAGCTGCAGCTATTATACCCAGCCCTGGTATTACCATACTTCCTGCACCTATTAAAAGCCCTGCGAGCCCACCTAAAATTCCTCCTGTAACTACACCATCGGAAATATTATCATTTGTTGTCCTCGCATTTGTACCCGTATTCCCGCCAGCTGTACCGGTAGATCCTACGACGCCTGTATTTCCTGCCGCTGCGGTTGTCCCTGTTGCTCCTAAATTTCCCGTTGTTCCAGTTATACCAGTTGTTCCTGCTGTCCCAGTAGCCCCTGTGCTTCCTGCATTTTCAGCATTGCCTGTATTATCATTTTTTGCAACGATAGAAATATCATCAGTTCTGAGCCCTTGGTCCTTGACCTGTCTCGCAGCATTTTCAGCATAGGTATAATTACTAAATATACCAACTATAGTTTTTGCCATATAAATGCCCTCCTTTTGTTTAAAAAACATCAAGTTTAGCATTAGTTAAAATAATACTATTTATTCATAGAAATAATATGTTAAACTTATAATTCATGATTTAATATAATTAGGAGTATAATTTAATTTTATCCATATTTATCAGATTTAATTGCAAATAAATTAAATAGCGACTATAATCATATTGATACACTTAAATATTTTTGTCATCTAAGTTTTACAGATTTAATTCAACTCGAAGTATAGGTCGCAGCGAATCCAAAAGTTTAATTCCAGGAGTTGGTTTATGCAATTACAGAGTTTAATGATGATATTATTTATGATGGTAATAATACCAGTTATGATGCTCTTCTCAAATCATAATCTATTTTTTGTTGTTTTAGCTGCTGTTTTGTTTTTTTCCTCGTTGAGAAACCTGACTGCTAAAGTCTTTTCAGTAACCGGTGCACCTGATGATTCTGACGACAGCCTCTATCAAGAACTTGAAGATATGGTAAACATCGATGTACATAAATTCGGAAAAGGCGCTAAGGTTGCTAAGGATCTTATAATTATTGTGTTCTTTACATACTGCATTTTTTACATTGATTCTTTCTTTTTGAAGCTGTTAACTTTGGTGGCCATACTCTATTGGATAAGAAGTATAGTTATAAATATTAGTGTTAGGTTGGATACTTCAATCCATGATAGCATAGTAAAAATCAATAAACTTTTCTATATTTTTATTAACGTTGCAACAATGATTTTAATAGTACTGGTATCATGGAATAAGTTTGTTAATAGTACATTCTAGTTTATAACTACTATGTATCAGTATATTACTTATTAGATAAAATGTATTCAAAGAAATAACTGTCATTTATATTAAAAATTTAATTGCTATCATTAGTAAAAGCAACTTTTTATAATTAGTTGCTTTTTTAAATTTTTACGTATTTACATTAGGTACTTGGGTTAATCATAAAATGTAATGGTTCTGTTATTAATAATCTGCTTATATATAAGTTGCGATAATGATATTACAAGGAAAATTTCGGTTACCGCAATATAACTTAAGGTAACAAATTGCAAAAAATTTTAGGAGAACTTCGTTGTAGATTTTTTTTCAATTTATATAGATAGCTTCTTCTAAGTTGTAAAAGAAAGCTTTATAATGTAAAATATTAGAATTACTGAATTTAATAGTTTATGATGAAAGGTTATTATCTATGCAAATTAATAAACACAAACTTCATATAATATTTACTATATTCGTTTTTATCGCTCTAGCTTCATTAGATAATGCTGTTGTCGGACTGTTTCCCCCTCTTTTTTCTTCTATAGCAAAGGATCTAAACATAGATATATCATCTTTAGGTGTAATTTCTGCGGTAAACATGTTTGTTACTTCACTCTCATCTTTATTTTGGGGCTACTTAGCTGATAAAGGTAAAAGAAAAAGGCTTATCATTATCGGAACTATTATATGGTCTATTTCAGTTTTCCTGACAGCTTATAGTAAAAGTTATTTACAGCTTTTAGTCTTTCAGGCTTTCACCGGCATAGGTCTGGGTTGTATTGCTTCAATAGGCTTTAGCGTGTTAACCGATTATATACCTAAGCACCTACGTGGCATGTTGATGAGCTTATGGGGACTCTCACAGGGTTTTGGGGGGATAGCAGGATCAATAATGGCGTCAATAATCGCTCCTGCTACAAGCTGGAGAAGGCCTTTTGAAATAACTGCCATATTAGGGTTTTCGTTTATTTTCCTCTACTTTTTTATCCATGAACCCAAAAAAGGTGCATCAGAACCTGAGCTTAAAGAACTTGTAGAAAGCGGGTCAGAATATGATTACGTTATAGAATATCATCATATACGTGAATTACTCGTTAAGAAAAGCAATAAATGGCTTATTCTGCAGGGTTTCTTTATGAATATTACTACCGGCACTCTTATATGGCTGCCGACCCTATACATGTCTAAAATTGAAAAGCTAGGCTATAGCTCCGAAACCGCCCTTGTAGCCTCCGGATATCTTTTTGGCCTCCTTCAGATAGGCGGCCTGGCATCTATATATTTCGGCTATTTAGGTGATAAACTTCAGAAAAAAACGCATAATGGAAGGTCCGCCCTTGCTGCACTTACAATATTGACTGCGATGCCTCTATATATTTTAATGTTTGCTTCACCATTGAAAAGTCTTTCTATACCCAATAACGGTACTCCAATTGCAATACTCTTTAGTCTGATGAGCGAGATGCTGACTAATCCATGGCTTCTTCTTATGTTTGCTCTAGCAGTCATTGGTACAACTGCTCATTCTGCAAATACACCTAATTGGTTAGCGCTAATAACCGATGTAAATCTACCCGAACACAGAGCCACTATTTTTAGTATTGCCAATCTAATAAATGGCATAGGTAGGTCAATTGGGAATGTCCTTATTGGTATAGTTTTAAAGTATGTATCATACTCTTTTTATGCACCTAATAACTATATTATAACAATGATCCTATTCCAGGCATTTTTTATACCTTCTGCTTTGTGCTATATAAAGATTGCCAAGAATAATAAAAACGACATTCACCACGTAAAATCAACTCTTTTAAGGCGAGTAAAAAAAATATAATAATTGGGCATACACTTTACTTTATTATTCTGAATTTTTTTTATTTTTAATTCTATTAAATACTATTGGTATTGCTACTGTTATCAGGACTAATAGTATTGAAATAATAAAGTTCTTTGAAAATGGATTTTTGAGATTATCTCCTAGATATGTTAGTGAGAATGTTTCGGGTATTATACCTAAAATAGTACCAAGTATAAAATCCTTATACCTCACTTTAGTTAAACCCAATGCAAAATTAAGAATATCAAAGGGAAACAAGCACGATATTCTCATTAAAAAGATAATCTTAAAGCCATGCTCCTCTATCTTTAAATCCAGCTTTTCCCCTTTTCCCTTTAGTAATTTTTGAATACTCTCCTTGCCAAGGTATTTACTTATAAAAAATGCTATATTTGAAGATATAAATATAGAAATCATTGAAAATAAAAAACCATAGGCTGGTCCAAAAATATTCCCCCCTACGATTAGCATTACTGAAAACGGGAAGATTACTAATAAAGTCCTTGCAGCAAATATAAAAATAAAGATAAATGCGCCATAATTTCCATATGAATTTATAAACTCACCAATTGCATTTAAGTTAATACCCGTTATTATATTTGTTTTAAATAAAACAAATATAATAACGCTTAACATCAAAGTAATAACAATTATCTTAATTTGCTTTTTAAATTTCATATGCTCCTCTAAACCTTTATTATATACTCGTATGGCTATTGTTACATCTTATTCCTTCTACAAAAACTCTTGTGTATTACTGTAATTTTAATTATAATCTATTATATAGTCAAGCACTGCTAGAAATCATAAGTTATATACTTTATAAATATAATAGTTTATCACTTAGCTCTAGATTAGGGCTTAAGTAACTCTCAATGTATTTAGTAGGATAATTATATTTAGTATTTTCTAATTTGTAATAATACCAATCTTATAGTGAGATTAATGTTTCGATTTATAGTTTTATATTTTAAGCAGTATAAAACACAGGTTTATAAATCAAGTTGTTTTATATATACATCAGCGTTGCTTGTGCTATTGATTGTAGCTATAAACTAAGGCCCGAGGAAAGAGTAAAGGTTAGTAAAACAATTATAGAGGTGATCAATTGAAAAATATTAAAGGTACTCTGCCAAATGTTCTTACGCTAATAAATTTATCCTTAGGGGTTATAGCGATACTTTTTGCTTTTAATGATGATTTGATTCCGGCCTCATTGTTAGTAATGCTTGCTGCTTTAACCGATAGATTTGATGGCAAGGTTGCGAGAATGCTTGATGCTACCAGTGAACTAGGTAAAGAGCTTGACTCTTTGTCAGACTTGATTTCCTTTGGTGTAGCTCCCATAATAATTGCATGGAAGATAAGCTTCATCCCTTTAGGAGTCCCAGGTTACCTTTTAACAATATTGTTTCCTATAGCAGGCGCCTATAGGCTGGCACGTTTTAATGTTAGTTCTTTTGATAATGTATTTAGAGGTATTCCTATTACAATCGCTGGTGCTTTTTTATCCATCAATAACTTATATAATAGTTTTGCAGTTTTAAACGGAAAATATACGCCTATACATTCATCTGTAACTGCAGCACTCGTTATATTGTTGTCATATCTGATGGTAAGTAATATAAGAATAAAAAAAGTATAAATATTATAGTAAGAATTAATAAAAGCTTCTGTGTGTGCAGAAGCTTTTTTAGTCTCATTAAAAATATAGGGAATTGTTTTACTTAGATAATAACCTAATAATTATGAGCTTATATTTATATAGCCTATATCCTCGAAAATAACCTATTCTGACTAAATATTAGTAATCTTATTAACATAGTACTCTTTAAATCTAATGGCTTTAAACACCTAATATCTATCTTTACTATACATAGGCATAGTGGAGACTAGTGATTTAGAGCTATGAAATAAATTGTAATAGAAGTCCAACTTGCCAAACTTGATAAAATTACTTTCAAACTAAAGTTATATTTATTAAACACTTAATACGTGGTAATTCTCATTAATTAGTGAATAAATAAAAGGACCCATTTAACTAAGTAAATGAATCCTTTTGGCGGAGAAAGAGGGATTCGAACCCTCGCTAGAGTTGCCCCTACTAACGGTTTAGCAAACCGTCCCCTTCGGCCTACTTGGGTATTTCTCCATATTTGGCGGAGAGAGTGAGATTCGAACTCACGGTAGGCTCACACCTACGC
>JAOAEJ010000054.1 GCA_026416815.1 Clostridia bacterium | reverse complement strand
GCGTAGGTGTGAGCCTACCGTGAGTTCGAATCTCACTCTCTCCGCCAAATATGGAGAAATACCCAAGTAGGCCGAAGGGGACGGTTTGCTAAACCGTTAGTAGGGGCAACTCTAGCGAGGGTTCGAATCCCTCTTTCTCCGTTTTTTAAAGCTTATATCCTACTCCTTTTTGAAACACTAAGATGAATAAATAAGGCAGTCCTAAATATACCACTTTAGGACTGCCTCTTTTATTTTATAGATTTTTTATGCTGAAAGTGGTTTTATCCAATCAGTCAAATCGCACTTGTCACAGCTCATAGTCTGACTGAAAATCGCTAAGTTTAATTTCTGTTATCTATATCCAGCCTTAGAAAACTTAAAAAAATTTGTGTTTATACTGAACCTTTTTATCCCTCAATGTGTATATAGGTTAAATTGAGATTGAAGGGGAGGATTTTTGATGATAGAGAATGTCATAGCCCACTTTAAGAAAATTTAGACAAATTTGCATTTATACCGAACCTTTTTAACCCCTGATGTGTATATAGGTTAAATCGAGATTGAAGGGAGGGCTTTTAATGTAGAGGATACTATTGATATTTTAGACTTAGGGTCATTGCTGTATTCTACCCTTGCTACCATTAAAACAAATGCTGCCAAATGAATTAATTCTAAACTATAGGAGGAGATTTATATGAAACAATCTGAATCTGTAAACAATTCAATGCCTAAAAAAGAACGTAAACTTTTTAGATCTAAAAAGATTGCATCAATACCTTTGATAGCTGTGATGGCCTTTTTAACTTTATTTACGGTTGGATTTGCCGGCTTTAGCGTATTTCGAAATATCGATGACACTTCATACCCCTTTGTTAATGATTCTAGAGTGATAGGCAAATGGCAATCTGTTGATTTTGTCGCTAATATTGAGGATTTTAATCCTGAACAGAAGTCTTGGAAGTCAGACTTATTTCTAACTTCTTTGGTATTTATTAAAGAGGGTCAAATGCTTTCATCTACTGTCAATGGGAACCTGGCTTATACAAACACAACTTGGACTAAAAATATGGTACTTAACGAATATGAAAAAACAGCCAGTAAGTACTTAATAAAAGATATGAATGGAACTGCATATATGTTTCTTGAATGGAAAAGCGGCGACTATACATACAGAAACCAAACTCCAAAGTTTTATGTTCTAAAGAAAACCGACAGCGAGGATTATTCAAACTATCAGGTTAAGCCTACCAGAGAAGACACCGTAGACTACCCATTTGTTGATGATGCTAAAATGAAGGGCAAATGGGAAAGTGTAGACTTTGTATCGAAAATTGATAATTTCAAACCGGGACAGCAGCGCTGGCTAGGCGATCTTTTCTTAAAAGGATTAGATTTTGAAGAAGACGGTAAATTAACATTTAGGGTAGAAGCAAAAACAGTCTCGATGCCTTCAATAACCTGGACAAAAGGTTTAGTTCTCAATACTGTAGATAAAACAGCAAGTAAGTGTGAGATAAAAGATATAAATGGAGCAACATATATGTTCTATGAATGGAAGTCTGGAGATTATGTATATAGAGGTATGACACCTTCATACTATGTACTTAAGAAAGTTGAATAAAACATTAGGTTAAACTAGGAGGTCCGGCAAATTACCGGACCTCTTTTTCCGTTATACTATTGTTTTATAGACTACACTAGAACGGGAATGGTATAATAACTTGGAAAATACTGAAACTAATACAAGTTTAATGGAGGGATACTATTATGAAGAAAAAACTTCTATACCTGTTTATGCTTCAATTAATCCTTTTATCTACCCTATTCAACAGCGCCTACGCTGCAGCAAGTACTAAGGAAATCACAGTAATACTTGATGGCAGCAAGCTTTCGTTTGATGTTCCTCCCGCTATAGAAAATGGCCGTACCTTAGTACCGTTTAGTGCCATTTTTACAGCCCTTGGGGCTGATATCTACTGGGATAATACAACTAAAACCGTGAGTGCTATAAAAGGCGATGTTGCAATAGCCCTCCAAATAGGCAATAAGTATGCCAATAAAAATAATTCAGCTGTACTGCTTGATGTACCTCCTAAGATTATCAAGGGACGTACAATGGTCCCCTTAGGCTTTGTAAGTAAGGCATTTGGGTGTAATGTAGTATGGAAGGCGGATACCCGGACTATTATAATCTCTTCTCCCATTGAAAATACTGAATACGACTTCATCATCGGGTCGTGGTCATCGCAAGGGCCTAATGGAACCATGTTTGACCCTTCAACCGGGCAAATAACCGGAAGTTCTTACACAGGTCAATGGTACAAGTTTAATAAGGACGGTACATACAGGTATATAATCGCAGGCTCAGGCCCTATTATTACAGGCTGTGTGGTTGTTGACGGAAGATATGCCATTGATGGAGACACTATAAAGTTTTATGATGCAAAAGAAACCTCCTACAGAAACTTTACCGGGCCTCAGATAAAAGACAGTCCCATAGATGACGACGAACTGGATTATACATATCACGAAGACGATGACACTATCAGCATGAATTTTTCCAGGTTCTATCGTATAGTCGATTAAACTCTAACAATGTATCTAAATAATTACTATAGTTAATGCTATTAAAGCCTTCGGGCAGACATCAGTCTGCCCTTACTCACATCTATACTACCCCATCATGTACATTTTAAGCTTTCTTATGAAGTACCTGTGTTCCCGTATAAAGTGGTCCGGTATCAGAGGCAGCATTGTTCCTATCGCCAAGGCCTTGCATTTTGCTCTTAATTCTTTAAGCTTTTCAAGGTAACAAATAAATTTGGACATCCACTCAATAGTTTCCTCTGCTAAAAGCTCAAGAGTCCCATCCTGCAATCCTGTCCTATCAAGCATTAATTGTAGCTCTGAAGCTTTTATGAATAGCTTATCGAATTTCATTTTAAACTTTTCGGCCTCTTCTGCCAGCAGCGCTTCACTTGGGTCAAGGAATGCAGGAATAGACGCAGCATGACCGATACTGTCAGTAAGCCATATTTTAGTATACTCTGCCAGAGCTGCACCTTTATTTACACATGGCACTACAGGCGTTGTAAGCAGCGCTTCAAACTCCATCGCTTCATTAATCTGATGATTTATAAGGCTTGGCGATAAGTTGATTTGCAAACAGCATGTAAGCAGTCCCCTCAAAAGTGTTTTCTTAAATTCTATAAAGCATATTAAACCCTGCAAAAGGGTGGGTTGAAGCACTCTCCAATCGCATGTTCTTTCCAACTCACACATCATTCGTTGAAAAAAGTCGCGGTAGTAGGTTGCGTGCTGAATGTACATAGTTTCTTTAGGTGCTAAAGTGCTTAGCTGAAACATGGCATGGTCTCTCATTATACCCGTCCAGAATAGTAAATCCTCCCTCAAGTCAATCATTGGAATACCTCCTTATTATATATATAACATCATATGCGTTTACATAAAACTTTGTTATATAAACATAAGGTAAGTTTTGGTATAGCTCGAAATCACTCAAAGGGTTAAATTTCTCTTTATAGAAATCCTCATACTGTCAAACAATAATAGAGATATAGATAATCAAAGCTAAGGAGGATTCTTATATGGCTGAAAATAAAAATAAGGAAAAGCATATGGCAATGCCTGTTGAAAAGCATGATACAGCCGCTTGGGCTAATATCGAAAAGACTAAGGACGCTTCTAAGGTTACCATTCCAAGCGAAGTACAAGTAAGGAATGCTAAAGAGTACGTGGATACAAACGAGAAATAATCAATGCCCCCTGTTGCCAAACAGGGGGCATTGATTATAATTTAGGTTGAACTTAGTGATTGACCGCTAGGGAAACACCTGTGGTAAGTGGTGGCTTTCTAGCGGTCAAAATCACTTTCAGCATAAATTATATATATCTATTAATACTTCATTTCAGCCATACGCCTATACATATTATACCTTTCATGAGCATGCTTTGCAGCTGCGTCAAACATTTCAGGAGCAATATCCGGGAAGACATTCATAAGCTGAGAATACCTTACCTCTCCGTGGAGAAATTCCTTAAAGTCAGCCTTAGGCTCTTTGGAATCAAGGGTAAACGGATTTTTACCTTGCTCACTAAGTTCAGGGTTATACCTGTACAAGTGCCAGTAGCCTGCCTCAACAGCCTTTTTCGACTCCGCAATACTGGTTCCCATACCGGTTTTTATTCCGTGGCTTATACATGGAGCATAAGCTATAATAAGTGATGGCCCGTTGTAGCTTTCTGCTTCCTTTATAGCCTTGATGGTCTGATTCATATCGGCACCCATGGCAATCTGAGCTACGTATACGTAGCCATAACTCATAGCCATCATACCCAGGTCTTTTTTGCGGATTTTTTTACCCGCTGCAGCAAACTTCGCAACTGCTGCCGTCGGAGTCGCTTTTGAAGACTGTCCGCCTGTATTGGAATATATTTCAGTGTCCATTACAAACAGGTTTATGTCATCACCGCTTGCAAGAACCTGGTCTACGCCGCCATATCCAATATCATATGCCCATCCGTCGCCGCCTATTGCCCATACCGACTTCTTGATAAGGTAGTCTTTCTTAGCCAGTATTTCTTCAATAACTGAATTACCTTTATAATCAAAACCTTTTAGAGCTTCAAATATCTTCTTTGTAGCAGCCTTAGACTTACTGCCGTCATTCATTCCGTCAAGCCATTCACGGAATGCTTCTTTAATGTTTTCACCTATAGATGAGTTAGCTGCCTGCTCCATTAGTTCCGCAAGCCTTTCCCTTATCTGTTTTACCCCGAGATACATACCGTATCCGAACTCCGCATTATCTTCAAACAGCGAGTTTGCCCATGCTGGACCCTTTCCTTCTGCATTAGTGGTATAAGCTATTGATGGAGCACTAGCCCCCCAGATGGATGAACACCCGGTAGCATTTGCAATCATCATCCTGTCACCAAATAATTGGGTCAGCAGCCTTATATAAGGAGTCTCACCACAGCCGGGACATGCGCCATTGAATTCAAGGAGCGGACGTACAAACTGACTTCCCTTCAAGGTGGTAGGATCCATTAAATCATCCTTTGCTGTGACAGTGGTTACAAACTCCCAGTTTTCTGACTCCATCTCTATTTCCTGTTCTGCCGGCTTCATAATAATAGCCTTTTCAGCGGTCGGGCATACATCGGCACAGTTGCCGCAGCCAGTACAATCAAGAGGGCTTACCTGCACACGGAATTGGTAGTTTTCCAATCCCTTACCGGCAGCTTGCTTTGTTTTAAAGGTATCGGGAGCTCTATTAACTTCATCTTGGTCAAGCAAATACAGACGTATGGTAGCATGTGGGCATACATAGGAACACCTTCCGCATTGGATACACTTGTCAATCTGCCATTCGGGGACCATTACAGCTATACCCCGTTTTTCATAGGCTGTAGTACCAAGAGGATAGGTACCGTCCTCCATACCGCTGAAAGCGCTGACGGGCAGCTCATCACCTTCATGTCTTGCCATAGGCCTCTGAATATTTTTGACAAAAGTCGGTTCTTCCTTTATCGGGCCCTCATTATCCTGTACATTTGCCCATTCGGCAGGTACATCTACCTTTACCAAGGCTTCAATTCCCTTATCCACCGCAGCCTTGTTCATCTCTACAATCTTCTGTCCTTTTTTACCATATACCTTTTCAATAGACTTTTTCAAGTAATTTACTGCTTCTTCTACAGGTATTACGTTAGCAAGCTTGAAAAACGCCGATTGCATAATCATATTAATTCTGTTGCCAAGCCCTAATTCCCCTGCAATCGCTATAGCATCTATCACATAGAAATTTATTTTATTTTTAGCTATATACCTTTTTATTGGTGCGGGGAGGTTCTTATCCAATTCATCTCCCTTCCACGGACAAGTAAGTACAAATGTACCGTTTTCCTTCAATCCCTTCAATATATCAAAATGGTATATGAATGACTTGTTGTGACAAGCAATATAATCGGCATTATATACAAGATACGGTGATCTCAAAGGCTTCTTTCCAAATCTCAAATGGGAAATAGTCGAACCTCCCGATTTCTTACTGTCGTAGGAGAAATAGCCTTGAGCATACAATCCGGTATTATCACCTATTATTTTAATTGCTGACTTATTTGCACCTACAGTTCCATCCGATCCTAAGCCCCAAAACTTGCAGCTTATAGTACCTTCAGGTGTAGTCTCTATAATTTCCCCTTCTGGGAGTGATGTGTTGGTTATATCATCAACAATTCCTATCGTAAACTGGTCTTTTGGGTTTTCGGATTTTAGGTTATTAAATACCGACACTATCTGAGACGGTCTTGTATCCTTAGAGCCTAATCCGTATCTACCGCCTATAATTACCGGCTTCATATCGCTCTTATAAAACATCTTTGTAACATCCAGATATAAAGGCTCAGCTATAGCGCCCGGCTCCTTTGTCCTGTCAAGTACAGCAATTTTCTTTACAGTCTTAGGAAGGACATTAAAGAAATATTTCTCAGAGAAAGGCCTGTAAAGATGTACTCTGATAGAGCCTACTTTTTCTCCTTTACTATTTAAGTAGTCCACTACTTCATCTATCGTATCGCATGCAGAACCCATCGCCACAATTACATATTCAGCATCCGGGGCTCCATAATAATTAAAAGGATGGTACTCACGGCCTGTAAGCTTTTTAATTTCCTGCATGTATCCTTCAACTATATCAGGAACTGCGTTATAAAATTTATTAGAAGCTTCTCTACCCTGGAAATATATATCAGGGTTTTGAGCTGTACCCCTTGCAACAGGATGCTCAGGGTTAAGCGCCCTGTCTCTGAAAGCCTGTATAGCAGGATAGTCTACAATCTTTGCAAGGTCAGCATACTCTAAGGTCTCTATTCTTTGATACTCGTGGGATGTCCTAAACCCATCAAAGAAGTGAATAAACGGCAGTCTTGCACGTATAGCAGCTAAATGAGCTATACATCCCAAGTCCATTACCTCCTGAACACTTGATGAAGCAAGAAGTACTGACCCGGTCTGTCGGCATGCCATTACATCCTGGTGGTCTCCAAATATTGAGAGGGCATGAGCCGCAATTGCTCTGGCTGAAACGTGCAGCACCCCAGGAAGAAGTTCTCCCGCCATTTTATATAGGTTAGGTATCATAAGCAGAAGCCCCTGAGAAGCGGTGTATGTAGTCGTCAATGCGCCCGCCTGTAAAGAACCATGCATTGCCCCGGCAGCTCCAGCTTCCGACTGCATTTCTACCACCTTTACCTGCTGTCCGAAAATGTTTTTCATTCCATGAGCCGACCACTCATCAACTCCTTCTGCCATTGGCGAGGAAGGTGTGATAGGGTATATTGCAGCTACTTCGGTAAATGCATAAGAAGCATAAGCGGCGGCTTGATTGCCGTCCATAGTTTCTATTTTTCCCATAAAACTTACTCTCCTTTGTAAAACTTAATATTTGTTCTTTCCATATTGCCTGTTTTATTATTTCGCTTAAACAGCTTAATAATGTATGAAGATTGTTTAGGTTGAACTTAGTGATTGCCCGATAGGGAAACACCTGTGCTAAGTGGTGATTTCCTATCGGGATAAAATCACTTTCAACCTAAACAATCTGTAGCAGATTTTCTACTGTATAATTATAGTTATTTTACCCCTTATACATGCCTTAAAACATTTTTTCCCTTAAATGAGTTTTTATATAGGATAAATACACCTGCTGCTGCTGCCCCAAGAACATCAAGTATCATATCAAGGTTGGTATCAACTAAAGTTGGTTGGTTTACGGTTTTTATAACAATATCCACAAGAAACTCCATTATTTCATACATTGTTCCCAGAAATGTCCCCAAAGAAGTTATTAAAATAAAATTTAAAAGCCTTGATTTGCACATAGGCTCTATACTCTTCCTTACCACTGAGTAAGCGAAAAGTGAAAAAGAGAATGTACCGAAAAAATGCATAATTTTATCGGGATATTGAAAACGGTTATATAAATCTATAAATTCCCCAAAAAAGTTATTTGCTATAAGGGTTATAATAAGCAACCCACGCACATAATTTTCAACAAAAAACCCCTTTTTCTTTTCGAAATACAAAAACAGTAAATAGGAAGTGTATACAATTACTATCTCAACAATGTAGATATAATCCTTTTTGATAATAAATGCTATTACAAGTATGATTTCAGCAACTGTTAGTATTATAGTTAGCAATCTTGCCACTTTTTGCTTTTCCATAGATTTACTATCCTTTAAATTTATTTGGCTTAGATAAATTGCGATAATGATATTACAAGGAAAAATTTGATTATCGCAATATAACTTAAGGTAACAAATTGCAAAAAAGATTTAGGGAGAACTTCGTTGTAGATTCTTTTTTGCAATTTATATAGATAACCATATAATCTATATTCTTTGCAAAAAGATAAAAAATAATAGTAGCTCAGGAAAATCAAAAAAAATTGGTTTTTATAAAAACAAAAATCCTGAGAAAAATAAGTATGGAGGTGAATAAACATATGAAGGTTCCCATAATTACAGCACTTGCTATAGCATTATGCTTGCATATACTATCTTTAAGCGCGTGTACTTCCCCAGGTAGAACTTCCCAGAGTCCTGATGGGCCATTTTCTATAAATGAAAAGCAGGACTTTCCTAAGAACATTGTAAGCCAAGCCACACCACATCCGAACTCAGGGCAGTTATTAGGCACCCAAAGTAATAAAGTACCGAAAAATAATCGTACTGATACCATCCCACAAAATATATCCCCCAATATAACCCAACCTAACATACTTACACCCCAAAGTCCCGTGTCTATCGATAAGCAGCGGGGAGATATAATTACAAGTGATTTAATAAAAAGACGAGGAATTCAAAGAGTAACTACAATAGTAAATGGCGATATCGCTCTTGTAGGCTATACTCACGCTGATAGTATCAGGGATGTGGCCACAGTAAAGAATATGATAGCAAACAGGGTAAAGGAGCTGGATACATCAATCATGAGAGTAGAAGTTAGTGAGTCGGCGTATATACACATGAGGATGAGACAGCTCTCTGATGATATGGCAAATAATAAATCGGAAAGTGAAATAAAGAACAGCTTCAGCCGCCTACTAGAGGAAGCCGAGGCTACAGGAAATAGATAAAAATGGGGGTATATCCTACCCCCACTTTTATTTACTAAAATATGTTTCTACCTGTTGCAGGGTCAACAGAAGCTGGTGACTGCCCTACCTGACTACCTGTCTGACTTCCCTGTACGCCAACCTGGCTAAAGGATTGACCGTTTTGTCCACCTACCTGTACCTGCTCAACCTGCTGGCTTAACTGGCTACATAAACTTACAATCTGGGTCAATTTATTGGCGGAATCAGCCTCAGCCCTTGCCAATTGCTCAAGTTCCCTATACGCACTGCTCTCAGCTTCACTCAACTGTTGTAACAAGTTCCTGTTCTTTTCTTCCGACTGAGCTAATTTCTGTAGCAACTGCTGGTTATCTTTTTCAGACTGTTCAAGCTGTCTCACCATATCCTGAATTGAAGAAATTTGCTGTCTTAATTGTCCGATATTACCCACGGAAGATTGATCCATTTATAAAACCCTCCTTATGAATTATTATCGCTGCAGCAAGTTTAGTATGTCCCTTATCACTTGACTTATCCCGTTTATAATTATCCAAAAACAATTGATTAATTATTTATATATTTAAGGAATATTAAATTTTTTGATGTAAATTAACATTTTATGTTGTATAATAATTTGTATAAATTGTTATGTAAATTTTTGGACATTTTATAATCCTGTGAATAGGCTATTTAACATAAAGTTTGCAAGGAGATCTGTGAGTTGTTTACAAGAAAAAGAAAGTTTTACACTCCGTTTTTATCGGTTATATTGATATTGGTATTATTTGTAGTTATGAGTTCGTCAAATATAATTAATATACATAGAACCACTAGCAGTTCTACAAATTCCCCAAGCGCGTCCTATCAACGGCCTAATACCAACCCCGGTATCAGCGTCTCAAGGGGTACCGACCCTTATGAAAACAGACAAGCCTTTAAAAACAAGCTTGTAGTGATTGACCCAGGACATGGGGGCGATGATTCAGGAGCTGACGCCAATGGACTCTTGGAAAAGGATATAGTACTGGACATTTCCTTCAGGCTCAATACAATTCTGCAGCGTTCGGGTATCAGTACATACCTTACACGAACTGAAGATAAATTTATCGGTATAAACGATAGGTTTCGTGCTGCTAACAGTAAAAATGCCTCAATTATCATAAGCATACATTGTGACTGGTTTGATGACACCTCCCATAACGGTACTTCAACACTTTATTATACTTCGTCTAATAAGCAGACGGGCAAATTAAATGATAAAGAATATGCACAGATTATCCAGGATGAACTTGTAAAGATTTTAGGGACCAGTAATAGGGGGATATTGAGAAGAACTGACCTGGGAGTATTGAAGTATTCAAAAATGCCCTCAGCTTTAGCAGAACTTGGGTTTCTGTCAAATAAACATGACGCGGAGCTTCTTGCCTCCGATAGCTTCCGGCAAAAAGCTGCATTGGGGCTGTCAAGGGGTATAAAAAAGGCCTTGATAAACTTAGAATAAACATTATATACCTCCAGTGTTTAGTATAAGCTGAAACCTGGAGGTATTATTATTGGACCAAAATACTTTTCTATATCTCCTGTGTGTGTAAAAACTCTTCCAACACACTTATAATCTCATCTTTTTCTGTAATTCTAAAAACCTTCTCCTTTACATAAGTAGAGTTTCTCATGCCCTTGACATACCATGCTATATGCTTCCTCATCTCACATACGCCGGTACGCTCTCCTTTAAGCTCCACAAGCATTTTCATGTGCCTTATTATTGTATTGATTTTTTCTTCAGCTGATGGTTGAGCTATTAACTCGCCCGTTTTCATAAAATGGAGTACTGATTTAAATAGCCACGGATTACCTTGTGCCCCTCTACCTATCATTACTGCGTCACATTTCGTCTGTTCAACCATTCTTACAGCATCCTGGGGTTCTACAATATCGCCGTTGCCTATTACGGGTATTGATACTGCTTCTTTTACTTTCCTTATGATATCCCAATCGGCTTTACCACTGTAGAATTGTTCCCTTGTCCTGCCGTGTACAGCTATGGCTCTAGCGCCGTTTTGTTCTGCTATCTTTGCAACTTCTACCGCATTTACCTTCCCATCATCCCAGCCTTTTCGTATCTTTACTGTAACAGGCTTAACAGAAGCTTTTGTCACAGCTCTGACTATCTCCCCAATCAGTTCGGGCTTGAGCATTAGGGCACTTCCTTCACCGTTTTTTGTTATTTTTGGGGTTGGGCATCCCATATTTATGTCAATAATACTTGCGTCCGATTCATTCAATCGTTCCGCGACTCCAGCCATGATACTGGGATCTGAGCCGAAAATCTGTACACTTACGGGTTTCTCTTGCTCATTTATTTCAGTAAGCTTAGCGCTTTTTTCGTCATCATAGTGCATACCCTTTGCACTGACCATTTCGGTGTATACCAAGCCGCAGCCCTGCTCTTTGCAGAGTATTCTGAAGGGCATGTCGGTGACTCCAGCCATCGGTGCAAGGAATACGTTGTTTTCGAGAATTATATTTCCTATCTGCATAACCATCCTCCTGTGTATGCTATTTTACCACAGGAGGGTGGAATAAATCCATAAACAAAAAGAATTGGGTGGGTATTAAGAGTTGATATGTGGTGTGGTATAATGGGGCTATATAGTTAGAGGCTTTGGAGTCGTCTAAAGCAGTTCCCGAGAGGGAAACCAGTCGCGCCAGGTTTCCCTCTCGGACGCTCCCTTCCTTGCGCTTGTACCAGGGGGACCGGCTTCAAAGGGCATCCTGCCCTATGAAGCCTAAAACGCACGTCCTATGCGTTTTTCCCTTGAATTATAAGGGGCTTCGCGGGTAGTTTAGCGGGTGGTTTTAGCGGGCGGTTTTAAAGAGATAGAGAGGGTTTTTATGGTTAAGCTTAAGGTTATTGCTTGTGATGTTTTGAATAGAGAGATATCTTATTTGGCGAGTCAATCGAGGTGTTTTGTGGATGTTACGTTTTTGCGGCAGGGATTGCATTGTACGCCTTCGAAGCTTGCTAAGGCGGTGCAGGAGGAGATTGATAGGGCTAATCAGGGGTTTCCTTATAATAATTACGGTGGTGAGCCTGATTATGATTATATTGTGGTCGGGTATGGTTTGTGCAGTAATGGTATTGTGGGGATTTCAAGTGAGAAGATTCCTTTGGTTATTCCGAAGGCCCATGATTGCATTACTCTTTTGCTGGGCTCAAGGAAGCGCTATAAGGAGTGGTTTGATAAAAACCCGGGGACCTACTGGTTTTCCAGAGGGTGGATAGAGCGGGGTGCCCAGCCGTCTGAAGAGAGGTATAGGGCTTTGTATGATGAGTATCTGGCGAAGTATGGTAAGGAAGACGCCGAATATTTGGTAAGTACTGAAAAGGGCTGGCTAGAGGATTACAGCAAGGCTGTGTTTATAAACTGGAGTTTTCTGGGTAATTCAGATTATTATAGGCAGTTTACTGAAAGGAGTGCTCAGTATTTCAATTGGAGCTATACTTTAGTAAATGGTGATTTTATGCTGTTAAATAAAATTTTAAATGGGACATTTGACCAGAAGGAAGTGTTGGTTGTACCTCCTGGGAAGAAGGTATGTCCAAGCTTTGGTGAGGATATTATTAAGTTTGAATAGGTATATGTTAAAAAAAGCAAAAACTCGCATTCTACGAGCTTTTGCTTTTTTATAAACTTTATTTAATGCCCCGGCAAAGAATCGAACCCGGATTAGTGGAACCGGAATCCACCGTCTTATCCATTAGACTACCTCGACCTGATTTATTAACATTTCCGAGCTTTCGACATCGTTTAGTGTGTGTGGATTCATTTTTTTAACTGCTGTTTTTGGAACGAGTCCACTACTATAAATTATATGGGCAAAGTCACCATGTTTGCAATGCAAAATTCCTGGAAGAGGGGTCTTTTTAAGTTGAATTGTAACTTATCTTTGTCTATGTATACCTATAAGAGTGTTGTACTAACCTAGCAAGGCAAAAAACCTTAGCTATATATATTTTTGCCAAACAGATTTATAGTTTTTAATACTTAAATCGCATCCCTTACCATTGCTATGGAATGGGTCTCAGGTTTTACCGCCGAGCACCCGCAAGTTACTTTTTCAAAGCCATTCTATAGGCATACTTCAAAATTAAGTTCTATGTTGTTAGCTGAGTATCATAATACTCTTCAAAAAAATTGTCCGCAGTTAAGTCCCCGCTTATAATAATATTTTCAGGTTCATTAGATTCTAAAACAATAATATCGAAATTAAGCAACGCACGGTGTTGGCTCTCGTCAATTTTCCAAAAACCAATCTCATTATCTTTTTGATACTTATTCAAAGTTTTAATTTCCTCAAATAAATATCCTAATGACTTTGAAATAAATGAACATTTAACATCACATTCAATATTCTCAAAATCAATTACCTTTCCATAGTTTTCTACGTGCTCTTTGTACTTATCTATTATTTGCGAATACTTATCCTTATACTCTTTTAAACTGCACTTAGCTAAATCACTCTTATTACAAATCTTTGAACGGATTAGTTTATTATCCTTGAGTGAATATTTAGGAAACTTTTTAAAAACAATGATTATTAGTATGTTCTTTGTATCTATATAGGGAAAACTCGTATCATCTTTACATTCTTCATCTACTCGTTTAATAGTTACCTCCTGGATGCACATATGCTTAATCCAATGCCATCGTGATTCACTTTCCATCCTGAAATAGTTGTTTTTCAAGAAGTCCTTTACAACCCTATCGCAACATAAGTCTAAGCAATCACCGACCCTCAATAATTGGCACAAGTATCTTAACTTAATTTGGCTACTTTTATCAAACTCAATTTCTTGGACTTTTTTCTCCATATCTTCAACTGATATATAGTGACACTCACTAATATTTCCAATATCTCTTAATTCAACTGCATCTAGCTCATTCAGACTCGAAAAATGCTTTCTATTTAAAAATTTATTTGTATTCTTTGAATGTTCTATTCTTACTATATCAGTACGTATATTATCAATTTGGTTGAACTGTTCTATAATGTTCCTATAAAATTTCCTTTTGTATTCTTCGAAACCTCTTGTTTCAAAATTATCATAAGTTATTTTTGATATAGCAGCGTTTATTCCATTAATAGGAGTATTCAAAACGTCAATATTTACATCGTCATAAGATTGTACAACTGAACATACTTCTTCAAACGTTGTCCTTAGCTCTGCAAAAGCTTTGAACAAACTATCAATATCAGCAGCATAAGACTTGAAGTTATTCTCTTTTTGTAACCTACCTACCAGCTTGTCCTTTTCAGGCTCATTTAACATGCCGATATCGTGTAGATAGGAACTTGCATATAGCCTAAACAATTCCTTTTTATTTAGATTTGTAAAGTTTTGAGCTTCATCAATTAATTTAGATAGACTGTTAACAATAAAATCTGAATGCTGTTCATTATGTAAAGTAAAGAAGTAGCAATCCTTTGGTCCATTTACCCAACTATCTTTTACAAACCTTCTTATAGACCATAGCTTATCTACCAAAACTGTATCCTTTATATGTGAATTGAAAATATTATCGAGTTTTAAATACTCCTTTGATACATTATCTCTACACTCCCTAATTGATGTATGATATAGAAATTTCTTATAATAGTCCTCTATGGTATATTCTCTACTTGTGTCATTTGCAAACATTCTTAGCAGTTTGTATTGCCAAATAAGCATCCCAAACAAATATCCATAATTATAAACATTTGTGTTAAGGCTATAACGTTTAATATATGAGTATCTATGTTTTATTTGCAATAGGTCAAGCATGATAAAAAGAATATTTTTAATAACTAAAACATTGTTGTTATTATCGAACCTAAATCCATTCTCCCTAAAGTAAAAGTGTGATTTGAAGTCACTTGCGTCGAAGACAAGCTTAATGTCTATATTAATCATATTTGTAGGGTTTATATATATGTTATCACAGTCAATCTCCCACAATTTAAAATAAAGTTTATTGGTATTGTCACTAAGAGTTTTTGCGAACTCAAAGAGTGCTTTGATTATCTTTTCTATATGTATTTCCGGACTATAATTTACCCTACTTATAAAAGTACTTAAGCTAACATATTCTGGATTGACTTCTGTCTTCACTATGTATTCGGAACTCAGCTTACTGATATTTGTTTTAAAGAAATATTTTTTTAAGTTATCATAAACACTCTTTTCAAACATTTCAATGTAGTTTATAGCAGAAGCGCAAAAACCACTGTTGCAATGTGTATTTAAATACAGTGCATTTCCTTCAGCATTTAAGTATGTATATATAAAGCTAGTATTATTACTCAAAGCCAAATATCCCTCTTTGTATAAGCTATTATCTAGAAAGTTTAAAGAAGACATTATTTCCTTAGAAAAATAATCTTTTAATTTACTTGAATAGCTATCAAAAAGCACTTTAAAATTCTTATTTTCGTTTGAATTAAGCTTAAGTGAAAGCAATATATTGCATAAAAGCAAGTCGTTTAGGTAACACTCTCCTAACGCAGAATCATGGGTTTGCTGCAAAATTTGAGTTAGCTTTTCATACTTACCATATTTTAGCAAGCAGTACATTGGATAGCATTTTTCGATAAATTCATTGTCTTTTATATATTTTATAATATCACTAAGCAAATCATTAAACAAATCATCCGAAATATTTGCAAAAACATATCGATTAACTATTTCACTGTTTTTAATTAAACTTCTTTTAATCAAGTCTCTCACTTGACTGTAATATTTGGGTGATATTTCCTTTTTCGATACTGCGGCTAGGTTTGAGAGAGTTACTATTTTTACGTATGTATTATTTTTATCATTTATCTTTTCATTATTGAGGTTATCAATTAGTATTTCTATGATAAATGGGTATTCAACAATATGATTCATACACAAATTCAACAGTACGCTGTATTGTTCTGTCCAACTGTTTTCACCTAAAATCTCTTGAAAATCTTGCTTATCTTTATAATTGTTAATTTTCAGTAAGCGATATGTAGAAAACTTCCGAAATGAGTCTGAAGCTTTTTTTTCAATAAAGTTATTAATTTTTTCGTCCAATAATTGTCCTTGAGCATATTCAGACCTAGAGCCAAAACTATTGAGCTGAATTAAGTCCTTTAGAATTGCTTCTCTTACATCCTTATCTTCGTGCCTGCAATCAATTATTCTTTGAGCCACCACTGACATAGTTTTGATTAAATAAGAGTATGTTTCCATATCCTCTGACTTCAAAGAAAATGTCTTTTCGCTGTTTAATTTCAAATCACCGTCGCTAAGATAATTCTTTACCCTTGATACTATTTCGTCTCTGTGGACTTCAGAATGTGCAAATATCCTTATATCATCTACATATCTAAAATAGCATAAATCCTTTTCTCTAGAGAGTTTGCTATCAAGAAAATGGTTTAAATAGATGTTGGCAAAATATGGAGAATGCACCACATTTAGTGGTAATCCTGAAAAGTAACTATCACTTGAACTTTTAACTGTCAATCCCTTAAGGAGCTTTGAGATAAAACATCTAATATTCTTATCATGAATCCTATCAAATAGAATATTTTCAAGTTTGTCAATGTTTATACTAGGAAAAAAGTTCTCAATATCTGTTACATACACGTATTTATAGTCTTGTGTTCTTTCTCTAACTTCCCTTGAGAAATTGTTATATTCCGTTCTCCAATTGTTATATGAAAATGGGGAAGAGACGTCTGCAAGATTATATCCAAAACTAAACTTTTTATATGAGATAAAAAAGTCTCTTATAACATTTATTAAAGCCTGTGCAACGAGTTGGTCCTTTAAACAAGTAACGACAATAGGCCTGAAAGTCCCATTAGCTTTAGGCTTTTCTATTATATCTACATTCTCGAATTCGTATTCGGATCTCTTAAGTAATTTGCTTATAGCATAAAGATTAGGATATAAGAACTTTTCAAATAGCTCTACTTCATAGACATATGCTAGTTCTCTATTCATTATAGAGTTTTTGACTTTAATCCATGAGTTATATAAATTTTCAATACTATAAAACTGTTCAAATAAATTGGCCAATTTACTACCCTCTTATCATTTATTACTGTTCTTTAAAGAAGACTGACTAAGAATGTAACCACCATTTATACATTTATAACCATATAAAATTATAGCAAAATATACCAATATGTACAATCAAAAGACAGAATTCTAAACTTTCTATTTTAAAAACAAGCACAGAGCATTATCTAATAATACGCCCATATTTTTCTTAAAGAGCATCCTAACATTTTTTCGACCAAATAAAATTCATTTTTTTTTATATTTTCTTTTGGGTTTAATACTTCAATAGCAATTTTTGAAAACCCAGCAGATTCCTCATATTTCAAACTATTAAGATTACAAGCCTTTTTGCAGCAAGGGGTTTCTATATCAAGACAAACAAACATGCTCGTATAAGCCCTATCCATTGAATCCTGCCACCAGTCCATACTTATCTCAGATGAACATATTGGGCATATAATTCTCTCAAAGTTCGAACCTTGGTCGATAAATTCTATATGCTCATATATCTTGTGTTCCACACCATCAGCGTGAGAGAATATGTCTATCTCAATTTCTCTTAAACTATTTATAGCCTGTAGACTAGGAACAAACATTGGGGCATTTGGTATTATCTTTAGAATACAATCTGACATAAAAGCACCTCTAAACAGTTATCCTTATTCAGCTTCCTAATAATCAGCTATAACCATTATCTATTACCTGCTGCAAACGGGTTCCCAGGGTTAATATCCAACACTTCCCTTGTAGGTTTAACTAATGACACCTCATGACGACACTTCCATTTTTGGTCTTCGGTAATTCCTTGAACAGTATGCCCGTCACCAATAACATCACCATTTTCATATATATAACGCCCATATGTATATAAAATTCTAGCGATTTCATTACAATCCAATCCTCTGAAATGGCATTGCAAGTCGGGTAGACCTATAGCCGAGAGACCTATGGTATCCATAAGGGTGTCGCCATCACCACCGTTAGAAATATTAAATAATCGAACATTCAATATTCCAAATATCGGGTTGCCATTTTCTTCATCCCCAAAGTTTTGAATATACTTGTTAGGATTCACAATTTGTTGGCTTGTGACCCAATGCATTGCTAAGCATGGTTGAATTTTTAAAAAGCTAAATAATACATTCTTAAAAATGTTAACCCTTGTTTTATAATTTAATGCTGACGACAAGAAATCCGAAATTACTATTGAATACTTGCATTTATCTATAGCTTTTTTTGCTTCTTTCCAATCCCATGATTGCTGCAAAGCAGTTTCATAACACTGCAAATCTAACTGTTTATCCGATTTCATTATTAGGCATTGTGCAGGTGCTTTACCATCCTTATATTCAACCAAATAATCCTTAAAAACTAACGCTGTCAAATGCTCTGATTTTGTGAGTATATCAACATCACCACAGCAATTACCTAAAACGCTCAGTAGCTCTTCACCTGGCATTTTGGGCTTATCCTCGAAAAGCAACTCTACATTATAAGTGCGTGCGAATCCTTCAAATTTGAATTCATCCTGCTTATTTTCTTCATTTCTCTTCTTTTTCCAAAACATTTTGTCCTCCAATACTACTTACATCGTCTCATGAGAAATAAAATCCCTCGTTTCTTTTCCACAATCCTCACAACTTATATCAAGCAAGAACCAATCAAAGGCATCTTGCCATCTATTCAAGTCAAATTCATCTCCAGCTTCTTCAATAAAATCTTGCTTACCTTGAGAATGAATGGTAATAACCCCCCGATGTTTAGTACTAGAGCATTGGGTGCATTTCCACTCAATTAATTCTGGTCTTGGCAATACCGCCTTACTAGTATCATGACATATCCATCCATTCCATCCATGGAAGTCATCATCAAATAAAAGATGTTCCATTCCACAGTCGTTACATCTGGCTTTTATTATAAAGAAAAATTCTTCATCAACTTCGGCAACACATGGCCCATATTCATTAACGTCGCCTGGATATAATATTTCGAAAACATAGTTACCGCAAGTACATTTTACTTTCCCGCTATACTAATTTTGCCACTCTCCTGGATAACTTTCCTCTACCTTGTAGGACTTTTCTTCTTCTGCGTTGAAAGGTTCAGTACATTTTACCAAATGTGTTGGCGTAGGAATCATACAAAACACTCCTTAAACACTAAAAATTCAAATACACCTTAACTTGAATCAAGTCAAATTCCACAATATACCTTTATACTAATTCTATTTTTTTCGATAAACTCCTTCAAAAATTTTCTAGAAAAACATAATCTTAAGCATATAATAATGGAAAAGGTTTCTAATTTTATGGTATAATAATGTTGTAAAATGTAACGAATTAGTTTAATGACAGTGTTAGCTACCTCAATTGCAATTGACTGCTCCATAGACAAAATAGCTTTTTAGATATATTCTTTCTGGAGGAATTTTATATATGGAATAAATAATTAAAAATTATCCGATACTTACTTCAGTAATAACAGCAATACTCTCAGCATTTCTTGGCTACTATTTCCTTCAAAGAGGAAAAAAAACAGAGCAATTTCAAAATCAAGTAAGCGAAAACATAAAAGAAGTCTGTAGTCCAATATTCATCACATTAAGAAAGATAAAACAATCTAATAGTCCTGAAGCAACTATGATACTTTTAAAAGAGTTCTTTGATAAGTACACTTCTCCTGATTCCAATATTCATAAAATAGGCAATGCCTTTATAGTTAAGAAATTTTTTGAATTGGAACAAATCTTTAGAGACCATGATAATAACCCTGAAAGTGATATGATTTGGGAAGACTTATGCGAAAAAATTAATGAATTTTATATAATGGTTGAAAATGAGTATTGGAATAATATACATGTTATTTATGGAAAATATAAGTGGAATAGATTTGTGAGCGAAATAAATGTCTTTCTTAGAATTTGGTATACAATCGTTCGTGCATTCTATGAAACATCTGTCTTTGCAGTAATAGTATGTTCATGGGTTGTTTACTTTGGTATTATGAATATTATTTTGCCACAAAAACTTTTTCCTAAAAACTATTTAGTTAGTTTTTCATTACTTTGGCTTATATGCGCTGGAGCATTGGGTTTTGCCATAATGCTAAGCAGTCATTACTTAGCGCTGACACAAAATGAGCATAGCCTTAACAATAGAATCAAGAAACTAATCTATGATAAGTTATCCTTAATAATCAAAAAAATTATTAGAAAGCTTTTCCCCCAAACGACAATGAAGTATGAAATAAAGAAAAAAGATAAAAAGGTAAGAAAGTCCACTGAACAACCAATAAAGATGCCCGCGAACCCCGTTAAAAACAAATCAGCTCAAAATAGAATTCAGTTATAACACTTTATTATTAAAGTAATCCTCCAATTTCAAAGGTTTAACCTCAACATGCTGGTTTACTTTTGATATCTCTGTTGCAATAGCTCATAATACTATCATCTGTTTTCAAACATCAATAATATTCCTTTGAAGCAGTTTTTGCAAGCTTCAAATCATTAAACAACCCGTCACTAAAGCATTTCAAGCACAAAAGCATTTTATTTTTTAGGTCTGTTATAGTTTCAGCCACGGTTTCATTAAGCAGTAAATGTTATCCGTTATACATTAATCATTACAATTTCTCAAATTAATATTTTGATATAACAAAAAACGTATTATTCTATGTATTTTACACAAAATAATACTAACAATTTAATCCTGGTAGTAAAGCGGTTACAGGAATAACGCTATAAAATAACTGTCCCAACACTTTAGACGCGTTGGGAGGCAATCCCAGAGTTGACATGCATTCAAATGCCAGTCAGAGAATGGATGTTCTCTATCCCAGATGTAAAAGACCGTCGGCTGCTGAAAAGCGGACATACGTTACAAATATCTATTTGATATACTTGGTAAAGGGCCACCTGGGCAAGTCTGAGCAACGTCCTAATTATTTAGGTATGCTGGTTGAAAGTAAGCATAGTGTTTCCCCTTCTATGGGACATTATGTCTGTGCGACACATCGGTATAGCGTAAGAATCCGGGTAGTGCTGGTATTTACCTAGCAAGTGGAGAATAACCTTTGTGTCTGCAGAACGGTAAAACTTCTGCTCTCGTGGTATGTTAAATAATATCCTAGCAAGGGAGAGCAAATATTGACAAAATGGGCTCTATCGCAGCGGAGCGGCAGCACAACCTTTCCATCCTTGCTAGGAAAGCTACGGTAGGCTCTTCGCAGGCGACTTCGTAGGTAAACTTTAATTCTCGGACATGAATAAAATACAATATAGCCAAGATTACACATCACTTAAAATAATCTTCCAGCTTCCTCTGTGCTACCTCGACATGCTGATTAACCTTGGAAATATCTACGGGCAACCCTTTCAGCAGCAGCATTTGCTTGTTTACTTCAAGTATCCCTGAAACAACCTTATCCTTTGTTGCAGACTTAGATACCTTAAAATCGTTAATAAGCTCAGTCCTTATCTCCTCTAATTGAGTAAGCATCTTACTCTTGAAGTCACCGATACTCTCAACTGCAGTTT
The DNA here is from genome assembly GCA_026416815.1 of Clostridia bacterium. Classification (GTDB taxonomy): domain Bacteria; phylum Bacillota; class Clostridia; order Acetivibrionales; family DSM-2933; genus SKW257. Next base: position 3,100 of record JAOAEJ010000054.1, on the reverse strand, counting down.
CATTAAGCATCCGTAAGTGCTCTTCCTTTAAGCTCTCCCATCCATGGGATTCGTTCCATTTAATCAGAGTATTGGTTGCTATTCCTGTTTCTTGTTCAATCTCCCTGTATGATTTACCTGCAAGCCAGAGTCCTAATGCTGCAGCTTTATCCTGGTTCGAGTATGCCATACCAATCACCCTTTCTCAAAATCCATGCAATTCTGTCGAACCTTTGTCCAACTTCATTGTATCATATAAGCCTAATTATATATAAATAGGGCATTTTCGAATTGAGGTGTATAGGGGGGTGTATAAGAATTTATCTATCCATTTATAGAAAATCCTTTTCGGTTGAATTGATCATTATTTGAATTTCTTATTATACAAAATAGAGTATTTAATAAATGTTAAAAGACCACCTTTTTTTGAAGAGTGGTCTTTTTAAGGAGATATAGTATTTGCAATTACTTAACCGCTAAAGAAAGTTTCCTACCTGATTTCACATTATGTGACAACCGCAAACCCGTTTTTCTTTCTTGCACTATACTCGTACTTCTCTTTTCACTTCTCCAATTACAACTCGTACAGTAAGATCTTTCAAAATAAGAATCGTACTCAATTAACCTTTTACAGTTTGGGCAAAAGGACATCGTAGCCACCTCCTAAAAATTTATGCTTCAAAAGTAAATGCTCTAAAAAACGCTCTAAAAGTAACACCCTCAAATGGTACTGCTTTAACACTACCTTCGTCAAAAATCTGTTTCGCTTCAACTACAGGGTAAGGCTCGAAGTAAACAACATTCTTTATTCCAACTTGGACAATTTTGTTTGCACACAAGTTACATGGGTAAGTTGTAGCATATAGTGTACAAGCAGAAAAGTCAGTTCTACTCGAACTGCTAACTAAGTTCAATATAGCATTTTCCTCTGCATGCAACGCACGACATAATTCAAGAATTTTAACTTTCTTTATTAGTCTATCGGCAATAACAGTATTATTTTGAATACTATGAATTTCGTTTAAAATATCAGTTTTTAGTTCCCTTTTGCGCTTATCTCTATAGCATTCCCCTAATTTGCTACCACAATCATCTAATTTCCTTGGGACATCATTAAACCCAGAACTTAATATATTGTTCAACTCATCTACTATGATTGCACCTACTCTTCTCTTTTTACATTTTGAACGCCTACCATTTGTATATGCCATTGCCATAAGTGATTCCTTTATAGTTGGATGAGAAGATTTGGGATTTTGAAATGCTGTTAAGTAATTATTAATCTTACTATACATATCCCTGTGCGCATTGTTTGGAGTATCACAACTTATATATTCATTATTTGATATGACAAGGTCAGCTTCAAAGAAACATTTTGATACTTTTTGTCCATGCTCAGGTTCATCTGACCCTTGGTCTTTATACTCATCATCATCGAATGCATCTCTTTTATTACTATAAACACCCTTTACTCTTTCCCAACGTTTTTCATAATCTGCAAAAATAGCGATAAGAAAAAAGTTTGGGTATTTCTGCCGCAAGTACTCAACTTCGTACGGATTCCTTATACTATCAATTAGTATTTTCTGCGATGCAGGAAGTTTCTCAGATTCAATAATTTCCACAACTTTCTTTGCAAGAAAATCCTTTCCGCTAGTATTACGGATATGATTCCCAAATTCTTGTAGTTCATGCCTACTTTCATGTGGACGCCCATTTTGCTCTTTGAACGTATCTTTTAGAATATCCGATAATGTATACTTTTTGAATCCGAAATGCTTAACGAGCATTTCATCAGCTAAGAAAGTACACCCACTTCCAAACGCGCCCGTTAATCCAATAATAAAATTCTCCAAGTAATGCCTCCATACAGTATAAATATTTTAATTTGAGGAGTATTATTACATAAATAATACCATAATAATTTTATAATTCAAAATTTGTTCTAAAAGGTTTATAATTAAATGCTCTCAATAATACCCAATTCTCTCTAATATACGTACGCTAAAGTATAAATAAGATTTTCAAGTTGAATTTATTCTAATACTAAATATTATTTTTATTATAAAACAAGGCGAAGAACCTAACCCAAGGAATGGGGACACACCTTTCTGAACAAGAAGTATTCCTTTTACGTTAAGGAATGTCCCCGAGTTTAAATAACTTAGGGGTTATCACCCCTAACACCCCATTAAGTACTAAAACCTGGAATATATAGCAAGAGGGAGATAATTATTCCTCTCCTTGCTAGGTAAAGGCTTTTATATACCCCTCATTCGTTCCTTACCCTTATTGGACGCTACCAAATCATTTAATGGGCTTGCTTGTCTATGGGATGTCTGTAAATCCTCTCCTGATAAATTCAGATACCTCTTGGTCATTCCCAAATCCGTATGTCCAAGGGTCTTTTGCAATCCGAAAGCATGACCTCCATTCCTCAAATAGAGCAAAGCAAAGGCATGCCGAAGGTCATACGGCTTTATCCTTTGCCCCAATTTATTGCTATAATACCTTAGCCTATTACGATATGAACCGACATCCAGCGGTGTCCCCTCGCAGGTGCAGAATACAGGAACGCTATCAGGCCATTCGTGATACCTTACACTTACGAGCTTGTTAATGACAGCAGAGGTCTTAGGCAACATAGGAAGTGTTCTCGGAGTCCTTGTCTTTGCTACCTCTCCTGGAATGGTCACAAGGTTATGTGCTAAATCAAAATTCTGAAGCTTGAGTGATAACGCTTCATTCGGGCGTGTGCCCGTATCCAGGGTAAACATAATTATAGCAAAGTCCCTTAACCCTGCAAAGCTTTTCTGATTGGGTAAAGCTAAAAGGTTTTTAAGAGTATCCAGGTGTATATCTACAATCCTGGACTGCGCCTTGCGCTTTTTAAAATCCTTTAGTGGGTTTTCTGTCATGAAGCCTTCCTTTATGCAGTACTCAAAGAAGGTTTTGAGGTAGACAAGCCTAAGATTGTATGTGGCTGGCTTGATATCATCCGCCATATACTCCAGCACCGAGCTTTTAAACCCTGGTGTACTCCAGGTATCTGGAAAGCGTTTAAAGAAGAGGTTGGCATGTTTCTTGTAGTCGGAGATTGTGCGGTTGCTTAGTCCCTGGG
>JAOAEJ010000042.1 GCA_026416815.1 Clostridia bacterium | reverse complement strand
CTGCTGCCCTATGGAGTAAAAAAGGGAGATATTATTGATATTGACAACGGTATTGTAACACAAAGCGATCGTGACAGTAAGAATGATTACGTTGAAATATAGGTTGCTTCAAATTTGTTGAGGATATTTGGTTGAAAAGACAGCCGGCCGTATAATTATGGCTGGCTTTTTTGCGTCGTTTCATGGGGTGAAACCTGGCATAGCCGGGAGGACTGGTGGTCTGTAATGTGTAATGTTCATGGTATGCACACCACGACAACCAAGTAGGTAAATTCCTGTTAACAGGCACTGGATGATAGCGAACTTTTATTTATTATATAAGACCTGTGCATTAAATAGTAAATTAATGTAAGGAAAACCAATTAAAAAAGCGAACAGATAACGCTGGAATGCTAGCAAAACTATAAGAAATTATTTCAAAATTTCATGTAAAACAGACACGGAAGTCTGTTTTGGGAATCTTTGAGCAAGGATGTGAATAAATTACGACATGGAATTTAAATAACAAGCATCTAGTTTTTCTCATTCAGTTGTTCTCTGTGAGACTTTTAATTGATTTTCCATATCATCACAAATTGCTACACAGGTCAAATTATTATAGTTTAATTGCTTTTTGATAATCGGTATATTAAAATTTAACTTATTATTAATTAGACCTGTGCAGTAAAATGTAAAACTTTATGCAGCTAACCCTAATTTGGTAATAGCAGCATTTAGACTTACCCCTTTTTCTGCACAAGAGTATACAAACTTAGCAATACAGACCAAATATTGTTCACGGAAATACCCTATGGTATCTCCCAAGTTCTGAAGCTTTAAGGCTTTCTTGTTAGAAACCCTGAAAAGCTCTAGGAATGTATAGGTCATAAAGACCATACTCCAGAATCGTTTGATTGAGGTTAAGGATTCTACCTGGTATTCATCAAATCCTAACGAATTCTTATGATACCGGTAGCTCACCTCGATATCCCAGCGGTTCTGGTAATACTCAAGGATTGTGGAGGTGGTAAGGCTTACATCAGTACTTACAATAAACGCTGGTTTGTCAGATAAATCTTTCTTACTCCAGCATATTAGGATAACGGCATTCTCAAGGTCATTGATTTTGCCCTCATACCTGTACACGTAGTAAGTATCCTCTCCTGCTGTAACTGGGCAGGTTTCGTCTTTGCGTATATGGGTAGCAAATTCTTTGACATTGGTTTTAATGCCCCCTGGGTAGATCACACGGTTGGATTTTATCCTTCCTACAGTGTGATAGCCTTTCCTAAGAGCATGAAGCATTAGTTTACCTGATGTATACCAAGCATCTACCAGTAAGTATGTGATTTCTGTAGCCGGTACAAATTCATCAATAAGCTGCATGGCAAGCTGCTGTTTATTCTTGAAATGTTTCTTAACATTCTTGCCAAAGCACTGCTTTCTTAGATAGAGTTTGTAGCTTTGTGGCAAGGAGTACTCGGAAACTTTATAGTGGGATGTAACTACACAGTGGGACCACATGGCTTTACCATCACTATGGGAATGATGATAGTCAAGGCCTTCGATTTTCTTAGTGGATTTATCTTTTTTACTCAAAGAGTCGTCCACAATCAAAAAACCAACAGTGCCTTCATCCACATTCCTTTGGACAGTTTTCAGAGAATGAGAAATTCTCTTGTAGTCCACGTACTCGTTATTCCACTTGTATTCCCCTAAGAACCTTGATCCACAGCTTCTATCACGGTTACAAGTAAGCTTTTTGTAAATTGCAGAAACATTTTTATTTCCTTCGGTGGCAACAATGCCTGAAACAAAGTAACTCATATGGCTTAGTAAAGCCTCAGAATAAGGTAGATTTAGAATATTTAAATAATTGATTATATCTTGCCCTTGTTCTATTATTATCTCAGGCATAAGTTTGACCCCCGTGGAATGGTTTGTTTTTCAGCAATTCAAACACTACCACATTTGGTCTGCTTATGCTTTTATTTTGCTATTTTATTGGTAATACAATTATTTACTTTTTACTGCACAACACTAAT
>JAOAEJ010000090.1 GCA_026416815.1 Clostridia bacterium | reverse complement strand
AGATGTGTATAAGAGACAGGGAGTAGGTGTAGGAGTAGGCACAGGAGTAGGTGTAAGAGTAGGCACAGGAGTAGGTGTAGGAGTAGGCACAGGAGTAGGCGTAGATAAAATGCTAACGGGCTCAGTTCCCCATTTTAATATACCTGCCGAATACCCTGTTACCTTATTCCAATCAACATAACTTGAAGCTGTACTATTGAAGGAATAATCACCGGTCTGCGTATAATTGCTCCAGTCTGATTTTGAAAACCTTGTTTGAATTATTACATTTGCTCCTGCTGGAAGATAGCCGGCTGTACCTGTAAAGCCAATTTCGAGATAGTAGTCAGAGCCTGTTCTGGGTAAAGGCATTTTGACAAATGTACCGGTAATATTTGATTTACCTATGGTTGACCAATCACACCAGAAGGTCTGAGCCTTGTCACCATCTATTGTATAATAGTACCTCATTTTTATATTAGTTAGGTTAATACTAGTACTGCCTGTATTAATAAGTTTGAACTGAGGATACACAGTGTTGGAGACTGCTGAAGTATTATAGTTGTAAAACTGTACTTTAAGGCTCTCAGATGTAGAAGAGGCTGTATTGGCATAAACCGAGCTCCATGGTGAAACAAAAGCTGTAAAGGGTGTTAAAAGTAAAGAGGCTATAACAATCAGTGAAATAATAACTGCACGAGATTTTATGAATTTCATTTTATTGCCCTCCCTAACATAAAATAGTTTACATAAGAATTATATTATTACAGTTATATTACAGCAATGAGGTGTATAGACTATGGGGATAGGTATGTAGGCGTAGGACTTAGTTCCTAGGGCTTTTATCTTTTAAAACATGGTGGGATAGATTTTAGGGTGAAATTACTGAATTTACAGTAGACTATCTATATTACAGGAAGATTTTCTATATGTAGAAGCTATTGTTTTAATCGCATGGAAATATTTTCTGTATAACAAAAAAGGAGTTTGCTGAAAAGTGTCGAATTATATAATTTTGATACATAGTATTTTTAATTTTAGTATAACTTGATAAAGGGGAAAAGCCTATGAATATCAAGCTTAGGGGCAAACTGCTCATAATCTATATTTCAATTCTTGTAATAGTAAGCAACGTAATATTTCTGGTGGTTGATTCTCAGGTAAATACTCTAGCGATACATAATATTGAAGACAAATTAAACTCGGATTTAAACATGGGGTACAGTCTTTTGGATCAAACGTATAAAGGCGAGTGGAGTATTAGAGATGGCAAGTTATATAAAGGTGATAAGCAGATTAATGGTGATTATACAGTAGTAGATGAGGTTAAAAAGCAGACAGGAGCATTTGCTACTATATTTCAGGGAGACACAAGGGTGGCTACCAATGTTCTTAAAGCCGACGGTACCAGGGCTATAGGTACTAAGGTTTCGGAGAAAGTGGCAAATGAGGTATTGAAAAAAGGTATACCCTATATCGGAGAAGCTGTGGTTGTAAATACAGTATGCCAAACTAAATACATGCCGTTAAAAAACAGCACGGGAGAAGTCATAGGGATTTGGTTTGTTGGCGTGGAAAAAAGCTATATTATTGATCAAATAAACAAGGTACGTGTTACTATTCTAGGGATTACACTTATAGCTGTTATAATAGGTATAATAGTACTGATATTGTTTACAAACAGCTTGACGCAAAATGTCAGGAAGGTACTTGCTTCATTAAAAGAGGTGGCTGGGGGAAATCTACGAGTTAAAGCCAAGGTGAAAAGTAAAGATGAAATAGGGGAAATTGCTGTAAGTGTTAACTCCATGATTGATGAAATAACCAAGTTAATTGTCGAGTCAAGGGATATGAGTACCGCTGTTAATTCATCTACTCAGGAAATAGTTGCTTGTCTTGAGGAAGTAAGCAAGGTTTCACACCAGGTTTCTTCAGCAGTAAATGACCTGGCAAGGGGAGCTAGTGAACAAGCTATATCTACCGAAAAAAGCAGTACACATATTATAGAGATAGTAAATGGCTTGGGATGTATAGCCCAAGATGTGAGCAAATCGAAAGAATTAGCGGAGAAAGCTGGAGTGGCGGTAGATAAAGGAGAGCAATCAGTTAAAAGACAGGAAAGTAAAATGTCGGAAAGTAAGCAGGTAGCTTCTAACGTGGGGGATGCCATATCGGCATTGTCGGCGAAATCGGAAGAGATAGGACAGATAATTGAGGTTATCGGAGGGGTTTCGGAGCAAACTAACCTTTTGGCTCTGAATGCAGCTATTGAAGCTGCAAGAGCAGGAGAACAGGGAAAAGGCTTTGCCGTGGTTGCTGATGAGATAAGGAAGCTGGCAGAACAGTCAAAGTTATCCGTTGTAAAGATAGGAAAACTTATAAAGGAAGTTCAGGCAGGAGTAGAGCAGGCTGTACAGGAAATGGAAAAGTCCGAGCTTGTTGTAAGTGAACAAGAGAAAGTAGTGGCAGAAACTATTAGCGCTTTCTCAAGCATATCTGAGGCTGTTATGACGATAACAACCAATATAAAATCGGTATCGGAGAAGTCGGAAATTTTAAGCAAAGATGCCTCATACGCTGGAGAAGAGATAGAGACTATTGCAAGTGTAGCACAGCAAACTGCCGCAGGGACACAACAGGTGGCAGCTTCAACCGATGAACAAAACGCTTCGGTGCAAGATATATATAATGCTATAAACGAGCTTGCTTTGATAGCTAATAGGCTTGAGGAAAATATATCGAAATTTCGTTTGTAGGAGATATCAGCAGGCCGATATTACACATAGAACTGTGCTTTGGGAGAACTAAAAAGGGCTTTAGCAGTATGGAGAACCAGTTACTGCTAAAGCCCTTTTATTGCATGTGTGGAGACTTTGAGGAAATTTTTAATTATTTTAAATTATCATGGAGTAGCTTTATTTTGTCACTTATAACCTTTAGATTACTCATGGATTCATTTATATAACATTGCTGAGTTTCAACAGAGGCTGTTACTTCTTGTACAGAGGCAGCTGTTTGTTCAATTACACTCGATATGCTTGTAAATTCGCCCAACACATGATGAGCTTGTTTAGTTACTTCCCTACTATCCTGATGTATCTGTTCCGAATCTCTATATAAGTTGTTTACGCATTCCTGAATACCGTTAAAGGACTGAAACGCTTGTGCTGCAGTATCCCAGCCATGGGTTGTAAGTTCCACTCCTTCGGCTACCTTTTCATTGGCTTTGCTTATATTATCCTGTATCTTAGTTATGACAGAACCGATGTCCCCTGCAAACTGTCCGGATAATTCGGCAAGCTTTCTTATTTCAGAGGCAACTACCGCAAAGCCTTTACCGTGCTCATGTGCCTTGGCTGCTTCTATTGACGCATTTATACTCAAGAGGTCGGTTTGTTTTGATATACCCTTTATAACGGTGATTATCTCGTTAATTTTATCATTATATTCAAACACTGTCTTCATTGTACTATGAAGTTCCATTACAAGGTTCATTATGCTTTCAATATAGCCGCTCATTTCCTTCATTTTTAAACTGCCAGCATCGGAGAATTCTTTGGTTTTTAGCAGGCTTTCGGCAATGATACTGGAGTTTTTTGCTACACCATCAATTTGCTGCACCAGATAATTCAGTGTTTTTACACTGTCGTGCACACTCCTATTCTCGCCATCTATACCCTTTGATGTTTCATGCATGGCAGTGGCAACACCATTTGATATATTTATAAGCTCATATGATTTGAGGTTCATTTCATTAATCAGTGTGTTGACTTCAGTGCCTGTTCCAGTTACGGCTTGAAGGGTTTGTTGAATTTTAGTACGAGAGGCTTCCGACTCCTTTATTTTAAACTCTATAGCCGTAAGCATACTTTTACCTTTTCTGGACTGCATAAACGCCAGGAGACCACAAGCGGTGAAAATAACCACATTATAAGCCAGAAAACTTACTGCACCATATTTATCGGTATAGACTCTTTCCTTGAAAAATAAAAACAGGGCAACTTGGATAAAAGCTCCTACCAGTGTCGTGGCAGCTACTGATTTAGGGTTGTGGTACAGGGTGGAGATATTTATAGCCATGAAAAATACCAGCAGTGTTACAACCATAAAACCCGCGGAATACATTATAGTGGCTGCAAAAAGTAGAACGGCTATAGGTGTAGTATAAGCTGTCACATAATCAAACCTTTTAATAAATATAAGTACGGTTGTGGGTATGGCAATTATTATACCGGGAAGCAATCGCTCCATAAGGATTACCTTATCCGGCTGTATCACGACTGAACTTAGCAAGCTCAGCCAAATTATACATAGGATAAAAATGTTTATTCTTTTGTACATTTACTATATCCCCCTTAGTATAGTTGGTAAATAAGTGAATTAAGTTTAGCAGAAGTAAACTTATCGCAGCTCATTGCATGAATGGAAACAACTAAGTTTAACCTAAATTATCTATATATGGTAGATGGTACTAAAAACAGTATTTAGTATAAGTAAGCCCTGTATTAAGTGCATAATATAATTTTAAGTAAACTTTATCTTCACTATTCTATCAAAAAAAAGCACTAAAGAAAATAAAAATTTAAATTTTACAATAAATAATGGTTATTAATGGAATCAAAGTGATATCTAAGTATTGTTGTTTTTGATTATTCAATTCTATATTATTTAATTATATGATAAAATCTATATAAATTGCGATAATGATATTACAATGAAAAATCTGATTACCGTAATATAACCTAAGGTAACAAATTGCAAAAAAAGATTTAGGGAGAACGTTGTTGTAGATTCTTTTTGCAATTTATTATAGCTAATAGTTATGGGTAACCAAAGTTAAAATTTGGCTATCCATAAAAGGAGAGATACCTATAAAATATCAACATATTCCTATATATAACGCAGTAAAGAGGTACTCCTCACTAAATCCTGTGCCCTTTCATATGCCGGGACATAAGCTGGGGAGAGGGATACCGGAGAGATTTCTGAAGGATATGATTCTTATGGATGTCACCGAGATTCCGGGTACCGATAATCTTCATTTCCCAGAAGGCCCGATAAAAGAAGCCCAAAAATTGGCTTCCAAGGCCTTTGAGGCGGATGAGACCTTCTTTGTGGTAAATGGCTCCACAGGTGGTATACATGCCATGATACTAAGTATTTGCAGGCCTGGAGACAAGTTAGTGGTATCAAGAGACTGCCACCGCTCGGTTATAAACGGTATGGCGCTGGCAGGAGTAAAGCCTGTGTACGTAAAGCCTCAATTTGACAGCGGATTTGGCATATCTACAGACATTACTCCAAGCAAAATAGAACAAGCGCTTGACGAAAATCCGGAAGCTGTGGGTGTATTAATTACCAGGCCAAACTACTACGGTATATGTTCCGATATGGGGGAAATAGCAAGAGTTACCCATAGAAGGGGGAAAGTACTTGCTGTGGATGAGGCACATGGGGCGCATTTAGTGTTTAGTGAGAGACTGCCTCCATCCGCGATGATGTCAGGGGCAGACATCTGTGTACAGAGTGCACACAAAACATTACCTGCACTTACCCAGGGAGCGTATGTTCATGTAAAAAATCGAAGAGTTGATATAGACAGACTAAAGGTAAATTTGAGTATGCTGCAAACAACAAGCCCATCGTATATACTTATGGCTTTTCTTGATATAGCCCGGGCTGTTATGGAGGAAAGCGGGAGAGACCTTCTAGAGAAGCTTCTCGAAAATGTAGAGGGGTTTAAAAAGGCTGTTAGTAATTGCGGCAATCTTTCTATACTTTCACAGGAAAGCCTAAAGAGTGGCAGGCTTGATTGTACCAGAGTAGTTATAAATGTGAGAGACACCGGTAAAACGGGTTTTCAAATAGATGGTATTTTAAGAGAAGAGTTTAATATTCAGGTTGAGATGGCAGATTTTTATAACATTGTTTGTATTGCTACCGTAGCTGACCGAGAAGAAGATTTTGAAAGGCTAGCTTTTGCACTAAATAAAATCGCATATAGGTTTAAGGCCGATAAGCCTTTAGCCGATATATTTAATAGGAGTTTGAATATTCCTCCCCAAACCATTGAACTAAAGGATGTTCTGTATTCTCGTAAAGCCGGAGTTAAACTAGATGAAGCAGTAGGGAAAGTCAGCGGTAGTATGATAGTTCCCTATCCTCCGGGAATTCCGGTAATTTGTCCGGGAGAGATTATTTTGGGAGAGGCTGTTGAATATATATATAATATAGTTGGTGCAGGCGGGATTGTGAACGGGTTGGGAAAGGATATGGAAATACAAATTATGGAAGGCTGCTAAGCAGTGTAACTCTGGCAGGTATATGGAAATTTGAAAAATATAGTGATGGAGTCTTTGATATATAAAGTTTACGGAGGATGAAAATGCAGGAAGGGATATTTATAACAGTAGAAGGTACTGACGGTGCCGGTAAGACCACACAAATAGCTCTAATGAAGGATTATCTCGAAAGTAAGGGTTATGAGGTGGTTTTGACAAGGGAACCGGGAGGGACTAGTATAAGTGAAAAGATACGTTCTTTAATACTAGATCCGGAAAATACCGAAATGGGTATACTGACCGAAGCTTTACTGTATGCAGCAGCAAGGGCACAATTGGTTTCACAGGTAATAAGGCCTGCAATAGAACAGGGAAGAATAGTCATATGTGATAGATTTGTTGATTCAAGCTATGTATACCAAGGTTATGGTAGGGGTATAGACCTTAAAATAGTTGCAGATATCAACAGGGCAGCATTAAATGGTGTAACACCGGATATAACTTTCTTTTTCGATATATCACCGGAGACTGCACTTGCCAGAAGGATAAACGCAACAGGTGCGGATAGAATAGAGAAGGAAAAAATGGACTTTCATATGAAGGTCTACCATGGATATAAGAAACTGGCCTTGCTTTATCCCGAAAGGATAAAGACTATAGACAGTAGAAGAAGTATAGAGGAAATTTCCCTGGATGTTAGGGAATGGCTGGATGAACTACTAGGTTAAATATAGTTTATCCTAGTGCTGCCGGATAGGGTGAATATAGATAGCTATACTGACTTATCTAGGAGGGGTTGCTATGAAACTTGTCTTTGCGATTATCCATGACGAAGACGGGCAAAGGGTAATGAGTGAGTTAAACAAAAACGGCTTTAGTGTTACCAAGCTTTGTTCTACCGGAGGATTTCTAAGATCGGGAAACACTACATTATTAGTAGGTGTGGAGGCGGATAATGTTGACCGGGTGATAGAGATAATTGAAAGCAAGTCAAAAAGCAGAAAGCAAATGATAAACTCTTCAATTTCACCTGACGGCCTTGGAGGCATGTATGTGCCTTGCCCTGTTGAAGTAACGGTCGGAGGAGCTACTATCTTTGTGACCGATGTTGAGAGGTTTGAAAAAGTATAGAAGCTGATACTACAATGCTAAAAGTATTGAAGCACGTGTGAGGTGATAATTATTAAGATACAGGAAGCACTTAATAACAGATCAAATATTTCAGGATTATCGGGAAAAGAGGAAAGAAAAGTTTCGGATAATAAGGAAGTTAGCTTTCAAAATCATATAAAGCGTGTTGAAGGCCGGAACTATGAGGATAAGATACGTGAGTTGGTGGATAAAATTACTGAGCAGGGTGATAAGCTTGGCAAAAGGCTGGATATTAAAGAATTGAAGGTCTATAAAAAGCTTATATCGGAATTTCTCGATGAAGCCGTAGGAAATTCTCACGAGTTTTCAAAGAGAAATTTTCTGGACCGGAGAGGCAGGCATAAGACCTATGCTATAGTAAAAAAGATTAACGAAAATGTTGAACAGTTGACAAAGGAAGTTTTAAGCGCTGAAAAAGATAACATTAATATACTGCAGAGATTGGATGACATAAGAGGCCTTATTCTGGATATAGTTATGTAAGGTTTCCATTCCAAGCTTTTTCAGGTTATATATCAGTTACATTAGTAAGATTGACAAAATATATTATTTTAATATATTTTATGTATAGACTAGTGCCTTGTAAAGAAAAGCTATAATTGATTACTCATTTTGGTTTTGTCATTATGGTGGATAACTTTTTATTATTGTAGGTAAAGGGTATAGCTATACGGATAAATGCAGGGGGAATTAATCTCGCTGCATACAATTTTGTTTTAGACAATTTTCCCCTGCCGGGAGGGGATGGGGTGGTATTTATATGGACTTTAACGCTATAGTGGGCCAAGAGGAGGTTATTGGAAGCCTTAAGGGAGCTATAAAGAGTAGTAAAATTGGACATGCTTATATGTTTTACGGTCCTAAGGGGATTGGAAAAAGCACTGTAGCAAGAGTATTCGCAGGGCTTCTTTTATGCAACGGTAACTATTCAAATGTAAGCTGCAAGGAATGCCCTCCGTGTCTTATGTATAATGAGGGCTCAAATCCGGATTTTCATATCATAGAATCATCCGGTGCAAGCATAGGTGTTGAGGATATAAGGAAATTACAGAGTGATGTTATAATAAGGCCTATGTATTCACAAAGAAAAGTGTACTTAATTAGAGACGCCGACAAGATGACGGTACAGGCCCAGAACAGTCTATTAAAAACTCTGGAGGAACCCCCGGAGTATACTGTCATAATATTGACTGCTTCCAATTATGACGCTCTCCTTGAGACTATACGTTCGAGAGTATTGAAGTATAGTTTTAAGAAAAACTCCTATAGTGAAGTGAAGAACTTGCTGGAAGCAAGGTTTGGAGGGAGGCTAAAGGGGCTGGACTTTATTGCTTCCTACTCTGACGGAATTGTGGGTACTGCATTGGAATTAGCTGGATCGGATGACTTTGTGCTGTTAAGAGAAAAAGTTGTTGAGATAATTGTAAAGCTAATGGATTCCAGGTTGTTGAGCGTATTTGAAATTTACGATTTTTTTGAAGCTAACAAAAACAATGTTGATACTATATTTAATATAATGCTGTCATTCTACAGGGATTTACTTGTGGTGAAAGGGTCCGGAAAAGAAAAAATGTTGATTAATTCAGATAAAAAGGATATTATAGTAAGTAATGCCCCTGGTTTTTCTATATCTAAGCTTATTGCAAACATTGAAACCATTGAGGCAGCACATAAAAATATCAAACAAAATGCGAATTATCAGCTTTCAATAGAAGTTATGCTTATGAAGCTTCAGGAGGAAGACCACTAATGGTTAAGGTAGTTGGAGTAAGATTTAAGGAAGCTGGGAAGATATATTATTTCGACCCCGGCGAGCTTGAAATAGAATTAAATGCAAATGTTATAGTTGAGACAGCAAGAGGTATTGAATTCGGACAGGTTGTTGTACCAAACCGGGAAGTGCCGGAAGAAAACATTGTAGCTCCGCTTAAGAAGGTAATAAGAATTGCTACCGAAGAAGATGAGAGACATGATCAGGAAAATAACAGGAAAGAAAAAGAGGCGTTCAATATATGCCTCAAAAAAATTAGAGACCATAATCTTGATATGAAGTTGATAGATGTAGAATATACATTTGACAACAACAAGGTGTTGTTCTACTTCACTGCTGACGGCAGAGTTGATTTCAGGGAATTGGTAAAAGACCTGGCGGCTATTTTTAAGACAAGGATTGAACTTCGGCAGATAGGTGTCAGGGATGAAGCGAAAATGATGGGTGGTATAGGTATATGCGGACGTGCCCTGTGCTGCAAGTCCTTCCTTGGTGAATTCCAGCCCGTATCAATAAAGATGGCAAAGGAGCAGGGGTTGTCCCTCAATCCTACAAAAATATCCGGTACATGCGGAAGATTGATGTGCTGCCTGAAATATGAGCAGGAGGCCTATGAAGAAATTCTGCGGAGAGTACCGAAGGTAGGGGCTATTGTCGAAACACCTGAAGGGCAGGGTATGGTTATGGAAATCAGCCTGCTCAAAGAAATACTGAAAGTGAAGCTTGATAAGGGAAATGAAACCGACCTTAAGCTGTATAAGGCAGGAGAAGTCAGAGTTATAAAGGATGTTGTCAGGGAAGATGACCTTGACGTAGATATTGAAGCTTTAAAACAGCTGGAAGACTAGTGCTTTTTAACATTACAAATATCTATTGATTCTAATGTTAAAAATGCACTTCCTTGATTGTTGTGCCTTGCTGCTAGAAACGAATTCTGTTACAAGGCACTAGTTGTGTACTCTATATAAAAAATAAAATTTCTTATAAAAAATATAAATAAAATTAAAAAGTTGTTTTCTTTCTTATAATTTGGTGGTAAAATAATAAAAGTCAAGCATAAGGTAATATCTTGTGTTTTTGTATAGTTTTTTTATATTGCTTAGGAGGTGTTCTCAATATGGCATATTTTATAAACGATGCTTGTATTAGCTGCGGAGCTTGCGAATCAGAGTGTCCCGTATCCTGTATATCTGCAGGAGATAGCGTATACGTTATCGATGCTGATGCTTGTATAGACTGCGGAGCATGCGCAAATGTTTGTCCAGTTGATGCTCCAGAGCAGAAGTAATGACTTAAATATAAGGGTCGAGCGGGGGGCGAATGCTATATCCGACTTGGCCCTTTTATTTTATATAAAATAAGGTTAGAAATATATTACTAAAAAGTCTGGGTGCTGGAATTGATAGTAAATGTACACGATAATGAAAGAATAGATGACCTACAATATAAAGGACTAAAGCTGATTCAGAAGAAAGATGGCTTCCGCTTTGGAGTAGACGCAGTTTTACTTGCAAATTTTGCTGACGTAAAGAAGGGTGACGCTGTCATCGATTTAGGGACAGGCACAGGCATTATTGCGGTACTACTTGCAGGTAAGACCCAGGCCAAAGCTATAACCGGGCTTGAGATACAACCGGAAGTGGCTGAAATGGCAAGCAGGAGTGTAAAGTTAAATGAACTTGAAGATAGAGTAAGTATTGTATGCGGTGATATAAAGGATAGTCTCAATAGTTTTGGACCTTCAAGTTTTAATGTTGTTGTCTCAAATCCGCCCTATATGGAACGGGAACGTGGGTTGGTGAACCCCTCGGATACTAAGGCGATATCAAGGCATGAGATATTGTGCACACTTGAGGATGTAGTAAAAAATGCCAGCAAGCTATTGGTACCTGGCGGTCAACTGGCGATGGTTCACAGACCGGACAGGCTGGTTGATATAGTATGGCATATGCGCAAATACGGAATAGAACCAAAATATCTTAGATTTGTACATCCATCTCCATATAGAAAGCCAAACTTACTTTTAATAAAGGGTACCAGGGGAGGAAAGCCCCAGCTAAAGATGATGGACCCATTATATGTATATGATGAAAACGGAAATTACTCCGATGAAATAAATAAAATATACTGCAGGGATAACTCTGATGGCAACACAAATGCTTCCGATTGACATAAATAACTGAAATATAAATATCCCGGCTGTTACTATAATTTGCCTATGAAAGATATACTTTAAAACACTTGAAAAAGAAGCTAAAAAATTATAAATTATAATTAGTGGTATTAGTTTTATAAAAATTACTGCTTAAATAATCAAAACCATACTATGGAGACATTTATTATATACTATGTGGTATATTTAAGGGGTCTACATCAAATATAAATAGCCAAATTTAAACTTACTGCTTTTTAGTTAGGTAATGAGTTTTGACAAATATGACTTATCTGACTTGACAAAGGCATAATTGAATTTGGATATTCCTAGATACCTTGAATTATTGATTTTATTCAACAAAAATGATACCATTAGGAGTATGTGGGAAATACTGTTAGAATATAGTGATTATTTTTATATATACTAAGGGGTAGATAAAATGTTAAAAATACCATTTATGAAAAAGGGTCTTTTAAGTATTGATGTAGGATTCAGAAATATCAAAATAGTTGAGGTTACACTTAAGAATAGCAATGAAATATTCATTGAGAATTTTGGAATTGCTGCTACTCCGAGGAACTGTATAAAAAATGGGGCGATCAAGGATGTTGAAACAGTAACTAAAGAAATAGAAAAAGTAATACATGCAAATAACCTTGCCTCAAAAAACGCAAAGATAGTCATGTCGGGTACAAATATCATTTCTCGTATATTTATGGTTGAAAAGCATCCTGGTGAAAATATGGATGCTATTGTAAAGGCTACTGTTGCCCAATTTATGCCTATAAACACTGAGGATCACCAGATCGATTATAAAATTCTGCAAGAGATAAAGGATAAAGATTTCACAAGAGTCAAGGTTTTTGTTACTGCGGTTCATAAGAAGATAATCCAAAGTTATATAGATATACTCCTAAAGCTTGGCTTAAAGCCGATATCGGTTGATATACCTGCTAACAGTACCGCCAAGTTTTTCAACAGGGAGATAAAGGTGAATGAAGCTGAATCTGTATACAGGAGGCAGAAGTACGGAAAGCTTAATGATTCTACCTTTGCAGTACTGGACTTCGGATCTGAGACTACTATTGTAAACATTCTAAAGGATGGCGTTTTGGAGTTTAATAAGGTTATACTTTGCGGAAGCAGTAACTTGGATGATGTCATTGCCCAAGCTGTAGATAAGAAGCCAGAGGAAGCCGAAAGAATGAAAAAGATGTATGGAATGACCGTTCCCGGCTTAAACGCAAGTGAAGAACAGGAAAAGATGTTTGCAGCTATGAGGGACATGATAGATAATGTAATAAAGCAGATTTATCAGTGCTTTGATTTCTACGAAAAAAGGTGCTATGGTGAAAAGATAGGAAGGATTTACGTTATAGGCGGAGGATCTTTGTTGAAAGGCCTCAGAGAATATCTGGAAGAAAGGCTTGCTATACCGGTATACCCTGTAGGACTGCTTAGCATAGACGGTGTGAATATAAAGGAAGGGCTTGACAGAGAAAAGCTGAACTTCCTTATCAACTCAGTAGGTATAACCCTTTAATAATGTACCTATAATATTAATACAGTTAACTTTCTATAGAAATATTAGATAAGAAATAAAATTACTTTGGAAAGAATACAAACTTTCTTTGGTGATTTTATTTTTGTCTTTTTATAAAATATTATATTGCTAATACAAAAGAGGTAAGAGATATTGAGTGAAAAAGGAAAATTATATCTTGTTGCGACACCCATAGGTAATCTTGAGGATATTACATTTAGGGCTATAAGGACATTAAAAGAAGTTGATTTGATTGCTGCAGAGGATACAAGACAAACCGTCAAACTTCTTAACCATTTTGAAATAAAGAAAACTCTTTTAAGCTATTATGAGCACAACAAAATAGAGAAGGGCAATTATTTAATCGGTCAACTGCTTGAGGGAAAAAACATAGCACTGGTATCGGATGCCGGTTCTCCGGGTATATCCGACCCGGGGGAGGACCTGGTTAGGTTGGCGATAGAAAATGATATTGATGTGACTATGATACCCGGGGCTGTCGCTGCAATTACCGGGCTGGTCATATCGGGACTGCCTACCGGACGGTTTGTATTTGAAGGCTTTTTGCCGATGAATAAAAGGGCCCGTAAGGAAAGAATATTATCCTTGAAAAATGAAGTAAGGACTATAATTTTTTACGAGGCACCCCATAAACTGTACTATACCTTAAAGGACTTATATGAAGTTCTTGGGGATCGGCAAATAGCTATGGCTAGAGAACTTACAAAAAAGTTTGAAGAGGTAATAAGATGTAATTTATCCGCGGCCATAGAGCTATATGGCAATGAGTCCCCCAGGGGCGAATATGTTCTAATGGTAGAAGGTATAAGCGAGCAGATTATCGAGGATGAAGAAAAGAGAAAATGGGACGAGATAAGCCTTGAGGAGCATGTAGACATGTACGTGAACCAAGGTATGAGTAAGAAAGAAGCCATCAAAAAGGTTGCTGAGGACAGGGGCATAAGCAAGAGAGACGTATATAACTCCGTAATGGTTGATTAAAGATAACGAACCTTAAAACTAAAATTGGGGGTGCAGGGGGCGAGAGTCCACTTGCTGGCCGCTCTGCGGCCAAATAAAAGTTTCCCGCCCACGGGGGGCAGGGGTGGGGGCAAAATATTTTTAACTTTAGAGTTCGTTATTTTTAAAGTATAGCAAAAAAGAGGTTCCTGGGAACCTCTTCAATTTATCTTAAATTACTATTTATTATTTCTTTAATTCTCTCATACAATCAGGGCATATGTTTTTGCCTTTGTACACGCTTACATCTTTTGCATTACCGCAGAATATGCATGCAGGCTCATATTTCTTAAGTATAATTGTAGCGCCGTCAACATAAATTTCTAATGCGTCTTTCTCTGCGATGTCAAGAGTCCTTCTTAATTCGATTGGGAGAACTACCCTTCCTAATTCGTCAACTTTTCTTACTATTCCGGTAGATTTCATTGTATTTCCTCCTTAAAATATACAGTATTCGACAAACTTCTTTTATCTCATGATACCATAAATACCAATATACGTCAACGTTAATTTTTAAAAAAACATAAAAATTTTGTACAAAAATCGCATGTAATATGTGGAAAAAGTGTAGTGGTAACCTTTGAAACATGCACAGAGATAGCATTTTGAGGAAATTGACACCTGTCAATTTAATTATAAGCCCTTATACGTATAACCAGTAAAGTGGAATAATATCCAACTATTAACTGGTAATTTGAGTATGGAAATTCGACAAATTTCGACGGCTGAAAATGAGTGGGTTATGAATAAAATTATAGTCCAAAGAGCAATTTTCTGAGTAATTTAATGTTCAAACTCCTCATATAAATTAGTGTAATAGTAGCGGAATGCTAGACTTTTATAGTATTTTACCCATATATGGAGTTTTTTATGCTTAATTATATTTGGCTTGGGATGCTTGTAATAGGGTTTGCTGTGGGGATTATGAACGGAAGAATAGAAGCTGTAACTAAAGCTGCTATGGATTCGGCTCAAACTGCTGTGCAATTGAGTATAGGCCTGCTGGGAATTATGTGTCTATGGACGGGTCTGATGAATATAGCGGAGAAGAGTGGCTTAATAAGGAGAATTGCAAGAGCGGTAAGACCTTTGATGAGGTTTTTATTCCCGGAAGTGCCGCAAAATCACCCGGCTTTAGGCGCTATAGTTATGAATCTGGTAGCCAATTTATTCGGTTTGGGAAATGCAGCAACTCCACTAGGGCTGAAGGCTATGACTGAGCTGCAGAAAATAAACCCCGACAAGGATACATCCAGTAATGCTATGTCTATGTTTTTAGTGCTAAATACATCGGCGATACAGCTGATACCTGCCACTATTATAGCTGTGCGGTCAGCTGCAGGCTCCAGAAATCCTGCTGAAGTAATAGGAACTATATGGGTAGCTACCCTATGCGCCTCTATTACCGGTATTATAGCCGTAAAACTTTTTTCGATGTATGGGAGGACTAAGCAGAAAGGTGGGACGGCAAAATGGAAATAATAAAAACCTTATCGATATATGCTGTACCCGCTATATTCCTTGCTATACTAGCAGCAGGTGTATATAAGGATATAAAGGTTTACGATGTGTTTGTGGAAGGTGCTAAGGAGGGAATTTCGACAATTATAAGGATCATACCGTCCCTTGTGGGGCTTTTGGTAGCTGTCGGAGTGTTTAGGGCTTCAGGAGCCTTAGATTTATTAATTTATGCAGCATCACCGCTGGCCAGCATTTTCAATATACCATCAGAGGCACTTCCCCTAGCTTTTTTAAGACCCATATCCGGAAGTGCTTCTCTTGCGCTGGTATCCGATGTAATCAAAGTTCATGGACCAGATTCCTTTATTGGGCGGGTTGTATCAACTATGATGGGGTCCACCGAGACTATCTTCTATACTCTGGCAGTTTATTTCGGGGCGGTAGGAATAAAGAATGTACGGTATACTTTGGCTGCTGCCTTGATTGCTGACTTTGTAAGCGTTATTGCATCGGTTTGGATATGTGGAGCCGTTTTTGGCAGCTGAAAGGGTTTACATAGAGTCAGAATGGAGTATGCGGGGTTGCTGTATATAGCTTAACTTTCCAATGATATTTGATAACCTCTGTTATAAGCTGGAATGACTTTGGACATACTAATTCAAAGTTGTGGATTTAAGAATTTGTTACAGAGGGGACGATATTTTTGGAGATATTGCAGCAGGAGAGTAAAATTGGCTTTCAGAGTTTGAGATTTGATATAAAACGCATTCCAGATACTGAAGTGATAGAGAGAGGATTATATAATTCGTTAGCGGATAGTACCGGGGCTATCCGGGAGATGTGCAGTCATATATTAAATGCCGGAGGAAAGAGGGTGAGGCCGCTTCTTGTATTGTATAGCGGGCTTGTATTTTCCGAGGTAAATGAGGAGCTTATACATGCTTCCGTTGCTGCAGAGTTGATACATATGGCTTCCTTGGTACACGATGATATTATTGATCATGCTGATATAAGGCGTAATAGACCATCTATAAACAAAATCTGGGGTAATCAGTTTGCTGTTTTATGCGGAGACTATCTTTTTGCAAAAGCTTTTGGCAGTTTAGCAGGAAACAGGCTCATTAAGAGTATGGATTTTATGGTTGAAGCCATTGAAAATATGTGTCACGGAGAAATTCTACAGGCAGATGACAAATTCAATTACGGAGTAACGCTTAAGAAATACTATGAGCGAATAGCTAAAAAGACGGCAATATTCTTGAAGTGCTGCTGCAAGTCCGGCGCGGCTGCTGTAGGCGCTGGGGAAGTAGAAGTACATATTCTGGGGCAATATGGGTTGAATTTGGGTTATGCTTTTCAGATCATTGACGATATAATGGACTTCTGTGGCAATTGTGAGACAATGGGCAAGCCGAAGTATGAAGACTTGAGTCAGGGAAATATAACACTGCCTGTTATTTTGCTCCTTAACGATAAGAGATATGGCGATTGGGTGAGAGCGATGATAATTAACAGGGACTTCAACGATGTTACCACTGGAGAGTTAATTAACGTGATGAATGAAAGTGGAAGTATCGGCAGGTCATTCAAGATTGCCTTATCCCATATACAAAAGGCGAAATATTATCTTCGCTTGTTACCACAATCGCAAAGTACTATGTTTCTGGATAGCCTTGCAGATATGCTCCAGGCAAGAGTCAATTAAACAGTGAGTTATGATTGGATTATTAATTATAAAATGAATTCGGGTAGTTGCTGAATTCATTTTTTTATGCCAACAATTCTGATAATATATTCATGTATATAAATTGCAAAAAAGAACCTACAACGAAGTTCTCCCTAAATCTTTTTTACAATTTGTTACCTTAAGTTATATTGCGATAATCAAAATTTTCCTTGTAATATCATTATCGCAATTTATATAGTAATTATTTACTCAAAATATAAGATAAATCTTCCCAACAAATTCAAACTATTTTAAAATATAATCTAAGGCTTTAAAATATTTGATTAAGTAAAGGGCAGTCCCCACCATGGATAAAAAAACCGTCCGCATATTTATGTTAGTTATATATTTCTTGCTGGTTTCGATTACGATACTAGTAATGTTTAATAATTACGACACCAACAGAGAAAGTGCAGTACTACTATTTGGACTCGCAGTTTTTCTGATTGTTTCATTTAGTGTACGGTTTTTCTGCTTTTATAGATATTCCCGGCACAATAAATTTGCTCAGATTATGCTGCTAGTGGATATTATGGTTGTGTACTGGATTAACTTACAGGACATTTCTAATATATCTCAATTGTACTTTTACGTACTAGCTTCCGACGGAATAATTTTTTGCTATCATCGTGTAACGTGGATATATGCTCCCTTTAGCTATTTTTCCCTTGTGGGAACTATGATTTATAAGTTTACAAGGTGGAACTATTTTGATTTCTGGTACCTGTTTGCACCTTTGATGGAGTATACTGTTTACTTTGTGTTCACAGTGGTAGTTGTATATGCATTAAAGCATCAGATCAATCAGAAAAGGGTTCTTGACAGTACTATGGACGAATTGAGAATCCGCAAATTAAATCTTGAGACTACCAATAGAAAGCTCCACGAAACGATGGAGGCTCTTGAAGAAATGACGGTTCTAAAGGAAAGAAACAGGATTGCCAGAGAGATTCACGATACAGTGGGGCATACGCTAACGACGGTGTTGATAGAAATAGAGGCTGGGAAGCGGCTAATGCAGAAAAAGCCCGATTTGGCTGAAGAAAAGCTTGAACTTGCCCAGGAACAGGTTCGGAAAGGATTAAATGACATAAGGAAATCTGTAAGGATGCTCAAAGAGGGAAGCGACCTTATGACATTTATCCCATCTATACATTCACTGATTGAGGAAACGGAGAAACATACAGGTGTGTCCGTAAAATGCATTTTTGCCGATCTTCCGAAGATGTCCGCTGAGCAGGAAAAGCTTTTGTACCGGGCATTACAGGAAGGCCTGACCAACGGAATACGCCACGGTCATGGCACTGAGTTTGAATTTACACTGGAAATTTGCGATGGAAGATTGTATTTTATACTGAAAGATAACGGTGATGGATTTGACCATATAACTTTAGGTTTCGGGCTAACGGTCATGAAAGAACGTGTAAAAGAGCTTGACGGTAATTTTGATATATTTTCTCAAAAAGGGCAGGGTTGTTGTCTCAGGATAGATATTCCGGTGAAAAAGGAGATTGTTTATGAGTCTTATTCGAATTCTTATAGCGGATGACCAAACGCTTATGAGGGATGGGTTAAAAACCATATTTGACCTTGAGGATGATATGGAGGTTGTAGGTGTCGCAGAGAATGGCAAACAGGCATATGGGATGGTAGGGGAGTTACATCCCGATATAGTTCTCATGGATATCCGAATGCCGATAGTGAATGGTGTGGAGAGCACTATGATGATTAAAAAGGACTATCCCGAGACAGTTGTAGTAATGCTTACTACCTTCGATGATGAAGAATACATAGTCAAAGCCCTGTCTTACGGTGCCAGTGGATATTTGCTCAAGGATATACAGGGTAATAAGCTGATCCAGGCTGTCCGCGATGCTGTTACGGGTAATATGCTTATGCCTTCAAATATTGCGATTAAGCTGGCGGCAAGAGCCTGCCATATGCCGCAGGAGACATCCCATGACTTCCAAAGCGGTAAGCAGGAATTCTCCGAGAGGGAACTGGAGATAGTGAAGCTTATGGTGGATGGATGCTCCAATAGGGAGATTGCAACAAAGCTATTCATAAGCGAGGGTACGGCAAAGAACTACATAAGTGTGATTTACAGCAAGATAGGAGTAAGTGACAGGAGTAAAGCTGTAGCCCTATTAAGGGACTATGTTTAAAATAATATTACTTACTACTACTTATCATATGACTTACTAATAGTTTATAATTGTATTATGTATAACGAATTGTAAAAGTGTTTTTTTCAGTTAGAAAAATACCACTTACCATAGGTGTTTCACTAGCTGGAAACCACTAAGTATAAACTTAGTGATCTATATGTCCATGTAGTGTTTTACGGAGGCATATTCTGGTGAAAAAAATAATTATAATATTTTTAATGTTACTAATAATACTCACTGCCGGTTGCAGCAATGAGAATAAAAAAAATAATCCCGGGGTTACACGGTATCCCCCGGCAATGGACCTGGGACGGGGAAAACTAACATCCTTGCCTGCGTATAATCAATACTCGCCCAAATTCCTTCAGGTAGATTTGAGAAGCCATGACCTGACAGCTCTTAATCTGAAGGATAGACTTGAAGATTTAATGCATGCAGATTTTGATACTTCTACGCGGTGGCCTTATAATCTACCCGAACCTTTTAACCCTAAGAAGATTACAGAGTATGGCAAAAACCCGGGACTGAATGTGACAACGCTACATGATAAGGGTATAACCGGTAAAGGGGTAGGTATAGCAATAATTGGAGGGACGCTGCTGGCAGACCATAGTGAGTATAGCGGGCGGTTGAAGGTTTATGAAGAGATAAAGCCGGTAGGTAATAATGCTGAAGAAGTAGCTTGTGCAATTGCTTCTATTGCAGTAGGGAAATCGGTAGGGGTTGCTCCTGAGGCTGAACTTTATTATATAGCTACAGCTTACGACCCGGCCAAGGCGGCTCAGGAGTCTAAAGCTGGTACAGCTGAAAGCAACGGGCAATATAATCAACTTGCAGTGGCTATAGACAGGATATTGCAAATAAATAAGGGGCTTCCTTATGAAAGAAGAATCCGTATTATTTGTATAGAAGAAAATCTGACATCCCAATACATTAAGACCAGTAATACTGCATATTTAAATACCAATCTGGCCTATAAAGCAATAGAAAGGGCTAAAGATGAAGGGATATTTGTTATTTTTAGCCCAGTATACTTAACATATAATGGAGTGTATGATCTGAGGGGGCTTGGCAGAAACCCTCTGCTAGACCCGGACGATAGTTCTTCTTACAGTCCGGGCATAATGTGGAGCCGGAGTTTTTATACGTTTGAAAGGTATTCCTTTGCAAAAGAAACTTTACTTCTTCCCATGGACTCAAGATGTGTTGCCAGCCCCACAGGGCAGGATGACTATGCCTTTTACTCTATAGGAGATCGGATGTTCCCGGCAGCATATGCAGCAGGATTATATGCCCTTGGATGTAAGGTAAAGCCCAATCTTACGCAGGAGGTTTTCTTCGAGGGAGTCCTAGCAACCAGTGATATAGTTGAAGTTGTGAATACTAATGTAAACTACAAGTATAGGCTAAGAAAAGTAGTCAATCCTGTAAAGCTGATGGAGTATTTGCAGGGATTAAGCAAAGCAAAATAAGGAATAGCTTAAAAAGCTGTAAGAGCTTGCGGATTATCACAATGCTTTTTGCAGCTTTTTGTGATATGACTATACTTATGACTAAGGCTACTTATCATATGACTCCTAACTATGATAGTATTAGCCCATAAATGATATGAATAAAGTTTAAAGGGGATGGTTGATTATGTTAATACGTAAAGCTGCTGCTATTTTATTAATGTGTACGGTTTTGGCTGGAAGTAGTGCTGCGTGTTCTAAAGAGAAGGACAATAAGGATAAGGGCTATCAAGCGAGTGAGAAGGCTGTGCTGACACTCTATAAAACCGACAGCGATATGGTTAATACTGTGGCTGTAAAGAAATACAAAGAGAAGTATCCTGATAGGACTATAAATGTGACAAGCTTTAGCATAGATAATGAGTTCAGCGACAGACTTATCTCAGAGCTTTTTTCCGGGAAAGGTCCAGATATCATAGTAAGTAGTGCAGAGAATTTTCCTTCCATACATAAAGCTATGGAAAGTGGAATACTGATGGATTTAAATGAACTTATATCTAAGGATGAAAGCTTCAAATTGTCAGACTACAATGAGAAGGTGATGGACTCCGGGGTATATAAGGGTAAAAGATACTTTATACCTATATCCTATTCACTAGACATTATTGGGGCTGTTGACTATATGCTTGATAAAAACAATGTAAAGATAGAGGGGGACAGTTTGACATGGTATAGCGTTTTGGAGATTATAAGAAAACGTAATATGAATAAGCAAGGTAAAGCCAACTACATTTTTAATGATAGGGTAACATTAAATCAGCTAGTAAAAAATTGTGGTGAATCACTTATAGATTTTGAGGAAAAGAAGACTAGGTTTAATTCACCTGAATTTATACAAATGCTCAATACATATAAGAGTGTTTTTAAACCTGAAACTGTTACTGGAGATGTAATAAATAAGAATCAAGATGTTAGCTTTTCCTATACTACGTTTGGTAAGGCAACGTTGGAAAACCTTGTACTGTTTGCAGATCCTTATGAAATGCAACAATCTGGTAGGTATGTAGAGTGTCTGGAAAGTATCAATAACTTTGTAGAAGGACGTGCAAAAGTTTATCCTTACCCTACATATAACTCAAAAAGAGAGTCTTACGTAATTCAACCAATAATTGTAGCTGTAAATTCAAAATGTAAATTTACAAAAGAAGCCTTTGATTACATAAAGCTTTTACTATCAGATGAAATACAAAATTACTCAGGTATAAGAATACAAGTAAATAAACAGGCTTATAAAAATATAAAGGAAAAACCTCGATTCGGAGGTTCAACAAAAATTAAATACTCCAATATAATTAACCAGTTGGATAAAATTATTGAAGATACTGAAAAGTATGAGGTGTGGGATAGGGAGATTCATAAAATCGTGGACGAGAAGTTAGATGAGTTTTCGAGGGGCGGTAAATCAGCAGAGCAGACAGCTAAGGAATTGGATGAAATTATTGTTCAATATCTTAAAGATTAGATGACCACTGGAAGCTGCAGATGGCTCATGCTATAATAAAAATAACAACAGGGAGTTGAGCGCCTTGATTAGGGCACTCAACTCCCTGTAATGATTCTTACTTATTATCTTTAAATCGGGTGATTTTAGTTTATATCTATAATGTTTGAAATAGTTACCCTTTTCTCACCTCGAAATCCGTCTGGAAGCTCATGGCCATATTTATCCTTAAGTTTCCTTGTAGCAACGATAGTTACATCCCCGGGTCTTGTAGCTGTAAAGCCCCCTGTGGAGCTATTAATAGTACCATTGCCTGAACCAGGAATAACGCTCCACACTACAGGTCCTACCAATTCAGGATGATTTTTATAAGTATCTGCATTAACTGTAGAAGTATACCTAATGCTCTCCCATACTCCGACACTGTTGCTGCCCTGAATACTAAGGCTGACAAGTGGGTAAAGCTCGGGGAATGAAATTACTCTTGTACTATTATCATAGTGCAAAATGCCATCAGCCATCACTGACAGGCTCCTATTTCCGCTCCCTATGCCTAAAGCTGTATAACCGGCAGGGAGTTGTACGGTAGCTCCATAATAGCCTGTCGGTATATTGTTGAACTTTGCAACACCTGTACTGTCGGTAGCTATAGTGAGTGGAACAAATCCACTGTTAGGAGTAGTGCTATTCAATATAACCGGAAGGCTGCCGACACTCTGCCCAAATGCATCTTTTATCTCGGCATTCACTTCACCAGATCTTACCCCCAAAGTGAAATTGCCATTTGAGGTAACGGCATTTCCGTATCCATCGGTATACGATACATTGGCGTTAACTGTATGTGTGCCGACCCTGCTGCATACAAAGTTAATGCTGCTGCTTTGAGTGGTGATGTTGGGCTGTGGAGCAAATATTACATCTTGCAGACTCTTAGAATAGTTACCGTTACCCGTTGATGTCCATCCACTGGCGTTAATGGAACTGAAAGCATCGGTGTCAAGAGTCATTCTTAGCGATATATTTCTATATCTGGTATTCAAGGTGGTAGGCTGAGCACTAACATTTAGGTCAATGTTTGCTGTATCGCCCAGAAGGCAATTGCTTGCATTGGTATTTAAGGTGAGCGTTGGTGTATTCTTGTTATTGATATTTATAACACAAACACCCTGGGCATTCTGGGAGTCAGTGGCTACTACCTTGATTCCAAACCTTGTAACAGAGTTTGGTACACTCTTTGCTAACGAAACAGCTTTTTCAACACCGCTAAGCAGCGAATCGTCTCCGTCGAAAGTTGCCGCCGGAGCTTCCTCGTAGTTGCCATTACCGTTGAGGTCGATATATATCTGCCCTTTCAACTTAGCATCCTCATAGTCAGAAGCAACAATCGAAAAATTCAGGTTTTGCAGAGTATTGGCAATATCCTGATTATCGCTTAAATCTTTTATCTCCACTGTAGGAGCATGGTTGGAGCCGGTTGAAGCCTTAATGATAGTATTGACGAACATTTTCAATTCGTCAAGAGATGTAATATTACTATGACCTGTACCTGAAAATGTCAGGTTTCCCTTGAAGAAGGTATAATAGTCATTCGCTGCGTCGTAGTCGTGGTATATTGTCTCCTGCTGAACCGGCGTTATCAGGTTAGCAGTCCTGAATCCATTGCTATATTTTTTTTCATTTTTGTAAGTAAATGCAGTCGCCACATCCGGGTCTTCCATATCCAGCCGCAAATACTGTACATGGGTAGGGGACACTGTGATATCACCTAAAACATAGGGATACATTGTGAGGTTGCTTTGGTTGATTTTGCGAGTCAGTATGGTATTGGGAAATCCATATGGGTCCCGGTAGCTGCTTGAGACGTATAGTACAATTCTGGTTATACCGGTAGAAGCAGTAATGCCTGTAGGCAGTGACGGGTCTGTTGCAAATGCATTAAGGCCCAAACGGTTTCTGAATGCATTGGTTAAATTGTGATTTGTACTTTGGTAGCCAATGGTATCGTGAGTAAACATGATACTTTGTTTGGAATCCGCAAAGGCAACCACGTCACTTAATGCCCTTCCGCTAAGGTCACCGATATATGAATCATCGAAACCGAAAATAACCATATCGTAGTTGCCGTTTAAGGTTGTAGGCTTTCCGTTCACCAAAGAACCGTAATTATTGTTAAATTCTCTAATATTCATTTCGGTGACTTCTACTTTATATTCACCGGGCTTATATAACAGATTCAAGCGCTGTCCGTTATTATTATAATTGCTGAGACTTGATAAGTTTAAGGTAGAAGTGGTCCTATCGGACAAAAGCTGCAGAACTCTGATTCTTAGTTCGGTTCCTTTATAGGCTGTAAAACCTGTCTTATAGGATTTGACGCCAAACTTATCAGTTATCTCAAGCTTCCATGGGACAACGCCGGTAAAGCCTGAAGGAATGAGATAATTGATAGTATATCCGTTAGTCTCTCCTACATTGTTATATTGACGTACCATCTCTGAATCCTTGTATATGCCATCCCCATTCTTATCAATGAATAGATTGACAGTCATCAGGTCATCGCTGTTCATGTTTTTAAGATTCATAGCAAAGCTGAGAAGTTCCCCATTTGCGTCAATATTGGTACCGTCGTATTGCACCGGGCTGCTGGTAAGCTGAAGCGCAGGCCTTTTCAATATTGCACTATTACTATAGGCCTTTAGATTGTTCAGCAATGTTGAAGTGGTGCCTACCTTTACATTGGCTCTTCCCTGATATGCGTTGAAATTGGTATAAAGCTTTGTTTTTTGCATAGCAGAGGTAAAAATGCCTGAGTCAAAAACAACCAGCTGGTTGGAGTTAATAAAGCTTTTTAGGTTCGCAGCAGTTTTGTTTGTAATATCATTACCGCTGTAAAATTCCTTGTTGTTTGCCACAGTTCTTGCCAGGTTAACATTTGGCAAATCAGTACCGTTGAGTTTTTTACTGGGTCCAAATTGGCTATATTTGTCTCCCCCGTATATATTCTGGTTTCCATCCGCGCCGGTTTGATTGTTGCCTATGTATACGATGTCATAATATCCGTTAACCTGCTCCACCTTTGAAATAAACAAGGGCATGGGCATTTGTGTAAGTTCTATCGTTCTGCCAAAATAGGTTTCCAGCGACGATTTCATGTTGCTTGTAATGTCAAAAGTAGTTCCCGGCTCTACCTCAAGTATCCTCAATGGGCCTAATTGAGGAAAGACAGAAGATGATAGGGTATATGACGTAGGAACACCGAAACAGACAAATGCTAAAAAAACAAAGGCTAGAAAGAGGCTAATCTTCTTTTTAAGTCTCTCTGATTTTAGTAACATACTTTTAAACACCTCCCGAAATAACAAAAACTATCTAGCGTTTTTTAACATTACAAATTTCTATTCATTACTAATGTTAAAAATACACTTCCTTGATTAGTATTGCTCTGCATACCTTAACAAAAAAATTACGTTACGAGGCATTAGTCTAAAATACTGAAGCCCTTTAAGCTATAGGGATTTCGCCTATGAAAATTTTACATGATTATGCAAATCTGGGTTCACTTGCAAAATGTTAATAGACAGTAATCACATTGCAGACAAAGGCAGGCATTTTGTGTGGCGTACAGCTGTGCAATAGTATGCAGATACACAAGATTCTGAATTACCGCTCAATTTATAACGGCGGTATAAGAAATAGCATCACCACCACCCATCACTTTTTATACAGACAGCTTGAGAATGCATTGATAGGTTACATTACTTACTACAGTTAGGCATTCCCATAGGATATATATTGATCTTCCTATATTAAGTATATCATAATTATCCAACTAAAGTATAAGAAACTAAAGTATTTCCGCACCTTTTTTAAATGCTGGAATGTGAGCCGCTTATTACTAATATGGGAAGTGTATAGAAATGAAAAAAGGCTTGCAGCACTTTTTTTAACTACTTTTACTTTTTTGTTCCTAATGTACTGAAGTTAAACATATATGACTTTATTTATGACCTGCGCTACTTATCATATGACCGTCATATATGATAATTTTACCATATAGAGAAACATACAGGGGGGATGTCAATGAATAAGAAAATAAGCTTCAGGACATTAGGGGTGGCAAGTGTTATAGCTGTTGGAATGGGATTGATGAGCGGATGCGGGGTGCTTCCAAAGGAAGAAAAGCCGCTGGCGCCGCCGCTTATACAGCCTAAGAGGCAAAAATATGAGCTTTATAAGGTTGCTAAGCGGGACATCGTGGATTCTGTGAAAGGATCTGGAGAGGCAATACCGATTAAATCGGTTCCACTGTATTTTAAAGAGGAAGGAAGAAGAATAAAAAGCGTTGATGCTCGGATTGGGCAGGTAGTCAAAAAAGGTGATGTACTGGCGCGAATTGATGTAGGTGACATAGAAAGCCGTATCAAACAGCAGCAGTACATGGTAAGTAAGGCACAGATTCAGTTGGAACAGTTGGAGAAGCAGGAGGAAGCGGCAAGGATAGATCTAAAGAGTATGCAGACGGTATTAAAAAATATGAAAGAGGAGTATGACTCCTCTATGAAGCTTCCGGCAGCTTCAAGGCCTCCAATACGTGAAATGAAAAATGGTATTACAGTGCAGGAGTACGCTGTGGAGAAAGCAAAGGTAATGCTGGAGCAAATGAGTAAGCAGAAGGAATCAGCCCGCCTGGACTTGATTAATGTACAGGAAACCCTTGAAGAGCTGAAAAATGAGCGTGAAAAGTCACAGCTTGTATCTCCGATGGACGGACAGGTAGTTTTTGTAGAGGATATTAGAGACGGTGATACGGTTATAGCTTTTAAAGAGCTTGTCAGGGTAGCTGATACCAGGCAAAAACAGATATATTTTAGACCGCCTACTGCGGAGGTTGGTAAAGTAAAGACGGGCATGACGGCGGAACTTACATACGAAAACAAGAAATATACCGGAAAAGTAGTGTTATCCCCGGATAATGTACCTGAGGATGCAGGTGAAGCATATAAGGGAGCCATTGTTATAGACGCTAAAGGCTTAGAGGAGAGAATGAAGCTGGGAGACCCTATAGTTATCTCAATACCTATAAAGAGCAAGAACAATACCATCGTAATCCCAAAAATGGCGCTAAAGCAGATACTGGAGAAGAAATATGTGCAGATTTTAGAAGGGGATAATAAGAGGGAAGTTGATGTAGAAGAGGGGATAACAACTCCAATGGAAGTGGAGATTATATCGGGCTTGAGTGAGGGACAAAACGTAATTCTAAATTGAGGAGGGGTATAATGGCTTTGTTATTAATGATACTTAGAAAAATGAAAAAGAACCTGTGGCTTGTTTTATGCCTTCTCCTAGGATTGGTGATTTGTGTTGCATTAGTAAGTAGTATCCCTATTTATACCCAGGGAGCTTTGCAGAAGATGATAGTAAGAGACCTGGAGAATTACCAGCAAGAAAATAATATCTTTCCCGGTATCTACAGGATAAATATATCTATGGACTATAGCGGTATTTCAAATACTGTATACGAGTTGAAGACACGAAAACAGTCACTAATAAAAAACGAGAAGGTTTTGGATTTTTATAAAGGAAAGCTAAAAACGGTTAATGAAGCAAGACAATACACAGAGGAGAATATCAAACAAAGATTGGGACTGCCGATAATAGAACAAATCCATACTTATTCCACCGATATCAGACGTATGCACTCCGAAGACCCAAAAAAAACGAGTCCTACAGGGGGGAGCAGATATGCCACTATTGAATCTATGAGTGGCCTCTATAAAAACATCAACCTTCTTGACGGCAAATTACCTTCTAATAAGGCTGAAAATGGAGTATATGAAGCCCTTGTGACAGAAGAAGCTTTAAAGAAACTGGGGATGGTGCTGGGAGAGGTATTCGTTTTAATCGACAATAGGTATGAGGAATTGGAAGGCGTGAAGATTAAGCCTGTAGGAGTCTTCACAATAAAGGATGATCAGAACATGTACTGGTCCCTTGCAGGAACCACTATATATGATAAAAGCTTTTTTATAGATGAGGGCTTGATGGAAAAGGATTTTATAAATACGGAGCCTACAATGCTGCAGAGCATGAAATGGCTGTATGCTTATGATTATCATGCAATAGATAGTATAGGTGTAGGGGATATGCTGGGAGGGCACAGGAGCTTTTCAAAGGGATTGAGAAGGATTATCGGAGGAAATAATGTAGATATAGAAGCTCCATCGATGGATATAATAAACAACTTTCTTTTGAAAGAAAATCAGTTGAACGTTATACTTCTGGCTTTAAATATTCCGGTAATAATAATGCTTTTTCTATACCTTTTCATGGTATCGAAGCTTATCATAGATAGAGAGAAAAATGAGATAGCGCTCCTAAACAGCCGGGGGGCCAACCGATTCCAGATTGTACTGGGGTATTTTATAGAGGGTCTGATACTCGGTGGAATTGCTTTCGCTGTAGGACCGTGGATAGGCATGCTCATAAGCAAAATTCTTGGAGCTTCAAACGGCTTTCTTGAATTCACCAGCAGAGCATCACTTCCTGCAGCGGTCAGCTCCAATGCCTATGCTTTCGCCGCTGTGGCCGCTGGACTATCATTACTCACCATGCTTATACCGGCGTATCTTGCCAGCAAAACCAACATAATAAGCTATAAAACAAGCATAGCCAGAAAAAAATCTACACCCTTCTGGAAAAAGTACTTTATTGACCTGGTATTGATTGCAGTATCTCTATATGGCTATTATTCCTTTGGCAAGAGGCAGGAGGTAATGAAGATTACCGGGGCAGCCTCTAAAGATATTCAAATAGACCCAATGCTGTTCTTTGTACCGGCTATGTTTATCCTTGGTGTAGGGCTGGTGACGCTAAGACTATATCCTTTGATAGTGAAAGCTATATATTGGATAGGGAGAAAGCTATGGCCGCCGTCTGTCTATGCTACCTTGATTCAGGTGGGAAGGTCTCTTGAGAGCTATCATTTCTTAATGATTTTTATGGTAATGACCTTATCAATAGGACTTTTTAGTTCCACTGCTGCAAGGACAATTAACAGCAATACAGAGGAGAGAGTTAATTATGCGATAGGCAGTGATATGGTGATTAAGACACTATGGCAAACTGATGTTAAGCCCCGTAGACCTTTAGAGCCTCCTCCTAATAAAAAACCCAACTACTTTGAACCGTCATTTTTACCTTATACGCAAATGCTCGGTGTAAAGCATGCTGCAAAGGTATTTAATAAAGATGATGTGACGGTGATATCTGAAGGTGGGCAGCGGCCTACCGGAGCGAGATTGATGGGAATAGAGCCTTACGACTTTGGAAACGTTGTATGGTACAGGGATGGCTTAATGCCTCACCATATTAATGAATACATTAACTTGCTGGCTGTGGAGCCAAGCGCATGTCTGATTTCCAAATCGCTGAGTGAATCATCCAAGCTTAAGGTAGGTGACTATATACATATTATGTGGGAGGAGAACCAAAAGATAAGTTTTACTGTGTATGGCATTGTGGACTACTGGCCTTCATGGAATCCCAACAAAGATATGGAATTAAATCCTAGTATGCCTGACCCAAAGCTGGTAGTGGCGAACCTTCCTTATATACGAAATCATTCCCGTCTGGAGCCTTACGATGTATGGCTTAAGCTAGAGCCTAAGGCAGGCAGTGAGCCAATTTACAACACAATAAAAGAAAAAGGTATCAGCGTGACGAGATTGGATAATGCAAGGCAGGAAGTCATTAAACTTAAAAATAACCCCTTTAACCTTGCCATTAATGGCGCCTTGACCCTTGGATTTATTATAAGCGGTATGATATGCTTCCTTGGCTTCCTTATTTACTGGGTTTTGTCCATAAATGCCAGAACACTTCAGTTTGGTATATTCCGTGCTATAGGGCTGTCTGTAAGGAAATTGAATTCCATGATGGTATGGGAGCAGGCTCTTACTTCCGGTGCAGCAGCAATTATAGGTGTGATTATTGGTTTGGTTGCGAGCCAATTGTTTGTACCTTTCTTCCAGATTGCATTTAATGCTTCTACACAGGTTATACCTTTTAAGGTAGTATCCTTTGCAAGTGACCGTATGAATGTTTACCTGCTGGTGACGGTTACTATGATAATAGGGCTTTTGGCATTAAGAACACTGCTGTCACGAATTAATATAAACCAGGCAATCAAGCTAGGGGAGGAATAAGTATGATACCGATAATCAGCACAGAGGGTATAAACCGCCAATTTCAGTCGGGAAGGGAAACGGTGTATGCCCTCAGGGATATTAATATATCAATAAATTCCGGAACGCTGACTGTCCTAAAGGGGCGTTCCGGTTCGGGAAAAACGACACTGCTCAATCTGCTGGGGGCGCTTGATAAGCCTAGTACGGGGAAGATTTATCTGGACGGCAGAGATATTGCCTGTATCAATGAAACAAGCCGTGACGAGCTGAGGCGGCAGCAGATGGGTTTTGTATTCCAAGCCGTAGCCCTCATATCTCTAATGTCGGCTTATGAAAATGTAGAATTTGGCCTGCGGGTAGCAGGCTATAGCACCAAGGCAAGAAAAGAACGTGCCGAAGAATGCCTCTCCTTTGTTGGGCTTCAAAAACGTATGCACCACCGTCCCCATGAGCTTTCAGGTGGTGAACAGCAGCGTGTGGCTATTGCAAGGGCAATAGCTCATAAACCGAGAATAATTTTTGCTGATGAACCTACAGCTGAATTGGACACCCATATGGGCCTGCAGGTAATGAAGGTATTTCGAGATTTGGTGGAAAAGGAAGGGCTTACAATAGTGATGACATCCCACGATCCTAATATAATGGAGCTTGCAGACCGGGTAATCGCCTTGCAGGACGGGCAGGTTGTAGTTGAACATAGTTAGTTAACTATGAAACTTTAAATTGGGGGTGCAGGGGGTGTAGCCCTCCTGCTTGCGGCTTTGCCGCAAAACAAAAGCTTCGCTCCTTTGAGGAGGGGCAGGGGTGGTGGCAAAGTATTTTCAATGTTATAGTAAACTACCCACAGCTTTAAAGCTAAAGGAGGCATAATTATGATCACTTGTGAAAATCTTGTTAAGATATATAAAACCGCTGATATAGAGGTAGTCGCTCTTCAAGGACTGGACCTTGTAGTAGAGCAAGGCGAATTAATGGGCATAATAGGCAACAGCGGAAGCGGGAAGTCAACTCTTCTGAACATGCTGGGAGGATTGGATAAGCCCTCAGCAGGTAAGCTTATGGTAGATGGAAAAGACCTTTTTAAATTTACCAACTCCCAGCTGATAAATTACAAACGGGACACAGTAGGCTTTGTATGGCAGAATAATGCAAGGAATCTCATACCCTACCTGACAGCCCTTGAAAACGTAGAACTTCCTATGCTTTTATCGGGTAAGGCGAAAAGAGAGAGAGCAAAGGAATTATTAGATATGGTAGGGCTTTCCCACAGGCAAAACAGTAAATTGTACCAGCTTTCAGGGGGCGAGCAGCAGAGAACTGCCATAGCAATAGCCCTTGCCAACAATCCCAAACTGCTGTTAGCTGACGAACCCACCGGTGCAGTAGACACCAAAACTTCAGCACTGATACTGGATATTTTCAGGGAGCTAAATAAATCCTTAGGGCTTACCATTATCATTGTTACCCATGACAGGCAGCTATCCAGAGAGGTGGACAGAGTGGTGGCAATCCGTGACGGGCGTACCAGCAGTGAGTTTATAAGAAAAAAATCCTATGCCGAAGAGTTGGCTGAAATCGCGTCAGATACCAAGGGAGAAGCAGATGAGGAGTCTCATGTAGAGCTTGCGGTTCTGGATAAGTCAGGGCGGCTGCAAATACCCAGGGAATATATTGAAGCGTTGGGGCTTAAAAATAGGAATAAAGTCAAGGTAGAGTTGAACGACGGGCGCATAGTATTGGCTGTGCCGGAAGAAATTGCTGAAAGAGGCGCTTAGATTCTATTTATAAATAAATAGACGCAGTAAGATAAAAAGCTAAAACGGCACTAGGCTAACTCCTGGTGCTATTGCTTTATTTATTGGGCATTTTTGCATATTATTACTTTTCTTATGACTAACGGCAGTTATCATATGACTAATTGGGTGATATTATTATACTTGTAATAAAAAAACCAGCAAGTAGAGGGAGTGAATGTATGTTAGTAAGAAAGATTATACCGTTATTTGTAACTGCTGTACTTTTAATAGGCAGCACAGGGTGCTCGGATAAGGTGAAAGAGGCAGAAAAGCAGAAGGTGAATGACCATAAGATTGAACTGAAGCTGTATACCCAAAACCAAGATGTACTTACGTCAGCAGCCTTAGTGAAGTATAATGAATCTCATAAGGACTCAAGTATTAAGGTGACAAGCTTCGAAGATTATGAGCAATTTAGGAATAGATTGACAACCGAATTGATGTCGGGGCAAGGCCCGGACATCATAATGGATATGGGTAACAGCTTTGTATCGAGCTTTAACTCCATATATAAGACTATGGAGAGTGGAGTACTTGAAGACTTAAATGGGCTGATAGCCTCAGATAAGAGCTTCAATATGGCTGATTATAATGAAAAAGTAATGGAGTGCGGTGTCTACAAAGGTAAGAGATACTTCGTTCCCCTGTCCTTCAGGGCTGACATTATGACTACTACAAAGGACATAATGAAAAAAAACGGCATAAAAATAGACACCGAAAACTGGACTTGGAACGATCTTACGCAAGTAGCCAGAGAATATAATCCTAAAGTGAAGGACAGAGCAAGATATCTATTCGCGGGGTGGATGATAAGAGTTGAACAATTACTTAAAAATAGCGGTGTTGATTTCGTTGATTTTGAAAATAAAAAGACTAGCTTCAATTCGCCGGAATTTATAGATATGCTAAAGACTTTCAAGAGGGATATCAACAGAGCGATTTGCCCGGAAAATGAATTAGGTTATACGGGTGACGACCTCCTAACTTATGATGTAGCTGTAATGATAAACAACATCGGAGCTATAAATGGAGGGCCCTTTGAAGCGTATCGTTTATCAGCCAGGAGTTTGGGACAGGGAACGGACTTTGTTGCCTTCCCTACATATAGCGCTAAGAAATCAGTGCAGGTCATAGAGCCTGTTACTGTATCTATAAATGCCAAGAGCATTTATAAGAAAGAGGCATTTGAATACATAAAATTGTTGCTCTCGGAGGAGTTACAACAAAGGAGGGATGATTTTTACCAAATTATAATTCCGGTAAATAAAAAGGTGTATGAAGATTCAAAAAAACAGGCTGCCCTTTCGAAGGGTGTAGATAAAGAGCAGGTTGACAAAATAGATAGGATAATCAATAGAGCGGAGAGATATGAAGTTTGGGATTATGAGGTATATATGATACTACTTGAACACATAAATCAATTTGTAAGCGGTGGAAAATCACCGGAGCAGATAGCAAAATCATTAGACCGTGAAGTAACTGATTATATGAATCAATAGATCCGATAAAGTCAATAATAATCATAAGAGGGTGGTTCCTATGGTGGAGCTATCCTTTTGTATTTATTGACAGTTTACAGTTATGTTACATTATGTTTACAATGCGGGAGACTTAATCTACAATATACCTAACAGGTAGTTGTTTAGGGAGGAGGTGCCCGCAAGATATGGATAAAATGAGCCTATTTAGTATACTGACGGTATCGATGCCGGAAGTAATACTTGATATATACCTCGGTTTCGTATTAATAGGCCAGAGGAGCAGGCTTTATCTGGATGACAAGCTAAATCTATTACGGCTTTTTATTGCTGTACCCCTTTTAGTCATAGCACAAGTAACCGCTAGAGCTGTACTCCCCAATCTGCTTTTTGTTCTATTGGCAAATATACTGTTCTTTATAATCATATTAAAGTTTGTATATACATTGAAGTGGCGGGAGTCCATTTTAAGCACCCTAATTATTTATGGATTCTTGATAACTGTAGAAGCCACATACGTGCACCAGTTTGCCGGCTTTATTAATAAAAGCGCAGGAACATTTTTCTCCAATGATATAGTCAGGCTTCTTTACAGCATACCCGAGAGGATTATACAGTTAATCGTAATCGTATCTCTATGGAGATGGGACATAGTGTACTTTAACCTTTTAAGAAATAAGAAAATATTATATACCTTCTCGTTATTTGCAGTCCTGCTTTTCAGTGCAGAGGTTACTTTTATTTACGCGTTTGTGCATTACATTGACAAAATGTCACCAGCTTTTAGAATTGCATGCTCAATAGCAAGCGTTATGTTTGCGCTAATCAATTTTCTGGCATGTAAGGTAATAATAATGATTTCACAAGAGAAGGGCTAACTTCTGCAAAGAGAGGGGGTATTTAAATGTTAAAAACTAAGGCAATTGGGATTATAAGTACAATTGTGACACTTGCAGCCATGGCATTTACGGCTTCAGCAAGCGGATTATTTTTCTACCAGCCAAAACAGCCTAAGAGTTTAAAGTAATGATATTTATTGTGTACTGTAATCAGCAAATCACAAATACCCTTTATTTAGGGTCTTTGTGATTTCTTTTCATACTTATGGCAGTGTCTAGCAGTCTTTCTACGTCCTCGAGATCAAGGCCGTTTTCCAATATCTTTAGGGCAAGGCGTATAAAGGTACGATTTTTAATAATATGATCAACCTTTTCCCTATCAGGCAGAGCAGCGTAATATTCCTTAATGCT
Source organism: Clostridia bacterium (assembly GCA_026416815.1). GTDB lineage: Bacteria > Bacillota > Clostridia > Acetivibrionales > DSM-2933 > SKW257. The sequence goes on along the minus strand of JAOAEJ010000090.1, from coordinate 111,982 downwards.
GTTCTTTTCCTTCTCAAGGCTTTGAGAAGTATTCCTGGTAAAAAAGAAGTCCAGGGTAACATTGGCATAGTCGGCAATTGCTTGAAGAATTCCCATGGAAGGAATTGTTCTACCTTTTATAAAGCTTTCCATATCCTCTTTTTTTAAAGTTATACCAATTTTTTTTCTTAGCTCGGCGATAAACTCCTCAACACTCAAATCGCCCATAATGAGCTTGATGTTTAGAGGTATAAAATCCGGCGTACTCCTTATATCTGTCTTTCCGAACAAGTAGTCTACAGATACTTCAAAATGGTTTGTAAGGGCAGTAATAATCTTTATGTCCGGTTCTCTTTCATTGTTTTCATATTTTGAGATTGCTCCTCTGCTGACACCGAGTATTTTTGCTATGTTTTCCTGCTTATAGCCTTTTTCCTCTCTTAAAGCCTTCAATCTCTCACCGAAATTTGACACAAGCTCACCCCCTGTTTGCATTTATTATAAGATATTATCTTAGCTCAAAGCAATGATTTTCTAATATTTCCAATACTTTAGCAGTTAAATGAAATTTGAAGTATATTACTGTAAAATCATGTTCTGTTATATATTGACATGATACGCATAGGGGAATATAATATAAAAGTAGACGAAATGTACCGCGGCAAGTTAGTTAAAATAGGAGATGGACACACGATGAAGGTAAATAGAGAGAAAATCAAACAATTAATAGATACGTACTGTGAGGGCAATTATGCCAGGTTTGCGCGGGAAGTGGACATTGATACCTCTCATCTTCACAGATTTGTTAATAAAGGTATAGGTGGTGGTAAAAAAGTACTAGGTGGAGTTATGAGGTTTTGTAAGGACAAAAATATAAATTTTGAAGATTATATAGATTTATAGCAGGTATAAAAACTGTATATGTAATAAATTGGTACTTCGATATAAATATTTGAATGTTTGGTTTAACCTTTAATCAATTATATTTATTTTATTTAGGCAGGGGAGTTTTATGGGGGATATTAAGGAAAAGCATATTAAAATGATTTTAAACACCCAGAGCAGGTATCTGAAAAGATGGATGAAATTGCTTTGTAATACCGAGGAATACTTTGACTTGTTTGTAAGCAGTTATCTGGATGTATACGATCTGGAACATTCTTTATTTGAGTTTCAAAGCTATTTGAAGGCTACAGGCAGAGGTAAAGAAATTACTACTATGCAGGTTAAGCAATGTATAGCCCAAAAGGACAAGTCCAAGTTGAAGGTACTGCTGGAAGAGTTATTTTTGATACCGATTGACAGCTGTGAGTTGGAAAGAGTTTTAAAGATTAGATGGAGTATTCAGTTGGAAGACTTTATAAAAGAGGTTGGGGAGTATTCGGGCAGGAAGTTTGCCAGAGTTATTGAAGAATATTTCAGTTTTTTGGATCAGGCTGGCTGATTTACACATATATTAGAGGCTGTTGGTACGTTTGTACTTTAAATATTCAACAGTGACACGATGCCGGATGTGGGAGGGGAGGACCACACCGGCATTGTGCTATATAAGCAGGTTTGACTATAGCAGAATAGTGCCTTGTAGCAGAATTCGTTTATAGAGGCAAGGCACAACAACCAAGGAAGTGCATTTTTAACATTTCATATACTAGAAATTTGTAATGTTAAAAAGCACTAGCTGCACTAAAGTGCTCCTGCGAATCTAAGCAATCTGCATAGCCTGTAATAAAGGGTGGTACCATGGGCCCCATTTTTGATTAGATTCCAACTGGCAAGTCTGTTTAAACCGAATAGTGCCTTAGGGTCAGACAAGTACATGGCAAGAAGGCCTTTTACAACAGTAGTATGAAACTTTGGGTATCGCAATTTCATGCAATTTTCCAGAGAGCGTTCAATAAATAGACAAAGCCTTTCTTCACACTGCTTTAAGTTGTCATAATAGTGAGTAAAATTCAAGTCACCCTCCTTCATATCTTCCTGGGAATCTATATAGTAGTCAAGGAGAATGTGCAGGCCGCATATCCACGGGAAATATGCAGCTTCAAGACACATAACGTCTTCAGTAGTAAGGTATGGATCGTGAGCCGCCGCCGCCAATACAAAAATGCCGAGAGTAGAGCCGGTGGCCGCTGAAAACTCCCAGCAGGATATTTCGGGATATTGCCCAAGGTAGCTTCGCGACCATTCAAGCATACGTTTTTCCCTTATGTCATGGGGCAAATGTTTATAAGTCTGCAAATCGGAATACATCATAATATATTTTTTTATAGGTTCAATTACCTTATTATAGGAAGGAATTTTGCTTACTTGACTTCTGCACTCCTCAACAAGCCTCCTGAGGTAGTCATTATCCCTCTGAAACGGATAAAAGAAATAATAATCATTAATACTGCGTTCCGGGTCAACTGCGTCCAGCATTGAATAGTGCAGCTGACGGAATGCAGCTTCACTTTGGACCCCGGCTCTATCACAGAGATTATCAAGGTAATCGCTAATGGTCTGTAGCGCAACAATAAATTTTATTGTACTTTCCATGTCTACGCCGGGATAAAGGGCATATACGCTGCCACCCTGAGCATGAAATTTCTTTAATCTGATACTCGACAAAGCTTGTTTGCCCAGTACTTTATCTTCCGAAGTACAGCATATTGATGACCAGCGGTTGAGCTCCTTTGATACTTCGGGGAAAACTTTATGCACAAATTCAAATATCAGTTTCATTCCACTAATATACTTAGTCTTGATATTAAAAACCTCCTTGTTAACTTATACAATAATTTTTTCCAGGGTATTAATTATTTATAACCTGATAAGCTAAAGATAGTTTACTGTACACTTAGTAGTTTCCAGTTAGTACTACTTTGTTATTTTGGGACTTATGATGAAAAAATAACAACTGAAGTAAATTATCTGCACTGCAAGTACATAAATAATACAGCCCTAATTTAGGATTGATATATTAAAATTCCTTGAAAAAAGGTCTTTAAATATGTATAGTATTATTAAATAAATTCATGCAGGTTAATAATATTTGGTATACTTACTTTACAAACCATATGATTCGCACAAGTTCAACTTAAGTTGTCTCAAATGGTATTGGATGTGAGTTTGGAGTTAATTACGAAATAATAATTAAGGTATGCTTTTACATAAAGGAGGCAAAAGAATGGGTAATAATACGTATTACATCACTACCCCCATATACTACCCCAGTGACAAGCTGCATATAGGGCATTCATATACCACCGTTGCGGCAGATGCCGTTGCAAGGTATAAGAGGCTTAAGGGATATGATGTGATGTTTCTTACAGGCACTGATGAACACGGACAAAAAATTCAAAGAAAAGCTGAAGAAAAAGGGATTACTCCAAAGCAATATGTTGATGATATAGTTGCAGGTATAAAAGAGCTGTGGAAGCTTATGAAGATAACAAACGATAAGTTTATAAGGACCACAGACAAGTACCATGAAGAAATAGTCCAGAAAATATTTAAAAAACTCTATGATCAAGGTGACATATACAAGAGCGAGTATGAAGGCTGGTATTGTACACCCTGTGAGTCCTTCTGGACAAAAACCCAGCTAGTGGAAGGCAAGTGCCCCGACTGCGCCAGAGAGGTTGAACTTACAAAAGAGGAAAGCTATTTCTTCAGGCTTTCGAAGTATCAGGATAGGCTCATAAAACACATAGAGGAAAATCCTGACTTTATACAACCTGTAACCAGGCAGAATGAAATGCTCAATAACTTCCTCAGGCCGGGTCTGGAAGATTTATGCGTTTCAAGAACCACCTTCAATTGGGGAATACCCGTAAGCTTTGACGAGAAACATGTGGTATATGTATGGATAGACGCGCTGTCCAATTATATAACTGCGTTAGGGTATATGACGGAAAACAATGAAGACTATAAAAAATTCTGGCCTGCAGATGTACACCTTGTAGGTAAAGAGATAATACGTTTCCATACAATAATATGGCCCGCGATGCTCATGGCTCTGGGAGAACCGCTTCCCAAGCAGATATTCGGTCATGGGTGGCTGCTCCTTGAGGGAGGCAAAATGTCAAAATCCAAGGGCAATGTAGTTGACCCTGTGATCCTGGTAGAAAAATACGGGCTGGACGCTATAAGGTACTTCCTGCTCAGAGAAGTACCCTTTGGTTCCGATGGTATATTCTCAAATGAAGCACTTATAAACAGGATAAATTCCGATTTGGCAAATGACCTCGGAAACCTTGTAAGCAGAACTGTTGCCATGATAGATAAGTATTTTGGAGGTGTTATGCCTTCAGAACTTCAGCAGGGTGATTTTGATGAAGACTTGAAAAAGATTGTAATGGAGACCCCTATAAAAGTGGAGGAGCTGCTGGATAAGCTGCAGTTCAATACTGCCCTGACGGAAATCTGGAAAGCGGTATCCAGAACCAATAAATACATCGATGAAACCGCACCGTGGATATTGGCAAAGGATGAGTCAAACAAAGCAAGATTAGCGGGCGTAATGTACAATCTTGCCGAAAGTATCAGGATAATCTCTATATTGATACAGCCGTTTATGCCCCAGACTCCGGAAAAAATATGGGGACAGCTTGGCTTAAAAAACGATGAAACCGTATCTTGGGAAAGTGCAAAAGTATGGGGCAGATATCCTCATGGAGCTTCGGTAAATAAAGGCGAAGTTATTTTCCCCAGGATAGATGTCAAAAAAGAGCTGGAAGAGCTGGAAAAACTGTCGGGACAGAATACCGCCGAAAAAGAGAAGAAGGAGACAAAGGAAGCTCCGAAAAGCTCCAAAGGCGATAAAAAGGAAAAAGTTGAAGAAGCTAGCGAGTTGATTACTATTGAGGACTTTGCAAAAATAGACCTAAGGGTTGCAAAGGTACTTGAGGCTGAGAAGGTTGAGGGAGCTGATAAGCTTCTAAAGCTTAAGCTGCAGATGGGCAATGAGATACGTCAGGTTGTATCGGGAATCGCGAAGCATTATTCACCTGAAAGTATTATAGGCAAAAATGTAATTCTGGTTGCAAACCTCAAGCCGGTTAAGCTAAGGGGAATAGAATCTCAAGGTATGATTCTTGCAGCCTCAGATGATAGCGATCTTGCACTTGCAGCGTTAGATAAGGATATGGGTAGCGGTTCAAGAGTAAGATAGGTACTTGTATAAGTTAACATAAGTATTAGGCGCCGTAATTGGAGCATTTAGCACAATTATGGCGCTTTGTTGTTGTACAAATTTAAATACTGAATAATGTGATTATAATTGTTGAACCGACGATAATAATATATAATATATACAGTAATTATATGTAATTGACTTAAAAACAGACAAAGTAATGTAAAATTTACACAAACTACAGGAGAGAATAATGTTGTTTGATACCCATGCCCACTATGATGATGAAAAATTTGATAATGATAGATATGAGGTTTTGAAAAGAGTACATGAGGGCGGAGTTTCTTATATAATAAATGCTGCTTCCAACATAGCCTCTTCCATTGAATGTATAGGGCTAGCCCAGGAGTTTGATTTTGTATATGCAGCAGTGGGCATACATCCTCATAATGTAAGTGAAAGCAATGATAATACTATTGTGACCCTAGCAGACTTTGCAGGACATGAGAGGGTAGTGGCTATCGGCGAGATAGGGCTTGATTACTACTACGACTATTCACCAAGGGAAATACAGAAATATTGGTTTGCCAAACAAATCAATTTAGCAAAGGACCTTAAACTCCCGATAATAGTCCATGATAGAGATGCCCATGAGGATACACTAAATATAATAAAGGTTGAAAGAGCTGAAGAGGTAGGGGGCGTTTTCCACTGCTATTCAGGAAGTGTAGAGATGGCCAGAGAAGTATTAAAACATAACTTTTATATTTCAATAGGCGGAGCAGTTACCTTTAAGAATGCCAAAAAACTAATAGAGGTAGTAAAAATGCTTCCAAACGACAGAATGCTTATCGAAACCGATTGTCCTTATCTCACTCCGGAACCTCACAGAGGAAAAAGGAATGATTCGGGATATATAAGGTATGTAGCTGAGAAAGTAGCTGAAATTAAGGGAATTAGTGTGGAAGAGGTTGCAAAAATCACGGCAAATAATGCAAAGACTCTGTTTAGGATAGTATAGCCGGACAGGCTATAAAATTTTTCTCATTTTCATCCGAGGGGTGGGGGTATTATGAAGAAATTGGTTCTGATACTTATTTGCACTCTTATACTGACTGTTTTTATTGCATTCAATTATCTTCTCTGGGACAGGGAGGATAAGATAAAAAGTATAGAGAGTCTGAATTCCAGCAGTAGTGTTAAAATTGAAGACCTTCAAAAAAAAATAGAAACCCTTGATTATATCAACAAACAGTTAAGAGAAGATATAAGCGACCTTGATGATCAGAATACTAGGCTCCGCTCCGAGAAGAAGCAGGCCGAGGAAGCGAGTCAGGCAATTAAAGGAGAACTTGAACAGAAAAACGAGGTTATAAACAAACTCAAACAGGAGATGGATACTGCTTCACTTGAAGCAATAGTGAAAAAATGGGTGGAAAATATTGATAGTACAAAGTATGAAGCTGCCTACGAGTTGCAAATAAATCAAGTAGAGGATAGTAAGTTTGAACTCTTTGATTTTATAAGCAGCTATAAAAATTCAATAAAAAGTATGAAGCTAAAATCAATAAAACTGGACAATGAAGCCGGTAGCAATCAGAACAGAGGTGGTATAACGTTCAAAGTGGTACTGGATGTGGAAAAACTGGAGAACTCAAGCGAAACTATATTTATTAGCGGATTAAACCAAGTGTTCTTCAAAATGACCTACGAACCTCTAAAAGAGAGGTGGGCTATTTGGGAAGTTTCCTCTACACGATAGAATGGTTAACATAATGGGTAATATCACCATTTTCTTCATCACTCATATAATGTTAGGGAAAGAGAGTTTGTTACTGGAGGTTAGTTTATATGAGTGATGAAAGGGATATGGTTAACGAGGAAATGCCAGCAAATATTATGTATGATGACGATTGTGGATGCGGACAACACATGCAGCAGCAAATACCACAAATGCAATCAATGCCACAAATGCCACAGATGCAGCTGCCTTATATTCAACAAATGCCGATGACTCAGCAAATGCCGGGAGTAACCCCAATGCCACAAATGCCATTTGTGTGCTGTCCCTATCTTATTAATATGCAATGCCCTATGCTTTACGGACAGGATACAGCTGGATCGGGCAGCATGATGAGCCAGCAAGCTATGAGCCCGGCAATGATTAATACATATATGCCAAACCCATATATGTATAACCCATATATGTACTATAGCCCAATAGGCGGAATGCAGCAGTAGTAACGGAGTTATTTATACTACTGCCTTGTAATAGAATTTGTTTCTAGCAACAAGGTACAACAATAGAAGAAGTGCATTTCTTATATTAGAGTGAATAGAATTTTATAATGTTAAAAAGCAATAGGCAGGTGTTTAAAAAGCACCTGCTTAATTTTTTTTGATACAGCATACATAAAAAGTTACAAACTGAAGTATAATATATAAGTTTAAGGTAAATAATCTCAATAGAAGGAGCTATGTGGCAATAAATTTGACAAATTTGCCAGCATGGAATAAAATAGTCACAGTCCCTTTAAGTATTTAAAACAGGAGGTTGATGTATTGATACCGCTTGCGGAAAGTATTAAAAGGTATTTTTCATTAAAAGAGTTTGTGATTGTTGTTTTGGCAATTGTAATCTCTGCAACTGCCGGAGTCGGTGTTTTCCTTTCCTTAAAGAAGGAAGTGGTAATAGACGATGACGGGAAGCAGATTGTTGTAAAGACTATGAAAACTACCGTAAAAGAAGTTCTGGAGCAAAACGGGATTAAGGTAAAACCTGAGGACTACATTAGTTTACCACTTGAGACAAAACTACAGAAGATAAGAAAAAACGAACTATACATAAAAAGAGCTGTACCAATTAGCGTTCTAGTTGACGGACAAGACATAAAGTTAATGACTTACAGGAATACCGTTAAAGATGCACTTGCAAATAGCCCTGTAAAAGTAACCAGCACCGATCGTTTGGAAGGTGTCAACGCCTTTGATAAGGTTGTCAAAGACATGAAAATCAAAGTGGTAAGGGTAAAGGAAGAAGTAGTTAGTGAAAAAACTTCTATACCTTACAGGGTGACGAAAAGAGGAAGTGATCGTCTGGACCAAGGCACCGAAAAAGTGCTTAAAGAGGGTAAGCAAGGAATACGCGAAAAATTATTCAAGATTGTTTTGGAAGATGGCAAAGAAGTAGCAAGAGAACTAATTAAAGATATGGTAGTTTCCAATCCAATTGACAAAATTGTTGAGTATGGTACTGTATCAAACTATAAGACTGCCAGGGGCGATACCATAAGATACAAGAAAGTACTCAACATGAAGGCTACCGCTTATACAGCTTCTTATGCAGATACCGGAAAGCGTCCAGGTGATCCTGGCTTTGGTATAACATACACCGGTATGAGAGCAAGAAAAGGTGTTATTGCAGTAGACCCGAGAGTAATACCTTTAGGTACCAGAATGTATATAGAGGTAGCAGGAGATGCTCCTGATTACGGGTATGCAATAGCAGGGGATATCGGAGGAGCTATAAAAGGAAATCTGATAGACCTGTACTTTGATAGCTCAGAGACTGTTAAAAACTGGGGCCGTAGGAGAGTAAAAGTCTATATCCTCCGTGACTAAGTAATAAACCATTACCAGTTTCGTTATTGCATTGGGTCACAATCTTTAAGGGTAAAACCCTTGAAACATTGACCAAGCAAAAGAGGAGATGACTTTTTACTTAAACCAATTTAAAAGGGACTAAAATTATGGGCCGGAATTAGTATTCCGGCCATTTTGTTTTAATTTCATTATTTGTAGGAATTGTTTATAGTAGATTTGATAAAATATGTTTAATATATAAAATGTAATAAATACTTTACTCAACATGTAAAACATTTATTGCAACATATATAGATTTAAACTTAAAGAAAAAAATAAGGCAGGGAGTGTAAACACTAAATGGCTAGAGATACAAGAGAGATTATCAAAAAACATAATATAAGACTTACAAAATCACTTGGACAAAACTTTCTAACCGACCACAATATTGTAAAGCGCATAGTAGATGCTGCCGATGTAGGAAAGAATGACCTTGTAATAGAAGTAGGTCCCGGAGCAGGTAGTATGACAGTAGAGCTGGCTGAAAGGGCCGGAAGAGTAGTTGCTGTAGAAATAGATAAGCACCTTATTCCTGCTTTATCCGACGTGCTAAAAGACTATGATAACGTTGAATTAATAAATGCAGATATAATGAAAGTTAATTTAAAGAAGATTATTGACGAGAGGCTAAGGAACAATTCAGACGGAACTGCCATTGATACGGTTAAAGTAGTAGCGAACCTACCGTATTATATCACTACGCCTATTATAATGAAGTTTCTTGAGGAAAATCTTGATATTGATGTTATGGTATTTATGGTTCAAAAGGAAGTTGCTGAAAGGATGAGTGCAAGCCCTGGGGGTAAGGACTATGGTGCACTATCCGTTGCTGTACAATACTATTCCAAGCCTGAAAGAGTATTTAATGTCCCTCCCCATTGTTTTGTTCCCCAGCCTGATGTGGATTCCACAGTAATCAAATTAAGCATTTTAAAATCTCCCCCTGTAGAGTTGTTGGATAAGGATATGTTTTTTAAGACTGTCAAAGCATCCTTCGGACAAAGGCGGAAGACACTGGTAAATGCATTGTCAAACTCAGGGTGTTTTATGAAGGGTAAGGAAGAAATTAAACAAATACTTGAAAGTATGGGGATTGACGAAAAACAAAGAGGAGAAACTCTCACTATTTCACAATTTGCCCAATTAGCAAATGTGTTTTCGCAAAAATAAAAGTTATGACACAATAAAAATTTCATATTAATTTCAAATATAAGGTAAATAACAAAGTGGTACTATTCATATACATATAATAGGAATCAATACTACATTGTTGCTTACCTTTTTTACAACAACAAATATCGTAAGTGATAATGCAGTATCAGGCGAGTAAAAGAATGGAGCGAATTTTGTGGAAAGCAAAGTCCAATATAAACGTTTATTCTTTATATTCAGCAGAGAAGATGCTGGTTTTGGGAGTACTCAGGAGCCATCGGGATATGCAAAAATTGAAGTTAAGGATGGCAAGGGGAAGCTGCATGCAACGGTTCAAAACTTAAAGGAAGTCGAAGGGCAAACTTGTTATAAATTATATATTCTAAAGCACGAAGAGAAAAAAACTTATCCTGTAGTCATCGGGGAAATTACGATGCAAAAAAATCGTGGAGAGCTGGAGTGGGAGTTTGAACCGGGGAATGTGGCTTCAACCGGAATACCTATTGATCAGTTTAATATAGTAGCAGTACTTGTAGAATATAAAGATAGGGAAAACAATACTATAACCTGTCCTTTAGCAGCATATAAGGATAAGAAGCTCAATTGGAGAGAACAAGCAAAGGCACAAATATATTCCCTCAGAAATGAGCAGATACAGAAGCTGGTGACCGAGTCAGCAAATAAAACAATTAATGCAGTGAAGCCTGGAAATACTAGTGAAAAGGTAATAGAGGCACAGGTGGGTTTAGGAAAGTATACTGATGAGGAGCTTGAAAGCAAATATACTGCTTCTAGACAAAATTTTGCAAATCAATTAGTTGATGAACGTGAAAAATCTCTACATGAAGATAATCAAAGTGCATTAATGCAAACTCCAACCCAGGAAGCAGTAACTTTTAAACAGGATATGGAGCCGGATAGACCGGATAAAACCGATGAAGACGGTTTTAAAGCAGAAAACTCAATGCAGCAGGAAAACAGCATAGAAGATAAGAGAATGGAAATGACTCAAGATACTATGGCAAATATGTACCCGGGCATGGAAGACTATGGCTACCCAAACGGAACAGTAAATGAAACAAAAAGTGAGCCGGAAAAAAATACTCCCAATTATACATATAATAACAACTATTATACACCACCCTCCAGCGGGTATAATCCTTGCTCGGACTGTGTTCCAAACAGCCATAAACAAGAGGATAGCAGAGATGGTAAAAAGGATGGGGATATTGAAAAGTTAAGGGAGTCCCTAAATAAATATTTTGAGCCATATAATCCTTTTGGAATCAGGAGAGGAAACTACAAATGGTGGAAGATTAGCAGCCCTGTATATTTAAATAATATTTTATATCAATGCAACATAAAGACCCCTCTTCTATTCAACCCCAAGGTTCTAATGGCACACTTCAAGTATAGGCACCTGATAGCAGGTATTTATATTGATAGGATTAGAAGAAGGGAATATATAGTTTTCGGTGTGCCCGGAGTATATGGTCTGGATGAGAATCCTTTCGGTGAAATGTGCAGATGGGTGCAACTGGAAGGATATAAGCCCAAGTACGGGGCATTTGGCTACTGGCTTGTATATATAGAGCCAAAGACAGGAAAGTTGTTAAAAGTAAATTGAACCTTATTCAAGCCCGGGTTATAGATAAGTCAGTGTGAACTTAGTGTTATCCAGTTAGGCAATGAGCTGTGGTAAGTGCGACTTGCCTAACTGGATAAAAACACTTTTGCAGTGACTTATCTTTAAATCCGGGCTTGAATTTTTATGGAGCAAAACTTTATACACAGACAATTGGTCAAAATGTAGTACTGATTTGCGAAATAACTGAAAAACCGAAACCTTTAAAAAGCTTGAACAAGCCTTTGCAAATTGTTATAATTGAAATATTGTTGTTTTATGTAGAATGTAGAATAATTTTAAATATTTTTTGTTTCATAAGTAGTTCTAGGAGTAAAGCTAGCCTGTGACTGATTAGCGTGGAGGTTAAATTCAATTTAGTTCATAGACGAAATATATTCTTACAGGTTGTAAGCTTGCTATTTTTATCAAGTTGGCAACCTACTTTTCAAAGGAGGAATTATCAATGGGAGTACAATGGAAGGATAGTTTGGCAATAGGGGTAGGGGAGATTGATAATCAGCATAAGCAACTGTTTGAAGCGGTTGACAAGCTTTTTACTGCATGTACAGAGAGAAAAGGTAAGGAAGAGGTGGGTAATACAGTAAAGTTTTTAGAGGATTACGTAGTTACACACTTTAATGATGAAGAAAAAATAATGCAAAATTGTGATTATCCGCAGTACGATGCTCATAAGCAGCAGCATGAGCAATTTATAAAGGATTTCTCAGAGTTAAAAAATAGATTTGAGGAAGAAGGTCCTACAGTTTATTTCGTTTCAAACATAAACCGTACAGTAGTTGATTGGCTAATCAAGCATATAGGAAGCTCTGATAAAGCCCTCGGAGCATTTTTAAAGGCTAAGCAATAGGTATATAGCCTATTTTGTATTAAATTAATTGATAAAATCTTGTTTTTTATTATTCAAAAAAACCAAAAAAATAATAATATTATAGTAAAAATATAAAAAAATGCAATTTTCATTTATAGAGATTGCATTTTTTATGTTTATATTATATAATTGTATCGTGGCAAAAACCGTGGACGCTTTTTGCCTACGATGTTGTTATTGCACTGATGCACACCACCTAGGGTAACGATGCCCTGTATGCAGTTTTTTACTGTATGCAGGGCTTTTTATGTTCATGGGAGATATACACAACGGCTGTCTATACCCTTCCATTTCTGTTCAAAAATCATTTCTTCTTGAAACAATGGCGTTGAGAGAAAATAAGTACCTTTAACTTCTTTTCGCATACAAAAATATGCGAAGTATACTTCATTCAAAAATTAAAAAAGTTTTAAGAAAGGTGATATGAATTATGACTATGGATTATCTCGCACATGGTATAAATACCGTATGGATACTTCTCGCAGCGGCGTTGGTTTTTTTTATGGAAGCAGGATTTGCTATGCTTGAGGCTGGCTTTGTAAGGGCTAAGAACTCATTGAATATAATTATGAAGGTTTTTATTGATTGCTGTGCCGGTTTGTTAGGTTATTGGGTACTCGGATTTGCTGTAATGTATGGAGCTGATAAGTTCGGTATATTCGGTACTACAGGATTTTTTGCCCAGGGCTCTATGAGCAACCTGCCTGTGCTGGCTCAATTCGGACTCCCGGTTGAGGTTTACTGGATGTTCCAGGCGGCATTTGCTGTTGCAGTTGCTACCATCGTTTCGGGTGCAGTTGCAGAGAGAATGAAGTTTGTACCTTATATGGTATTCAGCTTTTTGGCGACAGCAATAATTTACCCTGTTGCCGGACACGTTGTATGGAATCCTGAAGGTATATTTGCAAAAATGGGTATGCTGGATTTTGCCGGTTCGGCTGCTGTTCACGCTGTAGGCGGATGGGCTTCTCTTGCGGCAGTTATAGTTTTAGGACCAAGGATAGGTAAATATAAAAAAGATGGTACTGCAAATGTTATACCGGCGCACAACATACCGCTGGCTGCTCTGGGAGCATTCATACTGTGGTTCGGGTGGTTCGGCTTCAATCCGGGTAGTGCACTGAACGGTCTTGACGGCAATATAGCTCATGTAGTTGTGACAACAAACCTTGCCGCAGCAGCTGGAGGATTTGCGACTGCAATATTTACACTGCTGAGGTATGGTAAAGTAGATGCAAGTATGACAATAAACGGTGCGCTTGCAGGTCTTGTATCAATTACTGCAGGCTGTGGATATGTAAATATGGCAAGTGCTGTTGTTATAGGTGCCATTGGTGGTGTATTGGTTGTAATAGCTGTAGAAATGATAGATAAGGTACGTGCTGATGACCCTGTAGGAGCAATTGCGGTACACGGAGTATGCGGTTCCTTCGGAACGTTGGCAGTAGGCCTTTTTGGTTCGGTAAACGGTGCTAAAGGACTTTTCTTTGGTGGCGGATTTAAACTATTAGGTATCCAGGCTGCAGGTCTCCTGGCCGTTTCTATATGGGCTTTTGCAACAACATTTATAGTATTTAAGATTATGAAAGCAACTGTTGGTATAAGAGTAAGTACCGAGGAAGAGATAGAAGGGCTCGACATCAGTGAACACGGTATGAGAGCATATGCTCAGTCTGCAATTGATGATAGTATTGTGCTTGAGGATGATGGTATAAAGCTTTCAAATGAAAAAGCAGCAACAAGCGGTATAAAAAAGGTCAAAGTTGGGGATGTAGTGTAAACAAATCATAAAAAGTATATATAAGCATAAAAATAAGCCTTTCCGTGAGGCTTATTTTTATGTGCATAATTCTGTCTAGCTGCATATAAATATGGTAATATTATAGATATTAAACAATTAAGAGGTGTTTTTGTATGACTTTTTGTCCTGGTTGCAAGGTGGATTATGAGGGTGAATGTCCTAAGTGCAGTCCTGTACAGAGCGAGGCAGGAGTACGTGTAGAAGAAAATTGGGATATACTGACTACAGTTGGTGACGATATGGAATTCGGAATGTTGAAAAGCCTTTTGGAAATAGCTGATATACCTGTAATAAGAAAAGTAAGAGGCGTAGATAACTTTTTACAGATTGTACTGGGGACACCTTTGGCGGGTATAGATGTACTAGTGCCGAAAGACAGATACGAGGAAGCTGTTCAATTAATCAGTACTCCGGTGGATGAGGAAGATTTAGTTGAGAGTGTAGAAGATGAAAAGTGAAAATAAATATTAAAGATAATCGTGGGGTAGGCATGAATGCAGGTCAAAGTGTATTGCCTGCCTTTTTTATTGACATGGAAGTACATAAAGTATATTATTAAAATAGTATAGAGTTATACACTTCATTCTATAGATGTATAATATACGAAGTAAAGAGGTGAAAGTTTATGGACACAAATATTGATAAAGATTCGCTTTTGAAGCTTGCGAACAACATAATAGATAAAGACGATCAGGTGAAAATTATTACACTGAGTGACGAGCTTACTATATCTCAAGTGGTAAAGTTCTTTGAAAGGCAAGGCAGAAGCTTTACAAAAACAATGATTCAAAACTATATCAGGGTGGGTGTACTTCCTCCCCCAGTAGATAAAAGGTATTACACAAAAAATCATCTGGTACTTTTAACTTTAATAGACAACCTGAAATCAATTTATTCCCTGGACGAAATAAGAACTGTCCTGGAGCCTATACGTAATAACCCTGATATATTTGAAGACGATATAATAAAGACCACCGATGTGTATAAGAATTATCTGACAATGAGAAAGGAAGCTCTCGATAGATGGAAAGAGTCATTGCCTTATCTGTTTGATAGCATAAAAAAACTGCTGGACGAAGACGGCATTAAGGAAAATGAGAAAAATGTAGCTACTGCTTTTATGATAGCACTTACTACTATGGCTGAGACTATAGCAATGAAGGATCTGGTTAACGGTATCTTAGAAGAATATATAAAGAAATAGATATAAAGGCAAGTCCCTGTTATAAATTAAACACAGGGACTTTTTTATTTTATATGCTACATAAGTAAGGTATGCTAAGAAAATAGTAGATAGGGTTAGATACAGAGAGATTAGTGTAATAAATGTCGGCCTACTGCCATAGGTTCGTTACTAATACATTAATTGGCAGTTGCGGAGAGTTATAAAAGAGTGTAACATTGTATGTAGTGTTGCAATACATTATATATAGAGTATAGCACGATGATGTGCGAATTTTAAATGCAAGAAATAGATATATACAATGAGGTAGGATGCTTTGATATAATAGGAGGAGAGCGTATATCTGAATTTGCAGTTTTATTATATACCCAACTCACTGCAGTATATAGATAACCAAATTTAAAATTGATTTTATCTGGCTAGGCAAGTAGCACTTATCACAGCTTGTTGCCTAGCTCGGTATCACTAAGTTTAATTTGGTTATCTATAGTAAACTTGAATTGGAGTAGGCAATGGTGAGGAAACAAACTGGAATATATTATAAAACTAGCTAAATCAGTTCAGTTGCGGATATTTAGTTAATAATATATAGAGAAGTGTAGTTGAACTAATTTATTACTACTTTGTTATTTTGGAATTTCTGATGAAGAAATAACAACCCAAAAACGTTGTTGATTATTTCTTCATCGGCAACTTAAGCTTTGAATTTGCCATAACTAAGGTAAATAACAAAGTAGTATTATACTAGGAGGTGTAGCCTTGCTGTACGTATATATCGGATGTCTTGCATTCGGACTTTTATATTCCATAGGATCAGCCTTACTTAGTGGGCACGGCTTTGACCACGGTGGAGGTGACCATGGCGGTCATGGAGGGGGTGATTCCGCTGATTTGCCTTCACTATTCAACCCTTTAGTTATTGCCAGCGCGATAACAGCTTTTGGAGCTGCAGGGACAATAGGCAAACTTGGTTTCGGTATGGGTGAGCTTATAAGCTCACTACTTGCACTTACTTTTTCAGGTATAGTTGGAGCGGGGATGTTTTTTGGGGTAGTTAAGCTAATGTATAATTCTCAATCCAACTCAAGCTTCTCTCAAAGCGATCTTATAGAAATGGATGCGGAAGTAGCAACGCCCGTACCGGAGGGTGGTATGGGTGAGATAGTGTATGTTATTGGCGGTGTGAGGCACAGTATGCCGGCAAAGTCTATATATAAGGAGAAAATAGCAAAGGGTGAGATTGCAAAGATAAAGGAGGTATCGGGCGGCATCGCCTACATAGCAAGAAAATTGACTATAGATGATTTGGAGCTGTTGGAAAGTGAAAAAGGTGAATCTAGAAAAAGTGAAAGAAATAAAAATATCTAGGGAGGTTGAAGTTAATGAGTTTTAATGGTGGTATTACTATTTTGGTTGCAGGGCTTCTGGTGCTTGTACTGTTTATCATGGTATCGGTATTTGTAAGCAGGTATGTTAAGGTTGGGCCGGACGAAGCTCTTATAGTTTCCGGTCGTAAGAAAAAGCTTCCTAACGGTCAGACTGTAGGATTTAGAATTGTACGGGGTGGAGCAACCTTTGTATGGCCGATTTTTGAAGTGGCAAAGACAATATCGTTGAGAATTATGCCTTTGGATGTAAACTCCAGTGCCTATACAGCTCAGGGTGTACAGGTTACTGTTGACGGTATAGCTCAAGTAAAGATAGATTCCAGCCAGGAAGCGATAGCTACTGCTGCAGAACAGTTTTTAAGCCTTAAAGAGGAAGAAATAAGAAGGATTGCTACACAAACACTTGAAGGTCACCTGCGTTCTATTGTTGGTAACCTTACTGTTGAAGAGATAAACCAGAACAGGGATGTTTTTGCTCAGAAGGTACAGGAATTGGCGGCTGCCGATCTCGCAAACATGGGTCTTAGGATTATATCCTTTACCATCAGAGAAATCGCTGATAAGAACGGATACCTTGAAAGCTTGGGTAAGGCACAGATTGCAAGAGTACAGAGGGATGCGGTTATAGGTCAGGCAGAAGCCAAAAGGGACGCAGACATTAAGAGCGCAGAAGCTATGCAGGCCGGACAGACAGCAAAATTCCTCGCAGAAACCAAGGTTGCCGAGGCTAATAGGGATAAGGAAATGAAGGTAGCCGATTATACGGCGTCTATCAATGAAAGAAAAGCCGAATCTGACCTATCCTATGATAAGAAGAAATATGTTATTGAGCAGGAAGTTCAAGCGGAAGCAATGAAGGTTGAAATCGTCAAGAAGCAAAAAGAGATTGAACTGCAAGAGCAGGAAGCATTAAGAAAGGAAAGAGAACTCGAAGCTACTGTAAAGAAACCTGCTGAAGCTGAAAGGTTTAAAACTGAGGTACAGGCGGAAGCGGAACGTGTCAAGAGGTCTAAGGAAGCAGAAGGTTACTCCTACGCCATAAAAGCTGAGGGTCTAGCTAAAGCTGAGGCTATAAAGGCTGCAGGTCTTGCCGAAGCGGAAATCATCAAGGCAAAGGGTGAAGCGGAAGCGGCAGCTATGATTAAGAAGGCAGAGGCATATAAGATGTTTAATGACGCTGCAATGGCACAGATGATTATTGAAAAGCTTCCTGAAATCGCTTCAGCTGTGGCACAGCCTTTGGCTAAGACTGAAAAGATTGTTATGATTGGAGATTCCGGCGCTTCAAAGATTACAAAGGATGTTACAAACGTAATGGCACAACTGCCTGAAACGGTAAAAAGCCTTACAGGTATTGACCTGACAGATATTATAAGAAATTATGCTAAGATAGATAAAGCAGTAGATAAAACAATTGATGTAAAGGATATAAAGAATAATGATATATACTAAAAGTGAGAGGAAAATCTCTATAATGTTGCGTAAGATTTAGGGGATAAACTTAATTGAATTTATAGAAAACAAAAAGGAACTGTATCCAGCGGTTCCTTTTTTGCATATTTCGAGGATAATTAACAAAAATTAAAACCGACATTTATAAATTGCATTATTTGTTTGCCGAATTATAGTGTAATATTGTATAATATAGGAACATGATTTACTATTGGTTTTAGAATTAATTCAGCCTTTATTTCAAGCTAAGGCTGAAGCGTTTTTGTTTTTGTAAAGGAGTTGGTTCTTGTGGCCTCAAAGAACAAAGTAGAGATACGAATTGCCGGTGTTGATTACACTCTGGTTGGTACAGAGTCGGAGGAGTATTTACAAAAAATAGGCTATTATATAGATAAAAAAATGAATGAAATAATGAGGGTTAACAGTAAGTTGAGTACATCTATGGCAGCTGTCCTTACTGCTATAAATGTTGCCGATGATTGTTTCAAAACCCGTGAGAATGAAATGAATTTAAAAAGAGATTTGAAGCGTTCGGTTGATGAGCTTGAGAGACTGAGGGCAGAGAATAAGCGTCTTATGGAAGAAAATTCTGCATTGAATAATAAGGCTGCGGGTATACAGATTGAGCTGGTAAAAAAAGAGGCAGAGCTTAATGAAGTGAGAAATTCCCTTAACAAGGCTGTTAAAAGGGAAGGGGAATTCTAAGTAGAATATAAGTGGTGCTTATGCGATATAAAGGAAGGGGCTTGCTTTGTGCAGGCTCCTTCCTTTATATCGCATAAAAACAGTTAAACCACCTAATAATATTACAATAAATATTAAAGATAGTTTACAGTAAACTATCTTTGGGAGGTAGTATTATGGATGAAAAGAAGATATTTAAGGAAATAAATGAGATGATGGAAGCTACCGATTACCCGTATGAGTTTAGCAGTGTAGGAGATATAACAAATTTCTTGAGCGACGAAAGCAATAAGAGGTATCAGGAACAATACTCTATAATCGGGCGGTATTATGACGAGATGGTAGGCAGGCCCCAGATTGATAGGGAGATGGACGATATATAAGCCGAATTTTTGTCGTAAAGATTTAGACTACCAAAATGCAAGGCAAAGGGAGCGTGAATTCATGGGGATGGGATTGGAAGAGTTGATTAATGAATTAAGTAGCGCTAGGAGCTGTGAAGTATACGTCAAGCTGCCGTCATGCTGCGGCAACACATTTGAAGAATTTGACTGGGAAAATCCTACCGCTCAGAGGGATGAAAACGGTATGATATCTATAGGAACGGAAGCAGATGGTGGATATAAGGTAAGTGATAGGGATAAAATAGCCAAGGACACCGGAGTGAATGCCTATATAATAGAAAAAGACGATAAAACGGTATTAAAGCTAACACTAAAGATATAAACTGATTTACAACAGTGAGCCGAAAGGCTCATTTTTTTGAACTTATATGCGTTTCAGGATTCCTTGCTCTCACAGACGAACATATGCAAACAAAATGGCAAAGTCACCTTTGCTAACCCACCGAAAGTGTAACACCATTAGGGCACAGAAAATACAATAGTATTAAAGGTAGTTTGATGTAAACTAAGTGATTTTCAGTTAGACAATGTGCTGTGGTAAATGCGATTTTCCTAGCTGGGAATCCCTGGTTTGGACTTCGTTGTCTTTAGAGGTGGGTGATTTAAATGTTGAGTTTCATTAAGTCTTTTATCAGCGGTTTTTGGAATAAGTTAAAAACAATTGCCAAACTAAACTCAACTATTCAGGCAAGTCCGAAAAAAGGTAGGACTGAGGAAGTTCGAGTATCGGCAAGTAGCATGGTAACAATCGGTTCCATAACAAAGGGAGACAATGTACTAACGGTTAGCGATATCGGAGATTTTAGGATTAATCAGGGCATAAATGTAGCCAATGCAGGCCCTTCAGGTGCAAGTCTAGTTACAGTAATTACTGCAATTAAGGGCAATGATATTACCCTTAAAAAACGTGCAAGAACTACAACCACTAATACCATTATCAGGCATGATGATACTGTGGCTTTACAGCAGTTAATCGATAGGGCTGCGGCGGCCGGAGGAACGGTTGTTATACCTGCGGGCACATATATGATAGGAGGAAACAATAATCCACTCTATTACAGGAGCAATGTACAAATATCCGGTGAGGGTATAGGAAAAACTATTTTTATGTCTACCTCTACAAGCAGAGCAGAGGCATTTCTAAAAGATGCTGCTGCTGTCAGTAATGTAAAGATATCAAATATAACCTTTGATTTTTCTAATAGAGCCCATTTCGGCATTAAGATAGCAAAAAGCGGAACTACAAATGTTTCAGTTGAAAACTGCGAGTTTAAAAATCTCAGGAGCGGTACTAGTGCCTATGCCGGTGTTGTAGTTAACTTTGCAACTCAAGCTACTATAACGAGTTGCCTCTTTAATGCGTTTACAGGAACTGCACACTACGGTATAGCTGTATTTAGTGCAGCAAACGGAATAAAAATATATACCAATACATTTGATTCAATAGAAAATGAGTGTATAAAATTCGATAGTTACGGTGGTAAAGCGATTAATGCCGATATATCCAATAATATAATAAAAAATATGGGTAAGTATGGTATACATGTGCATGGTTGTGAAAGTATAATTATAAATAAAAATGTAATTGAGACAACTACCAAGACTCAAGGCTATGCTCCGGCTGCAGTAGGTGTGGGCCTTGGTTCAAGGCGTATTACCATTACTGAAAATATGGTGAGAAATGCGGGAGAGATATCAGCTTATGACTCTTACGATGTGACAATAGAAAACAATACAATTCTGGGGTCGGTTATTTCGGGCATAGAGGTGAATGATAACAACGGTACTACCCCGTCTCCTACAGACAATGTTGGCATAAGGGTAATCGGAAACACTATAGAAGCGGCGCAACTAAGTGGTATATTTGTCTCGGGTACTGATGTTCTGATCAAGAATAATAATATAAGCAGGTGCTTTAACGATGGGATAAAAGTTGCAGAAGGTGCCTGGAGGGTGCAGGTACAAAGCAATACCTGCAAGAATAACGGTCAGAATGCTTCTAAGATTTCGGCGGGCATACGTATAGCCAATACCAGTGATATAGTAGCAGTATACGACAGCCTGTTTGAATACAATGTATGCTATGACGACCAATCGGCAAAAACGCAGGATTACGGTATATACCTGGTGACTACCAAGGTGAGTAATGCCAGGTTAATAGGAAATGACTGCAGAAATAATGCTATAGGACAAATATACAAGCACGATAACACCCAGTCCTATTATGAATCGGGAAATTCATGGAATTGATAATGCAATCATTATTGTGAAGCTTTTTGAGGGTAATATATAATGAGAAGTAGAAAATGGCTGTATAAAATAATATTAGAATATGGTGATTATTATGAAAATGATATTTATATTTATTGATGGTTTTGGTCTTGGCGAGCATGATAAGAAGAAAAATCCCATTTATGCAGCCGATACACCAAGCCTAAATTATATTTTTGAAAATTCTATAGTATTACCCACAGATGCTTCTCTTGGTGTCAAAGGACTTCCACAGAGTGCAACCGGGCAAACAGCCATTTTTACGGGCGCCAATGCTTCTCAGATAATGGGAAATCATGTGAGCGGGCAGCCTACACCGACTCTTAAGAACATAATAAATAATAATAGCCTGTTTAAGGAGCTAATTGAGAGAGGGTTTAAGGTAACTAACTCCAATGTATACAGGGATGAATACCTAAGTAAAATACTTGACTCATCGGATAAACGCTATAGGCCATCGGTTACTACAGTGATGTGTATGTCATGTGGGATTAAATTCAGGACTGTGGAAGACTATAAAGCAGGTAATGGGGTATATCACGACATTACAGGGCAAATAATTAAAGACAGTGGATACGATGATGTAGAATTGATAAGCCCTCAGGAGGCTGCCAGGAGGCTTTATAACATAAGCAGGGATTTTGATTTTACTTTATATGAGCATTTTATGACTGATATAATAGGACATACCACCGATTTCGACCTTGCTTTAAAGGAAATAGAACTTTTGGATGCCTTTTTAGGGGAGTTGATAAGCCATGTCAATTTCGATGAGGATATAATTTTTATAGCAAGTGACCATGGGAATATTGAAGACATAAGTGTAAAGACCCATACTTACAACAAGGTTCCTACGATAATTATGGGTAAATTGCCCGACAATATATCTGTGGAAATTGATTCATTGATTGATATAATGCCTACAGTGCTAAAGATTTTTGAAGCAAGGAGATAAAAATGACTAAAGATAAAATAGAACTTCTGGCTCCTGCCGGTGACTGGGAAGCATTTGTTGCTGCTGTAGAAAATGGGGCAAATGCGGTTTATCTTGGAGGGAAGCTTTTTAACGCAAGACAGTTTGCAGGAAATTTTGACAGCGAGCAGATAAAGGAGGCCCTTGATTATGCTCATATAAGAGGGACAAACATATATCTTGCGATGAATACACTGGTGTCGGATGAGGAGATGAGACATGCTGTTGATTTTGCCGAAGAAGCTTATTTGATGGGCGTTGACGGTATAATCGTGCAGGATTTAGGGCTGGCTTCTATGCTTCATAAGTTCCTTCCAGACATTTCCATTCATGCAAGCACCCAGATGACAACCTATAACCTTGAGGGGGTAAAGCAGTTGGAACGCCTTGGATTTGGCAGGGTGGTGCTTGCGAGGGAACTTTCAATAAAAGAAATAGGGCATATAGCGAAGGGTACTCCGATGGAGATTGAGGTGTTTATACATGGGGCTTTGTGTATAAGCTACTCAGGGCAGTGTCTTATGAGCAGTATCATAGGAGGAAGGAGCGGAAACCGGGGAAAGTGTGCACAGCCTTGCAGACTCCAGTATGAGCTTGCGGGTGAAAGAACGAAATCCGACAAGGGATATATTATGAGCCCAAAAGACTTATGTTCGATTAATGAGCTGAGAGAATTGGTCAGTGCCGGAGTAAAGTCCTTCAAGATTGAGGGAAGGATGAAAAGCCCGGAATACGTTGCTACTGTTGTAAGGATATATAGAAAATATTTGGATATGGCGCTTGGTGAAAATAATAAAGGTGCTTCAGGGGAAGTTTGCGCAGATAAAAAGGACATAAAGGAACTGTCACAGATTTTTAACAGGGGAGGCTTCTCTGCCGGCTATCTCAAGGGTAAGCAGGGGAGGGACATGATGTGTTATGAAAAGCCTAAAAACTGGGGCATTTATTTAGGCGAAGTTGTTTCCTATGACAAGGCTTCAAGGATGGTTCAAATCAAGCTTCAAGACGAGTTGTCCATAGGGGATGGAATTGAAATCTGGAATGGAGAGGGCGAGAGCCCAGGAAATGTTGTAAGTGAAATTAAAGTGAACGGTAAAAATGAATCTTTGGTAAATGCGGGACAGATAGCGGCAGTGGGGAGTGTAAGCGGTCGTATATCCAAGGGGAATAAAGTTTATAAGACCTCGGATAAAAGGCTAAATGCTGCTGCTCGGGAAACCTTTGGGGGAAAGTTTTTCAGGAGGGCCATTTTAAGAGGTAAAATAGAAATAAAAAGCCTGGAACCTGTGGTTTTCACTGTATGGGATAATGACGGAAATGAAGTCACCGTTACAGGCAGCACTGTACCTGAAAAAGCACTGAATAGACCGCTAACCGAAGAGCGGATAATGGAACAACTAAAGAAAACCGGAGCAACACCCTTTGAATTTAAAGAAATTGATATCATACTGGACGAAGATTTGGCTTTGCCAATCAGTGAGCTAAATAATATAAGGCGTGAAGTTCTGGAACGAATGGAGTCCAAAAGAGCTAATCAACGGGTAAGAAAAATATCGAAAGAAAAAGCAGACGAAGAGAAAAAGATGTTGTATTTCCTGGGAAATGGTCGAAGGGAAACGAAGGAGTTGAATCTTTCGGCATTCTTTTACACATGGAGCGAAGAAATAGATTACGGAAGTCTTGGATTGGACAGGCTATATTTACCCTTTGGAGAGTTAGTTGGTAAAGATATTAAAGAAGTTGTTGAAAAATGCCGGAAGAATGGCTGTGAGGTTTTTATCTGGCTTCCGCCAATTACCCGGGGGAATTATGATCGGTTGATTGAGTCAAGGCTCGGGGAATTTGTTGAGGCCGGTATAGATGGGGTACTTGTAGGTAACCTTGGGTCTATTGATTACACCTCTAAATTTCCCGAATTAAAAGTTGTGGGAGATTACTCTTTAAATGTGTTCAATAGCTTCTCGGCAGAGACTTTACGGAGCTTAGGGCTTAGCGGAATAACCCTGTCTCCGGAGCTTACGCTTAGCCAAATTACTAACCTGGAGGGCTTTGATACGTTGGAAACAGAGGTTGTTGCCTATGGCAGGATTACTGTTATGAACAGTGAGTATTGCCCCGTTGGCAGTATTGCCGGTGACTTCAAAACAGGGACCAAATGCAAAGAGGCCTGCAGTAAGGGAGTATACAGGCTGAAGGACAGGCTGGGTATGGAGTTTCCCGTTTTGTGCGACAGGATAGATTGCAGAAGTACCATTTTAAACTCCAATGTTATATTTGTGCCGGATATTTTAGGGAAACTAAAGAAGGGCGGGATAGCGACTGTTCGCTTGAATATAAGCGACGAAAGCTATGAAGAAATAAAAGGGTTGATAGTAATGCACAGGGATATTGCCTCCAGTGGTACCGGGGCAGTAAGTAAATACAATGAATTGGCAGAGAAAGTGAAGGCACGGGGATTTACAAAAGGTCATTTCTTCAGGGGAGTGTAAATTAGACAAATTTCCTGTATGACTATGTATTATTTCCTGGGAAATGGTCGAATGATGTTTAAATTTTCAAAATAAATCTTAAAAATGCGTTTTTACAACATTTCTTTAAGTTGGCAAAGTTCTGACGTACAAGATTAGGGAAGTGGTGTATACAATTTTTAATAAGGAGGAGTAAGATGTCTGTTGAGGTATTTATAGAAATTTGCAGGGATGGTGCTACCTTACCTGCATATGCTAAGCCCGGAGACGCAGGTATGGATATTTGCGCTGCGGAGGATGTAATAATAAGGCCGGGAGAAACTGTTGTGGTTCCTACAGGTCTGAAGCTAGCTATACCTGAAGGCTACGAGATACAGGTAAGGCCTAGAAGCGGTATTTCGTTAAAGACCCCTTTAAGGCTGTCCAATTCACCGGGGACTATAGACAGTGGCTATAGGGACGAGCTTGGAGTAATCATGAGTAATACTTCAGAGGCTTATGATTATGATGAAGCTGAGATATTGACGGTGGGAAGCACCGGAAACCAAAAGGGTATATACAAGATCAGCAAGGGTGACAGGATTGCTCAAATAGTGCTACAGGTAGTACCAAAAATGCAGCTTACAGTAGTAGAATCAGTACGAAACATAGGCGAAGACCGCGGTGGAGGCTTCGGTTCAACAGGGGTGCGATAATTTAATTATGTATGTGTATACATATATCGCACATAATTTACTATTTGGCTATACGCTTATAAGTTAAAAAGTAAGACCTTTAACATAACTCTATAGACATAGATAGTTATGTTAAAGGTCTTTTTAATTATTTGTATTTACCGCTGGATGTTAAACACCAGTTAA
This sequence comes from Clostridia bacterium, assembly GCA_026416815.1. GTDB lineage: Bacteria > Bacillota > Clostridia > Acetivibrionales > DSM-2933 > SKW257. Next base: position 86,096 of record JAOAEJ010000090.1, on the reverse strand, counting down.
AGCAAATATGGAATGCTTACTTGGTATATATAAGAGCTGGCTGGAGAAATATATTTATTAGGATTGTTATGTTTATGTAAAAAAATGAGATGAGTTTGTGAAAATGAAATATTACACTTGATTAGTTGCAAAAAACATGTTAATATTAAGAAAATATGTTGGGTTGCAAAAGTATAAATCGAAATAATGCAATTTAGTTAATGGTTAATTTCATTTTTACATTAACAAATCTATATGTACTTATAGGATTTTATCAGCTCTCACCAAGAGGCAGCCTGAGACTAAGCGTGGTAAATCCAAAAACTGTATATAACACAGTAAACATAGATGATTTATTTAACTATGAATTAGAAAAAACATAAACTCTAAAAGCTTAATCAGATGTTTGTAGTTAGCCATATTTCTTATTTAACTCTCAGATTAAATACTGTTTCAGAACAAATAAAGTATAGTATCAATAATTTAATTAAATAAAAACGAAAAGAAATTATAAGAGGGGGATTTTTTAAGTGGAAGATTTATTATTAGAAAAGTTTATACTCCCGGATGAATTAAGAGATTTACTCAAGTCCAAGGCTGGTCTTATAATTCCCGAAAGCAGAGATGAATTGCTTACACTCGCTATGGGGGACGCAGAAGACGGGCTTTATGAGGTAGCATATGAGGTACCGGGTACCGGAAGAGTTGTTGAAGCTACAGTAGCAAAATGCAAGAATGGTGCTGTTGTAAATTATAGCGATGTATATATGAGAAGAAGGGACCCAGACTGTATGGTGGTTGCCGACAGTGGGGAAACCGATAAACCTAGATATAAGGATGTTTATGGAGAGGACTTTATGCCTCTTCGTAAGGTAACGTTTGACTGGATCGCTGAGCAAGATCTGATTGTTATGCCGTTTATGGCGGGCGGAGATGAGCTTGGTTATCAAGCTTTACTTGTAGCACCGTCTAATGCAGGCTTCTTTGCTGCAGGACTCGCGGATTTGCAGGGCTTCATACCAAAGAGCCAAATTCCTCAAGGTTTTAAACCAAAGGCAGTAATTTATCTTGCACCACCTTTCAGACACACACATTTTGATGGCAAGCAGATTGTTGTACACAACAGGCTTGAGGATATGCATGAGCTCTTTTCATACAACTTGTATCCCGGACCAAGTGCAAAGAAGGGAATTTACGGTGTTCTGCTAAATATAGGCGAGCTTGAAGGCTGGATTACTGTACATGCTTCTACCGTAAAGGTAATTACTCCTTATGAAAATGTTATAACTATAATGCATGAGGGAGCCAGCGGTGGCGGTAAGAGCGAAATGCTGGAGCAGATACATAAGGAACTTGACGGAAGAATTGTACTTGGAAAAAATGTTGTTACAGGTGAAAAGAGTTATATTGAGTTGAAGGAAACCTGTGAGCTTCTGCCGGTAACTGACGATATGGCTATATGCCATCCTTCGCTGCAGAATGGGCACACTAGACTGGTGGTAAAGGATGCAGAAGAGGGATGGTTCTTAAGAATTAATCATATCACTAAATATGGTACCGATCCTCATTATGAGACACTTTGCGTACATCCTAAAGAGCCATTGATATTCCTGAATCTTCAGGGTGTTCCCGGATCTACATGCCTCATATGGGAACATACTATGGATGCACCGGGTAAACCATGCCCAAACCCAAGGGTTATAATGCCGAGAAGGTTTGTGCCGGATATAATTAACGAGCCTGTAGCAGTTGATGTAAGAAGCTTTGGGGTAAGGACTCCTCCATGTACAAAAGCTAATCCTAGCTATGGTATTATGGGTGTATTCCACATTCTGCCTCCAGCACTTGCTTGGCTGTGGAGACTGGTAGCTCCAAGGGGATATGATAACCCTAGCATTATAGGTGACGAAGGTATGAGCAGTGAAGGTGTAGGATCCTACTGGCCTTTTGCTACAGGTAGGATGGTAGATCAGGCGAACCTTCTGCTTGAACAGATTATTAATACTCCGAGTACAAGGTATATACTGATACCTAACCAGCACGTGGGTGCTCATAAGGTAGGGTTTATGTCGGAGTGGATTGCAAGAGAATATCTTGCTAGACGTGGCAGTGCAAGGTTTAGGCCGGAGCAGGTAACGGAATCAAGATGTACACTTTTAGGTTATGCGCTTGAAACATTAAAGGTGGACGGTACATTCTTACCTAAGGGTTACTTGCAGACCAATCACCAGCCTGAGGTTGGAAATGAGGCGTATGATGAAGGTGCGAAGATTCTAACCAACTTCTTTAAGGAAGAGCTTGCACAATTTATGTCCCCTGAACTCAACCCGCTAGGCAGACAAATTATTGAATGCTGCCTGAACGATGGTACTTTGGATGATTATATTAATCTTATTCCGATGAAGCTGTAATAATTTTAATCTATACAAAAGCGATAAGGATTTTACACAGAGTAAGGTAATTACTTTCCTCAAGGTGTAAAATCTTTATCATATCATAATATAATTAGGGATGTGCTTGATTGAGGAAGGATACATTACGACAAGAGACGTTGCAAGAGGATTTGATAGCATATAGCCCTAAGAAATGGGCTGTAAATTTTCCTTTGATAAATTATAACCTGCGATTTGAGGACATTATTCCTGCGTTATCCGGTGCTATCGGTAAGGTTGCTATGGCTGCGGCATTTGCTGTCGCTTGGGCTAAAGCACTGGGCATAGATAATCCTGCGTTCGTTATTGAAAATGTCAGGTTGGAAATCATAGTAGGAAGTATTATAACAATAATATTTTGTGCATTATTAAATCCTTATATGGCTCCTCCGGGAACGCTTGCTCCACTTGTCTCGCTTATTCCGGTCATGGCTGCAGCAGGTGTGCATCCTTTGGCTCTAGGTATACTTATAGGAGTAATTGGATTTTTGATATCCATATCGGGGTACATAGAGGCAATAGTAAAGATAAACGGCCCTGGGACAAAAGGCGGTATTATATTACTTTTCGGGTTTATGGGCATAAGCAGCTCGCTGCAAAGCTTAAAGGGGTGGGCTGTGCAAAATAATACTTATATGCTGTTTGAAGTTTTGATCATAGTCGGGCTCATACTTTTTGTAATATTAAGCAGGCTTGGTGTAAGGTGGCTGATGATACCTTCATGTGCACTTGCAGCCCTAATAATACCAGCAGTGTTTAATATTTATCCATCTATAGGTACGTCTATCTCGTTTCCTACAATTAATCCGGATTTTTGGTGGAATAAGGTATGGGGCATAGGCTGGGGTATAAGTGTGGAAAACTTTATTAGAGCTCTGCCTTTTGCGCTGCTGGCGATAGTTATGTGGCCTACCGATGCTTTGGCTATAAGAACCATACAGGAAGCAAACTATGGTGAAGGCTCAGAGAAAGCTGTATTTGATATGAATTCAACTTTTATTGCAGTATCTCTAAGGAACCTTATTGGAGCGTTTTTAGGAGGGGCACAAACTTCGGCTGTATGGAGAAGCTTTATGATCCCCTTAGCAACGGTGAGAAGACCTATAGGCGGGAGCGCTCTACTGCTTGGAGTGGTTGGAATACTATTTGGTATACTGGGAGCGCCTCTGGACATTGCAGTTTTCCCGCCGCTAATATGGCTGGTGTTGATTTTTGGGGTATATATCCCGCTTATGGAAGTTGGGCTAAATGCAGTAAAAAATGCTGAGGACTCGATAGTAGCTGCTATATGTATAGTAGTAGGCATAGCTTTAAATCCTGTATTGGGATGGGCTGCGGCGGCAACTGTTGAAAACTTTGGAATAATTAAGCGTAGCGGAAGCCGAGTAAGTCTTACGATTAAGGATAAGGTTATTACGGCAATAGCCGCAGCAATTGCTATAGTGTCATATTTTATAGTGGATATTCTTTTCTAAATAAAAACTAACAGTGGTTATCTAAAAGACTTTGTAATCGGCCTTTCAAGGCTGGCTACAGGGTCTTTTTGCATTATAAATAAATTTCGATAAAAAGGAAGAAACTATTATGTAATGTGGCAGGATAAGATTTTTGTCTATAACTACTATATACGCTGTAATATAGATAGTTTAGGTTGAACTTAGTGATTTCCAGCTAGGCAATGAGCTATGATAAGTTCGATTTGCTTGGCTGAATAAAATCAGTTTCAACCTAAACTATCTACATAGATTTTATAAGGAAAATCAAAATCCTCATTGCAGCATATACATAGTTTATTGGTATCTTTTAAAGGAGGAATAGAAATATGTCAAAAGAGAACCGCCCATTAAACGATATGCTCTTTCATACACAGGATGAGAAAAGTGTTCTGGGGTATCTTAATACAAGCATAGATGGGCTAGCTGAGGAGGAAGCCGGTAGAAGAGTTCAAACCTATGGAAAAAACGAGCTTGAGGAAGGCGAACGAAAGACTGTTCTGGGAATGCTGCTTGAGCAGTTTAAGGATGTTATGGTTATAATCCTACTTGTAGCGGCAGCAATATCAGGCTTTATGCACGAGCTTGCAGATACTGCTATTATCCTTACGGTAGTTATAATCAATGCAGTACTTGGGGTCATGCAGGAGAGCAGAGCTGAAAAAGCACTTGCAGCTCTTAAAAAGATGTCATCACCATTTGTAAAGGTTAGAAGAAATGGAGAGGTAAAGCAGGTAAAAACCGAGGAGATAGTTCCGGGGGATATAGTTTTGCTGGAAGCCGGCGATATTGTGCCAGCTGACATGAGACTACTTCAGGTAGCAAGCTTAAAGATTGAAGAAGCAGCCCTTACGGGGGAATCGGTTCCTGCTGAAAAAATGACCGAAAAGCTTGAGAAGGCTGATTTAGTAACAGGTGATAGGCGAAACATGGCTTACTCCAGCAGTAGCGTAACCTATGGGAGAGGAATGGGAGTTGTTACAGCTATAGGTATGAAGACGGAAGTAGGGAAAATTGCCGCGCATATTTCAAAAGCTGAAGATAAACAGACTCCTCTCCAAAGAAAGCTGCATGAAATGAGCAAGTACCTGACTATAGGCATAGTTATAATATCTATATTTATTTTTCTTGCAGGAATACTCCAAGGGAGAAGTTATTTTGAAATGTTTTTAATCGCCGTAAGCCTTGCAGTTGCAGCTATACCCGAAGGGCTCCCTGCAGTAATAACCATAGTACTGGCAATGGGTGTCCAGAAAATGGCTAAAAGAAATGCGATTATAAGAAAGCTTTCGGCGGTTGAGACACTTGGAAGTACTGAAATAATATGTTCCGATAAGACCGGTACCCTTACACAAAATAAAATGACTGTGAAAGAGGTATATGTTGACGGGAGCCTCAGAAAAGTTGAGGATGTTTCGGTTGAAAACAGCAGCTTTAAGGCATTTATTCAGGCGATGGTTTTGTGTAATGATTCCAAGGTTAAAAGGGTGGATAAGCATAGCCTTAGTGCTATAGGGGACCCTACCGAGACCGCGTTAGTCAATTTTGCTGTAGATAAAGGCATTTACAAGGATGTGATGGATAAGGAAAATCCCAGGGTAGAAGAGATACCCTTTGATTCCGAGAGAAAGCTCATGACTACTATAAATAAAGTGGACGGGAAGCTGAGGTCTATGACCAAAGGAGCTCCTGACATACTACTGGAAAGATGCAGCGGTGTATTCGTCAATGGAGAAGTAAAGCCTATAACTAAAGAATTGTCGGATGCGGTTGCTAAGGCGAACAAGAGTATGGCCAGTAAAGCTTTAAGGGTACTTGCAGTAGCATTTAAAGATATTGGTGAAATTCCGCAGAAGGTTACTTCGCAGCATGTTGAAAGTGAACTTATATTTGCAGGACTTGTGGGTATGATAGACCCTCCGAGAGAGGAAGCTAAAGAAGCGGTAAGGGTATGTAGGGAGGCAGGCATTAGAGCCATTATGATAACCGGTGACCATAGGGATACGGCAGCGGCTATTGCGAAGGAACTCAATATTATAAAGGACGACAGTGAAGTAATAACTGGAAGTGAGTTAAATGCTATCCCCGATGAGCGCTTTGAAAAAAGTGTGGAAAAGTACTCGGTTTATGCCAGGGTAGCCCCGGAACATAAGGTAAAGATAGTAGAGGCATGGAAGAAGAAGGGGAAAGTTGTTGCAATGACGGGGGATGGTGTAAACGACGCTCCCGCATTAAAGGCTTCGGATATAGGTATAGGTATGGGAATAACCGGCACTGATGTTGCAAAGGGAGTATCGAATATGGTATTAGCCGATGATAACTTTGCAACTATAGTTGTAGCTGTGGAGGAAGGGCGAAAAATCTACAGTAATATACGTAAAACCATACAGTTTTTATTATCCTCCAACTTAGGAGAGGTAGTAACACTTTTTATTGCGACTATGCTGAACTGGACAATACTAATGCCTATCCACATACTGTGGGTAAATCTTGTCACAGATACTTTACCGGCATTGGCACTAGGAGTGGAGAAAGCAGAAAAAGATATAATGAAAAATAGGCCTAGAAAGGCTAATGCCAGTTTCTTCTCGGAGGGTGTAGGTGTAAGTATAGTATATCAGGGAATATTAAAAGGTATTATTACTCTCTTAGCTTACTATATAGGAATAAGGCTCTATACACAGGATATAGCTATAACTATGGCCTTTGCCACCCTGGGGCTTATACAGCTGACCCATTCGCTGAATGTACGGTCAAATACCAAATCTTTGTTAACCATTGGGCTGTTTACCAATATGTATCTGATTGGTGCAATTGCTGTATCGGCACTTCTTCAGTTAATGGTAATAATTATTCCGTTCCTGAATGATATATTCAGGGTAAAGCAGTTAAATATGCAGCAATGGCTGATTGTTGTAGCAGCTGCACTGGCTATAATTCCAATAGTAGAACTAGGGAAAGTAATTCACAATATAAGAGTAAGAGGACAAAATATTTAAAGGGTAAAGCAGATAGAGGTAGATAATGTGATCGCCTCTATCTGCTTTATTTATTACTTCAGGGTTGTGACGCTCACTGCGGTGCTCTCGGCAGATGTATTTCCCGAGTCGTCAAAAGCCTTAACAGTAAAGCTATAGGTTTGGCCCGGCAGTAAGCCAGTGACGGTCAACGTCGGTATGCTTGTTGCTTTTAGTCTGATTCCGTTGCGGTAAATTTCATAACCCTTTACCTTCACGTTATCTGTACACGGCAGCCAGGTTAGTATAACTGAGGTTTCGGTTATAGATGACGCTGTTGGCTGCTCAGGAGTGGAGGGAGTTTGAGTATCGGATAAGGTAGTCGCATAAGCTTCTGTACTCATATCCGAAAGATTACCTGAGAGGTCACAGGCTTTTAGGCTGATTTTATAGGTAGTACCCGGTAAAAGCCTTGTTACGGTATAGCTTGTTGTAATTGAGGTACCTACCTTTGCCCCGTCCCGGTAAATTTCATAGTATCTTACCCTTGAATTATCCGTTGAGGTCTGCCAGGATATAGTGGCTGTTGATTCGGTTACACCATCGACCTGTATAGCTGTCGGTACCGATGGGGAGAGTGTATCGGGAAGTGTAGAGGCGGAAATTTTAATGCTTTCGTCCGATAAGTTGCCCAATGAATCAACTGCTCTTACGGAGTATTCATGGGTTTTCCCCGGTATCAAGCCTGTATTGTTAAGTAATGTCGCTGTTGTTGCAGTCAGCCTCACACCATCACGGTAAATCTCATAATGCGTTACCTTTGTATTGTCGCTGGAGGCTTCCCATGTAAACCAGATTGATGTTTCTGAAACTGTCTCCAACTTGAGGTTAGACGGCTGTGTTGGGGGTGTTTTATCGATGTTTGCAATTCTTAAGCTGGCTATAGCTGAGTAATTACCGGCTATATCAGCACAGCGAGCTTCCACAAGGCAATTTTGGGATATTAAAGTAGGATTTACTGTGTGTATCTGCCAGAGACCGTTATCTATCCTGTACTCTACTATTTCCGCATTTGCCCAGTTGTCTATTGTTAGGTTAACATCTTTGTTTGTGAGGCTTGTTGTATCTACTGTTAGATTTGGTGCGGGAGGTGCTGTTCTATCGATTTTTACAGCCACTGATGTTATGCTGCTCGCATTTCCAGCATTATCAACTGTTCTGGCGAATACTGTTGTTTCTCCTTCGCTTGTTATGTTGAATGGGCCGTTATACCGGGTCCAGACCTTTTGCTCAGGGCCGGTTAGCTGGTATTCTGTTCTGTTTACTCCCGATTCTCCATCTCGGCCGCTTTCAATATCTACTGTTATGTTTTCGGCATTAGTTAAAAGGGTATTTGGCTTTATAACAGGAGCTGAAGGGCTGGCGCTATCTACAGGAACGTCTGTATCTCCCGATACTGCCGAACGTACTTCCCCATTGACCGACACAACTATTTCCCTAGATATCGTTTCAGAGCCGTCATTTATCTCAAATTTTAAAGTATGACGGCCATTGGATAGGTTAATAGTATTAAAACGTACTATTTTAACAGTTTGTGTATCTTCAACAATTTTAAATTCTTCCGGTGTTTTTTTATGATCTAAATAATATTTGCAAACTAATTGATCGTTATCCGGATCTAATACCGATATTACCGGTGTAAAGGAAGACACAGTAGATGATTCGGTTCGATTTTGTAAAGGAGATATAACTCTTAATGTTGGGGACTCGTTGTATGAATAATAGACCCCAAATGTAAGACCTTTGATAAAGTGTACCAAGTTACCGTTATTTTGTCTGGGTTGTGTATACATATATGCGTTTTTAGGTAACAGCGCCATAGCTATTCTAGCTATAGGGGATATCCCTATAGTACTCCCCGACGATAAACGAGCAGGGGAAGCTTCGGCAAAGGGATTAAGGGTTAGAGATATACTATGCTTGATAAAGGGAATGTCGAGCTCTATTCTATGAATCTTTATGCCGCTAGGTAAGCTGTCCTCATAGTATGGAGCTGTATCGGTTGGAATAATTCCCGAGGACGCAGCATAAACATTGGCTGCACCAAGTGGAAGAGCTACTGATGTCAGTAGTAAAGCCGATAAGGTTATCCAGGCTAATCTGTAAAACCGTTTTTTCATAATTAACCTCCTTAAGTTTGCATTACGCAGTTCCCGGTTAGTTAAAAATCGGATACCTTCGTTTTGCATATCTTTTGTATTTAAGGCAGTGCAGTAATAAACCCGCAAGGTGGCTTTTATAAATTTCAACACAAGAACGCCGAAATAATTTAGCAATCAACATGCTGAACCTCTTGTATTTTGGCAGAGCCTTATTAAGTTGGCCAGTGCTTTTTAGCATTACAAGTTTCTAGTCAATCAAATGTTAAAAATACACTTCCTTAGTTGTTGTGCCTTGCCTCTAGAAACGAATTCTGTTACAAGGCACTTGAGCTACTTAATCACCTCACTTTCTTGCTGGAATATGTATATTTCAAGTATTGTAAAGTTTAGGTTAATAATGACATTTCAAAATATTTGATTTAATAATGTATATAGCGAAAGGTTATGTTATATGCAGATGGGTACAAGAAAATAATAGGTATCATTTATCAAGCAATTAGTTTTGGAGGGATTGACAGGCTATAGCTGTTGTTATAATATATATTTGTTAAGAGGGAGTAGTTTTAATTACAAAGTCAACATACTGGCATTGGTGAAAAAATTAAAGCCTGGCTTTGTAACCTAATTAATTAGGCAACGAGACTTTTAACATAGCTCTATTTGTAAAGTAGGGTTATGTTAGGAGTCTTTTTTATTTGTTTCTAATTGTGAATTATAAAATTCACTGAGTTTAACTTAAACTATCTCCAAATACTAATAATTTTTTAGAGAGGAAGGATAATATGGGAATAACTTTTGCTGCATTTATAGTTTCGGTAGGTGCGGTTACATTAGCTGAGATGGGGGACAAGACGCAGCTGCTGGCGATGGCTTTCGCCACAAAATACAAAGCCAGTAAGGTGTTAATTGGGGTTTTTCTGGCTACGGTCTTAAATCATGCTCTGGCTGTTGCGGCAGGCAATTACATAACCAAGTTTAGTTCGGCTGAGGTGTGGATACAGGGTATCGCTTCTTTATCATTTATATTCTTCGGGCTGTGGACCATCCGTGGAGACAAGCTTGAGGGAGAGGAAAACAGAAAAACCAGATTTGGTGCTGTCATGACAGTAGCTATAGCGTTTTTTATAGCAGAGCTGGGAGACAAAACACAGTTGGCGACCATTGCTCTTGCAACAAAGTTTCCCACAGACCCCGTAGGAATTCTATTGGGAACTACCACAGGTATGCTTATAGCTGACGCTATAGGTATAATAATAGGTGTAGTAATGTGTAAAAGAATACCCGAAAGGACAATTAAGCTTGTTTCAGCGGCAGCGTTTATTTTATTCGGATTTATAGGAAGCTTCCAGGTAGCTTCACAGAAGCTGCTTTTCAGTATGCCTGTTACAGCCGGAATATTAGTTTTATTGGCTGTTGTGACAGGGGTAGCTTCATATGTTATTATAAAGAATAGTAAGGAAGAAGAGGACAGCACTGTTGCAGAATACTGCAGGCTAAGGAACCAGGAGCCTTCACCGGGAAATTAAGGGTTTGGAGGTGCAATACAATGGGTGACAGTAATAGCTTTTTGGCGAATTTAAAGTCCAAAGCCAAAGCGCTCAAAAAAGAGATACGAGCTTTGTATCTGGCTTACAAGAGACCGGATGTTCCATGGTATGCAAAGCTTTTTGTTGCAATTGTTGTAGCATATGCCTTAAGCCCCATTGACTTGGTGCCGGATTTTATACCTATTCTGGGCTATCTCGATGATTTGATTCTGATACCTCTAGGTATTGCTTTGGCAGTAAAGTTGATTCCGGAGAATATTATGAATGAATGTAGGCTCGAGGCGGAAGAGGTTTTTAAGAAAGGTAAGCCTAAAAATTGGTTTGCCGGAGCTGTTATAATCCTAGTATGGATTATAGCGGCAGGTCTTGTTGTACTAAAACTATTAGAAATACTGCGGTACCGATAGTTTGTTTGGATTATGTCTGAGATAAAGTGTGGGGAGTGCAAAATGCAACAGGATACAAGAAAAACACGTATTTGGGAGTTGGATTTTTTTAGAGGTATAGCTCTGATAGCAATGATATATTTTCATGTTATTTATGATATGAACGTGATATATGGTTATGATGTAAATCAGGGCAGTGGAATTAACTTTTTTATAGGAAAATTTGCGGTGATACTTTTCATGCTGTTGGCAGGGGTAAGCTCGTCGCTTAGCAGAAGTAACATCAAAAGGGGAGTTAAAGTACTGGGGATAGCTATGGTTATTACTATAGTGACACATGCTTATGGTCCGCAGCTTGGAATAAAATTCGGAGTACTTCACTACTTCGGAGTATGTATGCTGCTGGCCCCCCTTTTTAATAGGCTTGGTGCCGCTGTTCTGGCTGTATTGGGCACAGGGGTAATTCTATTGGATAGAGTTGTAGAAAATATTACTGTTAGCCATAATCTTCTGTTTCCTTTAGGAATCCATAGCAGTAGGTTTTTTTCTTCGGACTATTACCCCTTGATACCATGGATGGGTATTTTTCTCTATGGTATGGCTATAAGCAAGGTTTTATATTCGCAAAAGAAAAGTGTTTTCAATTTTAGTATAGGGGAAAACATAGTAAGCAAGATGGGTAGGAATACACTGATTATATATATAGTACACCAGCCGGTTATAATAGCTGTACTGGAAGTCATCAAGCTATTAGGTGGATAGTGTAGTCCTACAGGCTGAAAGTTACCCTATACATCCTGCATTTTAATTATGTGTTTTAAAAGCTTGAGAGAGCTGCAAATAAGAGCAGCTCTTTTTGATTGGATAAAAAGTTGACAATATTGCATTCTCCATAAAATCTTCACAAATTGTTGTTATAATTGCTACACATATTGAAATAGAAGAAGTGTATATTGCAACAGCCAAGTCCATCAGCCTAGAGGTGTTTTGTAGGGTATAAAAAATGATGATTTTGTGCTATTATAATATAAAATAGCTGCTAAAAGTGTAGTATGATATGGAGGAGACTCTATAAAATTTACTGCTTCTTAAAGGATAAAAAAAGTGCTGATTGGAGGTAGAATTATGACAAAAGAAACTACAAATCTGACTGTAGAGGGAATGTCGTGCAGCCACTGTGAAAATAGTGTGAAGAAATCTGTAGGAGCGCTGGATGGTATCAATAGTGTAGTAGTTGATCTAAATGCAAAAAAAGTTACCGTAGAATATGATTCCGATAAGGTAACATTACAAACTATAAAGGATGCCATAGAGGATCAGGGTTATGATGTGAAGTGATTTTAAAAGCTCCTTAATGCAGGGAGCTTTTTATATAATAAGTAAGCTGTAGGTTTAGATTTTGTAAAGGAGGCTAAAATGATCTGCAATACTAAAAAAATCTTTGTAGTGGATGATGAAGTTAAGATTGTAGAGGTCGTAAAGTCTTACCTTGAGAACAGCGGATATACCGTTTGTGAGGCATACAACGGAAAGGATGCCTTGTCTGCTTTTGATAGAATAAACCCATCACTTGTAATTCTCGACCTAATGCTTCCTGATATTACGGGAGAAGAAATATGTAAAACGTTGAGGAAGAAATCAAGAGTGCCTATTATAATGCTTACGGCTAAGGTGGAGGAGGAGGACATTCTTAAGGGGCTTGACATCGGTGCTGACGATTATGTGACTAAGCCTTTCAGTCCCAGACAGCTTGTGGCAAGGGTGGCAGCACTTCTTCGGAGGGTTGAGGATGAGGCCGTACCTTTAGCCAATAGTATATCCTTTAACGATGGTGATCTCGTAATAGATAATCTAAAGCATGAGATGAGAAAAAACGGTGCTATTATCAATCTGACACCTAATGAACGGAAAATCCTTATGACTATGATAAAGTACCCCAGCAAAGCTTTCACTAGAGAGGAACTCATTTGTATGGTGTTGGGGGAGGATTTCGACGGCTATGACAGGACTATCGATACCCATATAAAGAACCTTAGACAAAAAATTGAGGACGACCCTAGAAAGCCCAGATACATTCTAACTGTACACGGGCTAGGTTATAGATTTGGGGGTGAGTAACATAAGACTCAGCTTAAGAACAAAATTATCAGTGTCTTATATACTTGTTGCGCTGGTTTGTGTTGCTCTTATCAGCTTCCTTACGAATGTCTTTTTGGAGAAACAGTTCAGGCAGTACGTTATTAACAATCAGGAGCGAAAGAATAAGGAGTTTGTAAATCTTATAAGTCAGCAGTACAGAGGCGATGATAAGTGGGAGAATAATAACATAGAGCATATTGGTGTCAGTGCCCTTGAACAGGGGATGATCATTAAGGTAAGAGATATATCGGGGAAGATGGTATGGGATGCCACTGTACACAATAACGGGTTGTGCAAGCAAATGATAGCACATATGGCCCACAATATGTACAGCCGATACCCCAATTTCGATGGGGGATATGTAATAAACACTTATCCTCTTATGCATGATATGGCGAAAGTAGGAAGTGTAGAGATTGGGTACTACGGACCATTTTATTTTAATGATAACGATCTTACGTTTATTAATACTTTAAATAAGCTGCTGATAGGTGTGGGTGCAATGTCGCTGTTTTTTGCACTGGCTTTGGGGGCAATTATGGCACGAAAGCTGAGTACCCCTATATCGAGGGTAATAAATACGGCACAGATGATTTCAAAAGGATATTTTGGCGATAGGATAACGGAAAAGTCGGATACCAGGGAGATATGCCAGCTTACTGAGACTGTGAACGGTCTTGCTGAGACCCTTGAGAAGCAGGAAAATTTAAGAAAAAGGCTTACAGCAGATGTAGCACACGAATTGAGGACGCCTCTTGCTACTCTCCAGAGCCATATGGAGGCCATGATAGATGGTATATGGAAGCCTGACAGTGAAAGGCTCAAGAGCTGCCATGAAGAGATTGTGAGGATTAGCAGACTGGTAGGAGATATTGAAAAGCTGTCAAGATATGAAAGTGAGAACTTGATATTAAACAGTACCGAGTTTGATATTTCTGAGCTTGTAGGGCGTATTGTAAAAAACTTTGAGGGAGACTTCATAGGCAAAGGGATAGAGGTTGAACTCCATACGGAAAATGAACAGGTATTTGCCGATAAGGACAAAATGAGCCAGGTACTTGTAAATCTTATATCAAATGCATTGAAATATACTCCTGAAGGTGGTAAAATAGAGATTAATGTAAAAGGGGCAGACGATATTACCGAGATAGTGGTTAAGGACAATGGAGTCGGGATATCTGCCAATGACTTACCTCATATATTTGAGAGGTTTTACAGAGCTGATAAGTCAAGAAACAGGATGACCGGCGGTGCCGGGATAGGGCTTACTATAACTAAGGCTATTATAGAGGCTCATAAGGGGAATATAACAGTACAAAGTAAAGTAAATGAGGGCACGGAGGTTGTCGTGTCATTACCAAAGCAGGTAGGTTAGAATCCTATCTGCTTTTTATATATAGATAACGAACCTTAAAACTTTAAGCTGGGGGTTCAGGGGGCAGAGCCCTCCTGATTGCGGCTTTGCCGCAAAATGGAAGATACCCTTCCTCGGGAAGGGGCAAAATGTCTTTGACCCTAACTTTGGGTATCTATAGATTGGGTTATTAAATTTGTATAAAGTTTATATTTCATATTCGATAAATTTATTCATATATTTTAATAAATTGTACTAAAATATATGCAAAAATATCTGGATATGTTAAAATAATAACAATATGTATAAGTAGTAGGATTCGATATTTAGATTAGTAATTCTATCAATAGGGGGGAATCTTATGCCAAAAGTTCTGAGAGCAGACGGTATGAATAAGTGCATTGGTTGCTTTACGTGTATGCTGGCCTGTTCGGGGGTTAACCGTCAAAATTATTCGTTGTCCAAAAGTGCTATAAGAGTTAAAACCAGTGGTGGTTTGCAAGGAAAATTTATATCTATTGTGTGCCTTGCCTGCAGGGATGAAAGAGCATGTGCTGAAGCATGTCCTTCGGGGGCTTTGGAAAAGAGGCCTGGAGGCGGTGTTATATTTAAGGCACAGAGATGTATAGGCTGTAGAAAATGTGAGACTGCCTGTATTGTAAGCGCAGTGCACTATGATGAAGAGGAAAACAAGCCGATTATTTGCAAGCACTGTGGGGTATGCGCTAAGTTCTGTCCTCATGAATGCTTGAGAATGGAGGAAGTAGACAATGATTTATGAGAAATATATTAGAGTTTTGTACATAGATATGACTGAAAATAAGATCCGAATAGAAAACAGGGCAGACCTTTGTGAGTACCTTGGAGGAGTAGGTGTTGCCACCAAGCTGCTGGAGGAGAATATAAAACCCGAGTTGGACCCTCTGCATGAAGACCAGCCTATAATATTTGCCATAGGAGCGGCCTCTACTGTATTTCCTGTTGTGACAAAGACAGTGGCGATGTTTCGCTCTCCACTTACCGGAGAACTGGGAGAAAGTTACGCTGGGGGAAGAATGGCCATGACACTGTTCCTCGCAGGCTATGATGCTGTTGTAATCCTCGGTAAGGCTAAGAGGCCTTCTTATATCACTATTAGCAGAAATGATGTAGGATTCAAGGATGCAAGGGCTTTATGGGGTGCTACTTCCGACGAGGTTGGAAGGATTATAAGGGAAAGAGAGCCCGGCGGCGGAAAGAGAAGTATTATCAGGATTGGCCCCGGTGGGGAAAATATGTCCAGCTTTGCCAGCGTATGCGTCGATACATACAGGCATTTCGGAAGATTGGGTCTTGGAGCCGTTTTTGGGAGTAAGAACCTTAAAGCGATATCTATAGTCGGTGATAGAAGTGTGCCTATTAAAAACTTTAAAGATTACTTTAAGGTTTATCAGGAAATATACAACAGAGTTACCGATACCGAGATAATGTCCAAATACCATGATGTAGGAACTCCAATCAACATTGAGCCGCTCAATGCTGTAGGAGGCTTGCCCACTAAAAACCTCAGACAGAATGTGTTTGAGCACGGTGAGAGTATTTCCGGGGAAGCCTTTGCTCAGAAAAATCTCGTGAGGAAAATGGCCTGTACAGGCTGTCCGGTAGGATGTATACATATAGGTCAGCTGAGGCGTGAGTTTGATAAGGGACACGAGTATGAGGTTATAAGCGTAGGATACGACTACGAATTAATTTTCGCTCTCGGAAGCTTCCTTGGTGTAAAGACACCCAATGATATTCTTGATCTTATTGATGTGGTTGAGCAAATGGGTCTTGATGCCATGTCTACCGGCGTTGTTCTCGGATGGGCGACTGAGGCGTTTATGAAGAAGCTTATAACCGAGGAACAGACGATAGTTCCGCTGGCCTTCGGAAATGTTGCAAGTTATAAAAAGGCTATAGAATATATGGCTTATAAGGAAAATGATTTCTATAGTGTTCTTGCCCAAGGTGCGGATAAAGCTTCAGATGTTTACGGCGGTAAGGAGTTCGCTATGACGCTTGCTAAGAATGAGATGGCAGGCTACCATACCGGCTATGCTGCTGTTGTAGGTGCTGCTGTTGGGGCAAGGCACTCCCATCTGTGTAATGGAGGTTACTCCTTAGACCAGTCCATGAAGGAATTCAATAAGGAAAAGATAGTAGACACCCTTTTTGCTGAAGAAAAGGAAAGGTGTATGCTGAACTCTCTGGTTATATGCTTGTTTGCCAGGAAGGTTTATGACAGGAAAACTATACTCGCTGCTCTGAATTCCATTGGAAATAATCTCACTGATGAGGAACTGACTGCCATCGGGGAGCGAATTTACAGGGCCAAGCTGCGTATCAAAAAAGCGCTGGGCTTTGATCAGATGAGTGTGAAGCTGCCAAAGAGATTTTTTGAAACGCCTAGTATGTCTGGGCAGCTTGATGAGAAAATTGCTTATGAGCTTATAGGGATGTATAATAAGAAGATAGAAGAATTTATGGCGGCTGAAAATCGGTAATGCCAGTACTGGAAGTGGTTTGATGAAGGTTTATATAGAAGTTACGACATGGTTCAAAAGATTTACTGGAGGCAACGCCTCTCTTGAACTGGAGATTAGTGAAGGTACCCCAGTTGTGGAAGCTGTGTCTTCAGCAGGAATACCCAAAGAGGAGATAGGTTTTATCACTGTTATAAAGGACAATGAGAACAAGATTGTCGATGACCAGTACATTCTTACCGATGGAGACAGACTGAAGGTTTATCCGGCAATTATAGGCGGTTGATAAACTATAGCAAGGGTGAGGTTTTGATGGATAGTTATTCAAAACATTCACCCTTTGTTTATAATACGAAAAAGATAATGTAACTTTTACTTTTCTGCACATTCCCCGGTTTGTCCTTTGAGTATTTCTATCGCATGGGGAAGGACTGGTAATATAACGCTGAGACATTCCTTTACGCCCTTTGGACTGCCGGGAAGATTGACTATCAATGTTTTTCCACGTATACCTGCTATAGCTCTGGATAGCATAGCCTTTGGGGTGATTTCAAGGCTTTTTGAACGCATAGCTTCGGGTATCCCGGGAACTTGTCTCTCAATGATATCCAGAGTCGCTTCGGGAGTTATGTCCCTTGGTGAGAAGCCGGTACCACCAGTGGTAAGTATAAGGTCTATACCCTTGTCATCGGCCATTGACTTTAATGCAGCAGATATAATTTCTCTTTCGTCGGGTACCATCCTGTAGTCGGAAACTTCGCCGTTTATCTCATTAATCATTTCTGCTATCACTTTACCGCTTTCATCCTGTCTTTCTCCCATAGATCCTTTATCGCTTGCGGTTAAAATTCCTACCGTTATCATGAAGCATAACCTCCTGTTCGGAACACTTCCATCATTTTGTTTCCTCCATATAAGGGGATTTGTAGTCTATTTTATCATACATATTCTAGGCTGTTGTTGATTAAGTTCAAAAATTCTGGATAACTTTTAGTTTTAAGTGTTTTACTGTGGACAACTGTGACAAAATATTTATGGCTTATTACGATTTATTCAGCAACGTGTATATTGACCTGTCAAGGCTGGTATTGTATCATTAGTGATAAGAATTTAATAAATTCTCCGAGCCTTAAGCCCTAATGCATTATGCGATGGGATTTAGGCCGTCGGGTAGAACGGGAAACGGTTCTGCCTTCCATTTTGAAAAGGAGGAATTAGTCATGACGAGGCGCACAGCCATGTGTACTTCACGTACCACTTTATTCCTTAAAAGTGGTTTTTTATTTTTAATTTCATTTATCCTTATCTTAGCCCCATTAACAGGGTGCAGCAGTGAAAAAAGCAGCGCACCTTTGACACTGGCCACTACTACCAGTGTTAACGATTCAGGCCTTCTAGAGTACCTTAAGCCTGTTTTTGAAAAGGACACCGGGATACCCTTAAAGATAATTGCTCAGGGAACGGGACAGGCTATTAAAACCGGTGAGAACGGAGACGCGGATGTTCTTTTGGTACATAGCAAAAAGGCTGAGGAGAAGTTTGTTGCCGATGGTTTCGGTGTAAAGCGCATAGAGCTTATGTACAACTATTTTGTTGTAGTTGGCCCGAAGGATGATCCAGCCGGTATCGGTAAGAATTCGGGAGAGAAGCTTAATGCAGTAAATGCCCTCAAGAAGATAATGAGCAGCAAAGCACCTTTTGTATCCAGGGGTGATGACTCGGGTACTCACAAGAAGGAGCTAACCCTATGGGAAAGTGCAGGAGTCAAACCTCAGGGTGAATGGTATGTTTCTGCCGGAAAGGGAATGGGAGCCGTTCTTTCAATGGCAAATGAAAAGAAGGCTTATACTCTTACCGACAAGGCAACCTACCTCTCAATGAAGGACAAGCTGGACCTTGATATTGCGATAAGTGAGGCTAAGGACCTGTTGAACCAGTATACTGTTATAGCGGTAAATGCTGAAAAGAATAAGGATATTAACAGTAAAGGTGCAGAAAAATTTATAGAGTGGATAACTTCTGACAAGGTACTTGATTTGGTAAATGAGTTTGGTAAGGATAAGTATGGAGAAAGCTTGTTTAAAGTAAACTATACTAAAAAATAGGTGTTTAACTTGGAAGATATATTAAAGAGTTTTATCAACGCTTGGAATTTGGTTGTTTTTTTCGACCCGAAAGTTTATCGGATAATAGCTCTTACATTGGTGGTTACAATACTAAGTACAGGCATTTCGGCTTTAGCCGGGGTGCCTTTTGGTATTAGAGTGGGAAGCCGGGACTTTAGGGGAAAAAGATTGTTATTAAGAATAATATTTACCTTTATGGGGCTGCCGCCGGTTGTGGCGGGGCTTGTTGTTTATCTTTTTTTATCCCGTAAGGGGCCGCTGGGAGGACTACAACTCCTTTTTACTCCTACAGCTATGGTGATTGCGCAGGTACTGATTGTGCTTCCAATAATAACAGGACTGACAATATCTGCTGTAAAGCTTAAAAGTGCTGCGGTTCAGGAGACGTGTAAGGGTCTTGGATTAGGGACGAAAAAGACACTTGTGCTGCTCTTTTATGAATGCAGGTATCCGATTGTTTCAGCACTTCTGGCAGGCTATGGAAGGGCCATAGCGGAGGTTGGTGCGGTTATGCTGGTAGGCGGCAACATAGAATCTTCCACCCGTGTTATGACCACTGCTATAGTGCTTGAGACGGGTAAGGGCAACTATGACATGGCTTTGGCTTTGGGAATAATACTTCTATGTATTTCCTTCCTCATAAACTGGATAGTGCAGAGGTTTCAGGAGGATATATGAGGGTTGAATTGAATGGTGTAGAAAAGGCATACAACGGTAGAGTTGTGCTTAATATAGATAAGCTTGAGTTTGAAAGAGGAAAAATATATGCAGTGCTCGGGCCTAATGGCTCGGGTAAAACTACAATGCTGAGAATAATATCAAATGTTGATAAGTGTGATAGAGGAAAGGTTTGTTATAATGGGGCGGAAAGGATACTCAATAATGGAATTGCGTATATGCCGCAAAAGCCATATATATTTGATATGACTGTGTTGAAAAATATACTGCTGGGAATTGGCAATATCCCTGAAGCGCACAAGCTGGCACAGCATGCTCTTGAGTGCGTAGGTATGGAGGAATTTGCGAATGCACGGGCGCGCTCACTATCGGGAGGAGAGGCACAGAGGGTAGCTGTTGCAAGGACTCTGGCAGGGGGGAAAGGGTTGATACTGCTTGATGAGCCTGCTTCTGCGGCCGATATCTCCAGTATGAGACTTGTAGAGGATTATATCAAGGCTGTAAACGGTGAAAGCCGCTCTACTATTATTTTTACAACCCACAACCCTTCCCAGGCGGCAAGAATAGCTGACGAAATAGTGTTTATGCAGGGTGGGGTTGTTATGGAAAAAGGGGAAGCTGCCGATATGCTGAACAACCCGCGGAGTAAGGAAGCTAAAGAGTTTTTGCAAAACTGGAGGATATAAGGGTTTATGTTTAATGTAAAAAGTGTAGATGAAGTATTTGAGATTATAAAAAATTATTTTGGCAATTTCAAGTTAGAGAATGAAGTTATAGATATAGAGGAGTCGGTGGGAAGGATTCTGGCTGTTGATGTTTGTGCAGGGGAAGACGTACCGGCATTCAACCGTTCATCGGTAGACGGATATGCTGTTATAGCAAGCGATACCTTTGGAGCTTCCGATTCTTTACCTGCCCAGCTAAAGCTTGGTGGTGAGGTCAAAATGGGGGAAAAGCCCGATTTGATTATTGAAAAGGGGCATGCAGCCTATATCCCTACCGGGGGAGAGCTTCCGGAAAATGCCGACTCGGTGGTTATGATAGAGTATACTGAGGATTTTAAAGATGGGTATATTTATATAAACAAGGCTTCAGCTCCGGGTAATAATGTGGTTTTTAAGGGTGATGATGTTAAAGTCGGAAGTGCCATTCTCAAGCCCAATCGCAGATTAAGACCCCAGGATGTGGGGGCCCTTGCGGCTATGGGATATGAGCAGGTGGAAGTAAAGAAAAAAATCAAGGTAGCAATAATCTCAACCGGGGATGAAGTTGTAGATATAAATGATAAGGTTATAGGTGCCAAGGTAAGGGATATAAATTCCTACGCATTGTATGCTGGGTTGAAGGATTATGGTGCTGAACCTGTCAGATACGGTATAGTAGGAGATGACTATGGTAAAATCAGGGGAGTAGTAGAAAAAGCCCTTGATGAATGCGATATAGTGCTTGTATCCGGCGGTAGTTCGGTGGGGACAAAGGATGAGACATACAATGTGATAAATTCATTTGGAGAGCCCGGTGTTCTGGTACACGGTATTGCGGTAAAGCCGGGCAAGCCCACAATAATAGGTAAAGTAAGAGGTAAAGCAGTTGTAGGCCTACCGGGACATCCAGCCTCAGCTTATATGATATTCAGAGTATTTGTAGGGTATCTTTTGGATGTAATAAACGGTTCGGAGGGCATGTATGAGAAACGGTTAAGAGTAGAAATGGCATACAATTATCCATCTAATAATGGCAGGGAGGAGTTTATGCCGGTAAGGTTGGAGCGGGAAGGCAGTAGGGTAGTTGCTCACCCTGTATTCGGCAAGTCAGGGCTAATAACCCTGTTGACCACTGCTGATGGCTATGTAAGGATAAGCAGAGGTTCCGAGGGTATTGCTTCAGGGGAAGAAGTTGAGGCTATCTTGTTTTGATTTGAGGGCGCTTTGAATACAGGTAGGAGGATACACTGTATGGATATTTACGAGTTTAATGCAGTCATACAGAAGCATGATGGGATGGATGCAGCTTTTATAGAATTTCCTTATGATGTGGAGCAGGAATTCGGCACTAAGGGGCAGGTAAAGGTACACGCAAGCTTTGATGGGCATGAATACAGAGGCTCGCTGGCTAAAATGGGGTATCGCTGCCATTGCCTTGGTCTAACCCAAAAAATTAGGAAGACTATAGGTAAAAATCCGGGGGATACAGTTCACGTGATTATAAAGCGTGATGAACAGCCTCGTGTAGTTGAAGTCCCTGAGGATTTTGAGAAGCTGCTTGGAGAAAATGAGGCAGCAAACAAGTTCTTTAATGAACTGTCGTATTCAAATAAAAGAGAGTATGTACAGTGGATAGTAAGTGCAAAGAGGGTGGAAACTCGCAACAAAAGACTTGAGGATTCGATCAATAAGCTTTTAAATGGGGTAAAACACCCATAGAACTGTGTATTGAACTGAAAAGCATGGATGGAAGGAATAATTGAAATTGACAGCTTCATTATTTAAAGGGTGAAAATATGGCGTTTAATTATTTGAATAACATTGAGCTTGAAAAGGCGCTTGAAATATATAAAGAGAATCTGGAGTTGTTGGACCAGGTGATTGAGACGGAAGAGATTGAAGTAAAAGACTCCTTTGGACGTATTACAGCCGAGGCTGTATATGCAAAAATATCCTCACCTCATTATAATGCGTGTGCAATGGATGGGATAGCTCTTTATGCACGTAGTACCTTCGGAGCTACCGAAACCACTCCGGTTATTCTAAAGGAAAATACCGATTTTGTGAGGGTCGATACCGGAGATCCGCTTCCCGAAAGATTCGATGCTGTAGTGATGATTGAGGATGTAATTGAAATAGGGAGTGGTGCAATAAAGCTTCTTAATGCAGCTA
Organism: Clostridia bacterium; assembly: GCA_026416815.1. Taxonomy (GTDB): domain Bacteria; phylum Bacillota; class Clostridia; order Acetivibrionales; family DSM-2933; genus SKW257. The sequence goes on along the minus strand of JAOAEJ010000090.1, from coordinate 63,463 downwards.
CACCGTGGCAGCATGTACGCCAGATAGGAGAGGACATCTGCGCTAATGAGATGATACTGCCGTCAAACACTGAAATACGGCCTGCTGCAATAGGTGCACTTTTAGCAGGAGGAGTTTTGAAGGTAAGAGTATGGAAAAAGCCGATAGTTGGGTTGATTCCTACTGGAGATGAGATTGTAAGCCCTACCGGAAGTCCGAAGGAAGGTGAAATAATAGAATTCAATTCCTCAATATTCTCTTCGATGCTTAAGGAGTGGGGAGCAGAGCCTGAGAGTTATGATATAGTGCCGGATAAGTATGAGCGCATAGTACAAGCAATACGGAAGGCTTCTGAGGAGTGTGATGTAGTAGTTATAAACGCTGGCTCCTCAGCAGGCAGAGAAGACTTTTCTGCGCGGGCTATTGCAGAAGCCGGGAAGGTTATCATTCACGGAATAGCTATAAGGCCAGGTAAGCCTACTATTTTAGGTGTTGTAAACAATAAGCCTGTTATTGGAGTTCCCGGATACCCTGTGTCGGGGATAATAGTAATGGAGAAGGTGGTAAAGCGGGTATTAGAGTTCCTCATGAGGATTGAGTACCCATCAGGTGTAAAGGCAAAGGCTACTTTATCAAGAAAGATTATGTCCTCCCTTAAGTATAGAGAGTTTGTGAGAATGAAGGTTGGAGACGTTGGAGGAAGGCTTATAGCGACTCCCCTAAACCGGGGCGCCGGTGTGGTGACTTCCTTTGTAAAAGCTGACGGGATATTAGATATACCGATGTATACAGAAGGGCTAGAGGCAGGCTCTGAGGTAGAGCTTACTCTGTTGAAAAATGAGGATGAGATAAGAAATACTTTGGTGGTAATAGGCAGCCATGATCCTCTGATAGATGTAGTTACCGATATTATGCGGAGGAAGTACAGGGGTGAATATGTAGCGTCAGCCCATGTGGGAAGCCTTGGCGGAATAATGGCGTTGAAAAGGAACGAGGCTCATATTGCGGGGGTTCACCTGTTGGATGAGGAATCGGGCGAATATAATACGAGTTATATTAAGCGGTATCTTGGTGAGGGAAATACCCTGAAAGTTAAGGGTGTTAAAAGGATACAGGGGCTTATGGTGGCACAGGGAAATCCCAAGGGGATAAAAGGAGTAGAGGATATATGTAGTATCGGCCGGGATGGAGAGCCTGTGAGGTATGTGAACAGGCAGAAAGGCTCGGGTACGAGGATATTGCTTGATTATTTGCTAAGGCAAAAGGGGCTTTCTACATCGGATATTTACGGCTATGAGAGGGAGGAGTTTACTCATATGTCGGTGGCTGCGCTGGTGGCGGCAGGAAGTGCTGATGTTGGTATGGGGATTTTTTCAGCGGCTAAGGCTTATGGGCTGGATTTTGTTCCTGTTTGTGAGGAGGAGTATGATTTTGTACTTCCGGTGCAATATGCAGGTAATAGAGTGGTGGAGCATTTTATTGAGATATTGGGGTCTGAGGAGTTTAGGCGGGAGCTTGAAGTGTTAGGAGGATATGTAGTTGAGGGGGCAGCATTGTAGGAGTTTTTTTAGACGCTTTGGAGTCGTCTAAAGCTGTTCCCCGAGAGGGAAACCCATCTTGCTGGGTTTCCCTCTCGGACGCTCCCTTCCACTCGCTATCCAAGGGACCGGCCCCAACGGGCATCCTGCCCGATGAGGCCTAAAACGCACGTCCTATGCGTTTTTCTCTGAACAAGAAGCGGGCTTCGCAGTTGCTTAGTAGTAAAAGCTTTTAACTAAAGGAGCAGCTATGTACTGTAGTGGAAGAGAAAATGATTTCCGGAAGGCAATTTCTTTCGAGGTGCGTTAAATAGTAGTTAACTTTAGGTATTAAGTGCCCGCGGAATTGGTAGTTTGGTGTACCCCTAAAGTGGGAGTTAGAAATTGCCTGGAGGAAATCATTTTCTCTATCATCTATAGTTACACATAAGATAATATAATTTAGGTAAATAAAATAAACGCGATATAAATTATAGATTATAGTTTAAATACCTGCTGTATTAGTTTGGGGTGATAATTGTGAGAGATAGATACGGAAGAAAAATAGAATATCTAAGAGTTTCTGTTACGCAGAACTGCAATCTGAAGTGTATTTATTGTGTGCCTGATCGTGCTACAGCCAAGCTTGCGGGACAGGAAGAAGTTGCTGCAGCCGGGAGTGTGCCTTACCATAGCTGTGCCGCTACATTGAAGCCTGAAGAGTTTGAAGCTATTATCAGGGGAATGGCGGAGCTGGGAATTAAAAAAGTCCGGATAACCGGTGGTGAGCCGCTTACAAGGCCGGATATATGCGAGATTGTATCCCGCACAGCCGCAATACCGGGGATAGCAGACCTTTCAATGACCACCAACGGAGTGTGCCTTGATAAGATGGCTGATGACTTGAAGCGGGCAGGGTTAAGAAGACTCAATATTAGCCTGGATTCTCTCAAAAAAGACAGATTTGAATATATAACCGGGGGAGGTAGGCTGAACAACGTACTGGACGGTATAGACAGGGCGTTGGAGGTAGGCCTTGAACCTATAAAGATAAATACAGTACTGATAAAGGGAGTCAATGATGGAGAGGTAGATGACTTTATCAATCTTACAAAGGATAGACCTGTAGAGGTAAGATTTATTGAACTTATGCCTATAGGAAAGTTTGGCGAGGATAACAGAGATAATGCTGTTTTGAATTCCCACATTATTGCTTCCCATCCGGAGTTGGTACTATGCGAGGATAATAAGTCCAGCCTTCCTGCCCAGTACTATAGTATAAAAGGATATAAGGGTAAGATTGGGTTTATAAGCTCCTTAAGCCACAAGTTTTGCAGCAGCTGCAACAGGATAAGACTGACCTGCGACGGAAAAATAAAGCCGTGCCTGGGGAATAACGGGGAAGTCGATATAGTGGAGATTTTGAGGACACAGCCCCAGAAACTTGCAAAACACATTAGGGATATAATCTTCAACAAGCCCGAAGGTCACAACTTTGATAAAAAGTATACTTCAACCAGAAATATGAATGCAATTGGAGGATAAATATGGGACTTACGCATATAGATGAAAAAGGCAATGCGAGAATGGTGGACGTATCGCATAAGGAATTAACTGTAAGGGAGGCCGTAGCAGCAGGCAGGGTCTATATGAAAACCGGAACTATTGAAATGATTGTAGAGGGGAATATCCCTAAAGGGGACGTTTTTTCCACTGCCAGAATAGCGGGAATTATGGCTGCTAAACGGACTGAGGAACTCATACCCATGTGTCACAATGTACCGCTTGATTCGGTAAGCGTAGAACTGACAGCTAATAGAGACAAAGGCTGTATTGATATAAAAGCAACAGCGCGCTGTACATGGAAGACCGGGGTTGAAATGGAAGCATTGACGGCAGTGTCCACGGCAGCATTGACGGTTTATGATATGTGTAAGGCTGTAGACAAAGAAATGGTGATAGGAGATATAAATCTAATAAAAAAAACCGGAGGGAAATCGGGGGATTTCATAAAGGAGAATGTATGATTATGGGGAAGGTAGTTGCGATAAATATAAGCGAAAAAAAAGGCGTCCCTAAGAAGACCATAGAATATGGCGAGTTTATAGAAAACTTTGGTTTGAAAGGTGATGCCCATGGGGGAAGCTGGCACAGGCAGGTAAGCTTCCTTGGACAGGAAAGCATAGATAAAATGAAGGCGCGGGGAGTTAAAGGGCTTTGCACAGGGAAGTTCGCCGAGAATATAACAACCGAGGGTATAGAGCTCTATTCCCTTGGTATAGGCACTAAGCTGCATATAGGAGAGGTGATTTTTGAAATAACACAGATAGGCAAGGAATGCCACCAAAAATGCGCCATATACCATCAGGTTGGCGATTGTGTAATGCCAAAGGAAGGCATATTTGCAAGGGTGCTAAAGGCGGGAGTTGTAAGGCCGGGAGAAGAAATAGTGATATTGGAAGAGTGAAACGTATAAAATAGCATAAAGATTAATAGTTGATAGTATACAGCCGGCCTATAAAGCCGGTTTTCTATTTAAATCACAATTCAGACCTCTTATTTATATAAGCCAGTATCTAAAATACTTATAATTTTTTAATTTATATTGTTATCTTCATAAAATCTACACATTTATCTTTTATACTTTGATTGTCGCAAGTTGGTAATAAAATTAGGAAGATAAAACCATATATTGGCTTTATATTACTGGAAGCCCGGCCTTCCTACCTTATTACTAAATGCAAACCGAAGTTTAATAATGTAAATTAATTAACAAAACTAAAAAATATTTAAAGGAGGTAAATAATAATGGATATGAAAATGACCCACTACATGCAGCTGCTTGCTGATAACCAGCCATGGAACTTAATTATATTCATGGCAATTCCGGTAATCCTTGCTGAAACCATTGCTGTAAGTGAATTGTTTATTCTTTTCAGCAGAAATCTGACAGGTGGATTGAGGAAGCTCAATAAGGTAGCTAGTATAATAGTTGGATTTTATTTCACAGGTATCTTCATTTACTTATTTAAAAACGCAGTTATACCTCTTACTGTGAATGGAGAGTGGAGAGGTCCGGCGGATGTAATTGCAGTAGGTTTTTACCTCGCGGGTATAATTCCTTTATTGGGAATGAGTTTGCTTGAGATTGGTGTTATAGGACGTAAAAGGGATGAAGAAGGCAAATTAAAGTTGCATGCTATATTCGTAGGGATATTCCTTATAGTAGCGCACATTGCAATGATATTCGGAATGCTCAATCCCGATATACTCACTATGAACCACGGTGGTATGAAAATGTAATTAGTTATAAAACGTTAACAGATAGGGCGTAGATGCCTTATCTGTTTTTTTATATGTGTAGTAACGGAAATGCTGCAGCTATAAACATGTAAATCGGGTATGGCAAAATGCCTGGAAAGGTTATAATAAAGCTATTGGAATTAAGCACTAAGTCCAAAGAGTTAACACTAGCGAAACTTTTAAGCTTATGTTAATCTTTTTAGTATAATACATAAAAAATTTTGATAGGGATCGGTTGATATACATGAGGACTGAAATAAATATAGTAGAAAAAATCGAGAAACAAATAAGTGTAGAGGATATATACCAAACATTTATCAATAAACCCTATTGTATGATACTAGACAGCTCTCTAAATAAAAATAAGCTGGGTAAATACTCAGTAGTGGTATTTGATCCCTTTTTAGTATTCAAGTCAAAGGGAATGTGCATGGAAATCATAAGGGGCACAGACATGCACAGATTGTGGGGAAATCCTTTTGAAGAGCTGCGTAAGCTCCTAAATAAGTATAAAACAGACGTGATTAGTAGGGAGGTTCCATTTACCAGCGGGTGCGTGGGGTATCTCTCCTATGAACTTTGCAGGCTTATAGAAGAATTACCTGTTGTAGATAAAGAAAACGCAGGGATTTCTGATATGGTAATGGGTTTTTATAATAATGCACTGATAATTGACCACACTACTGAGGATATATATGTATCGGCAAGTTCGGTAGGCTTGCCTGAATGCACCGATATGGAGGACAGGCTAAAGCAAAGGATAGAGAGTATCAAGCAGTGTTTGGAAGCTTATCAAAATGATCCGGATGAACTCTCAATAAGTAGTGAGAGGAATGGGGAGAAGTTGGAATCATATTTTACCAGGAAAAGCTACTGTGAGATGGTGCAAAAGGCAAGGGAATACATACGCAATGGTGATATATTCCAGGTCAATCTATCACAGAAGTTTAAGACACGTATCAGGCGAAGGCCCGATGAAGTATATACAAAGTTAAGAAAGATAAGTCCGGCACCGTTCTCTGCGTATTTGAGCATAGATGATATAAAGGTTATAAGTAGTTCCCCCGAAAGGTTTATAAAAATAGAAGGCAGAACCATTGAGACGCGGCCCATTAAAGGGACAAGACCAAGGGGAAAGACGCCTGAGGAGGATAATGCTTTAAGGGAGGAATTGTTGAGTAGTAAAAAGGATAGGGCGGAACTTACCATGATAATAGACCTTGAACGGAACGATATAGGTAAGGTTTGTAAGATCGGAAGTGTCAAGGTGGACAAGTTTATAGAGATAGAAGAGTATGCTACGGTATTCCATCTTGTTTCTACTATAACTGGTGATCTTGAAGATGGTAAGGATGTAGTAGACTGTTTGATGGCGACCTTTCCTGGGGGATCTATTACTGGGGCACCCAAGGTAAGGGCGATGGAGATAATAGATGAATTGGAGCCTACCAGGAGGGATATTTATACCGGGGCTATAGGGTATATTGATTTTAGCGGCAATGCGGATTTTAATATTGCTATAAGGACTATTATTGTTAAGGGGAATGAGGCTTTTTATAATGTAGGCGGCGGGATTGTTTGGGATTCGGTTCCGGAGAAGGAGTATCAGGAGACATTGGATAAGGGGAAGGCGTTGATGAGGGTTCTTACGGAGTAGGGCGTTGGTTAGTGAGTTTGTTCATGGAGGGCATTATGGGAGACAGGTTTTCGAATATCAAAGCGGTTGATAGTATTCCAGTGGATGATATGGGTTTTTCTTTCGGGTTTAATTTGTTTGAGACATTCCTTGTCAGTAACAGTGGCAAAGTATTTTTACTGGATAGACATATAGACAGGCTGTTTGATTCTATTAAGTTTTTTGAATTTGATATAGACTTTGGCAAAGATGAATTAAGTTCGGTGATAGTGAGTTATATAGAGCAAAATAAAGTTCGGGACAAGATACTTAGGGTATCGGTTACAGCCGGAAATAAGATGAAGGGGCTTAAGTCTGCTGTGGCTATAACCTGTAGAAATAATACCTATAAGCCGGAGGATTATGTTAAAGGGTGCAGGTTGACAATGGCAGGTTTTGGGAAAAATGAGGAGTCTCCTATAGTAAGTCACAAGACAGGAAATTACCTGGAGAATTACTTAGCATTGAAGCAGGCTAATTCTAACGGCTATGACGATGCGTTGTTCTTAAATACAGAAGGGTTTATAAGTGAAACAGCAAAGTGTAATCTGTTTTTTGTAAAGGATAATATTCTTTATACACCTGATGTCAGTTGTGGGCTTTTGCCTGGAGTAGTACGCCAATGGGTTATAGAATCAAGTGAAAGTATGGGAATACAGTGTTTGCAGGGTAATTATGCTACAGAGCCTCTGGTTAATGCGGACGAGGTTTTTGTTACTAATTCGGCGGTGGGTATAATGCATGTAAGTAGTGTTGATGAATGCAGTATTAAAGACGGCACTGTAGGGAAAATAACAAAATTGATAATAAATAAGTATAAGAATGTATTTGATTAATAAATTTTTCAAATTTTCTTAACAAAATGTTCATAGGTTCTACACAAAATCTTCAAAAACATTTTTTAAAATATTGACATAAGATGAAACGTTACATAGGAGGTATTGTGTATGGATAACCAATATAACTGGAATGAAAATGAACCTGAGAAATCAGAGATTATTTATTCTAATGCAAGATTTATTGAACCTATAAACATTTATGAAGCAATAGAAGTAAAGCCTAAAAAGAAGTCTAACATCAAAGCATATATATCACTGGTATTGGCTACTTCAGTAATAACCAGCGGTGTAGTAGGGGGAGCCCTATATGCAAAATTTTCAAGTGAATTAAAAGAACAAACTGCGCTAATCCAAAAAGCGGGTATATCTACTGAAGTGAAAAGTTCAGGTGTAACTCAGAAGAATACAAGCGGTATTACAAACACTGCGCTTACTAAGGGTTCACCGGTGAGTGCGATAGCAAAAAAGGTATCACCTTCAGTAGTAGGAATCAGAATGCTTACTGCAAGCGCCCAGTATTCTATCTTCGGTGATGATTCCGGTCAGTCCAAGGCAGAGGGCTCAGGTGTCATAATAAGTGAAGACGGGTATATAATGACCAACTATCATGTGGTAGAATATGCAGACCCTAAAAACAGGATGAGTAAGAGCACCACCCTTGAGGTATTCCTGCCGGATAAAAGGCAGGCCAAAGCTAAGTTTATAGGAGGGGATAGCAAGAATGACCTTGCGGTTATAAAAATTGACCTTCCGGACCTTCCGATAGCAGAGCTCGGGGATTCCACTCAACTTGAGGTAGGGGAAACTGCAGTGGCAATCGGGAATCCGCTGGGGATGGACTTTGCAGGTTCAGTAACAGCAGGAGTAATTAGTGCATTAAATAGAAAAGTGACTGCAGACGATAAAACATTAAACCTTATTCAAACCGACGCAGCCATCAATCCCGGCAATAGCGGTGGAGCTCTGGTCAACTCCCAGGGGCAGGTCATAGGTATAAACACAATTAAAATATCGGTAACGGGAGTAGAAGGATTGGGATTTGCAATTCCTATAAATGACGCTAAGCCTATCGTAGACCAGCTTATCCTGTTTGGGTATGTAAAAGGCAGGCCGTTCATAGGTATTTCCGGTAAAGAGATTACAGAAGTACTGGCATACCAATATGACCTGCCTCAGGGTATATATATAACTGACGTTACAGCTGCAAGCGGTGCAGCCAAAGCAGGGATCAAAAGAGGTGATATACTGGTAGGATTGGCGGGCAAGGAAGTTAAAGTGATGAAGGATCTGGATGAAATAAAGAAGAACTACAAAGCTGGGGATACCGTTGATACCATTATATATAGAGATGGACAGGAACTAACCTTGAAGCTGACCTTCTCCGAAGAAAAGTAATAGATTAATAAACCTCTCGCAGCTAATGGAATAACTATTAGCTGCGAGAGGTTTTATAGTCTGGATTATACGTAGCAGTTACTTGAGTCCACAGTTTCCTACAATCTTCTGAATACTTCTCGCCAGAGCATCCTTGGAGTTACCCCAGGGTTCATCGGCATAGCGGTAGTCAAACTTTTTGGTAAACCAGTTGACCTCCTGCTGGATACGATTGAGGTTTTCAAACTGTATATTCAGTAGATTGCTTACAAATACTGCACTTTCCTTTGCATTTAAATATTTTTTTGCCCCTTCAAGCAGCTGTTTCAAATGCTTGAGGCAAAATCCCTTTTTACTGTTGAATAGACTCTTAAACTCTTCCTCTTTAAACCACAGGTAAAGTACAACATCTATGTATCTGTCCATAGTGTAGTCTAGCTTACAGCATATGGAGCATTTGTTTTCAAGATTGCCAAGCTCAACGATAAGTTCGTCAATAAGTTTTTCGGTTTCGGTCTGTTTTGAGGATAGCTTTTTGGACAAGTTTTTCATCAGAGAGATACCCTTATCCTTTTCAACTCCCTCAGCCTTTAACTCATAAAGCTTTTTTAGTTTGGAGGTCTGCTCACCAATATGGGTATCGATAATCAATCCGAGTCCAAGTCTGTTTGATTGCTTATTATATAAAGCCTCAAAGTGAGGTCGGCAAAAGCCCTTTTCATTAGTATCCATTCTGCCATCAGGTTCCATCAACGATGGACCGAGAGCATAATCAACATATTCGTCCTCAAGCTTCTTCTCCAATACACATAACGGGCATTCACATTCGACCCTAAAGGCATCGGTTACCGGGATTGTATAGATTTTCTCTTTCATAGTATCTTCCTCTTATAAAATGGGATAGGATTTATAGTAGTGATTTTTTATAATATTTATAATTATAACAGAAAAAAAGGGGAATATATATTGCAAAAATACATTTTAGATAGCCAAATCTAAAAGTGACTTTTCTCAGATAGCGAGCCAACGCATACTACAGGTATTTTATTATATGAAAACCGCAAGTTCAATTTTGGTTATCTATTACACAAGGGGTAAGAAAATGGAGTACAAAAGCTATAAAGTAAGCGAAGAAAATAATAAAGTCATAATAGAAAACGTAAGAGACTTTAACGCTGTACATGTCTTTGAATGCGGTCAGAGCTTCCGCTGGATAAGGCAAGAAGATGGAAGCTATACCGGTGTTGCAAAAGACAGGGTTGTAAATATAAGATATGCTGACGGTACACTTGAGATATTAAACTCAACAGCACAGGATTTTAAGGATATATGGTTTGACTATCTGGACCTGGGAAGGGACTATGGGGAGATAAAGGACAAACTTGCTGAAAAAGACGAGATACTCAGAAGAGCCATAGAATTCGGATATGGTATAAGACTGCTGAGGCAGGATATATGGGAGACTCTTATATCCTTCATAATATCTGCAAATAACAGGATACCAAGAATAATGAAAACTGTGGGGGTTCTATCAAGGGTATACGGAAAGGAAATAGAGTTTGAAGGGCAAAGCTATTACTCTTTTCCTAGTGTTGATAGACTTGCAAATACCACCATTGATGATTTGGATGTATGTAAAGGAGGGTTTAGGTGCAAGTATATTTACCACACTGCTAATATGGTGAGAGATGGAAAAGTAGACTTGCGAAAGCTCAACGATGTTGGTACCGTTAGTGCTAGAGAAGAATTGATGAAGTTTCCGGGTGTAGGCCCAAAGGTGGCCGATTGTGTATTGCTATTCAGCGGTACAAAGCAGGATGTATTCCCCACCGATGTATGGGTGAAAAGGGTAATGGAGGAATTGTACTTCAAACGGGAGGCAAGCTTTAAAGAAATTCAAGAATTTGTACAGGACTACTTCGGTGAGCTGGCAGGTATTGCACAGCAGTATCTTTTTTATTATGCAAGGGAAAATAGGATAGGAGCAACATAAATGGCGAGGTGGTTTAACCTCGCCTATTAAGTTTATTTTTTGTACTGTTTCCTAAGATAATCCAAATGCATATCGATATTCTCTTTAGAAACGTATACACCAAAATCGGTCGGTACTTTTGTTTCGCTGTAATTAAATATTCTAGCTATGATCAAGTCACCTATAAATACTCTATAGTGGGAGTATTCATAATAGTTAAGCTTATTAGTAGTTACGGAATTTATTCCGCTGAAGTCGTAGAACGGGGTTATTTCTGCCAGCTTTCTTTTAAATTCCGAAAACTGGTCTGGAAAATTCGCCAGGTAAGTAGTTTTATATACAGGGTTTATAAAAACAATGGATTTAATATTGTTTTCCTTTGCAACCTGTATGATTTCGTTAATCTCCGATATAGTGGCATTAACCCTGTTCTTCTTGTGCACAGGCGGCTTGTTAAACCTAGGGTCATTCAAGTGCTTTTCCTTATTATTGTCTATATATTCATCTATTTCCGGGTGAAGGGGCCTTCCGCTGTTCCAGATATCGTAATGGGTTGGGAATCTTTGCGGAGTGTTTACAAAGTAAGGCTTGAGAATATCGATATCGTGTATTTTAAAGAGGTATGTGAAGTAAAAATATGCTCTGCCTTGCAAGTCGTCGGTGTATGGGTATCGTATAAGCTCTTTATAGCGGTCATTGGGGTCGAACTTATATGAAAAGTCATCTATGCCTACCATGAGGGTCTTAATCTTGACGCCATTGCGTACCATTGTTTTGATGTTTCTTGCGAATTCACCGGGTACACCCTGGGAGTAGGTCATGTTATAGAATTTTTCGCCCTTTATTTTTTGGGTATCGATATTTCCAACTCTGGAAGAACCGAAGAGGAAAGAGTCATATTTGTTTGGGTTTTTGAGGATGTATTTCATTTTTATAAATTGTTGGTTTGGCTCTATGTGTTGGTTTTCAAAGTTTTTTCTGAAAATGCCGTAGGGGTCTATGGTGTAGTTGAATATTACTATTGGGGCTACACATATGAAGGTTAGGATGAAGGCTTTTATGAAGAATTTTTTGTATTTTTGCATGTTGGTTTACCTCTTGAGTTAGTGTTGATTTTTTCTTGGGTAATGGCTTTGTAGTGAGTTTTTAGTGGCTTTGGTGTCGTCTAAAGCGGTTTCCGAGAGGGGAACCCATCTTGCTGGGTTCCCCTCTCGGACGCTCCCCTCCACTCGCTTACCCCGGGAGGACCGGCTTCAAAGGGCATCCTGCCCTATGAAGCCTAAAACGCACGTCCTATGCGTTTTTCCCTTGAATATCAAGTGGCTTTGCTGGTCTTTTCTAGGGTCAGGCTTTAGGGCAGTTTTAGAGCGGTTTTAGCTCTAAAACTGGAAGTATATGAATTCTTGGTTTCCGAATACTCCGAATACTAGTATACTTGTCACCAGTAGGTAATAGGCTGTCCAGCGGAACCATGCGGGTTTTTCGGAGAGTATGGCTCTTACGCTGCCTTTGCGTTGTTCTACTATGTGGATCAGTTCCATGATTATTATGGAGGCTACGGCGATGAAAAATTCATATTGGCGTAGGCCAAGTTTAAACAATGAGTCTGTTAGGGCTTGTATGTTGGGGATGTTTTCAAAGCCTTTGAATAAGTGGGATACTATATAGACTGCGTCGTGCAGGCTGTTTGCCCTGAAGAAAATCCATGAGAAGCATATTAGTGAGAAGGTAATTCCCAGCTTCAAGAGATTATGTAGGCGGGGCAGTCTGCTTAGGCCTGAGAGTTTTGTTATGGTTTTCCTTATATCGTCTGTCCAAAGGGAGAATACCAGGTAAAAGCCGTTTAAGGCTCCCCATATTATAAAGGTCCAGTTAGAGCCATGCCAGAGGCCGCTGACCATGAAGGTGAAGAATAGGTTAAAGTGCCAGCGCCACTTGGGTACTCTGTTGCCTCCCATCGAAATATATAAATAGTCTTTAAACCATGTTGACAGGGAGATATGCCACCTTTTCCAGAACTCCGAAATAGACTTGGAAAAATAGGGTCGGCGGAAGTTTTCCATAAGGTTAAAGCCCATTACCTGAGCGGCTCCTATAGCAATGTGGGAATACCCGGAGAAGTCGCAGAATATCTGGAATGCAAAAAATATTGTTGCTACTATTAAAGGAACGCCTTCGTAATTTGTTGGGTTGTTATATACCTGATTTACAAGTATAGCAAGTCTATCGGCAATAACTACCTTTTTAAAGAACCCCCAGGCCATCAGTTTCAGACCGTCAGTTACCCTCTTGTATTCAAACTTGTGTTCCTTATAAAACTGGTGCAGCAAATTCTGCGGGCGTTCTATAGGCCCTGCCACAAGCTGTGGGTAGAACATTACATAGAGCGAGTATATCCCGAAATTGCGCTCTGCCTTCTGGTGCCCCCTATATACCTCAATGACATAACTCAGACTCTGAAAGGTATGAAAGGAAAGGCCTATAGGCAGTATAATCGAGAGGCTTTCAATGGAGTAGTTCCAGTGAAGTAGTCTTGCCAGAGAGGCCATATTGGCATTAAAAAAGTTAAAATACTTAAAAATAAATAAAATTGCAGTAGTAGAAACTATACTTAGTATCAGGAAGAGCCTTTTTCTTTCACCCTCCGACTTTTCTATGTATATACCTGCAAAGTAGTCTACCACTATAGTAAGCGCCAAAATTAATATATAGGCGGGTATAAATGCCATGTAAAAAATGCAGCTGGCCGCCAGAAGCATAAACCAACGGAATTTATGCGGCAGTATAAAATATAAAAATGTAACAATAGGAAAGAATATTAAAAACTCTATTGAATTAAAAAGCATATTTCAACTCCATTCAGTCCAAATAATAATTATATATATTATGCCTAAAAACTTTAAACCTAGTGCTTTTAGTACTCTATCATTATCAAAAAGTAAGTTGTAAATACCAGAGCAGTATTATATTAGCATAAAAATGCAATATTTAAAATATATTACTTATCAGTCTAATGCAAAGTAACGTTTTATGTTAAACCCATGTATTATATTAGTACGTAAGGTATTATACCTGAAATTGACGAGAGCAACAGGAGGAATAATATATGAATTGTCTAGCGATTCTTACTTCGGGAAATTATGTGTTTAACCTACATAGAATACTCGAAAGGAAAGGCTTGGTTTTTGAGGTTGTATCCACGCCTTGTCAGATTGCCAAGGATGGATGCGGATATTGCTTAAAGTTTCCCGAGCAGCATAAAGATACAGTAGTAGCAGAAGGAATAGAAAACAGGCTTCCTGTAAGGGAAATCTACAGGATTGTGCCTATGTTTTCAAAGAATAAATATGAAAGAGTGTACTAAATACTTATAAATATTGAGATAAATCCAAACCTTGATTTGAATTTTGAAGCATTATCAAGTGTGATAACAATATATTTTATCTAGGGCGTGTAGAAGACATTCTCCTTTGTTGTTTGCCAATATAACTAATGCTATAATGAATATACAAATTGAATATGTCCTGAAATGCTCGGATAAACCTATAATTTTGAACCTACAACGAGTAAACGGGAGTCCGCTTGTTTAGCGATGGATGTCAGGCCTCAAGATAATACCGAAACTCACATAAGTTGAGTGCAACGGCGGAGGAAGACTGAAGTTGATAGCAGGACACCCACCTAGCAGAGGCTAGGTGTCAAAATATAGGGGAACGGCATTTTGGGTTTAAACGTTTGAAACAGATAGCTTCCATAGATTATGGAAGCTATCTGTTTTTGTATTTACTATAGTAGTTGCACATATGCAAATTGGATACTTCATTAGTGCCTTGTAACAAAATTCGTTTCTAGCAGCAAGGCACAACAATCAAGGAAGTGCATTTTTAACATTGGGATCAATAGAAATTTGTAATGTTAAAAAGCACTAGTCACCACTAATAGTCTTGTTACCAGGGCTGCCTGGTAGCCTTTTAAATTTTCTGCTGACAAAATCTTTTTTTAGATTATAGCAGCTGTCCTGGGTATCTGTATTACTATTGTTAGAAGTATCGTTACACGAAATATCAGAGACTAAGCTGCTGTCAGCAGGTTTAGGATTTAAGGGAAAACCTCCCGGTCTTGTATCTGAATTTTTGTTTGATTCCCTATAACTGTTGAGTCGTTCACTGTACATCTGTTTTATATTGCTAATTTCACTTTCCAACATGCTCATCTTAACTGAGTGTTTTACCATTTCCCTCTCAAGGCTCTGGTGAGCAAGAGATAGGTTTGAGATACTATCCTTTATGCCGCTGTAAGACTCTTTAAGCTCTTCAATACTCCCTTTTAAAAGCTTCAAGCTGTCAACAATCATAGTTTTTAAATCTTCAGCTGAGATGTTATCATAGTCATCGGATTGTGGCCGGTAGAACGCCAGGTTAAAACCATTTATAAAGTTCCCCGGAACATCTGACGAGGCAATCTTACCTGCCTCATAGGGGCTATTAGTTTTATAGCGTAAACAAACCAGTTGTTTTCCTGATGTAAAGCTATACCTTGAGGGCCTGCTCCAGGTACTGCCGTTATCTGATGAGGAACTGTAGTATACAATATCTTCCCTTATCCAGAAGACAATAATATTCTGATTACAGTATAAAACTGAGAAACTAGTAAAAGGGAAACTTGAGGTGTGTATTATCGATTCATTCGACCATAGGTTTTTATCGGGTATTTTTTGTTGATAAATTAGTTCGTACTGCTTACCCATACGCCTATGATAGCATATATGCATAACATCCTTACTATCGGTTATAGCCCTCGGAAATTCTGAACTCACCGGAAATCTGGTTATTGGAGTGAATTCTCCCCAGTACTTTTGGGCAGATATAAATTTTTTATATCCTATCTGTAGGTTTTTGCCGTCAGATGACTGATAAAATACATAAATATTTCCTGACTTATCGGAGGCTACTGTATAAGGGTGTTTGTTTCCTATGACATAGTCAATAACCTTTGGGGTGCTGATTAATCCATTTATAAGGGTTTGCTGTGCTAAGATCATAGAGTTATTGTGCTCCACAACAAAGAAAATTTGAGCATAATTTTTGAAAGGTACTAAAAATAAATGCTTGTTATAAGCTGATGGAGATTTGCTGTTTAGTACCGGTACGGTTTTTATGCCGCTGCTGCTAAGGAAGGAATAAAATACATTACCCTGCTTATCTTGAAATAATATATGGAAGCAATCTTCATAGTCAACATCCACAAAAAAGCACGGGTAAGTATTCTTTTGTATGCAAACCGGTTCTGACCAAGTGTTTCTTTTGGATAGTATACTATAGCAAATTCCATACTTTTCATCATAAAAAAAGTTCCAAACCTTGCCGGAAGACTCTCTAAATATATATTGTCTATTGTCTGGATTATACATACAATCACCTTTCAATAAATACCTTGATTTATTTATATGTATGTATTGCCAGATAAATTAAAACTAAAGAAATTTGTTTTTTAATTGATATTTATCACCAAATAAGTGAAGCGACATATTATGTAATTGAGAGGGAAATCGAAAACAAAATATAGCTTAGATATAAGGGGGATATAATATGGGCTATGAAAATGATAGGGTTGTCTCCGGGTTAATATGCGGAAATGATCTGTCTAAAGTAAGAGAAGCTGTGTGCGTACAGGTGGAAAAAGTATATGACTCATGCAGAGAAAAAGACTGTATTGAAGATGCAAGAGTACTTTTCAAAAATCCTGAATGCATACAGAGATTGCTTAGTAGAGCTATAAACGTAAAAGTAAGAAGAGCAGAAGTAATGGATGTATATGCAGATATTGAACCTGTACCATTTAAAAGAGGGTTCTATACTGTAGATGTAAAATTCTTTATAAGAGTTACCCTAGACTTCTTTGTTCCAAGGCCAAACGGCGGAACAAGGATTGTTACCAGATATGGTGTGGTACTGTTTGATAAGAAAGTTATACTCTTTGGTTCTGAAGGAAGTGTCAAAATATTTAAGTCCCACTATGTTGAGCATGGTATAGACACACCTTTAAGATCTAAATTACAGCAGGATAACCTCCCGATTTCTAAAGTAGAAGTAGCAGAACCGATAGCTCTTAACGCTAAAATCGAGGATATACTCGATAAATGCTTTGACGACTGCTGCTGCATAGAACAGGTACACAGAGGTTTGATAGATATGTTGGGCGATGATGACGACGACGGTATAGAAGTGGGTGACGTTGCAGGATTGGGAGGAAATAACTTCCCACAGAGAAGAGTAGTTGTTTCTCTTGGTTTATTCTCAATAATCAAGCTCGTTAGATTAGTACAGCTTCTTATACCTGCATTTGACTTCTGCGTTCCAAATAAAGAATGTGTTGCTGCAACTGACGAAAATCCATGTGAACTGTTTGACACTATAGAATTTCCGGTTAATGAATTCTTTCCGCCCCAAAAATTTGATTTCCCCGGGGCATTGGAACAGGAGCAGTTGATGGCAGAAGAAATGAATACACATAAAAAACATCATGGACACCATGGATATAATGACTAAGCTCTACATACTTGTGTATTCTTGAATCTAACTTTAAGAAATATACACTAAATTTGGGGCATATTCTTCGATAGATAAAGAATACATTAAGATAGTAGCAATAAGCAAAAGATGGATAGGTGATAATAATCCTCTATCCATCTTTTGATATTTATGGCTTTGTAGTAATGTTCCTACATAGTAGGCTTGCCGGGAATGACGGCATCAACTATACCGTATATCAGAGCTCCTAAAATAGCCCCCCACAGGGTCACTGCAAATCCGGCTACAAAGAACTGTGTTACATACAAAATTACTGCTGCCAGTATAAATCCTGTTATACCTCTTCCGAAAGGTGAGGCGTTTGCACCAAGTACTCTAAAAGCGGCGTAGTCCAATACTGCCAGGACAACTGCGCCAAGTAAGAGAGGCCATATTCCGTTTATTCTAAAACCAGGTGTTAAGGCAGCTGTAATCGCCAGTACTATAGCACCTACAATCAATCTGATTACAAAGTGAGTTACATTAAAAGCCCCTGCTCTTGCACTACCATATTGATTAGCCATTAAATCACGTCCTTTCATTTTGACTTATTGAAAACAAATTAACAGTAACTTATGTGCAGTGCTAAT
This sequence comes from Clostridia bacterium, assembly GCA_026416815.1. Lineage (GTDB taxonomy): Bacteria > Bacillota > Clostridia > Acetivibrionales > DSM-2933 > SKW257. Next base: position 45,645 of record JAOAEJ010000090.1, on the reverse strand, counting down.
TTGATGTTTCAATAGTTATATTATTTATAGATAAATAATTAATTATTCTTTGGATTAATATGTTTGAATTATGGGTAAATTATATAAAATCATTCAAAATTTAAAGCTGGACGCATAATACAATTTACTTAAAGGATTAAATTTGATAGAATGTTATTCAATAAGAAGTTGTCTTATACAATATTTAATACTGTAAAAAATTGTGATTGGTTAGAGTAGCTTGTTTATCCCTCAAGAGAGAAGCTGTCATGGGCTGGGAGCAGTTTCAGGGCAATGAATAGGTGAAGTGCAACCATGAATTTGAAATCTGAACTTAACTCTATGCAAGGGGCTTGAGCTAGGTTTTCACGGAGACGCTCCGTTATGCGAACGAGATCGGACGATTGTCCGAATTAGAGTGGAACCGCGGTTGACCTCGCCTCTATAAACTTTTTATGGAGGCGGGGTTTTTATGTGTTGTTAAAAATTACAGTTTTTCAATATGTAGGATTTTTATAATATTAATAAATGTGAGGTATGGGATATGTTTAGACAATTATTAGACGATGCAAGGTCAATCGCACAGCGAGACCCTGCTGCTAAGGGAACTTTAGGAGTTATATTACTTTATCCTGGATTTCACGCAGTAATTTTTCACCGGATAGCCCACTGGTTTTACAAAATGAGACTATTCTTTATTGCAAGGGCCATATCACAAATCAGTAGATTTATAACAGGAATAGAGATACATCCTGGAGCTGTAATTGGGAAAGGTCTGTTTATAGATCACGGCATGGGTGTAGTAATTGGTGAAACTGCAGAGATAGGGGATAACTGCACAATCTATCATGGGGTAACATTGGGGGGTACGGGTAAGGATAAAGGGAAAAGGCATCCTACCATAGGTAATAACGTTTTGATAAGTGGGGGAGCCAAGGTTCTTGGTCCGTTTAAAGTAGGCGACAACTCAAGAATAGGGGCCAATGCAGTTGTCTTGAGTGAAGTGGAAGAAAATACAACGGTAGTAGGTGTGCCTGGAAGGCCAGTAAGAAAGGGTACTGTGAAAATTGCACCTTCTGTGGAGCTTGACCAGATACATACGCCCGACCCTGTCGCTCAGGAAATATGCAAATTGCTTTCGAGGATAGAACACCTGGAAAACCTACTGGTAGAAAAAGAAGCAGGTCTTACCGAGGAGAGAAACAGAAGAATGCCTCATGAGGTGTTTGGCCAAAAATGTGGTATTGAATAGGTAAATAAGATAAGTTCATGGAAGGAGATAAAGATGAAATTATACAATACAATATCAAGACAAAAAGAAAACTTTAAGACCCTTGAAGGAAATGAGGCGAGGATTTATTCATGCGGGCCTACTGTATATAACTACGCTCATATAGGAAATCTTCGTACTTATGTATTTATGGATATACTGAGGAGAGTACTCAAGTATAATGGCTATACGCTAAAACATGTAATGAATATCACCGATGTAGGGCACCTGGTATCCGACTCTGATGAAGGTGAAGATAAAATGCTAAAGGGGGCAAGGGAACAGCAGAAGTCTCCCTGGGAAATAGCCGAACATTATACTCAGGTATTCTTAAATGATATTGCAAAACTAAACATTGAAAAGCCTGAGATCGTTCCCAAAGCCACCGAACACATAGATGAAATGCTGGAATTTGTAAAAGGCCTGTTAGAAGAAGGATATGCATATGAAACAAGTGATGGTATATACTTTGATATAAGCAAATTTGAAGGATATGGAAAGCTTTCAAAGATAAATCTTGAAGAACAAATGGCTGGAGCAAGGGTAGAAGTGAATGAAGAAAAGAGGCATCCCGCTGATTTTGCTTTATGGAAAAAGGCACCCAAAGAGCATATCATGCAGTGGCCTAGCCCTTGGGGGATGGGATACCCCGGCTGGCACATAGAGTGTTCTGCAATGGGTAGGAAGTATTTGGGGGATGTCTTCGATATACACACTGGAGGAGTTGACCATATTCCGATACACCATGAAAATGAAATTGCGCAATCAGAAGCGTTACTGGGTAAGCCAACGGTAAATTACTGGCTGCATGGTGAATTTATGCTGGTAGACAACGGAAAAATGTCTAAGAGCTTGGGTAATACCTATACAGTTGCTGATATTGAAGCAAAAGGATTAAAGCCCCTTGCATTCAGGTATCTGTGCTTGAATGCTCACTATAGAAATAAGCTGAATTTTACATGGGAAGCAATGCAGTCTGCTCAAGTTTCCTATGACAGGCTAATGGAAGGAGCTTTATCCCACAAAAAAGCTACAGAGGAAATAGAAAAAGAAGTAATTGAATCTTTCGAAAAAGAATTTGAGGAAGCTATTAATGATGACTTAAACATTCCAAAAGCCCTTGGGATAGTATGGAATGTAGTGAGATACGGTAAAAAGTCTGCGGCCCTATTTAACTTACTTGTTAAAATGGATACAGTATTAGGCCTCGACATAGGAAAGGTTGAGGAAAAGAAAGCCGAGGAACAGCAGGCCGATCCTGAAGTTGAAGACTTAATAAATCAAAGGCAGCAAGCAAGAAAAGATAAAAATTGGAAACTTGCCGATGAAATAAGAGATAAGCTTAAAGCTATGGGTATAGTTCTTGAGGATACTCCTCAGGGAGTGAAATGGAAAAGGGTATAAAAATATAGTAAGAAGATGGTGTCACTTGAAAGTGAATGCCATCTTCTTTGTATTAATAACGTTATTATACATTGTTTAAGCTGCAAGCAGTTTTGTCCAGATAGATAAACACCACTCATCAAAGGTATTTCCATATGGGGCACTTGATAAGTTTAACCTAAATTTTGAGTAAAATAAAAAACTGCGATCTTTACGACCGCAGATTCCCCTATCTATTTACAAGAAAGGAGGTAAAAGTATGTTAAAAAGTATCAGTGTACGTGTTTTATTATAAAGACTTAAGTTGTCATACGTCAATGTACAAAGTGTTTATAAAAAACTATAATTTGGAAGCCAACTTTGTATACTTTTTATAAAATTAATGTAAAATTTTATAAAATTAGCTAAACATCAGAATGGCTGTCGGTATACATATAAAATAATAAATTTAAGAAACTATATAAAAAGTGATAAAGATTTGTATAGAAACAATTACTTTGCTCCGCTATATAAAATCTTTATCCCAACATATATAATAGTAAACTTAAAAATTTGAGGTATCAAGCAGTATTAAGTTTACACCTTTATCTCAATGTTATATAATATAAAACTACAAAGCTGTAAATAAATTAAGTAAGGTTGTTATTATAGATAATGTCAAAGAGTTTTTATGAAATTATGATAGAACAAATTAATTTGAGTGAGACGGAAATAATGGGACTTTCACCGCTTGTACTTGCCTATATCGGAGATGCGGTGTATGAAGTCTATATAAGAACTTTGCTTGTATGCAATGTGAACCAGCCTGTATATAAATTGCACAAGCGTTCGATAGATTATGTAAAAGCTAAAGCGCAGTCGGAGATAATACATAGGATAATGGAATCACTGACAGATGAGGAACAATACATCGTACGCAGGGGCAGAAATGCCAAATCCGGCACTATTCCCAAAAACGCCGATGTTACAGAATATAAATATGCCACAGGCTTTGAATCACTTATTGGGTATTTATATCTAAAAAAAGACCATACCCGATTGATGGAGATTCTCAAAATGGCAATTTCTGACGATAAGGTCCAGAGTTAAAGTGTAAATTCGTTACTGCTCTGTTTGAAATAATTCTTTGAAGGCTTTATATCAAGTCAATAAGAATTTTTAAATAGAAGTAAATATGAATGCCTAGCTATCTGGCCTTTTATTATGTATATAAAAGGGACTGCCTTGGTAATTTTCTCAGTTGTTTATAAAATACCAAAGCAGCATAAAATATTATGTATATCCAGTACTCAAATTGATTGTATCGGGTAAGAAGTCGTATAACTAATATTGATTGAGAAAGAGATGATAACTATATGGAAGAAAGAAGGAAAAAGTTTAACCCCCGTTCGGAAAAAAGAGGGGATAGAGACCTTAAACCGAAGATTGACAAGCAGGATGAAGCTCTAAATGATGGCATGGATAAACTGGAGGGTCGTAACCCTGTATTAGAGGCCTTAAAGGCCGGTAGATCCATTAATAAAATTATGATTGCTCGAGGGGATAGAGAAGGTTCTATAAAACAGCTCATAGCCCTGGCTAGAGAAAAGGGGATAATAGTAAGTGAAGTAGAGAGAAGCTTCCTTGATAATATATCTTCTACTCATGCTCACCAAGGTGTTATAGCCTTTGTATCGGTAAAGGAATATGTTGATGTAGATGATATACTAAAGATAGCTGAAGAAAAAGGAGAGCCTCCATACCTGCTTATACTTGATGAAATCGCAGATCCGCACAACCTTGGCTCAATGCTTAGGACAGCCGACGCAGTCGGTGTTCACGGTGTGGTTATTCCAAAGAGGAGGGCTATAGGCCTTACAGCCTCAGTAGCAAAGGCCTCAGCAGGAGCTGTAGAGTATGTCCCTGTTGCCCGTGTTACTAATATTGCTCAAACTATTGAGTATCTTAAAAAGAAAAATGTGTGGGTAGTGGGTACCGACGCTAGTGGGGAAAAAGCATTCTTTGAAAGTGACTTAAAAGGCCCAATAGCAGTTGTAATAGGCAGCGAAGGTGAAGGTATGGGTAAACTCGTAAAGGAAAGCTGTGATTTTGTAGTTAATATTCCTATGAAGGGGCAGATATCATCCTTAAATGCATCTGTAGCGGGAGCTATTGTTATGTATGAAGTACTAAGGCAGAGAGGTCGCTAGGGTACAGCACATATGGAGTACTTATTGGTTGATGGATACAATATAATTAATGCGTGGAAAGATGTATTTCATCTGGAAAGCGAGTCACTGGAGGACTGTAGGGATAGATTGGTCAGCATTTTGTCCAACTACCAAGGATATAAAAAGATAAGAGTGATAGTAGTATTTGATGCTCACTGGGTAAAAGGAGGTCGGGAAAAGGAAGAAGTTTTTGACAACTTAAAAATAGTATTCACGAAGGAAAATGAAAGTGCCGATAACTATATAGAAAAGTTCGTTTACAAGTTTGGTACTACCTATACAATAAGAGTTGCTACTTCCGATTACCTTGAGCAGACAATGATACTAAGCAGCGGAGGTATCAGGATGTCTCCAAGAGAACTACGGGAGGAAGTGGGGGCGGCTGGAAGGGACACAAAAATTGAATCTAAAATCAAGACCGTCGGTAAAACCAACACAATAATGTCCAACATGAAACCCGATGTGTTCGAGAAACTAGATAAAATGCGTAGGGGAAAGTTTTAACTTGACATAAAAGAACTAGCTACGTATAATTATGAATGTGTATCCTTTTTGGGGACTTTCAAATCGCAGCTCTAGGAGTACAATCCAAAAAAAGTTTTTGCAGATTAACAGGGGGGCATTATTTTGAAGTTAAATGCACACGCTGAGGCGCCGAGCATTTATAACGCGATGCTTGATGAGGAAATAATTGAAGATGCAAGAACAGGCAACAGCAAAGCCCTCGAGTATTTAATTAATAAATATAAGAGTTTTGTGCGTGCCAAGGCGAGGACGTATTTCCTTATAGGGGCTGATAGGGAAGATATCATTCAAGAAGGAATGATAGGTCTCTATAAAGCGATAAGGGACTTTAGGGGAGACAAGCTTTCTTCTTTCCGTGCTTTTGCTGAGCTATGTATAACAAGGCAGATTATAACTGCTATAAAAACAGCTACCAGGCAAAAACATATTCCCTTAAATTCGTACATATCTCTCAACAGGCCTATTTTTGATGAGGAGTCTGATCGTACCCTTATGGATATGATTAGTGAAGAAAGTATTTCGGACCCTGAAGAGATGATAATCAATAGAGAAGAGTTCAACGGTATAGAAGCGAAAATGGGAGAAATACTCAGTGGATTGGAGTGGGAGGTATTGTCCCTCTATTTGCAGGGTAAATCCTATCAGGAGATTGCTGAGGAACTGGACAGGCATGTAAAATCGATAGATAACGCGTTACAGAGAGTAAAACGTAAATTAGAGAAATATCTTGAAGAAGGTAAGGTTTAATCACGTTATATTACGATTAATGCACTGGACTTGAATTAAGATATGTGGTATACTACCTATCGTTGTAATAATTGAATTGAAGTTGTTGCGGGTGTAATTCAATGGTAGAATATCAGCTTCCCAAGCTGACTGCGTGGGTTCGATTCCCATCACCCGCTCCAGTATATATTCGAAGTACAGGATTATATGAGAACTTAATATAATATACTACAGTGGTCATATTATAGATGTTGCTTCATATATAATTATACAGTAATATTTAAATTGCCCTCATAGCTCAGTCGGCAGAGCGCATCCATGGTAAGGATGAGGTCACCGGTTCGATTCCGGTTGAGGGCTCCATTTTATTTATCAAAGTGAGGCGGTTTTAATGTTCCAAGATAAGACATTAGTTTGTAAAGACTGTGGTAATGACTTTATTTTTACTGCAGGAGAGCAAGAATTCTATTCTACTAAAGGTTTCCAAAATGATCCTTCCAGGTGCAAGTCATGCAGAGATGCGAAGAAGTCCCAGTTTAATAGTGGAGCTTCATCTGTGAAAAGAGAACTGTACGATGCTGTTTGTGCAGAGTGTGGTAAAGAGGCTAAAGTACCTTTTAAACCACGTTTAGACAAACCTGTATACTGCAGCGATTGTTTTGCAAACAACAAATAGATATAGTTTCTATACATATTTTTTGATAAGCCGAATTTAATATATGCAGTGAAATTAGCGGCATATTAAATGGGTATATAGTGATTAAATTTATATACTTAAATTAAATTCGAGAGAGTTTTAAGTTCTAAAAATTTTAATAGTATTTACAACAGTAGCCCTGTGTATAACTTATACAGGGCTATAGTTATGTGGATAACCTTTATGAACTTTACATAAAGTAAACTTCTTTCATAAAATTAATAATTGCCCAAATAATATTGGTATTTTTTTTCTTGACATTTGGTTAATTTTATGACAATATAGTAATTTGATATGTTCAATTGCCTTCCTTTAGCACATTTCCCGACTTGGATATTTAGTAGGAAGTAAGAAATCTATTTTATGAAAAGGTTTTGATATTTTTATAAAGTTTACATAACGACAAAAATATTTCCCAAGAAAGCAACACTTTTATCCACACCCAAAACAAGCTAATTTAAGTTATTCACAGATTTATTCACACTATCCACAGAATTTATATTCACAAAACATCTGTTTTGTGGGAGAATTGTGGATATAAATGGAGAGAAACTTACAAAATATTGTAAGTTTCTCTCCATTACGACCTATAGTATAAAAGAATAAAATCATAAAAATAAAAAAACAGTCACTATTTTAGAAGGAATTATTTATTGTGTGTAGAATATATCAATATAGTATTTTTAACCAAATAATTAAGCCCTGAAATGTAAAACATTAAGTGTTTGATAAAGGCTTGTTCGGGTAAAAATATTAAAACATTCTGCAATATAGATTGCACTAGTTGATATTTTCAATATACTGCCCTAAATGTTTAAATGTCGACAGGATAATATTAATTTTACATTAATATTATTTCCTAAAACGGGGTTTAAATATTCCAAGCAGTTTGAATGTATCACAATATTAATGCATCATGAGAAAGGGGTTGTAGGCTATGAAATTTATCATTAGCGGAAAGAACATCGAAGTAACAGAGGCTTTAAAGGAAAAGGTAACTAAAAAAATAAGCAAGCTGGAGAAATTTTTCAACCCTGATACTGAAGTACATGTTACACTGAGTGTACAAAAAACAAGGCAAATAGTGGAGGTTACTATTCCCTTTAATGGAGTTGTTTTGAGAGCTGAGGAGTCAAATGGGGATATGTACGCCGCAATAGATAAAGTAGTAGATGTCCTGGAAAGACAGATAAGGAAAAATAAGACAAGGCTTGAGAAGAAGTTGCATGAGGTAGCTTTTAGGGTCGAAAATTTCAAATTTGAAGATGAAGTACCCGAGGAGCATAATTTTGAAATTGTACGTTCCAAAAGGTTTGCTGTTAAGCCGATGGCAGTAGAAGAAGCAATATTGCAAATGAACCTGATTGGACACGAGTTCTTTATGTTTTCCAATGCAGATACTAAGGAAGTTAATGTGGTTTATAGAAGGAAAGACGGTAATTATGGTCTTATAGAACCTGAGTTTTAGAGTGATAGTAAAACCTTCAACAAATAGAATTAAATATTATTAAGATAAGTGCAAAAGTGCCACAGTCTATCTGACTGCGGCATTTTTCTTTTTAGCAATTAAACTATGACTATCTACATAAAAACAAAAACAGGCTAAAGCATAAAAGAATTTTGCCAAGCATAGAAATAGAGTGAAACAAGTATATCAAAACGCTTTACATTCGATGGCCTGACTAATAATGATTTTCACTTCTGTCGCGAGAACAGTTTTAGAGTGCATACCGTTAAAAAACCAATAAAGCCTATATGCAACTAATACAAGGGTTATTAGAATGCTACAGCGTAATTAAAGGAGGCAAAATTCATGAAAAAGTATCTAAAGCTTTTGTCAACCGGGGTGGCTACTCTGGTTCTGGTGACGACGCTGTTTGGCTGTGGCAGCGGGGGAAGTAAAGGCTCGGAACAAAACGGGCTGGAGAAGACAGATGGTAAAACAGTAGAAAACAAAGACCCTAAGGAAATCGTTGTTTGGTCGCATTTACAGGAAAAATCAGAGGTCCCGGAGGTTAAGCGGTTAGCGGAAGAATGGGCTCAAAAAACTGGGAATACAGTTAAGGTGATGTTTGATCAAAGGAATTTCCAGACCTATACCCAAGCTGCTACCAGTAGTAAGGGTCCGGATATTATGTTTGGTATGCCTCATAATGATCTTGGCGTGTTCCAAAAGGCTGATTTGTTGGCTGAAGTACCCGGCAATCTTATTGATAAGAGTAAATATGTTGATGTAGCTATTACTGCAGTAACCCACGGGGGAAAGATGTATGCGCTGCCTTTAGCTATGGATGCTATGGCCTTATTTTATAATACCGACATGGTGCAAACACCTCCCGAAACATTCGACGAGTTTATAGAACAAGCAAAAAAGGTAGGTTTTATGTATAATATTGCAGACCTTTATTCCAGCTATGCGTTTCTTGCAGGCAATGGTGCTTACGTCTTTAAGAATACAGACGGAACATATGATATCAGTGATATAGGCCTTGGAAATGAGGGGGCGGTAAAGGGGTATGATTTACTTGGGAAGTTTGTAAGAGAATATAAGTTTATGGGTGCAGATTGTACTGGGGATATAGCCAGAGGAAATTTCCAAAGCGGTAAGATAGGGTTTTTATTGGGTGGTCCTTGGGATGTTGACGGATTTAATAAGAATGGTGTGAAGTTTGCAGTATGCCCTCTTCCAAAACTGAATGGAAAGATAATGCCTACCTTTGTAGGTATCCAGGCGGCTTTTGTAAGCTCTAAGTCAAAAAATCAGGATGAAGCATGGGATTTGATGAAATATTTAGCTGAAAACAGCCCGATGCCTTTATTGAAAACAGGCAATAGGATACCGGTGCTTAAGGCTGAACTGGAAAAACCGGAAGTTAAGGAAAATAAGACAATGCAGGCATTTTCCGAACAGTCTAGGAATGGAGACCCCATACCAAATGTTCCTGAAACTAATTCTGCATGGGATCCGGTTAAAAATAATATTTCACTGGTCTTAACAGGTAAGATTGTTCCTGAGAAGGCTGCAGAAGATGTAGTAAAACAGATAAAAGAGGGTATAGCTTTGCAAAACTAAGCTTAAATGGTGCTAAGAGGGGATTTTTCCCCCTTGTATTTACCATCTCATGAATTAGGAAAATACACTAAATTCTAAACATATAGGGAGGATAAAAGATGAAGAAAGGAAAGTTTTCCAAGGAAAAGCTTTCACCCTATTTATACATGTCACCTGCCCTGATGTCCATATTTATCTTAAGCCTCTTGCCTGTAGTATACACTGTCTATATTGCATTTACCAACTACAATCTCAACCACATGGAAGACTACGGCTTTGGAGGGATTGAGAATTTCAGACTGATTCTTACTGGAAGCTTGAAGCCTATTTTTCTACCCGTATTCTTATGGACTTTTATATTTGCTGCTTTTGCCAGTCTAGGTGGATATTTTATTGGACTAGTATTAGCTCTTGTACTAAATAACCCTAATATGAAGGAGACCAAAGTGTATAGAGCTATACTTATAGTGCCGTGGGCGCTTCCGTCAACAATAGCAGTTTTAGCGTGGCAGGGTTTGTTAAATGAAAGCTATGGGGGAATAAACGGTATGCTTAAATTACTTCATTTACCAAATGAAATTCCATGGCTGACCGACCCATTCTGGGCCAGAACAGGAGTAATTATAATTACTCTATGGCTTGGGTTCCCGTTTATGCTAAATGTATGTCTGGGAGTTTTACAATCCATACCTCCATCTATTTATGAAGCTGCTGATATAGACGGGGCGAGATGGTGGGACAAGTTTAAATGTATAACAATGCCATGCATGATTTCTGCCTCATTACCTCTACTTATTTCGTCCTTCGCGTTTAATTTTAATAATATTGGTGCTGCATTCCTTGTTACACAGGGAAATCCACCGAGGATGGGGACACAATTTGCAGGGTATACCGATATTTTAACAAGTGCGGGATATAGGATGACAACCCAATCTTTCAGATATGATTTGGCTTCTGCTCTAAGTGTTCTGGTTTTTCTGGTAATAGGCACCATTACATTGGTAAATATGAAATTGACCCGGTCCTTTGAGGAGGTGGATTAGTAATGGAGTTACAAGAAGGGGCGTACAAACCTGTATCGGAGGATACTAGGGCGAAGGCTGGTTTCAAGCGTCGGTTGAAGCCTTCGGAAATACGGAATCTGTGGCTTAGCAGGGTATTTATATGGATTGTTATAGTAATTACTTTGTACCCAGTTGTATGGGTTCTTGCGGCTTCGATGTCTAAGGGAGATAATTTTTATCTTGGCTCAATTTTCCCAAAAGAATATAGCTTGGTAAATTATAAAAAAGTTATTATTGAGACTGATTTTCTAATATGGGTCAAAAACAGCTTGCTTGTATGCCTTGGAGTCTCGGTCATACAGCTGTTTTTGACTGCTACTGCAGCGTATGCGTTTTCGAGGATGAGATTCCGCGGGAGGAAATACGGTTTAATGTCGCTGTTGATACTGCAATTATTTCCTTCATCGATGGCGATGTCTGCTATATATATAATTGTAGCCCGACTGGATCTTGTAGACAATCTGTTTGCTCTTGTACTGCTGCTGGCTGGAGGCAGTGCTTTCAATATATGGCTTCTAAAAGGTTATATAGACCGATTGCCACGGGAGTTGGACGAAGCTGCCCTTGCTGATGGGGCAAGCCATTTCCAGGTTTTCTGGAGAATTATATTGCCCCTTGCAAGTCCTATGCTTGTAGTTATTTTTCTTTTTTCCTTTATAGGTGCGTATACCGAGTTTGTGATAACAAGTATTGTGGCCCAATCTCCAGAGAGTTATACCCTTGTTGTGGGCTTGAGAAGCTTTATAACTGACCATTTTGGGCACTGGACACAGTTTTCTGCTGCAGCTATTATGTCGTCACTGCCCATTATGGGTGTGTTTATGCTCCTTCAAAAGTATATTCAAGGTGGTCTTGCTGCTGGAGCGGTAAAGGGTTGAGCAAAACTAATAGTTGATGAAGCTTATAGGTGTGGTATACTTAAGTTAATATTTTTCTGGGAGTTTATTACTTTTTATATTACATACTTGAGATTTATTAGTATGAGGTTAGTATCTGTTAAACACATATAGGAGCAGCGGGAGGATTGGTTTTGTATGGATTTCGGAAAATCAAGTTGGAGAACCTTTGAGCAGGGTATTCAGAAGGAATGGCTTGTTACTAATGGAATTGGCGGGTTTGCTTCATCTACAATCATTGGTGCAAATACCAGGAGGTATCATGGGCTACTGGTTGCAGCATTGAAACCTCCGGTTAGAAGACATTTGATTATTGCGGGGATAGAAGAACATATTGAAGCTAACGGTATCTCATACAACCTGTATTCCGCAGAGACTCCCGATAACGTAATGAAGGGCTATTTGCATTTACACAGGGTTACTATAGACCCTTTGCCTCTATTTGTGTATAGCTTAAAGGATATATTTATTGAGAAAAGGGTTTGTATGGTCTATGGTAAGAATACAACCGTTGTTGTTTACCGTATAATAAACGGTAATGGACACACAAAGCTAAAACTAAGGCCTCTTTTGAATTTCAGAGACCACCATGAGAATTCCAGGAGGTCTTATATGGATTTTAGTCAGAAGCCCCGAAGGAGTGGGGTTGTCGTATCTCCAGCGTCCAATGAGGTAGATATAAGTATATACTGCAATGAAGGCGTGTATGTCCGGGAGGACAATTGCTACTTTATGAATATGGATTATGCTGTTGAACGGGAGCGGGGGCTGCCTTCCATTGACGATCATTATATTCCGGGGTATTTTGAGGTAGAAGTGAAGCCTGGGGAGGATAAGTATATAACGGTGATAGCTACTACTGAGGAAGAAATTCCCGATACCGACGGATCGGCCCTGATAGAACGTGAGCAAAAAAGGATAAAGGAGCTTATTGATATAGCAGGGTATAAGGATGAATTTGCCCGTAAGCTGACGGTGGCTGCGGATACTTTTATAGTACACCGGGAATCAACAGGAACAAAGACGGTAATTGCAGGCTATCCATGGTTTACCGATTGGGGTAGAGATACCATGATAGCATTTACCGGACTTACGTTGGCTACACGGCGTTTTCAGGATGCCAAAGAAATTCTCTATACCTTTTCAAAATATGTTAAAAACGGACTTGTGCCAAATATGTTTCCTGATGAAGGGCAGGAGCCTATATACAACACTGTTGATGCCTCCATGTGGTACTTTGAGGCGGTAAATAAGTATATTGATTATACAGGCGATTTTGATTTTATAAAGCTCAATATTTATGAGGCTTTAAAGGAAATTATCAAGGCATATAGGGATGGCACGGATTTTAACATAAAGATGGAAGGGGATTATCTGATTTCTGCCGGAGACAGTAGATCACAACTTACATGGATGGATGTGAAGGTAGGAAATTGGGTTGTTACTCCCAGACACGGTAAGGCGGTGGAGATAAATGCTTTATGGTATAACGCTTTGAAGGTAATGTCAAGGCTCGCAAAAAAGTATAAAGATGAGGTTTCTTTATATGATGATATGGCTTCAAAGGTAAAGGAGTCCTTTGAGAAGCTTTTTTGGAATGAAGAAAAACAGTGCTTGTACGACGTGGTAATAGATGAGGTTAAGGATGATAAAATACGTCCAAACCAGATTTTTGCTATAAGCCTTTCTTACCCGGTGCTGGAGGGCGAGTGGGCCAGAAAGGTTGTTGAATGTGTATGGAGTGAACTTTATACAGCTTGTGGGTTAAGAAGTCTAGCGGTTGAAGATGGAGAATATATAGGCATATATAAAGGGGATAACATAAAACGGGACGGAGCATACCACCAAGGTACGGTATGGGCATGGCCTATAGGATACTTTATTACAGCTTATATGAGGGTTTACGGGCATACTGAAAGGTCCAGGAGTATAGCAATGCGGTTTATAGAGCCGTTTAAAGACCATCTGATGGATGGTTGTATGGGAAATATCTCAGAAATATTTGATGGAAATGAGCCGCTAGTACCTAGAGGATGTTTTGCTCAGGCGTGGAGCGTTGCAGAGGTTCTGAGAGCTTATGTAGAAGATATAGGGATATATTAGGTTGCATAGATCCAGGAATGAAAAGGCATATGGATAGTCAAATCCATATGTCTTTTCATGTTGATGAAACATAATTTTAGAGGCTATCTCATAGGTACATGGGAAAGTCTCTTTTTTGGTAATTATATATACCCTTCAACTTAGTATTTGGCAAGGAGCATTAAAATTTAAAAATAACCCTATTAAAGGATTTTAGATAAATCAAAAGAGTATTACAATAAAGTATATTGAAAAAAGCCTAATGTTTAGGAGGTTAATCTATGAGTAAAAGAGAGTGTTTGCTTCAAAGACTTGAGGAAATAGGGAGGTCGGTAGAGAGAACGGGGAATGCGCTGGCTGTTTTAGGATTGGGATCGGTAGGTGTTGAGGTGGAAAGGATAGATAAATTTTCTGACCTGGATTTCTTTTTGATAGTTAAAAAAGGATTTAGAAATGAGTATGTTGATAATATCAGTTGGATTACTTCCATTTATCCTGTAGAATTTGTGTTTAAAAATACTTCTCATGGTTATAAACTTTTGTATCAGGACAGTGTGTTTTGCGAATTTGCCGTATTTGAACCGGAGGAGCTTTCAAACGTCAAGTTTTCAGAAGGAAGAATAATATGGAGGGCTGATGGGTTTGATGAAAGTGTATGTACTCCAAATAAACAACTGGTTAGCCGAGATGATAACCCTGAGGAATGGCTTGTTGGAGAGGCAATTACGAACTTATACGTGGGGATGTGCAGGTATAATAGGGGAGAAAAGTTATCCGCAATGAGGTTTATTCAAGTTTATGCTGTTGACAGAGTGATAGAGTTGATGAAATTTACAGAAAAAGAGATCTCTGTTTATGCAGATGTATTTTCCATTGAAAGAAGATTTGAGCAGAGATATCCTCAAGCTGAAGGGATGATAGCTGATTTTGTACAGGGCTATCATAAGAGCCCTGAGAGTGCCAGGGCAATATTAAAATATCTTGATGAAAACTTTAGTATAAATGGTAAAATAAAGGAACTAATTTTAGGACTTTGTCATTAGACGTGTCAAATGTATTACATAATTCACTCTGTTGCCTTAACTTAAAAATTAATCTATAATTATAATGCCGTGATAAAACGCACGGCATTTCATATTTTATTGAGTAGTGACTAATTAGCTTGGCAGTATCAAAGGAATTATTTATACATTATAATGTCTTTCAAATACTGTCCGGGGCAAATCAGAAAAATTCTTTCTAGGAGTGTAGTTTATGGATTTACTTAAAGGTTTAAATAAAGAACAAAAGGAAGCCGTCCTGCATGTTGACGGTCCTTTGCTTATCCTTGCCGGTGCAGGCTCAGGAAAGACAAGGGTATTAACTCATAGAATTGCCCACCTTATAAAGGAAGAGGGAGTCCATCCTACGAGTATAATGGCTATAACCTTTACCAACAAGGCTGCCAAGGAAATGAAGGAGAGAATCGAAAAGCTTGTTGGGGATGTGAGCGAGAATATATGGGTAAGCACTTTTCACTCGAGCTGTGTAAGGATACTGAGGAGAGATATAGATAAGCTGGGTTACGATAGGAGCTTTGTTATTTTTGATACCGGTGATCAGCAGACGGTTGTTAAGGACTGTCTAAAGGAACTCAATCTTAATGATAAAAACTTTCCTCCAAGGTCAGTTCTGGAGATGATTGGCAGGGCTAAGGACGAGCTTACCGAGCCCAGGACGTTTACCAATATGTATGCTTCAGATTTCAGAATGAGTAAGGTAGCTCAAATCTATGAACTTTATCAAAAGAAACTCAGGCAGAATAATGCCCTTGACTTTGACGATATAATAATGCTTACTATAAAGCTGTTTTTGGAAAATCCTCCTGTACTTAGTTATTACCAGCATAGGTTTAAATACATCCTTGTTGATGAGTACCAGGACACCAATACAGCACAATATTCCCTCATAAGCCTCCTCGCCCAAGAACACAAAAATCTGTGTGTAGTGGGTGATGATGACCAGTCCATTTACGGCTGGAGAGGCGCTAATATTCGAAATATACTCGATTTTGAAAAGGAATTTAAAAACGCTAAGGTAATAAAGCTTGAGCAAAACTATCGTTCCACACAGACAATCCTCGATGCTGCGAACCAGGTTATAAGGAACAACGCAGGTAGGAAGAACAAGAGTCTCTGGACCGATAACGGTGAAGGAGACAGGATTAAGCGTCAGGAATGTGACAATGAGCATGCTGAGGCTATGTATGTAGCGGGAGAGATAAGGAAACTGACAAGGCAGGAGGACAGGCAGTATAAGGATTGTGCTATACTATACAGGACGAATGCCCAGTCCCGTGTACTTGAAGAAATGTTCATGAGAGAGGGGCTCCCCTACAAGATTGTAGGCGGCTTAAAGTTCTATGACAGAAAAGAGATTAAGGACCTTATTGCATACCTGA
Organism: Clostridia bacterium; assembly: GCA_026416815.1. Classification (GTDB taxonomy): domain Bacteria; phylum Bacillota; class Clostridia; order Acetivibrionales; family DSM-2933; genus SKW257. Next base: position 29,321 of record JAOAEJ010000090.1, on the reverse strand, counting down.
GGCTGATACAAAATCCTTCGGATAATATAAGCTTAAAGAGGATTATAAATGTTCCTAAAAGAGGTATAGGAAGTGCAACAGTAGATAAGGCAGAGGAAGAAGCTAATCGTAGAGGGAGCAGTATATTCAGTGTTGTATCCATGGCTTCGGAAGTTCCCGAACTTGGCAGAGCGGCAGCAAGGCTCGAAAACTTTGTAACTCTTATATCAAAGTTCAGAGTATTTAAAGAGACTATGAAAGTTTCTGAACTAATGGAAGAGGTTATAGAGCAGTCGGGGATTACAAAAGAGCTTGAGGCGGAGGATACCGAAGAGGCAAGAGGGAGAATAGAAAACGTCAAGGAGCTTATTTCGGTTGCGATGGAATTTGAAGAGCAGAGTGAGGAGAAAGGCTTGGAAGCCTTCCTTGCACATGTATCTTTGGTTTCGGATATTGACAACTTTGAAGAGGAAACGGACAGTGTAATAATGATGACGCTGCATAGCGCAAAGGGATTGGAGTTTCCTGTGGTGTTTATGGTGGGTATGGAAGAGGGCGTATTCCCTGGCTATCGATCCATGACTGACGATAATGAAGTGGAAGAGGAAAGGCGTCTGTGTTATGTAGGTATTACCCGTGCAAGGGAAAAACTCTATATGACAAATGCCCACTGCAGGACATTATTTGGTAATACCTCTTACAACAAAGTCTCGAGGTTTATAAAAGAAATACCTGAGGAGCTTATAGAAGCACCCGTTAAAAAGGAAGCTAAGTCGAGTACAGGCATGGCCAAACCGACTGTACAGACTAAAGGTGCAGCGGTAAATAGTTTTGGTGCATCTCCAACACCTAAGTTTATGACCCTGGGTGAAATTAAAAAAGCTGCTTCAAACGTTGTTTACGGTGTAGGCGATAAAGTTGAACATAAAAAGTTTGGAATTGGGGTAATAACTTCGGTAGAAAAGGAAAATGACGATTTCAAGCTGGAAATACACTTCCAGAATTCTGGCATGAAGAGGCTGATGGCCGCATTTGCAAACTTGAACAAAATAAGTTAGTTGTTTGAATTGACATAATTAAAATCCATGAGAAAGTATAAAGTAGCATATGGGGACCTTTGCGGTCCCCATGCGATTTTAATTGGGATAAGGTTTAATGGCTGCCTGCGGCAGAGTACATTTTCAAGTAGTGGTCAAAGCTTTTTGTCTCCTTCTTTGAATCCTGCCGCTTATGCTTTACAATTTTGTGAGGCTTTTTCACCGGGTACACTCTGTATTCATCACTACCGCTGTCGATAACCAGGGCACCTTTTGCGGTATAACTCATTATACTGCCGCATTTGACCCGTATTACCGGAGAAGTATTACTGCCTTCTGATGTAAGACCTTCAAAGGCTAGCTCCGGTAAAAATATTAAAATGGCTTCGTTTGTGCTCTTCATAGCATCACATCCTTTTTCTGCTAGAGACACGGTTATGTAGTAACTCCGTTTACTACATTTATTACTTCTATAGTATATATCGGAATTTAAATCTAAATAATTGACAAAAATATCATAGTAATATATAATTATAGCAATTCATTAATTTATCGATTTAACGTAGTAAAGTGTTAAAGTGAGGTGCTTACATTGGGTAAATGGAAAATATACACTCCAGAAGGAGTGCAGGATATACTTTTTGAAGACTGTTTTATGAAAAGAAATCTGGAAGCTAAGATAAGAGGGCTGTTCAGGTCTTACGGCTATTATGAAATCGAAACGCCTACTGTAGAGTTTTACGATGCGTTTGCTGCAGAGTCGGATTTGATTCCGCAGGAGACCATGTTTAAATTTTTTGACCAGCAGGGGCGTATTCTTGTATTAAGACCTGATATTACAATTCCTGTTGCAAGGGTGGCAGCTACCAAATATAAGGATAGAGAATATCCACTCAAGTCCTTCTATATAGGGAACACATTTAAATACAATGAGCTTGGTGGAGGCAAACAGAAGGAATTCACACAGGCAGGGGTAGAGGTTATGTGCGTGAGTGCCCCTGAGGCAGACGCTGAAGTTATTGCCACAGCTATAAATGCTGTAAAAGCAACCGGTATTGAGAGCTTTCAAATAGATATAGGACAGGTGGAGTTTTTTAAAGGCTTGATGGAAGAGACGGGACTTTCGGCACAGGATATAGAGCAAATGAGGGTACTCATAGACAGTAAAGACTACCTGGGCATTGAGGAGTTGGTAAAGAGCCACAATATTGCCGATAACCTAAAGGAATTGATATTGAGCCTACCGAGACTTTTCGGTTCTATAGATGTTATCGAAAAAGTAAAGAAGATGACTTCAAATGAACGTTCCCTTGCAGCTTTAGAAAACCTTAAGCAGATTCTTGAGATTCTTGAAGACTATGGTCTCTCCAAATATGTTTCGATAGACCTGGGTATGGTACAGAGCCTGAACTACTACACAGGTATTATATTCAGAGGATTTACCTACGGAATAGGTTTCCCTATATTAAGCGGGGGAAGATACGACAAGCTTGTTGAAAAATTCGGCAAGAATTGTCCGGCTACAGGTTTTTCATTAGGAATAAATATGATAATGATGGCGCTTGACAGGCAAAAGATAGCTGTTGAAAAGCAAGGTGTCGATAGCTTGATATGTTATAAAAGGGAAGGCAGAAAGACAGCCTTCGAGGTATGTCAGGAGTTGAGGGAGCAGGGGCTTGTTGTGGAGATGGATATTACCATGGGAAGCCTTGAAGATGTGAAGAAGTATGCAGCCAGTAAGGGTATAGGCGGCATTATATATATTGTTGACAGTGAGAATATAGAAGTTCATAACCTTGAGAATGGTGAAATGACTGCTACCAGCATAGGCGAACTTTTAAATAAGCGCTAAAGGACGGGGGGAGGCAAAATATGAGATATTTAACAATAGCCCTTTCAAAGGGAAGGCTTACCGATTTATCTATAGAACTGTTTGAGGGTGTAGGTATTGACTGTTCGGAGCTTAAATCCAACAGCCGTAAATTGATATTATCTGACGAAACAAATAAAATAAAATTCTTCCTTGCCAAGCCCAGTGATGTTCCTACCTATGTGGAATATGGAGCAGCGGATATTGGTATTGTAGGAAAAGACACTCTTATGGAGGAAGGAAGAAACCTGTACGAAGTATTAAACCTCGGGTTTGCTGCTTGCAGAATGTGTATTGCGGGACCTGTGGAATTACAGGGGAAGCTGGATCAGCTGAATAATAAGAGAGTAGCTACCAAGTATCCGAGGATAGCAAGGGAATACTTCGAGCACAAAAGACGCGAATCAATTGAAGTTATCAAACTCAATGGCTCTGTAGAGCTTGCTCCTTTGGTAGGGCTTTCGGAAGTAATAGTTGACCTGGTGGAAAGCGGAAGAACTCTAAAGGAAAATGGCCTGGTAGTACTGGATACTATTGCAGACATAAGCGCAAGGATGGTTGTAAACCGTGTGAGCATGAAGATGGAGAGCGAACGTATAAACAGGATTATTGACGGTATAAGGAAGCAGCTTGAAAAGGGAAGGGAAAAGCAATGATAAGCGTTATAGATATAAGAAGGGATAAGAAAAACGACCTGTATGAAAAGCTTCTCACCAGGAGTCAGATGGAGCTTGGGGATGTTTTGAAAAATGTAGACTCAATAGTAAATAGTATAAAGACCAATGGAGATAAAGCCCTGCTGGAATATACAAAGATGTTTGATGGAGTGGATTTAACCCCTGAATCATTAAAGGTATCTAAGCAGGAAATAGATGAAGCTTACGGAAAAGTAGATAAAGAACTAATAGAAGTTATTAGAAAAGCTATAAACAATATCGAAAGCTTCCACGCAAAGCAGAAGGAAAATTCATGGTTTTCCGCTGAAAAGGATGGAGTGATACTGGGTCAGATGTACAGACCGCTGGAAATCGTGGGCGTGTACGTACCCGGAGGTACTGCTGCATATCCATCGTCTGTACTTATGAATGTAGTGCCGGCAAAGGTGGCAGGAGTGGAGAAGGTTATTATGGTGACCCCTCCCAAAAACGGTGGAATAAATCCCGCAGTGTTAGTGGCAGCTAATGAAGCTGGTGTGGACGAGATTTATAGGGTAGGCGGAGCACAAGCTGTTGCTGCTCTGGCATTTGGGACAGAGACACTACCGAAGGTCGACAAAATTGTAGGACCTGGGAATATATATGTAGCTATGGCTAAAAAAATGGTATACGGTTACTGTGATATAGACGCAATTGCAGGACCAAGTGAGATTATGGTAGTTGCAGATGACAGTGCAAATCCGAAATTTATTGCAGCCGACTTGTTATCGCAGGCAGAGCACGATGTGCTTGCTTCGTCTATATTAGTCACCACATCGGAAAAGTTGGCAGAGCAGGTGCAAAGTGAGATAGAGAGGCAGATTGCTTACCTTAGTAGGAGAGAAATAATTGAGAAGTCTATAAATGACTACGGTACTATTGTGCTGGTGAATAGCCTGGAAGACGCTGTGGAAGTAGTAAATAAGATTGCACCGGAGCATCTTGAATTATGTGTGGAGGAGCCTTTCAACCTCCTAGGCAGCGTTAAGAACGCCGGGGCGATTTTCCTTGGGCACTATACCTCAGAACCATTAGGAGATTACTTTGCAGGGCCAAACCATGTGCTTCCTACCAGTGGTACTGCGAGGTTCTTCTCTCCCCTCAACTTAAGTGACTTTGTTAAAAAGTCGAGTATAATATCTTACACAAAAAATGCCCTTAAAAATGTAAAAGACGATGTTATACTTTTTGCAGAGGCAGAGGGGCTTACTGCTCATGCCAATGCTATAAAGGTAAGATTTGAATAGTATAAAGATGTATTATAAAAAATATCAGGGCTGAGTATGCGGCCCTGATATTTAACTAGACAAGGAACTAATAGAGTGAGGTGACAATACATGAGCAAATATTGGAGTAATATTGCAAAAGGTGTAGAGCCATACGTTCCCGGCGAACAGCCAAAGGATAAAAAATATATCAAACTCAATACAAATGAAAGCCCTTACCCCCCATCCCCAAAGGTACTTGAGGCTATTAAAAGGGCGGCGAATGAAGACCTCAGGCTGTATCCTGACCCTAATTGTGATGAACTAAGGCAAACAATAGCGCAGTACTATGACCTGAAGAAGGAACAGGTTTTTGTAGGCAACGGCTCGGACGAAGTGCTGGCTTTTTCATATATGGCTTTCTTCAACCCCGGTAGTACAATTTTCTTTCCGGATATTTCATACAGCTTCTATCCCGTATATTCAGAACTTTTTAAGGTTAATTATAAGCTTGTGCCGCTGGATGAGGAGTTCGATATACCACTGGACAAATTTTTTGATAAAAACGGAGGTATAATTATCTCTAATCCCAATGCGCCGACAGCAAAGGCCTTATCAGTGGAATCAATAGAAATAATCCTTAGCCAGAATGAGGACAGCGTAGTAATTGTTGATGAAGCATATATCGATTTTGGAGAAGAGTCGGCAGTAAAACTCATTAACACATATCCAAATCTTTTAGTTATTCAGACCCTTTCCAAATCAAGGAGCCTTGCGGGGCTGCGTGTGGGCTTTGCACTAGGCAGCAGGGAACTGATTGAAGGGCTTGATAGGATAAAGAACTCGGTGAATTCCTATACTCTCGACCGTCTTGCTCTTGCAGGCGCAGTAGAGGCGATAAAGGATGAAGCCTATTTTCAGGAGACAAGAACCAGGGTTATAAATACAAGAGAGAGAGTAACAGCAGCTTTAAAAGAAATGAGCTTTAATGTTACCGACTCAAAAGCCAACTTTGTATTTATAAGCCACCCAAAAGTTCAGGCTGAATGCCTTTTTAGACAGTTAAGGGAAAAAGGAATTCTTGTGCGGTATTTCAATAAGCCCCGTATAGACAATTTTCTTAGAGTAAGTATTGGATCCGATGAAGAAATGGATTGCTTTTTAGAGGCAATAAGAGAAATAATATCGCGTTAAAATATTATAGGACTTGATGAAAAAATTCTGATATAATAAAATTGGATAAAAATCAGTTTGAGATATTCAGATAATAAATTGAGTATAGATAGGTAAGTATCTATACAATAAAAGCGCATATACCAGGAGGAACAGTATGGAAAGAAGGGCCGAAATAAACAGAAAAACAAATGAAACAGACATCAGCTTAAGTATAAATATTGATGGTACAGGTAAAGCTGACATATCAACGGGAGTAGGCTTTTTTGACCATATGCTGGACTTGTTTACAAGGCATGGCCTTTTTGACCTAAATGTCAAGGCTATAGGAGACCTTGTTGTGGACTCGCATCATACTATTGAGGATGTTGGAATTGTTTTTGGTAATGTACTAAAGCAAGCACTGGGAGATAAAAAGTCAATCAAGAGATATGGTGCCTCTTATGTTCCCATGGATGAAGCCTTGGCAATGGTTGCCCTAGACCTAAGCGGTAGGCCGTTCCTTGTATTTGAAGCCCAGTTTACAACCGATAAGGTAGGAGAGATGGATACCGAAATGGTTGAAGAGTTTTTCAGGGCTGTTGCCTTTAATGCAGGCATTAACTTACATATCAAGGTTTTGTACGGAAAAAACAACCATCATATTATTGAGGCCATATTCAAAGCCTTTGGAAGGGCTCTCGATGAAGCTACAAGGCTTGATGAAAGAATAGAAGGTGTAATGTCTACAAAGGGTACGCTTTAATTTTTAAGTTTGTAATAAAAATTAATATAAATTATTAATGCTATATTAACAAAATTTTTAAGGAGGCTACAAATGACGAAGTTAATAAACGACACAGATTTTATCGATTTGCCGCTATTCATTAAAGGAAAAGTAAGAAATGTATATGACCTGGGAGATAAGCTCTTGATGGTTGTAACCGACAGAATATCAGCTTTTGACGTAGTTTTCCCCGACCTTATACCTAATAAGGGAAACGTACTGAACAGTATTTCAGAATTCTGGTTTGAATACACCAAGGACATTATAGGCAACCATGTGATAACCACCGATGTAAGCCAGTACCCTGAGGGTCTTTCCCAATTTAAAGAAGAACTGCAGGGAAGATCAACCTTGGTTAAAAAGGTGAAAATGGTAGAAGCAGAATGTATCGTAAGAGGCTATCTTGAAGGTTCCGGATTGAAGGAATACCAGCAAACCGGAAGTATATGCGGGATAAAATTACCTGAAGGACTCAAACAGTGTCAAAAGCTGCCGGAGCCTATATTCACTCCATCTACAAAAGCGCAGGAAGGCCATGATGAGAATGTTAGCTTTGAGGTGCTTGTAGATAAGATAGGCATAGAGCTAGCTCAAAAGTTAAAGGAAGTAAGTATAGCACTTTATAATAAGGCTAGTGAACATGCAGAAAGCAAGGGTCTGATATTGGCAGACACAAAATTTGAGTTCGGTATTCTTGACGGGGAATTGGTAATAGCCGACGAAATGTTTACTCCAGACTCCTCAAGGTTCTGGTCTATGGACGAGTACGAGCCCGGAAGGCCGCAGAAAAGCTTTGATAAGCAGTACTTAAGAGAGTACTTGGAAGAAATCAAATGGAATAAACAACCCCCAGCGCCTGCACTTCCTGAAGATATTATAAAGAAAACGGAAGCTAAATATATAGAGGCTTATGAAAAAATTACAGGTAAAAAGTTGATATAATAAGCTATTGGATATGGTAATAAAGTGATTCCAACAAGGCATTTTAAACTTTCAGATGAGTATATATCGAGGCTGTATAAGCCTCGATAGCTTTTATAATAAATATTAGATTATCAAATGAATCTTGCATGGAGTTTACCTTAGGGTATAATCACTTTCTTACAGGCTACAATGAAGTTGTAAAACACGCTGAATACGAAAACAGTCTTACGCTGCCAAGCAGCGTCTATGGAGTGATTATTTTGATTGCTATAATAGATTATGGAGTTGGAAATTTAAAAAGTGTTGAAAAGGCTTTCCAATTTATTGGGAGTGAAGCCGTTGTATCTTCTGACAGAGATTTTATCTTAAATGCCGATGCAGTGGTACTTCCCGGAGTCGGAGCTTATGCCGATGCAATGATGAGCTTGGAAAAGGCCGGAATGGTTGAAGTAGTTAAAAAAGTTATAAGTGATAACAAGACTTTCCTTGGAATATGCCTTGGAATGCAGCTGCTTTTTGATTACAGTGAAGAAGGTGGCAAAAGGGTTGAAGGACTAGGAATTCTAAAAGGGTCAATAAAACAGCTCCCGTTGGATATGGACCTAAAGGTTCCGCATATGGGATGGAATTCCCTAAATGCCAGTGGTGAATGTAGACTATTCAAAGGACTACCCCAAAACCCATATGTGTACTTTGTCCACTCTTACTACCTCACTGCTGAAGATAGGGAGGTTGTAGCAGCAACTACAGGATATGGTATTGAGTTTGATGTCGCGGTGGAAAAGGGAAAACTATTCGCCACTCAATTCCACCCTGAAAAAAGCGGTGAAGTTGGATTAACTATACTTAAAAACTTTGTAGGAACAATATAGGAGGATATAAAGAAATGATAATTTATCCCGCTATTGACATAAAAGACGGAAAGTGTGTGCGCCTGTCACAAGGAAGATTTAGCGATGTGACTGTTTATTCCGATAGCCCGGTTGAAATGGCACTCAAGTGGGAACAACTCGGAGCACATTACCTGCATGCCATAGATTTAGATGGTGCAAGGACTGGAGAGCCACAGAATGCCGAGGCAATCAGCGAAGTGGCTGCGAGTCTGGGAATCCCTGTACAAGTTGGGGGCGGAATAAGGACAATTGAGACAATAGAAATGCTTCTAAGTAAGGGAGTGCAACGTGTCATACTAGGTACATCAGCGGTTAAAAACCCTGATCTTGTAAAAAAGGCACTCAAAACCTTCGAAAATAACATAGTCATCGGAATAGATGCAAAAGATGGCATGGTAGCAATAGAAGGCTGGGAACAGACAAGTGATTTCACTGCAGTTGACTTTGCAAAAAGGATGCAGGACCTTGGAGCAAAAACCATCATATACACCGACATATCAAGAGACGGTATGCTTATGGGGCCGAACTTAAAGGCTATGGAAGAAATGGTTAAGTCGGTAAACATGGAAGTTATAGCGTCGGGCGGTGTAGGTAAGCTCGAAGACATTAAAAACCTCAAAGAAATAGGAATGCCTGGTGTTATAGTCGGCAAGGCTCTTTATACAGGAGATGTAGATTTGAAACAGGCATTGGAAATCGCTAAGTAAATTAAGGGGCGGTAATTATGCTGACAAAACGTATTATTCCCTGTCTTGATGTACATGCGGGCAGGGTTGTAAAGGGTGTAAACTTTGTTAATATAAGAGATGCCGGTGATCCGGTAGAGATTGCGGCAATCTACGATAAAGCCGGGGCTGATGAGCTTACCTTCCTGGATATTACTGCTTCTTCCGATGCCAGAAGTATCATGCTGGATGTTGTAAGTCGTGTAGCCGAACAGGTTTTTATACCATTCACCGTAGGTGGAGGGATAAGGACAGTAGAGGACTTCAGAGAAATTCTGAAAGCAGGGGCAGATAAAATTTCGGTAAACTCTGCGGCTTTAAAACGTCCTGAGCTCATATCCGAAGCCGCGTGGCGGTTTGGGAGCCAGTGTGTAGTAGTAGCAATAGACGCGAAGAGAAGGCAGAATGGTGAAGGCTGGGAGGTATATTTAAACGGCGGCCGTGTAAATACCGGAAGGGACGCAGTTGAATGGGCAGTTGAGGCTGCGAAGCTTGGAGCGGGGGAAATCCTGCTAACCAGTATGGATTGTGACGGTACAAAAAACGGGTACGATATAGAGCTAACAAGGCTTGTATCTGACAGTGTCAAAATTCCCGTTATAGCCTCCGGGGGAGCCGGTACAATGGAACACTTCTACGAAGCTCTCACCGAGGGCAGAGCAGATGCTGTACTTGCAGCTTCATTATTTCACTACAGGGAAATGGAGATAAGGGATTTGAAGAAGTACCTTAAAGAAAAACAAATAGAAGTAAGGCTGTAGCAATCTACAGCCTTTTTCCTTCTCCAAAATGTACCAAAGGAATTCTATGCAACAAATCATACAATAACTGTGAAAGCAAAGAAAATGTTTAACTTGTAAAAGAAGGGCATGTAAAATATAATAATTACGTAGAAATATTAGTAAGGAGTTATTAGCTATGGAAGAAATACTTAAAGAACTGAAATTTGACGATAAAGGTCTGGTTCCTGTAATAGCACAGGATTATAAAACAAACGAAGTGCTGATGATGGCATATATGAATAAAGAAGCTCTTGAGAAAACAATGGAAACAGGTTTAGCCCATTACTGGAGCAGAAGCAGGCAGAAGCTATGGTTAAAGGGTGAAACTTCAGGTCACAACCAAAAAGTTAAATCCATTAGTACAGATTGTGATGGAGATACATTATTGATAAAGGTTGAGCAGGTAGAAGCGGCATGTCATACAGGGCATTATAGCTGTTTCTATAGAGAGATACAGGGTGGAGTACTAAAAGAGACATCGGATACCGTATTTGATGCACAAAAGGTCTATGCAGATAACTCCAAGGTGCTTCAGGAGGTATATGACGTAATAGTAGATAGGACTATAAATCCCAAGGAAGGTTCGTATACCAACTACCTTTTTACCAAGGGACTTGACAAAATGCTCAAAAAAGTAGGAGAAGAAGCAGCTGAGGTTATCATAGCATCAAAAAATAGATCGAAAGATGAAGTAAGGTATGAAATTTCCGATCTCATTTACCATTTGTTTGTACTTATGGTAGAGCAGGGTGTAACGCCTGATGACATTTTTAATGAATTAAAAGGACGCCGTTAATAGGGAATATGCAGCAATTTGATTGGGGGGCAAAACAGTAATGGATTGTGTTTTAGAAAAAAATAAGGCAAAGTGTGCATGTACAGACCTCACATGCAGCAGAAGAGGTGCATGTTGTGCCTGTGTAGAACACCATCGTTCCAATGGAGAGCTACCAGGGTGCTTTTTTACACCGGAAGCTGAAAAAACCTATGACAGAAGTATAGCAAACTTTATTAAAACTGTTAGGAATAATGGGTAAGGATACATATCGAAAAAAGATTTTCAAAACGGGAAATCAATAATACTACTCTACCTGTCTCTGGAGGGATATGCTTTGGATAGGAACAAGCTAAAGAAACTGTTAAAACAGGAAGAAGGACCAAAGCTTGATTTTAAAGCTACCTTGAGTTTGTGCACCGAAAGCGAGAAAAAGGAGCTGACCAAGGATGTTATTTCCATTGCAAACTCAAGGGGAGGGCGAGGTTATATAATATTTGGAGTAGAGGATAAGACAAAAAAAATAGTGGGTATTGACCCTGGGAAATTTAAAGAGGAGCAGATACAGCAAGTTATTTATAATCGCTGTGATCCTCCCGTACCTATTTCTATCGATTTTGCGGAAGTACAAGGTAAAGTGTTGGCGATTCTAACTGTTTATAGAAGTGCCCATCAACCCCATCAAATGATACAGAACGGTGCATTCTATATAAGAAGGGGTTCAACCACTGATACGGCAAGGAGAAGCGAAATTGCCAACCTTCTACAAGAAAACGGCTTAATGACATACGAAACGGTAATACTAAAAAATGCAGATATAAGCGAGTTGGATTTCGAACTTATAAAACAGTACTTTACAAACATGAATGTAATAAGTGAAAATCCGAGCGAAGTTTTGCTTGAGGCCATGGGGATAATCGGACAAAAGTTTGACGGGGCAGGGTATCACCCTACCATTGGGGGAATGCTGCTATTCGGAAAGAATCCATCACTATTTCTGCCCCATGTATATATAAAGGCCACATATAATGAAGAGGTACACTGTTTTTACGGAAATATATTAAGTATGCTGGATAAAGCCTCCCTTTATCTTGAAAGGACAATAAGGGACAGGGATTATCCTGTAGAAGCAGTATATGAGGCAGTAGCCAATGCATTGGTACATAGGGATTATTTGGACAATTCCAGGGGAATAACTATTACTGTTAATCAAAAGAACATAGAGGTAAGTAACCCTGGAGCACTAATATCCAGTAACAGTGTGTATAGATTTATAAAAGAAAATAACCCGGACCGCAGAAATCCATGGCTTTATCAAAGGCTTCTTACATTGGATACCAAGAAGCGATTTATGAAATCAGGCATAGGGATGCTGCGTATCAAAAAGGCTTTTGAAGATATAGGTGAAGTTAAGTTTTTGAATATAGGAGCTCAAAATCTATTTAAAGTAATACTACCCAGGAGAAGATAGATAAGTTTTAACTATTTACAGCAAGGCGTGATATAAGCCTTGCTAAAATTTTGGGGAATCACTGGTGTGGGTGATAATGAGGAGCTATAGTTAGTTCTCAAGAAAGTAGTGTGTAATTATGCTGCTAACAATTTTATTAGTGTTTAGATGTAGTTGCTCTATGCAACTAAGGTGGTGATAAAAATTGAAACCCAAAAAAAGAAATGTATATGAAATAGACGTATATAGAGACGATCCGGAGTTCTACTTTCGGGTAGGAATGAGGTACATTAGCAAAAAGCAATTTACCAACGCGTTAAAGTATTTGGAAAAGGCCGTGAAGTTGGAGCCGTTTGAGGCAGATTATAAATTTAATTATGCATGTGTGCTTTCAGAATTAAAGGAAACGGATAAGTCAAATAAAGTTTTAACCGATATATTGATAAATATAGATCCGACTATTAGAGAATGTTACTTCGGAATGGGCTGCAACTATTTTGACTCAGGAAATTTGAAAAAAGCAAAGGAATGTTTCGAGAAATATGTGTACATAGATCCTGAGGGACAGTTTATTGAAGAGGCATATGATATATTAAGTTACTTGCAGATGTATGATGATGTAGGTTTGAGTACAAGGAAAAGCAAGATAGTGACAAGGCTTGTAAGCGAGGCTAAAAAGCTTATTGATGAGGAAAATTATGAGGCAGCTTGTTCTAAATTAGAGAAAGCAGTTGAACATGAGCCGGAGCTTATATCTCCCAGAATTGAACTTTCGCTTGCCTACTTTTATAAAAATAACTTAGATAAAGCCATAAGCTTGGCAAGAAGCGTTTTGAAGCTTGAGCCGTCCAATATACGTGCTCTGCGCAATCTTGCCGTATTTTTTACCAGTACAAGGGAGAATGCACTTTATAAGCAGCAGCTAAATATACTGTCAAAGGTTGAAATAAGAACAAAAACACAACTAATGGATTTGCTTTTTACCTACGCACTACTGAGTGAACACTCCAGATTGGTAAAAGTTTTAACAAAGCATATAAAGTATGACAAAAATGCAGTTTTACTTCAAATGCTTGCAATTGCTTATTACAACTTAAAACAGCATGATAAAGCCGAAGAGATTTGGAGCAGCATGGAAAAGCTATTTCCGGAGCATGAGGAAATTATAAACTGCTGTATGAACATAAACTTTGAAGTAAAAAATGGACTGAGAGAGTACGAGGAACTGCAGTATACAGAGAGACTTCCTCCATTTCCTGAATCTGAGGAGGAGGCCGCATGGGATACGGCTTTAGCGGTAAATACGCCAAAAATAAAGGTTAAATCCAAGAAGTCAAAAGAAATATGGAAGAAGGAATGGGAAGCCATTATAGACTGTGCAGTTGAGAACAGGGAGTTTATTTACCGACAGACCTACAGAAGTGAACTAAGGGATATTTTTATGAATTTTGTGACAAGGATACGACCTGAAAATGTCCCTGTGGTAACCAAGAGGGAGGCATGGGCTGCGGCGCTAGAATACATCTATTGCAACCTTCACCTTATAAGGGTTTCAAAAGCCAAGCTTGCAAAGAAATATAAAGTGTCTCTTTCATTAATAACAAAAGTAATTGAAGACCTAGTAAAGTAGAGAATGGTATAGGCAGCATAAATCCAGCTGTCTATACCATTTATACATTTAAGTGTATATTATTTTTTTAATGGGGAACTATGAATAACGGTGCTGGAACACATACAGTAGTGCTGGATTGGGCAGAAAAACAGAGTAATAGCATGAAATCAGAACCTATATGGTAATGATGGGCTATATTGGCTGATATCGATGTAATTCTCTTAAAACACATATTTGCTTAAATTTTGGATAATATATTAATATTATATACGTGATTAGCACTCGATAGAGATGAGTGCTAATAAGATGCAAAATTAAAAAGGAGGTACCCTTATGAGAATAAAACCTTTAGGTGACAGAGTTGTTATAAAAATGTTAGAAAGCGAAGAGACTACAAAAAGCGGTATAGTATTACCGGGAACAGCAAAAGAAAAGCCACAGGTAGCTGAGATTGTTGCAGTAGGACCAGGCACTGTAGTAGACGGCAAGGAAATAAAGATGGAAGTTAAAGTTGGAGATAAAGTACTTATGAGCAGGTATGCTGGAACAGAAGTAAAATTCGACGGGCAAGAATACACAATTCTTAAACAGGGAGATATCCTCGCTGTAGTTGAATAATTCCATTTCTAAACTATCTAAAAATAGAGTTTCTAAGGGAGGTTTAAATCAATGGCAAAAGAAATTAAATTCGGTGAAGAAGCTAGGCGTGCACTAGAAAGTGGCGTTAATCAGTTAGCTGATACAGTAAAGGTTACACTTGGTCCAAAAGGAAGAAATGTAGTTCTTGATAAAAAATTCGGTGCACCTTTAATCACAAATGACGGTGTTACTATAGCAAAAGAAGTTGAACTTGAAGATAAATTCGAAAATATGGGCGCTCAGCTTGTTAAAGAAGTTGCTACAAAAACAAATGACGTAGCCGGTGACGGTACTACAACAGCTACACTTCTTGCTCAAGCTATAATCAGAGAAGGTCTCAAAAATGTAGCAGCAGGAGCTAATCCAATAATACTCAAAAAAGGTATTTCAAAAGCTGTTGATGTAGCAGTAGACGGAATTAAAGAAATAAGCCAGAAGATTAAAGGTAAAGAAGATATAGCAAGAGTAGCATCCATATCTGCAAACGATGAAGTTATAGGTAACTTAATCGCAGACGCTATGGAAAAAGTAACAAACGACGGAGTTATCACCGTTGAAGAATCCAAGACAATGGGAACAAACCTCGAGGTTGTAGAAGGTATGCAATTTGATAGAGGGTATGTATCTCCTTATATGATTACAGATACAGAAAAAATGGAAGCTGTTCTCGATGATCCATACATCTTAATCACTGATAAAAAGATTAGCAATATAGCAGAAATATTGCCAGTTCTTGAGCAAATCGTTCAGCAGGGCAGAAAGCTTGTTATATTAGCTGAAGATGTTGAAGGCGAGGCTCTTGCTACATTGGTAGTTAACAAGCTCAGAGGAACATTCACTTGTGTAGCTGTTAAAGCTCCTGGTTTCGGAGACAGAAGAAAAGCTATGCTTCAGGATATAGCTGTTCTTACAGGTGGAGAAGTTATCACTGAAGAACTCGGATTAGACTTAAAAGAAACTAGCCTCAATCAGTTAGGTAGGGCAAGACAGGTTAAAATTCAAAAAGAAAACACAATTATCGTTGACGGTGCCGGTAACGAAGCTGAAATCAAGAAGAGAATTGCTTCAATCAAGGCTCAGATTGAAGAAACTACTTCTGATTTCGATAGAGAAAAATTACAGGAAAGACTTGCAAAGCTTTCAGGCGGTGTAGCAGTAATTCAGGTTGGTGCTGCAACAGAAACAGAAATGAAAGAAAAGAAATTAAGGATAGAGGACGCTCTCGCTGCTACAAAAGCTGCAGTTGAAGAAGGTATAGTAGCTGGCGGTGGTACTGCATTAATCAATGTAATACCAAAGGTTAAAGCATTACTTGATACTACTTCCGGAGATGAAAAGACAGGTGTCCAGATTATCTTAAGGTCACTTGAAGAACCTGTAAGGCAGATAGCTGCTAACGCAGGTCTGGAAGGATCAGTTATAGTAGAAAAGATTAAGAACAGTGAATTAGGCGTAGGTTTTGATGCCCTCAACGAAAAATACGTAAATATGATAGAAACAGGTATAGTTGACCCTGCAAAAGTTACAAGGTCAGCTCTGCAAAATGCTGCTTCAGTAGCTTCAATGGTTCTCACTACAGAAAGCATAGTAGCAGATAAACCTGAGAAGGAAGCTCCAATGCCTGCAGGAATGCCAGGTGGAATGGGCGGAATGTACTAAGAGCCATACACTGGAAAACAGAAAAGCTCATGAGAAATCATGGGCTTTTATTTTTTGACTTCACACAGGAGCAATTTAAGTATAAAATAATACCATGTACCGCTAGCATTACAGTACATAAAATTTAAAAATGTACTAATTACTATTACTAGAAGGAGATTGGACATGAGTATAATAACAGTTAATAATACAGAGTTGTTTAGTGTAATGCAGTACATAAATTTGGTGAAAATAAAGTTCAAGGGTGAAGAGGCGTGGTCCGTTGCACCGGTACTATATGTGGAAGAGGATAATGTAGTACTGATTGCAGAATTTTTAAAAGAAGAAAGCATACTTATACCAAGTGGGGAAGAGACTCTTTTAAAGTTTCAAAGGCAGGGCTACGAATTCCTTGTAAGAGGTGAGACCGAAAAAAATAATTCATTTGGTGATAATACAATAGCAATAAAATTTTTACTTGCGCAAAAGTATTATAACCTTAGGAAATATATGCGTTTTGATACCGACCTGAAAGCTGATGTTATAGTCGATGGTGGCGTAGATAGTCTCGGTACTGTTAAAAATATAAGCAAGGGCGGAGCAATGGTTACTACCAATGCTGATATAGAAGCTAATTCTACTGTGAACATACATATAGCTATTAAACCAGAGGGAAGCTTTAGAGCTCTTGCGAAGATAATGAGAAAGTCACAGTTGAAGGATGGATATAGCTACGGGGTTCAGTTTGTAGAGATTTCCGACAATAACCTTGAAATAATTAATAATGTAATAACCGAATATGAGAAAAGCTATTTTAAATCTTTAAATATACTGAGAGAATATACAAAAAAAAGCGAGTCATATATAGATACGAAAATTGCCATATTCAGCAACGATGCAGAAGAAAGCTATGAGATAAGAGAGATCCTTGCTAAGCTTGGAGCGGAAAACTATGATATTTTCCATAATTTTAGATTCCATATTGATTTCTTTATAGAGGAAAAGCCTAAAATAGTAATAATTGATGGCGATTCTGTAAATGATGATGTAACCGATATGATAGAGAATATAAAAGTAAATTTCCCTAATATAAATGTTATATTAATAATTCCATTGAGCTACGCTGAAAAGGAAGGCGAAATAGAATTATCTGTCTCTAATACCAACATACTGTACAAGCCCCTAATCTGCAACGAATTTGAACAGGAAGTTATCAAGTATTTATAAATGACACCTACCTATAGTGCAAATAACTAATATATTGCGGGTAGATTTAGTATATGATAAAATCAATGTGAAATTACTGGAGATTTCAGAAATTGCACAATATCAGGAGGACGCTCGATGGACGTTTTTATAGAAAAGATAATAAAAAGAAAAAAGAGGTTAGAGGACTATATATATATATTTACCATATCTATTGTTGGACTTATTCTAATCACCTACTTTTTGCCTATACGTTTTTTAAATCTTCCGCTGGCAATGGGTATTACATATGGAGCATACCTTTTAATCAGGAAGAAAAATATTGAATTTGAATACGCTGTAACCAGCGGCGAACTGGATATAGACAAGATAATTGCTAAACGAAAAAGAACAAGGATATTTAGCGCAAGCTGCAAAGAGTTTGATATAATTGCAAGGCTTAAAAGCGATAAATACACTCAGGAATTCAAAGAGATAAAAAATAGGATAACAGCAGTAAGCTCACCTAATTCACCTGATATATATTTTGCAGCACTTAATTACAAAGGGCAAAAGACGGTATTGTTCTTCGAACCCAGCATAAAAATGCTTGAGGCTTTTAAAGCATATATACCAAGAAAGGTATTTATAGAATAGTAAGTAGTTTGAAAGATTAAGACTCACATATATAGATAATTAAGGTTGAACTTAGTGATTGCCAGTCAAAGAATGAGCTGTAACAAAAGCAATTTATCTGACTGGATAAAACCACTTTCAACTTAAAACCATCTATGATTGTGGGTCTTTTTGGTTTTTAGTGTAATAACTTCTGAAGCTTTATTGCGAAGTTGTATAGTATAATGAATAATCAGGGGGCAAATCTAAAACTTAAGTGGGGGACAAGCAGTGAAAAAAATAGCATATCCAGTTATAACAATAGTATTTATACTAGCATGCATAGCACCTATTTACTATTATTTTTTTATACCTAATAATGATATAGCACCGGCCTTTGAAGAAGGAGTCCTTAACCTGGTAGTTGAAGGAGAAGATGTTACATCAGGTAGTATGGTAAAAATAAAGGATGGAGACATATTACTTTCCTTTGATACTGTAAAAAAACATATAGATTCCAATATATATTGGGATGATAAGTTAAGGAAGGTGACTGTAACAACTAAAGATAAAGTAATAAGAATGAAAACCGATAACCTTAAAGCTTTAATTAATAATAAGCCTATAAATCTCAAAATACCTGTGGTAGAAGAAAATAGTAAAATATATATACCTATCGGATTTTTAAGTGAGTTTTACGGGATAGATATAAAGTATATTAAAGAAAACAATGTAGTGATAGTTGATCGTAAAACCAGCCTGATAAAAATTGCAGAACTCTCAACACCCATCAGTAAAAATGCGGCTGTAAGGAAGGGACGCTCTATACGTTATCCTATTTTAAAAAGTATGGATGTTGGTAGTGTAAGTGCACAGGAAAATACTTTAAGAGTATATGAGGAGTATGACAAGTGGTATAAAGTCAGGACCACTGATGGTATATTGGGCTATATTCAGAAAGAATATGTTGTAATAAAAAAGACTACGATAAATGTTACCCCCGAACCCCTAACAGAGAATGAAGCTTGGAAGCCGGCGAAGGGGCGGATTAACCTAGTATGGGAAATGATGTACGGTAAGCGACCTGAACTGTCAAAGATAAAAAAAATGGATGGACTAGATGTGGTTTCGCCGACATGGTTCCAGCTTGCAAATAGTCAAGGGGCACTCATAAATAGGGCGGACCCTGTATACGTAGATTGGGCTCATAAAAAAGGATATAAGGTGTGGGGGCTTTTAAGCAATGATTCGAGCGATCCTGATATGACAAAAAAGTTTTTAAACAATACTGATGCAAGGGATAATCTAATAAGAGAGATATTGGCCTATGCCTCACTGTACAAACTTGATGGTATAAATATAGATTTTGAAAATATTTATAAAGAGGATAAGGATGTACTAACTCAATTTGTTAGGGAGATAACACCACTGCTAAAGGAACAGGGATTGGTTGTATCCATTGATGTTACTGTCCCCGATGGAAGCGATAACTGGTCTCTCTGCTATGATAGAGAAGCTCTGGGGCAGGTAGTAGACTATGTCATGCTTATGGCTTATGACCAGCACTGGTCTACAAGCCCTACTGCCGGATCGGTTGCTCAGCTTGTGTGGGTTGAAAGCAACTTGAAAAAGGTACTCAAGGTAGTGCCAAAAGAAAAGCTTATACTTGGACTTCCCTTTTATACACGTCTATGGAAGACTGAACTGAGGAGAGACGGAAAAATAAAATTGACAAGCCAAGCCATAACGATGGAGGCAGTAAGAAAGATTGTAGAGGAAAACAAAGCCGATGTAATATGGGATGAAGAAAGTGGGCAATACTATACAGAATATAAAAAAGATAATGTGGTTTATAAGATATGGATGGAAAGTGAAGCCTCTATAAACCTCAAATCCTCTCTGGTGCAGAAATACCAGCTAGCAGGTGCTGCTGCGTGGAAAAGGGGAGATGAAACCCCCGAAATATGGGAGGTACTAAATAAAAACCTAAAAGAGATTAGCGGATATCAGGAGTGGCTTAATTTAAATAAAGACCGTAAATATATTTACAAATAATGGAGTTATATGAACTGTGGTTAAATAATTGTTGTACACGTGCAGCAATTATTTTTATAACCATAAGTGAACGAACTCAAAAGTATGTATATTGTATACCGATTTGTACATCAAAAATTGCTTTCAACATCAATAAAGCGTTGCTTTTTAATAGGCTATCTAGTATAATAGTCCTAATTTATTTCGGAGTATAAAGTAAAGGGGGAATTGTTTTGCAGGATAAATTTGCTAAGGTTGGGCTTACTTTTGATGATGTTTTATTGGTACCCCAAAAATCGGATATTCTACCTAAGGATATAGATGCTGCTACTTATCTTACCAGAAAAATAAAACTTAATATACCTCTGATGAGCTCAGCTATGGATACGGTGACTGAATCAAGACTTGCCATAGCAATAGCCAGAGAAGGTGGCATAGGAATAATCCACAAGAATATGTCCATTGAAGACCAGGCAATGGAAGTGGATAAGGTAAAGAGGTCGGAGCATGGTGTAATAGTTGACCCATTTTACCTATCACCAGAGCACTTTGTTTATGAAGCAATTGAATTAATGGAAAAATACAGGATATCCGGTGTACCTATAACTGAAAATGGAAAGCTAGTTGGTATCATAACCAATAGGGACTTAAGGTTTGAAACCAATTACAATAAAAAAATAAGTGAAGTAATGACAAGGGAAAACCTTGTAACAGCTCCTGAAGGTACTACTTTGGACCAAGCACAGGAGATACTGAGAAGACACAAAATTGAGAAGCTGCCTATAGTAGATAGGGAGGGCTGTCTTAAGGGGTTAATTACCATAAAAGACATTGAAAAAGCTATTCAGTACCCTAACTCGGCTAAAGACTCCAGTGGAAGGCTTTTAGCCGGTGCTGCAGTAGGGGTTACTAAGGACATGATGGAAAGGGTAGAAGCTCTAGTAAAGGTTAAAGTAGATGTAGTGGTGCTGGATTCAGCTCACGGACATTCTATGAATATAATAAACGGTGTAAAGATGATAAAAGAGGCTTACCCTGAATTACAAGTTATCGCTGGGAACGTTGCTACTGCTGAGGGTACCAGAGATCTGATAGAAGCGGGAGCAAATGCAGTAAAAGTAGGTATAGGACCTGGTTCGATATGCACTACAAGGGTTGTAGCCGGTATAGGTGTCCCACAGGTAACTGCTATATATGACTGTACACAGGTAGCAAACGAATATAATGTACCAATAATAGCCGATGGAGGAATAAAATATTCCGGAGATATACCTAAGGCTATTGCAGCAGGTGCAAGTGTAGTAATGGTTGGAAATCTTTTTGCAGGTACAGAGGAAAGCCCTGGAGAATCTGAAATCTACCAAGGTAGAAGATTTAAAGTATACCGTGGAATGGGTTCACTGGGTGCAATGCAAAAGGGCAGCAAGGATAGATACTTCCAGGAGGATGCAAATAAGCTTGTTCCTGAAGGGGTTGAAGGTAGAGTTCCATATAAGGGGCCTTTGTCGGATACTGTATTCCAGTTGGTTGAGGGCTTAAAACACGGCATGGGATATTGTGGAACAGCCACAATAGAGGATTTAAGAACTAAAGCTAAATTCATAAGGATAACCAGTGCAGGACTTAGAGAAAGTCATCCGCATGATATATATATCACAAAAGAGGCTCCTAACTATAGCATAAATTCATAGTAATGATACGGTATTAAACCTCAGGTAAACCCAGGAAGTGATGTTCAAACACTTCCTGGGTTTTTATGCATAATTTACGTGTTGTAATAATAGTATTCTAATAAAAGACATAGTTACAACTAAAATAAAGGGTAGGTTAGTTATGGGAGACTTTGCTTTAGTTATTTGTTCTGGGGAACGCGAAAAAAAGGCTGTCTATCGGGAGGTAATGGATTCAATCTCGAATTGGATATATAATCTATTGAGACCACAAAGAAGCGAAGAATGGTATAAAAGGGCAGAACTCTACACTAATCTTAATGCTTATATAATCCAACTACCTTATAGTCTGAGTGAATTATCTGATTTGGGAAAAGGCAGACTTGAAAAAATTAAGGGGCACATTGATAAAATCTGTAGTGACAATAATATAGAAGCCTGTGTATTTTCATCATCTTTAGCAACACTTCCAGGGTTTAATGAATGCAATAAAAAGCTTTTTGACGGCAAAAGATTATATAAATCTCTTCTAATTAATATGATGGATAAAATTTATTCACATAAGGGTATTAAAATTAATGATCTGGACATTACTATTATCCAGGGTAAAAGTAGGGAAGAACTTCTTGAAGTTATTATACAGCTTTCACCTATGGTAAAATATATTACAATATTAAGTGGGGATAAGGACGGACTTCAGAAGGAAATGGAGGCTCTTTATGAAGATACCGGATTATCGGTAAGAGTTACTGATAATATAAAAAGTAGTATGAGGAATGCAGATTTAGTAATTAATTTGTCTGATTCCTGCAGTATTACTTCTGGCTGTAGTATTGCCCCTAAGACTGTAGTGCTCAACTTTGGTAATTTCAATACTACTAAGATATTAGGAGAATTTACGGTAATTAATGGGGTGGAGATAAGTTTACCAAACGATATATGTTCTAGACTTGATAGCAATATATATGAGTACTTTAATAAGTTAGAAATAGCTGAGATAATATTAATGCATAGAATTAGCAGTAGTGAGAAAGGTAAGGAAAATCAGTGTGATTATAGGTATATGAGTAAGGTGTCTAAAAATTTCAAAGAAGATGGATATAAAATAGTTAGATTTACAGGCAGACATAGCACATTTAGGGCCGATGAAATAGCTATCTAATAAATAGACTATTAATATACAAAATTGCATTGCATGGTGTATTAATATAGAAGAGTTTTTGGTGCTAAAAGGCAGCAAAGTTCTCGAAACCTTAATATATGTATGAAAATATGGTTTAACGGGCTTGCGAGGAAAATTTTACCGATTTTATTAGACTCTTCTTGACAACAAATATTTTGTATTCTATAATAGAAAAAAACAAAAAGGCAATTAAACTCTTAAGCACTGTTAAGTAAATCAGTGCTGTTTATATTTATGATTGATGTAATGATTACACTCTTATTATTAGTTTGAATTATTAAAGTAGCCAAATATTAATAAGTACGCGGAATAAGTAATTCTATAAAGCGTCAGAATAATAAAAATATAACTGCATATATTATCATCACAAAATCTTTAAGTAAAGGAGAGGCTTCAAATGACCAGCAAAGAAGTCGTATTGACTTATGAGGGCTTAAAGAAGTTAGAAGAAGAATTAGAGTTTTTAAAGGGTATGAAAAGAAGAGAGGTCGCAGAAAGAATAAAACAGGCTCTTTCATTTGGTGACATATCTGAGAATTCCGAATATGATGAAGCGAAGAATGAGCAGGCGCATGTAGAGGGAAGAATTGTTCAGCTTGAAAATATGCTGAAACATGCAAAAGTTATAGATGAAGACGAGGTAAGTACCGATGTTGTAAGCCTTGGTTCAAAAGTGGAACTTCTGGATATGGAATACGACGAGAAAGTAGAATATTATATTGTTGGTTCTACAGAAGCTGATCCCAGCAAGTTCAAAATTTCAAATGAGTCTCCCGTAGGTAGTGCACTAATAGGCAAAATGAAAGGGACTGTTGTTGAAGTTAGCGTACCGGACGGGGTTATAAAGTTTAAAATATTAGATATCCATAAATAAATGCAGAGTAAAGCAAACATTTGAAGCCAAATAAGAGTACACAAGAGCTTTAAAGTATGGAACAAATTTTGCTAGTCTACCGCATGATATCGATAAAAGGTGTTGTAATATAGATTTAAATTAATATATAATGGACTAGAATAACAGTTTACACTCAGTGTAAGCTGTTATTTTGTAATTAGCCATTAACTTTTCTAGGAGGAAGCACATAATGTCGGAAAACATAGGAAACAACCAGGAACTACAGGATATGAATGAAATTCTGAAGGTGAGAAGAACCAAGCTTAAGGAGCTTCAGGAAAATAATAAGGACCCTTTCAAGACCGTTAAATATGATGTAACCCATTCAACTAAATATATAATAGATAACTTTGAGCAGATGGAAGGCCAATATATCTCGGCTGCCGGAAGACTCATGTCCAAAAGGGGTATGGGTAAGGTCAGCTTTTGTGATATCCAGGATAGGGACGGTAGAGTACAGATATATGTGAAGGTAGACGATGTTGGCCAGGAAGTATACGAAGATTTTAAGAAATATGATATAGGTGATATAGTTGGTGTAAAGGGAGAGGTCTTTAGGACGCATAAAGGTGAAATATCCATAAAGGTTAAAGAAGTGACGTTGCTGGCAAAATCCCTTCAGCCATTGCCCGAGAAGTGGCATGGACTAAAAGACCAGGATTTGAGATACAGACAAAGATATGTTGACTTGATTGTAAACCCTGACGTAAGGCAAACGTTTATAACCAGGAGCAAAATAATAAAAGCTATAAGAAAATTCCTTGACGAAAGAGGATTCCTTGAAGTTGATACACCACTGTTAAATACAATTGCCGGAGGTGCTTCTGCAAGACCTTTTATCACTCACCACAATACCCTTGACATGGATTTATTTTTGAGAATAGCTCCTGAACTATACCTGAAGCGTTTGATAGTAGGTGGGCTTGAAAAAGTCTATGAAATGGGAAGAATGTTTAGAAATGAGGGAATGTCGGTAAAACACAATCCTGAGTTTACTATGATGGAAGTTTATGAAGCATATACTGATTATAAGGGCATGATGGAACTGGCAGAAAATCTGGTTTCAACAGTTGCTCAAGAGGTACTGGGAACAACAAAAATTGTTTATCAAGGACAGGAAATAGATCTTACACCGCCATGGAACAGAATGACAATGATCGAAGCGGTTAAGAAATATGCAGGTGTAGACTTTGACGAAATAGCAAGCGATGAGGAAGCTAGAAAAATCGCAAAAGAGAAAAGAGTTCATTTGGAGGGCAACTTATCAAAGGGTGAGATACTAAACCTGATGTTTGAGGAGTTTGTAGAGGAACATCTGATACAGCCTACATTTATATATGATTATCCGGTTGAGGTATCCCCATTAACAAAAAGGAAACCGGATAGGACTGAGTTGACAGAAAGATTTGAGGTATTTATATACAGCAGAGAGATGGGCAATGCTTACTCTGAGTTAAATGACCCGATAGACCAGAAGGAAAGATTTGTGGCTCAAGTAAAGAAAAGAGATGCCGGGGATGAGGAAGCTAGCATGATGGATGATGATTTCGTAAATGCTTTAGAATACGGAATGCCTCCGACAGGTGGTCTTGGAATAGGTATCGATAGATTAATAATGCTATTAACCGACTCCTACTCTATAAGGGATGTCTTGTTATTCCCTACAATGAAACCCCGTGATTAAAAACACTATATAGACTTCTAATATTTGAGGGTTAATTTCAAATGTTATTAGCAAAAAAGTTTATTATCTGAATATATATATCGCATAACCCTTATATCTTGCATGCCGGGTAGATATGAATAGCCGCGTATAGTGAATTAGTAGGGTTATTGCGTTATATAAAAGAATTTATTAGTTTTGCAATAACTAAACTTGTATATCCTAAGGTGTAAAATTATAGCTATGTAAGGTGGTTTTGTTTCTAAATCTCATATAGATAGGGGGCGGTAATGAAGTGGATATAAATAATGCCTATAGAGTGTTGGGGGTAAAGGAAGGCGCACAAAAGCAGGAAATTGAAAAAAGATATAGTATTCTGTTAAAGAGGCAGCGTCAAAATAGAGAAAATGTGTCAACTGGACAAAATGACACAGACGACTTTGATCAGATTACAGCCGCTTATAATCTTTTGATGGGATATAACTGTGATGAATTCAAGGAAGACAGCAGCTATAAAAATGGATTTCTTTATAAGAGACTTGGGATTGATTATAAAAAGGTTAGTAATTTCTTTTACTACCATAAGGCTCACATTGCAATAAGCATAGTTGTAATAATAGCTTTATTTGTTTTTATCAGCCCTTTTGTCAATAGAGTTGAATCGGATTTGGATATAGCCCTTATAGGTGATTTGGCATACAGTAATGACAATACATTTAAGCAAAATATTAGAAGTGCTATTCCGGGCTTAAAGGAGCCTAGTGTAGTCAATGCCCAAATTACTCAGGTTGATAAAGGATTGGAATATATGCAGGCTGCGGCTATTGTCACTGCAGGCGGTATTGATGTGTATATAGTGGATAAGGTTAATTTTAGTGTGCTGGCAGAACAAGGCATATTCGCAAGTTTAGATGATCTAGTGGAAGACTTGGGGATAGATAAGGAGAAAAATAAAGCCTACCTATTAAATATTGAACAGAATAATAAAGAACCTCAACTTTACGGCATAGATGTAAGTGAGAGTGCTATATTGAAAGAACCCGTGGTATATGGTAAACAAAAAATTGCTACATTAAGCTCCAGACCCAAAAATCGTGAGAATGCTGTAAAATTACTTAAAGCTCTGTTAAGAAAGTAAATTTAATATATTCATTACGAATGGATTTGGGAAAAGGGGCTTAGACATAGCTTAAGAGTAAGAGGGAGGAATTATGCATGTCAAGTGAGTTGAATTTTAGAGAAGAGCAGTTAGGTACTGCAATGAAAATTTATATTTCAGGTGAAGTGGATATATATACATCTCAAAGCTTGAAGAGCAGACTGTATGATGTTGTAGATTCAAAACAAATGGATTTGATAATTGATTGTAGAGACTTAAATTATATAGATAGTACCGGTTTAGGTATATTTGTCGGTACACTTAAAAAAGCTAAGCAGTTTGATAAAAAAATATATCTATTAAATCTCAAGGATAATATCAAAAAATTATTCATAATTACAGGCTTGGATAAGGTTTTTGTTATTGAATAATTTCTCTAAGAATAGCAAAGGAGAAGAAAGATGAGTATTACAGACAATATTGAACTTATACTGCCGTTTAAAGCCGAATATGTCAGTATAGCCAGACTCACAGCTTCAGGTATTGCAAACAGAATAGGTTTTGATATAGAAACTATTGAAGATATAAAAGTAGCTATTGCAGAAGTATGTAATAAAATACTAAGCATTGGAAGTAAAACAGCCCAAAACTACAGCATTATATTCAAATTGTCACAGGAGGGTTTAGTTGTAGAATTTGTTTGTAGTGATAAATCATTAAAATGTATTTTTGGTGATGAAAATGACGCGCTAGGTGTATCTATAATTACGGCTTTGATGGATAACATAGAATTCTGTACTAAGAACGACTATATTTTATCAATGTCAAAAGCACTTGAGGGGAATAATTAAGATGGAAGATATTATAGAGAATTCTGTCTTTGAGCATGCGGTAGAAGATGATGATAGGCTTTTTGCCAAGTATAATGAAAATCCTACTGCAGACAATAGAAACGAAATCGTTAATAAGTATCTGTACCTTTCAGAAATTATCTCAAAAAAATTTTTGAACAGAGGTATAGATTATGAGGATATATACCAAGTTGCAAGTATAGCGCTCATTAAAGCTGTTGAACGTTTTAGTGTAGATAAAGGCGTTAAATTTGTTAGTTTTGCAACGCCTACGATTATAGGTGAAATTAAAAGATTTTTCCGTGATAAGGGATCGGTAATTAGGGTTCCTAGAAGGATA
The DNA here is from genome assembly GCA_026416815.1 of Clostridia bacterium. Taxonomy (GTDB): domain Bacteria; phylum Bacillota; class Clostridia; order Acetivibrionales; family DSM-2933; genus SKW257. The sequence goes on along the minus strand of JAOAEJ010000090.1, from coordinate 1,623 downwards.
TACGAGGTATATCAGAAGGTTAATCATGCTAGAGAACACTTGTCCCAGGAGCTTCATAGAGTACCAAAAGTAGAGGAAATAGCGAAATACCTAAATATCAGCGAAGAAACTGTATTGGAAATAACTGAATCATGGAATGCCTATAACATGCAATCCTTTGATCAAAATATATATGCAGAGGATGACCTGGAACTCCATGAGACAATAGGGTCGGAGGATACTACCTTTGAAAGAATTGAGAATAGGGATTTTCTCGAAAAGAGTCTGGATAAATTTAACCAGGCAGAGAAGGAATTCATAAAAATGAGGTATTTTAGTAACAAGACCCAAAAAGAGATTGCTGATAAGCTTGGTGTGTCCCAAATGTATATCTCAAGAATGGAAAAGAAGGTTCTTGAGAAGTTTAGAAAGATTTTAAGCAAATGATAACCCATCTAAACTACATTTTAAATAAAAATGTAGCGATTATGTCACCTAACCTGTGAGCATTAACTACTAAGTATCGATAAATAAATATAGTAACATAAGCTATGCAGTCTCCAAAAGCAGTACACTGTAAAGTACTATTTTACTTAATTTTGTTAACATGTTTATTGGGAATTGATACTGGGTATTAATAATTATATAAACTACCTTAATAATATGCACAGTGAATAGGGATCTGCTATAAAAGCTAGGGTAGAAGTGCAGTTAAAAGGGCGGGGTGGCCGTGAGAACTCTAAAGGTATATAATTCTTTAATCTCCAGTAATATTAATAATGTTGGTAGCACTGTCAGTGATATCCTATTTTATCTGAGGGAAGCATACAACGAAATAGGAGAAGACTGTTTATTTGAGTTGAGAGTAATTCTAAATGAACTAATATTAAATGCTGTAAGACACGGTAATAAAGAGGAGAGCAATAAACAAGTAAAAATTTCTGTTGGTGTTACTGGTAATGAGTACATGTTTCTTATTATTGAAGACCAAGGAGAAGGATACAATTATAAATGTATAGTAGAAGAAAACCAAAATATTAACGAGCTATTTGATATATGCAATATGAAAGAGACGGGCAGAGGTGTAATGATAGTAAGAACTCTTTGTGATAGGCTTAAGTTTAATAAAAAAGGAAACAAGGTTGTAGTATTAAAGAAGTTTTGCAAAATATAATGCTAACAAAGATAAGTTGTTCATGATCATCAAAAGCATTAAAGTAGCTACTTAGTGCTTTTTTATTTTGCTTACCTAAAAATATATAATACTGCATGTGGTAAGGCTAGTTTGATTTAATACGTAAAACAAAGAATACTTTACTAAGGTGTAGCTACAAGTATATAATATGCTGAGGTTAAGGATGACATAGGTTTAACTAACTTTGAGGACTTGACAGATATAAACAGTAGTGTTATTATATAAAAGCTGTTTCGGCCTATATGGTTCGTATTGCTAGCTATATTAGGAAAAAGAGTCAATAAAAAAAGTGTTGACAAGACGAAAACAGCGTGGTAATATGTATAAGCTGTCTCGCAAGAGACACAATGGACTTTGAAAAGTAAACAGTGTAAGTGTAAAGGAACTTGTTAATTAAAATGAGTAACTTGCGAACTTTATAAAAAGTGAGTAAGTAATAAAAGAGCTAA
>JAOAEJ010000056.1 GCA_026416815.1 Clostridia bacterium | reverse complement strand
CTCCTTGATATGGGATTCCCATCACTCAAGGAGTGCTATCTAAAAGTCTGTGAAAACTAAAGAACCGCCGTATACGGAACCGTACGTACGGTGGTGTGAGAGGTCGGTGGGTAAAATAATTACTCACCTCCTACTCGATTGCACAATCTAGAGCAAGAAGGGCTCCCTAAAAGGGGACTCTTCTTTTTTTATTTTATAGAGAAAAATTAATAATATAGAAAAAACTAAGCAATAACAAAATTCCATAATTAATTATTTTGTGTTGAATATAATTACATAGTAACAAACTATTAAGAGGTGAGTAAAACACTCAGGAAGGACTATGGGAAAAATAGTAGGGAAAAAGTTTTAATGTAGAGGGAGGCAAAGCGCATGAAAAAAATACTGGCTTTTATTATTACATTTACAATGGTTTGTAGTATGGTAACATTAGCTGATGGTGCAGTGGTGAGTGGGGGCTACCAGGGAAATAACATGGAGTTTTCAAAAAAAAGTACCCCTCCAAATGAAATAGGTATTGCAAAAATGCTCATTAATAAGGGCTTTATTGACAAAAATGCTACTGCTCAAGTTATAGATAATGCCGTACAGGATTATATTAAAACCAAGCTTGTTCCAAACAAATCTAAGAGTATGGATAAACAGACATTGCTCAGAAAACTCAAGCAAAATAATGCAACTAGCCTAGATTATAAAAAACTGCTAAACGGAAAAAAGCTTGGTAAAAAGGTGACTGACCTGAATGGCGTAGAGGAGAGGAAGTGGGACGGATCGGTTAGGAACGCAAAGTTACTTATACTCCTTGCTGAGTTTGGCAGTGATCAATATGGAGTAGGACCATTACATAACGAGATAGAGAAGCCTTCTAAGGAGAATAACACCGACTTATGGGTTCAGGATTTCAGCAGAGACCATTATAAAAAGATGTTGTTCACTGAAGGTGGGTATGACGCAATAGATCAAAATGGTGAAAAGCTTCATCTTGACAGTATGGTAGATTATTATATGGAGCAATCGGGTGAAAGTTATAGGGTAGATGGGGATGTTTTCGGGTGGTTTACTTTGCCACACTCCGAGGCATTCTATGGCGATGACGATCCTGCAGGTGGACACGACAATATGCAGCCGGGCAATTCCCATGATCTTGTTGCAGATTTACTAAAAGTTGCACAGACACAGGGAGTTCCTTTCGAAGATTATGACATAGAAGATCCATATGATATGGATGGGGATGGAAACATAGATGAGGCTGATGGAATTATAGACCATCTTGTTATTGTACACGCAGGTGTAGACCAGAGTGGAGGAGGCGGTGCTCAAGGAGATAATGCTATATGGGCACACAGTTCATCGGTTTTTGAAATGATACCTTCAAGCAATCCTACTGTTCCTTACTGGGATGGAAATATGCTGGCATATAACTATATAATTCAGGGTGAAGATGGATCTATTGGAGTGTTCTGCCACGAGTTTGGTCATGACCTGGGCTTACCTGACGAATACGATACAATATACAGTGGAAACGGTGATCCGGTTGGATTTTATTCGCTTATGTCCAGTGGTAGTTGGGCTGGTAAACCCCTCGGAACCAAACCTTCTCCTTTCAGCCCCTGGGGCAGAATGGTACTTGGGCAGTTATGGGGAGGCCAGTGGATACAGCCTACTGAGGTAAATTATCAAGATATTACAAAGCAGGGGACGGTTTTAAAACTTGATCAGACAACAAGTGTGGGAAGTAACAATCAGGTTATAAAGGTTAATCTTCCAGACCACCCTAAATTGCTTACGCAGCCTTATGAAGGAAGTAATGAATGGTTTGGGGGCAAAGGGGATGAAATAGACAACACAATGTCAACGACCTTAACCTTACCGACTGCTTCAAAAATAGACCTCAACTTCTGGACTTGGTACGATATTGAGGAAAGCTGGGACTTTGGATTTGTACAGGTATCAACTGATGAAGGTAAGACTTGGACTTCATTGACCTCGAGCAGAACAACTGGTGCAATTGTACCCGATGGTTATCCTGCAATTAAGGCAAATCTACCAGGATATACAGGCAAAAGCGGTGGATGGGTAAATGAGGTTATAGATTTAAGCAAGTATGCAGGCCAAAAAATTATGCTCCAATTCAGATATATGACCGATTGGGGAACATCCCTGGAAGGATTCTATATTGATAATATAAAAGTTTTAGCCGATGGAAATGTAGTGTTTGAGGATAATGCAGAAAATGGCACTGGTAGCTGGAGTGCAAATGGCTGGAATATAAGCCAGGGATTCGAGATGAAATCACATTACTATATGCTGGAGTGGAGAAATTTAACCAAAACTGATGAAGCTCTAAAATACGGCTATAACTGGGTGGATAATGCCAACGGTGTTGTTGAGTATTACCGACATGAACCCGGTATGCTGGTATGGTACAGGGATATGGCTTTTGATGACAACTGGGTAGGAGTACATCCGGGGCAGTGCTTCTTAGGAGTAGTTGATTCCCATCCCGAACCAATAGTGGCCGGTGGGGATACACTAAGGTCAAGGATACAAATTCATGACGCAGCCTTTGGATTTGATAGGGTTATAGATAAAGTATTTACGTTTTTAGGCAAAACAAAAGTACTCCAGGGAGGCCAGGCAGTACCTGAATTTAATGACTATCACAGCTACTGGAATCCTAAAGCTCCTGATAGTGGGATAAAGGTTCCACAGTATGGATTAAAGTTCAAGGTCGTAGGGCGTTCAATAGACTACTCTGTCGGCGAGATTGCAATATATAAATAATTAATTATAGAATATATTGGAGCAGCAAATAATAAAGGTGAAACCTGTATATAAAGGGTTCGCCTTTATTATTGCTTAAATAAAAAGTCTTATATAGCAAATCCTGCTTGTTATACCCATTGAAATTTCACCTAATGAAGCAGTATAATTACATATATTAAAAAAATATTTGCTTTTTTTACAAAAACAGATTCTAAGTGTACATATACCTTTATAAGAATGGAGGCGTGTACTTTGAATAAACGGATTAAAGAATTTTTATTGATTAACCTTGGATTGATTCTTGTAGCTCTGGGGGTATATCTTTTCAAAATACCCAATAGTTTTGCTACCGGCGGAGTAAGTGGGCTTGCTATTGTTGCTAATAAGTTTTTTCCAGGTCTGACTATAGGCCCATTAATGATGGTGATTAATATTGTGCTAATAATTATTGGGTTAATTTTTTTAGGGTTTGATTTTGGGTCAAAGACTATTTATTCAAGCTTTGCTTTATCAGGATTGGTGTGGTTTTTTGAGAAAGTATTTCCTATTACAAAGCCTCTAACAGGGGATACTTTGCTGGAATTAATATTCTCGATTATGCTTCCTGCCATAGGCTCTGCTATTGTATTCAATCAAGATGCCTCTACCGGGGGAACTGATATAGTTGCTAAGATTTTGAATAAGCTTACACATATTAATATAGGTAAAACACTTTTGATAGCTGATTTTTCTATTACTATAGCAGCTGGACTGGTTTTTGGTATTAAGGTCGGTATGTATTCACTTCTTGGACTTATTATGAAGGCGTTTATTATTGATATAGTAATTGAAAGTATGAATATCTGTAAACAAGTGGTAATAATAAGTGAAAAATCTCATGAGATAAAGGAGTATATAATTAATAACCTGCAAAGGGGAGCTACCGTATATAAGGCTACAGGAGCATTTACAAGTGATGAGAAGGAAGTAATATCTACAATACTAAATAGAAAACAGGCTATCAAGCTGAGGAGCTATATCAGGAGTATCGATAGTAAAGCTTTTATAACTATAAGCAATACGTCTGAAATTATCGGGAAAGGTTTTAGAAATACAGGATTATAATAAATTGTGGCCTAGTTGGAGTAAAGTACTTAAAGCTAGGGAGTTAGGGGTAATTATGAGTGTATATAAGGCTTATTATAAATCTGAGGTTGGATTACTGGAAATAGCGGGGAATGAAGATGGGATTTGCGGATTAGGATTTATCGATGACAATGACACTAGGGATATTGATAATAATCTAATTCATCCTTCTTTACAGGAGTGCCATACTCAGATAGATGAGTATTTTAGAGGAGTACGAAAGGAGTTTACGGTAAATTTACAGCTAAGCGGCACCGAATTCCAGAGGAAGGTGTGGGAAGAACTATGCAACATTCCTTATGGACAAGCTGTATCATATAAGGATGTTGCAGTAGCAATAGGAAGTGAGAAGGCAGTAAGGGCTGTTGGGAATGCCAATAGGAATAATCAGATAGCTATAATTATTCCTTGCCACCGTGTTATAGGCAGTAACCGGAAGTTGACCGGGTATGCCGGAGGATTGTGGAGGAAGGAATGGCTTTTAGAGCACGAAAGACAGTATAATAAGTAGTTGAAACGATTTGCAGTCTGGTTTAACGAATGTAAAAAAAGTTGTTTTAAAAGCTACCTGTTGAATGCTGTTGGAAGCGTAGGAATAATATATATTAGCGGTGAAGATACTATATATTGAAAGAAAAAAGTTATGGGAGCTGACCGCTGATGAATGGTGATAACAAATCCCCGAGAGAGTACAACGAAGTGGATTTTTCAGATAATAAGCCGGCAGGTGATAGTAGGGCTGCTGGGATATATAGCGAACCAAGGTGGTTTATTCAGACAAGGAATACTATATATTATATTCTGGGAGTTATAGAGGTATTGATGGCCTTCCGCCTTGTGTTCAAATTATTGGGGGCAAATCCCGGTAACGGGTTTGTGATGTTCCTTTATTCGCTGACAAGGATGCTTGCGGCTCCGTTTTTCGGTATTTTTAATACACTTACATCAGGAGCGGATGGGGTTCAGATAATTTTTGAACCAGCTATTATTGTTGCTATGATTGTGTATGCTCTAATCGCCAAAGGGCTTATAAACCTGGCAAGGTTAAAGCTAAGTGATAATATAGCTAAGTAGTTTGATTTTGATAAATATAAATAGTTTTCAATACGCTAAATTTGTTCAAATTCCGGGTTATAGTGACCCGGATTATTTATTTTTAAGGGAAGGATTATCAGTTGAGTAACTATAATAAATATAGGATAAAAATAAAATTGTGGTGGGGGTATACATAGGTTTAATCCTCTAGGGACTGCAATAAAATCGTAATATTTATTCATGGAACTTTTAGATAAGGGAGCCGTCTAAACATACATAGAACGAATTCGTACAAATCAAATTGGAAGGAGAGTTTTTCTATTATGAAAAGAAAAGTATTTTTGCAGGTTGTTTTTGCAGTAATTACAGCCCTGTTATTATCTACAAGCGTGTTTGCAGTGCGGGAAGTCAAGGTAGAAATAGATGGACAGACAGTGGCACTTAGTGTAAAACCTATTATTGAAAAGGGCAGGGTATTGGTGCCGATAAGCAGTATAGCTGATAAGTTGGGAGCTAAAGTAACATGGGAGGCAAAGGAAAGAACTATTTGGATAAATAAAGGTATGGTGAATGTCGAGCTACCTATAGGAAAAAAGGAAATGTATATTCATAGAGACTATGACTTTTCCGGAATTCCTCAGGTTGTCAAGCTGGATGTTGCTGCAAAGGTAATCAAAGGTAAAGCTTTTGTTCCTATGGGAGCTATAGCTGAGTATCTTGATATGGATGTTTCTTGGGACAAGAAAAATTATACTATTGTGCTAAAGAAGAAAGCTGATATTACACCTGTTGAACAGCCTGTTTCATTTAAAGATATAACTTCGGAAGATATCAAGAATAATGCAAAACTATACGACTGGTATCAAAGGAATCATAAAAGCGAGGGAATACACTTTACAACTGATGATAAAACTGTATATGTTCTGGTAAGTGGCGGAGAAAAGCCTACCGGAGGATATAAAATAGAAGTGGACAGCGTTACTATGGTAGAGCCGGGTAGCGCTTATGTATCAGCGTATCTCATCAAGCCAGCTCCAGATATGATGGTTACTCAGGCTATAACCTATCCCCATGCTTTGATTAAGTTTGAAGGGGAGAATATTAAAGAAGTGAGAGGGGATATACAAGATCAGGGTTCAGGAGCACGCATGATAGGCAAGGTTAAGCAGATTGGTGCAGGAGAAGTTGAATCTATAAAGCTTTTCAATCTTGAACAAAAAATGGTTAAAGAATTAAGTGGGGATGAAGTTGCAAAGATAGTAGGTTGCTATAATGAAAGTGTTATAGATGATACCTCGTATATTGAAATGATAGCTGGCAATATGATGGTAATAGCACTCAAAAACGGATCGGCTGTCACATTTACCAGCTATGGCTCTCAGACCAATGTAGTAGCCGGTGGTGAACTAAACGGAGACCGTATAACTTACCACCTTATTTGCCCTGAAATTGCAAAAATGCTGCTCGAAAAGTATTAATTTTAATATTAGCCACAGCGTATAAAAATAAATTTTGTTTTTGATAAGGAAGACTGTAGACATTCTTAAATGAAGCCTACAGTCTTTTTATATGTAAATGTATATAAATTGCAAAAAAGAATCTACAACGAAGTTCTCACTAAATATTTTTTGCAATTTGTTACCTTAAGTTATATTGCGATAATCTAAATTTTCCTTGTAATACCATTATCGCAATTTATAAAGGCAAAAAAGGGAAGCAGTTGATTTCGAGTTGTTCATCAAACATTTGTGTATAAAAGATAAGGGGCATTATGTGAACATAATAGGGTTTTAAAACATAAGATATTATAGTAAAAAATGGTAGTAAGTATAGGAAGTGTTCGTATATTCTACAGAGTCGAATGTTGACCAATACGTGAATTATATATTCAAACTAGAAAAGGTAGGCATTTTAGAACAAGCATTTAATAACGCAATCAGGGAGATAGGTGGTGAGTATAAAAATGAGTGAATCTGCAGAACGTGGCCTTAACAGAGACTATGAAAGACAAAGAGCTATAAAAATGGAGAGAATGAGTGAAATTCAGAGGACCTATAAATGGAATACACCATATAAGCAGTCAGTAGATAAATCAAATAAAACCGGAGAGATTACTTTGAAAAAAACTAGTGAAGAAAAAATAAGCCAAGAGAAACATATTAGCTCACCAAAGAAGTCAAGTGTGGTTAGTGTATCGGCTGTTGCAAAGCTCATTGCTGATGAGGCAGATATTAAAGCCTCTGAACTTGACGTGTATCAAGATAGTGGAAGCTATGATAAAAGTGAGGAAGCTGTAGATAGTGCAAACCCAATAAATATTTCAGATAGGGACGACGTGGCTGTTTCTAAGGAGACGGAATTTATCAGAGAGCCTGTAAATGACAGCGATTATTCAGTAGATAAGGATTACTCAATTAAATTGCTTGAAAGTATTTATTCACGCTTATAAGATAAAAGCTGTTTTCAGATAGAACTTTGATTTGTGGTAGATTCAGCTGTTTAGCAGTTATTTTCTGTCTTTAGACGTGTTTGGGGAACTGCAGCACAATTTGCAGATATGCACAAAATGCATTAACAAATTATGTTAACTAACATATATTGTTACTAATGGCGGCTTGCTAACTATAACAATATTACTCAAGGAATTTATTTAATATTTATATTCGCTAGGGCAAGCAGCTTATTTAGGATATAGTTTGTGACACCGGACATGTTTTGACCGGTGATTCTGAACTTATCGGGAGGAGGTATTAAACTTGTTTAAACACATGCCATACAAACCACCGATGAATGGTTATAAAAATGTACCTGTACAAACTGAAAATAAAAACGAAGCCAGTGACAGTGAAGAAAGCAGGATACAACTGGAGGAAGCTATAAAGCTGCATAAGCTGGGTACGGAAGGTGATAAGGAAGCGGTAAAAAAGTGTTATGAACTTTTAAAAATGATTCATAGTACACAGCCGGGAAATTATCTTGCTGAAGCATATTTTGGAAGTGCTACATCGCTTTTGGGGAGGGATGAGATTAATCCCAACCAAAGATTCAAACTGGCAATGAAGGGCCTCAAGCTGATGGATAATGCTGTTTCCAAACAGCCCGATAATATTGAAATACGTTTGTTAAGGGGCCAGGTATGCTATAGACTCCCTGAAATGTATTTCCACCGTACTGCAACAGCTTTAGAGGACTTCGATTTTATAATATCTACTTATGAAAAGGATGCTAATTCGGTTAGCGATGAGACATATAGGCAGGTATTATTTAACTTGGGGGGCGCCTATAAGAACCTAAATCGTATGCAGGAAGCTGAGAATGTTTGGAGAAAGCTTTTGTCCATTGCCCCTGAGTCAAAATACGTACAAATGGTTCGACAAGAGGGAATTGCCGTTACGAAGCTGCAAAAGGAAGAAAAGAGCCCGCAGCTGCAGCAGGAAATACCGCATATTGATAAAGCTAAAGTAGAAGCAGCCAAGAAGGTGGAGAGCGGCACAGACAGTGGGGAGGCTCTCAAAAAAAAAGTACTAGTAGAAGGCCTGGAACTCCACAGTCGCGCATTTTCCGGTGGTAGAGAAGATGTAGCAAAAGCTTCAGAATATTTTGAAAAGCTATATAATCAGAACCCGGGAGATTCTTTAATTGCAGCTTACTACGCCGACTGTCTGTCGCTAATGGGAAGAGAGGCAAGGGAGCCTAGCGCAATGTTTGGCAGTGCAATAAGGGCGATTAAAATGCTGGACAGTGCTGTGAACGGCAGTCCTGACAATATTGAGATTAGGCTTCTAAGAGCCAACCAAAGCTACAGGCTTCCCGAGTCCTTTTTTAAACGGACAGCAACAGCTATTAACGATTTCGAGTACTTAATTGGACGATATGAAAATGACAATTCGTTAATGACACAGGACTTTTACTATAACTTACTTTATCTGCTGGGTAAGTCATACCAACGTATAGGTATGGAAAGTGAAGCAGAGACAATATGGAAGAAACTTTTATCTATAAGCGGAAACTCAAAATATAAAGGTCTTGCTAATAAAGAGTTAAATAATATATCCGATAAAATCGACCTGAACTCCGATATATCAAGGCTTGATAGCGAAGCACTTCTTAATGAGGCTATACGCTTTCATGACCTTGCTGTAGAAGGTAAACAAAATGCAGCAGCCAAGGCATGTGGGATATTGGAAAAACTGTATAAGGCGCAACCCAATAATCCTATCATCGAAGGTTACTATGGTAGTAGTATTGCCCTGATGGCAAGGGATTCATCCGAGTCTCAGGTTTTATTCGACTATGCTATTAAGGGAATTAAGCACCTTAAAAATGCCGTTACGCGGGGGTATGGTGATAATAGATTAAAGTTTTTGAGAGCAAACGTGTTTTATAACCTTCCCGAGGTGTTTTTCCACCTGACTGATAAGGCTGCAAAGGACTTTAAGTCATTGATAACAGCCTATGAAAACGACAATAGTTTATTTTCCGAAGAATGCTACTGGCAAATGCTATATGATTTGGGGGTTTGTTATGAACGGTTGAATGCACGGGATAAAGCTAAAAAAACCTGGCAAAAGCTTTTAAATGTGAGTACTGACCCTAAATACAGATCTTTACTGGGGAGTAAAATGGAAGGTAGTGATGGTTAATGAGCTCATATTATGAAAGACGAATGGCACAGACCAGGAAGCCAAGGGTTGTGGAGTATTACTTTGGCAATCTTGGTCTTTCGGCGGCAGAAAGCATGCCGCCTTCAAGACTTGCAGATTTCCATAGGGATACGCTGAAAGAGATAGTAACTATAGCTTATAACAGGTGTCCTTTTTATACTAAAAAAATGAATGAGGCGGGTGTTAATCCAAACCACATTAGAACATTAAAGGATCTGTGTAAAATGCCCTTTATCACTAAAGATGAGTTAAGGGGCAATCCATGGGCTCTTCTTGCTTGTGACAAAAAGGATGTTTCTCTAGTAACGGTATCTACAGGGACTACCGGAGGGGAGCAGATTTATATTCCAAACAGCTGGAGAGATTATATTCTCAATGATATGACTCCTAGGTATCCTAAGCTTTTCCCCGTTGATCCGGGAGATATCTGCGTAGATGCTCTGCCTTATGAAATGAGCTCTGCCGGTCTCGCTTTTCACAAGACCTTTATGGATGCATGCCTGGCTACGGTGGTAGCTGCAGGAAAGGGAGGAGCTTATTCCACCCCGGAGAAAACCGTTAAGGTTATGAAAGACCTAAGGCCTAATATTGTAATAACCACACCTTCTTGGGCTATAAGTATTGCTGAAGCAGCTGAGCAAGCCGGCTTTGACCTTACCAGCCTTAATCTTAAAAAGATGTGGTTGACCGGTGAAGGCTGCTCCAATTCCTTTAGAAGCAGGGTGGAGAAAATATGGGGTGCAACCGCGAACATGTATTACGGGTCACTGGAGTGCGGGGGTATAGGTATAGAATGTGATGCTCATGAGGGATACCACATTCTTCAAGGTCATGCAATTATAGAAATAGTCAATCCGGCTACCGGAGAGGTATTGGAGCCGGGAGAAATCGGGGAAATCGTAGTAACTTGTCCTCTAAGATTTGATACGCCTATAATCCGCTATAGAACAATGGACCTTGGATATATAGATACAATTCCGTGTAAATGTGGCGTTGGAGCACCAAGACTATTCCTCAGGGGAAGGCTTGTTGACCAGATGAACATACTGGGGAATTCTTTTTCTCCGTTTTATCTTGAGGAGTTTCTTATGAGATTCCCTGAGCTGGGGAACTGGTACCAGTTTGTTGTAAGAAAAGACAGGGATGACTATCTGAAAATTAGGGCCGAGTTAGCTAAAGGTGTAAAGCCTTCGCGGGAGTTGGAGGAGAAAATACGCAGTAAGATGGAATTTGCAACCGGTATAAGCTGTAAGGTCGAGTTGCTGGAGCAAATGCCCCGTACAGCCCAGAAAGCTATAAGGGTCATTTATGAGGAGGGTTAAAAATGATTGATGCTCATGCACATATTTCAAATACTACTTACGGAAACGTGGAAATCTACCTTGAACAGTTAAAGCAAGCGGGGGTAGATGAGGGGATAGTTGTTCCCGGGGGTATGCTTGATGTAAGGCGAATGACTGATTACGTAATAGGCCGCGCACAGCCTGACAGCGTAATTCCCGATAATTCCTATGTGCGCCAATCTTGTAATGCAAATGACAAGACACTTAAGGGATTTATTTGTATAGACCCGCACTCGGAAAATGCCAACACTGTGTTGGAAAATGGCTATAAGGAAGGTTACAAGGGCTTAAAGCTTTCACCCATGACTCATGAGTTTTCATTTGCAAGCAAAGCTGTAGCGGAGCTTGCAGCATCGTGTGGAAACTATGGATTTCCTGTATATAGTCATGTATTGTACAGTCCTGGAGCTTCAACAGTAAAATTTGTAGAACTGGCTAAACAGTTTCCGAGAGTAAACTTCATCCTGGGACATATGGGGTTTGGGCCTGCGGATCAGGATGGTCTTGAGGCTGCTGTGAAGCTAAATAACTTCTTTCTTGAGACATCTACCGGTAACTACCTCCATATAAAGGAATGTGTGAAAAGGGCAGGAGCCAGTAAGGTTATTTTCGGATCGGAGTTCCCTCTTTCGCATCCAAAAGCAGAGTTGGAGAAAATCCTACTACTTGATTTACCCGGCAGTGAGACTGATAAGATACTTGGTGATAATATTAAAGGCCTTTTAACAGTACCAGACACCAAACCTACAACTCCTACCAAACCATCCTATGCCAGAAGAAGCGTTTACGGCAATGGAAGGGTGAATTATAGATGAGTAAAGAGGAAAAACTCCAAGCATTAAACCAGGTATTGGAGCACTGTAAGAATTCGCCCTTCTACAAGGACCGTTTACCTGCTGAGCCTCTTACAGCTATTGAGGATTTAAAAAATATTCCTTTAACCACTAAGGAGGATATAAGGGATAACTCACCCTTTGGCTTTATCTGTGTGCCGAAAAAAGAGCTTTACCAGTACCACGAAACCTTTGGTACTACAGGAGTACCAGGGTCTACATGGCTGACAAGCGAGGATATGCTGGATCAGGCTAGAAGGGCAAATAACAGCGGGATTAAGTTTTGTGAGGATGACATAGTACTTGTAAGGTTTCCCTATGCCATATCTACGGTAGCACACTTTACTCATATGGCTGCACAGCTTAAGGGTGCTTGCGTAGTTCCTGCGAGCTCAAGGACCACAGTAAGCCCTTTTACGAGGATAGTAAGCCTTATGAGAAAGCTTGGTGTGACAGTTTTGGCAGGACTTCCTCTGCAGGCGGTTTTAATAGCTGAGACAGCGGAGATGATGGGGCTTAGGCCTGATAAAGATTTTCCAGAACTCAGAGCATTATATACCGCAGGGGAAGTTTTGACACCAGGGAAGAGAAAGCTTTTGGAAGATATCTGGAAGGTGCCGGTTAGTGATAACTACGGTATGACGGAGATTGGGCCGGCAGTGACTGATTGTGTTCATGATGTGCCTCACCCAATGGAAGACAGCTTTATATTTGAGATTCTGGACGCAGATTTAAAGGAGGAAGTGCAGCAAGGAGAGATAGGCTATCTTGTAGTTACCACTCTTACAAGGAAAGCTACACCTTTGGTCAGATACGTTACCGGCGATAGGGCAAGGATGGTGGAAAAAGAATGCTCCTGCGGAAAGAAGACCTCACTGGAGATTCGGGGACGTAGGAATGATATTATCAAGGTAGGGGATAGAATCCTTGACATGTGGGATTTGGATGAAATAATATCCCATTTACCATTTCACCGCTTTTGGGTGGTAGGGCCGGAAGAAAAGGGATTAAAATATGTGGTAGAGAAGGAGCGGGAAGTAGATACCGTAAGCATTGAGACTATGGAAATGCTGGAAAACAAATATAACTTAAAACTTAATATTGAGGTTGTACCTAAGGGAACGTTATACGACAGGAGTGAACTGCTTCATGTAGGGTGTGTAGGCAAGCCGCAGTATATTTATAGTGCCCTTGAAATGAGTAAAAAGGCTTATGTGAATTCAGCTAAGAACTAAGTATAATTATTACTAGAGGATGGACTATGCAGAAAATGATAAAGCTCCCTTACCTTTTCATAAGGGAGCTTTATCAGAGGTTTTTAAGCCTCTGCTTTATCATCTTCACGCTGTTTTACTCCACCATAGCCTTTGCCGCCCTGCCAGGGTTTGCTACCCTGCCAGGTATTACCACCCTGCCAGTTGTGACCACCTTGCCAGTTGTTACCACCCTGCCAGGGCTTTCCACCATGGTTATCTTTATCTTCCTTACAGTAGCTTCCGCAATAGTTAGCATATTGCTCATGTGCATGACCATTTGTTTTTCCTTTCATGCCGTAGCTTTCCATGAGTGCTTCCATTTTTTCCTTAAGTTCTGCGGCTTTGTTGGCATCGCAGCCGTGAGCGCTAATAGTAAACATACATCTCATAAATGAAAACCTCCTTATAATTTTACTATTCTAGCGTTGCTTTACATAAAACATGCATTAAGTTACCTCTGTATCAATATATGTGTGCAAACCTCGTTGTGTGCAGTTGTGAATAATAATTTTTATGTTAACATTTTGGGTATGTACGGCATATATTTATTACTAAGGTGATGATAGAGATGAAGGGGAGTGTCATAAGTTAAAGTTTAGGTACTGAAGTTGTTATAGTTGTCTAACTATGTAATTACAGCAGATAGACGTTTTTTACAATTGAACTAACCGGTTTGGAATATAGAACACAACTCTACTTACAGCCATAGAAATATATTAAATCCTAGATAAATATTAAAAATCTGAAATTGGAGATGAAAGAATGGATAAGTTGGATTTCAAAGTAGGTTTGGAAAGAGAAGTATGGTTCGATGGGCGTGATGTACCGCTAGAACGTCAAGATATTTGGGGACTTATCAATAATTCGGCAATTAATAAAATATTAGTCACAAGCCAGCAGCGTATCGACGGCCATTATCCCCTTAAAACCGAATTTATTACTCAAGTCAATTCCAAAGATGATTTTGAATGTATAAATGAAGGTGAACTGGTTGTATCGGATAATCAGGATTTGTTGGAGGAGGCCAAAAAGAAAGGATGCAGGACTTGTGCATACTTTTCTGTTGTAGGCCGTGAAGCATTGGAGAATTCATGGAAGGATGCATCCAAATACGACTACGCACTGGTAGACTTCGATCTTCCTACAAATATACCTCTTGAACTTATTATTGCCCGTCTGCAGAATAGCAACACAGTATTATTAAAAAGGGTTGAAAGCTTGGAGGACATGGAGGTTGTTTTTGGGGTCATGGAGCAGGGAAGTGATGGCGTACTGGTAGCAACAACGGATATTGGGGAACTTGTAAAAGTCAACAATTATATATCCAAGGAGAGCCGTACAACTATTGAGCTGCATCATCTGACGGTAACAGATATAAAGCATATCGGTATGGGATTACGGTCGTGTATTGATACTACGGGTATTATGACACAGGATGAGGGGATGATTATAGGCTCAACCTCAACAGGAGGAATTTTTGTATGTTCCGAAACCCATTACCTGCCATATATGAATCTGCGTCCCTTCAGGGTAAATGCAGGGGCGGTGCATTCCTATGTATGGATGCCTAACGATGCTGCTGAGTATATTACCGACCTTGCAGCGGGAAGTAAGGTACTGTGTGTTAATACAAAGGGTGAGGTGCGTACTCTAAGCGTAGGGCGGATAAAAACCGAAGTAAGACCGCTTTTGCTCATAAAGGGTGAGGCAGCAGGAAAGGAAATAAACGTTATAGTTCAGGATGATTGGCACATCAGGATTATGGGCGCTGACGGAAAACCCAGAAATGCTACATTGATACAGCCCGGTGACAAGCTTTTGGCATATGTATGTGAACCGGGACGCCATGTAGGAATAAAGGTAAATGAAACAATACTTGAAAAATAAGGGGGGCTATAAGTTGTCAGGGAAAGATATACGTCTAAAACAACTATTCAAGCACTCTCAACACATCTTTGTACTTCCTATGGATCATGGAATAACAGTAGGGCCAATGCAAGGTATTGAGGATATAAGAAAGGTTTCCAGACAGGTAAGTGGTAAGGTTGACGCGCTGCTGGTTCATAAAGGCATGGTGAATCAAATAGCTGATTGTCTGGCTCCTGAGGGATGCAATCTTATTATTCATCTTTCGGCGTCTACATCCTTAGCACCCGATCCAAATAAAAAGGAGCTTGTGACATCTGTGGAGCATGCAATGAAGATGGGTGCATCTGCAGTTTCGGTTCATGTGAATCTTGGAGCTCCCAGTGAAGCAGATATGCTTAGGGACCTAGGCAGAACAGCGGAGCTGTGCGAATCATGGGGAATACCTCTTATGGCGATGATGTATGTAAGAGACGGCTCAAGCCAGAGCGAGTATGACTCGGCAAAGATTAAACATGCAGCCAGGGCTGCGGAAGAACTTGGGGCTGATATTGTAAAGGTTAATTACTCCGGAGCAGTCGATACTTTCTCAGAGGTTGTAAAATCGGTAAGGATACCTGTAGTGATTGCAGGTGGGCCAAAAGCTTCATCAGACTTTGAGTGTTTAAATATGATTAATGATTGTATGAAAGCCGGTGCTATGGGTGTGGCTATAGGCAGGAACATATTCCAGCATCAAAACCCGGATATTCTCTCAGGAGCAATACGCAATATTTTAGATAATAAGCTTTCTGAGGCAGAAATTAAAGAACTGGCAGCAAAATGTTCGAGTACAGGAAACTAACTTTTGTTTGAATAAAAAGAATTTGGGGGAATGAAAAAAATTTCCCCCAAATTTGCCTTAACAATTATACAATACAGAGTATTGATAACCAAAGTTGAACTATCTTTAGACTAAGGTTTTTTACCCGTGACGTCTAAGGGGTGGTATTTTCCTGATATAAGTGATTGAATCACCTCACAGGTTGCTTTGATATATGATTCCATAGCTCTTATACAATCCTCCTCTTTAAAATCAGCCGGATTGCCTAGATATCCTAAAGGGGTTGTTTTTCTTGCTTCACTCCATCCTTGTCTCCATATCATAAAATCTCCAAAGGTGGTATTGGAAGGCTCTAGTGTTTTTGTCAGTTCGCTATCAACCTCATTAGGGAAGAATGCGGTCATCATACCGGTTTCAAATGAGCCTGCATGGATATCAAGATATTTTGAGATTGCTCCTTGAGGTGATAAGTCTTTGTATACCAAAATGTGTTCTTCTTTTCCGGTAAGCCCGAAACGTATAGCCGATGAATCGGAAATAATAGAGAATGCCCTTACACCTGTACCGACACGCGCCTCTCTTATAGCTTCAAAAAGTGCATTGCAATGATGTGAATCCTCATGCCAGTTTATGTTGAAGACATAAGTTATACCCCAACGTACTAACGAAGCTAATATATCGTATATAACTGCCTTCATAGTTTCTTTTCTCACGGTAAATGACCCAGGAAATGCTCCTGTAGCATTATTTATGCCCCAATAGAAGGGGGGAACAATGAGAGTTTTTATCCCTGCTGTTTCGAGTTCTTGCTTCGTTAGTTTGCAGGTCATATAGCTTAGGTAGGTATCTACGCCGAGGCTCATATGAGGGCCGTGTTCTTCTATAACACCGGTGGGTAGCAACGCGATTGCTCCATCGGCTATTTTCTTCTCTAACTCAGGCCAAGGTAAGTCTACCATGGTATCATCGAATATTGAATAGCCCATATTTATATTTCCTCACTTTCGTTATCACTTAGTAACTACCTATTCCGGTTTTAATAACAAATGCCCCATCAATTGCTTCGATTGATGTACATACCGATCTTTTTGCAGCCCATTTTGGCAGTACTGGCGTTAGTATGAACTTGAGAATATTACTAGCACTTTCGACTTTTACGATTCCGGTTACAAGAGGTTCACTGTCACTAAGATATATGCTGAAACCTACACCCTTTTCTAAACTATCAAGGCAAGGGTTTGAAATGGGTAGTGGTGGGGTAAATTCTAGAGAAAGGCTGTCACTGCTGGTGTTTGAAGATGATAGAACAGTAAGATTAGCGATACTAATATTTTTATCAGTGACTTCCGCATTAATCATTTTATTATCCCCTACTATAGTCAGCATATTGCCCTTTACATCCTTTATTTTATACTCGGTTTTTTGCTTTCCTGATAGATAGATCCACTTTTCACCGGGAGCCAGAGTGGATGGTGCACTGCTAATATTTACTTTCTCAACAAAGTTTCTTATAACACCCATTCTAAAGTTTTCTGAATAAAACCCTTTCATCCCCTTAAAAATCAAAGGAATCCATATTTTTTTCGGCGTTCTATACTTAATACCGTCTATAGCAATACAGCTTTTAGGACTTGCCAGAGTACTTTTCTCACGGTACATAATAGGCAGTGATGTATCTATGGAATGCTCTCCCGGATCTGTAAGTCCGGCATACTTGGTAGAAGCCTTTGAAACTGCATAAAAATCAAATATAATATTTTCTCCTCTAAATGAGGTAAACTTTATATGGATATAGGGTTTGCCATTCTTTTGGGATCGCTCATACCTCATAGGGGAATAAACAGTTTTTCTGGGTTCATTCCTACTTTCCAAAGCTATAACCGTTTCAGCAGCATTAATATGATCAATCTGACTCTGGTCATGGAGGGTTATAATAGCACGGATATAGGGTTTGCCCGAAGAACATTCTCGTATCATAGCTTCAATCGACTCATACTCAGGATGGTCTTTAAGATACAGCATTACGTGGTAATCATTGCGGTTAAAAAGAATAGGGAAGGGCTGAACAATCAAGTTATTAACAATGCCGTTTAAATCTCTGGGGTTAGCTTCCATATACTAAAACCTCCATAAGTGATTTATCTATTTCAACATTGTAATTATATGCCCGCACAAATTTGAAGTTGTTTGTACTTAAATATAATGATAGATGTTTACAGTAGACTCTATTCTTTACTAAAAGAAGTAGTACAAATAATAAAAAATATGGTATGTAAAAAGGTAATTAGTGTACCTATTAACAAACCATATTTTTTATTGTGAATCCTATGAGCCTAAATTTAATAATTACGGCAGTGCAGCAAAAATTAGACCTCGTCGATATCAACAGTTCCTCCTGCATTTCGGATGGAATCACAAATACTGCCCAATCCTCCGCTACCAACGGGGAATGGCAGGTTTAAAACCATAGTCATACCTCCGGGAGCCGAAAATTCAGCAATATTTAGCAATTTAAATTCTCCACCGGGTGGAAAGGTTACACGCATTCTGGTCTTTGGTGGCTTACTACTATAGGATTTTGGAGTCTGAGAAGCCCAGTAATTCTGCCCGGGTATATTATTGTTATGTTTTGAACTCATACTATTAAATACCTCCTCTACAAGCTATAAGAATAAAATTATTAAAGAGTTTAATATATTGTATGCATAATATATCAAGCGGGTTAACATAAAATATTAAATAAGGTTGGCAATTTGTACAATATTTTATTGATTTAACCCCCAACATTATATATCATAGTAATAAAATAAACGATATAACGCAGCAGGAAAGCCCCGCGAAGCCCCTTTATATTCAAGGGAAAAACGCATAGGACGTGCGTTTTAGGCTTCATAGGGCAGGATGCCCTTTGAAGCCGGTCCTCCTTGGGTAAGCGAGTGGAAGGGAGCGTCCGAGAGGGAAACCCAGCAAGATGGGTTTCCCTCTCGGGAACTGCTTTAGACGACCCCAAAGATACTAATTACTCGCTAGATAATACCAACAAAAAACTACCCTGATTCTATAAGAGGCAGGAGGTAAAAAAACATGCTTTTAAGAACCTACAAACATGAAGACATAGAAAAATGCACTGAACTATTTATAAAAGTATTTAACGCATACCCCTGGGAAGACAAATGGCCATCCGCCGAGAGAGCAAATTCATACCTAACAGACATAGTCAATACCCCAGGCTTTAGAGGCTTTATAGCAGTCGAGGGACTAAGAATTGTCGGCGTATGCCTTGGTAATATAGTCAAGTGGTGGAAGGGAGACGAGTTCTTCATCAAAGAAATGTACGTAGATAGCTCAGTACAGAGAAAAGGAATCGGCAGCAGATTATTGGAATATGCTCAAGAAAGCCTAGTGAAAGAAGACATAAGAGCTATTGTCCTGCTTACAAATCAAGGATTCCCATCGGAAGAATTCTATACAAAGCAAGAGTTTGAAAAGAGCGCTGAAATGATATTTATGTATAAAGAATTGGAGTAAAATGCGTATAAAACTTTTTAATACAATAGATAAATAAAACGGAGGGCTAACACCCTCCGAATCACTCACAGTTACTTCCCATATTTACATATAACAGCCCTAATCCCAAAATAATCAACCTCATCGGGAAGCTCGTCCTTTATCGGCCTTAGCCGCTGCGAACCCACCTTTTGAACAGCCTGTAAAATCAAGGCCTCATACTTCTTAGGTATAAACATATCCCAGTTAACCTCCTGTCCTTCCTGCCAGCAACGGACAAGATGTTCCTGTATTGTAATAACAGTCATATCCCTCTCCTTAGCAATCTCCTCGGGAGTTTTTCTATCTAAATACATTCTATAGGTAATCGTATGGCTTGGTGTATTGTCTTTTCCTTTTGAAGAAGTTTTGGAGGTATAGGATGCGTCCACCTGTATACCCTGCTTTTGTACATACTCTTGTATTGCCTCAATAAATTGCTGTCCGTACTTACCGAACTTACTTTCTCCAACTCCAGATATATCCAACATAGCCCGTTCGGTTGTGGGATAGTACTTGCACATTTCCTTTAGGGTACTGTCATGAAAAATAACATAGGGAGGCACCTTCTCATGCTCGGAAATTGTTTTTCTAAGGGAGCGTAATATATCAAACAGTGTGAAGTCATCCTTAGGATCCTCTTTCTTTTTAGACACCTTCTGATTTACCTTTTCGATACCTTTTAGTACAGCATAGGCCTTTGGTGTGAGCTTTACCACAGGATATTGCCCTTCAGTAACATGTAGGTAGTCTTCTGCTGTCATCAAGTTAATTAAATCCCCTATTTCTTTAACCGAATAGTCCTTCATGATACCGTAGGTAGACAGCTTGTCAAATCCGAGATGGAGTATTTTTTTGGCTCCGGACCCGTGCAACACTCCACATACCAGCCCGCTCCCATACTGTTCGCCCATGCGCTTAACACATGAAAAAATCTTCTGTGCTTCCACCGTTATATCGGTAAGCTCCAGGTCGTCGTCACAATTCCCGCAGTTACTGCAGGATTCGGGGACTTCTTTCTCCCCGAAATACTCCAGTATATATTTACGCAGGCAGCGGGAGGTATGGCAGTAGTCCACCATGTTTTGCAGCCTTTTATATTCCGTTGCTTTTCTTTCCGGTGATAAAAGAGATTGCTCTATTAAAAATTTTTGTATATGAATATCCGAAGCTCCATATAGCAAAATACACTCGCCCGGCTCTCCGTCACGGCCTGCACGGCCTGCTTCCTGATAGTATGACTCCATAGCCCGAGGCATATTGAAATGAAGAACATAACGAACATTGGACTTATCAATTCCCATCCCGAAGGCATTGGTGGCTACCATAACATTTATGTTGTCATACAGAAAGTCATCCTGATTAGCTGCTCTCTCTCCATCACTTAGCCCCGCATGATACTTGCCTACAGCAAATCCTTTTCTTTTAAGCAAATCATGAAGCTTGTCAACCTGGTTCCGGGTAGCAGCATATATAATTCCCGCCTGGTTCTTATGCCCGTTTATATAATCTATCAAAAAGTCACTCTTATTCTTGCATTTTACCACTGAAAAGCGGAGGTTTTCACGGTTAAAGCCGGTAACAAATATGTCGGGATCCTTTAGAGTAAGATGCCCTGCAATATCATTTTTAACCGACTCGGTTGCAGTTGCAGTAAAAGCTGCTACAATAGGGCGCTTGGGGAGGCTTTTAATTAATGCGGAGATTGCAAGGTAGCTTGGACGGAAATCATGCCCCCATTGGGATACACAGTGAGCCTCATCAATTGCCAGTAGTGAAACCGATATACTGTTGAGAAGTTCACGGAACTGCTCCGACTCAAGTCTTTCAGGAGCTATATATAAAAGCTTGAATTTTCCCCTGGCTGCAAGATTAAGCCGCTCCCTGAGTTCGCTATAGCTTAATGAACTGTTTATATAGGTAGAGGGGATACCAAAGTCATTTAGTGCATCCACCTGGTCTTTCATCAGTGAAATCAATGGAGATATTACAAGGGTAGTGCCTTCAAATAAGAGAGCCGGGATTTGATAGCAGATAGATTTTCCACCGCCTGTAGGCATTATGCCCAGGGTGTCACTTCCGTTTAAGATACTGCTGATAATTTGTTCCTGGCCTTTTCTAAAAGTGGTATAGCCAAAGTATTTCTTTAAAATTATTTGAGCTTCCTTCAGCATATTATCCCCCATCCAAAACTAAATCCGGTAACTTATCTCTAATATGTTATAAATACAAACAACTTATATAAAATTGAATTATACCAGAATAGGGGTTATATTTCTACATGGAATACCTGTATATGTAAAAGGGAATTATGTATAGTCGAAAGCGAATCGAGCCCTGCCGTATAAAATCTCCGTTATATAAGACAAGGCTTGATTTATGCATAATTTAAAAGGCTGTGTTAGTTTCAATCAAATCATTTAATGCCACATCCATTTTCTTATCCCTGCTATTTAAGTAAGAGACCTCAGCATGGCTATTATCCTTAACACCTTCTATCCATACAGGAGAACCATTATATAATACTTCTATTACGCCATATGAGTTTACAATTTGTTGTGCTCTGTCTCTATTCAAATAAATCGCCTCCTTTTGAGTTTTTATTAGTATTTCCGCATTTGCAGTTTGATATTTATTTGAATATGCTAAAAATGGTTTAGAGGCTTTAGTTGAATGCAGCTGAATGTGTTAAATGGTAGGTGGAACTTTAAGTCTGATACTGCTATAATTAGTAGGTAGCGCTTCTTTTAATATAAGAGATGAAGGGGTGTATGTATGAAAAAATTACTAGCGTTTTTATTAGTTGCAGTGAGCTTGACTATGTTTCTTTCGGGGTGTTCAATATCCGGTAGCAAAGATAAGAGTGTAAGTTTGGATAGTGCAAAGAATCCCGATAAGAAAGATGATGGGTGGCGATACTCTGCTTGTGTGAGGAAAAATGGCAGTGATAAGTGGGGATACATAAACAAGGAAGGGAATTTTGTCATAGAACCGATTTATGATAGGGTTGCGGATTTCCAGGAAAATGGATTGGCTGTAGTTACAAAAAAGGATATGGATGGACTTATAGATAAGACCGGCAAAGTCGTTGTAGAGCCTCAATATTATTATATCAGCGATTTTTCCGATGGATTTGCAATAGCAAGCCGTAAAGACAAATATGCGGTCATTGATGAGAAGGGTAAAGTGCTGTATGAGGCATCTGAGCACATAAACACCTTCAAAGAAGGTATGGCGGTTTTTAGCTGGAAGGGAAGCGATGGGGTATCGCTCTACGGCTATCTTGACAAGACCGGCAAGGTATCAATAGAACCTCAATTCAAATATGCAAATGATTTTGAAGGTGATAAAGCTCTTGTAACTACAAGGGAAGATAAGGTTGTTTTGATAGATAAGACAGGGAAGATTATAAGAACCTATAATTATAGCAATGTTATGGGGCTTTCAGAAGGAACAGTAATATATAGAAATGACGTAAATGAAAAAAACGGTTACTTAAATGAAGACGGCACTATATTGATTGAGGATAAATACTCACGTGCGGAAGTCTTCAAGGACGGATTTGCTGTAGTAAGCAGCTCAGAAGATTACTCAAACAGTGATGCAGGGGTGATAAATAAAAAGGGTGAGTTTGTAATAAAGCCGGAGTACAGCGATGTGTACAGGATTGGAAAGGGATTATATCTAGCTGTAGACAAATCCTATCCCACATACTATAACAGTATCTATTCTAGAAAAGCTCTAGTAAATACCGAAGGGAAACGCCTTACCGACTTCATATTTTATGACTTTGAAGAATTCCAGGGTGATGTTGCTTCAGTCAGTGATGAAACTCATACTTATTTTATTGATAAGAAAGGTCAAAGGGTAAACAGCTTACCTAAACTAAAAGGTATAGGAAGTATGAAAATCCAAGGAGATTTGATAAAAGCGTATATTGATAGTAGATTAAGCTATGTTACGAAGGATGGCAAGGTAGTATGGGAAGAAGACACTACATATAAGCTTGAAAACAGCATAGTTGTAAAGGAACTCAAACACAGACCTGACAGGTGTATGCTGATTTATTATCCCGAAGTTTTAGGTATAGATTCAAAGGAAGTGGAACTATCGATAAATAGGGAACTGAAAAAAATTTTTGTAGGGGATAAGTCAGCATCCGAGAAAGCAGATGGTCTATATAGCGAAGATTTTACAATGAACTTTAGAGTGACAGAAAACAAAGACCTTTTGTTAATTGAGAAAACCGGATATTTTTACCCTATAGGTGCTGCTCACGGAACACCCTCATGGCAAAACTATCATATAAATATTCATAATGGCAAGTTTTACAGCCTTGCAGACCTGTTCAAGAAAAACAGCAGATATGTAAAGAAGATTACCGAGATTATTAACAAGCAAATTGCTAAGCAAAAAGAATCGGAAGATTACATGATTTTTGATGATAAGCTGGAAGCTATACGTCCAGATCAGAATTTTGTTATAACTAAGGACTCCTTAAAAATATACTTCGATGTTTATGAGATTGCAGCGTATGCTGCGGGATTCCCTGAGTTTGATATCCCTTATGGTGAGATAATTGACATTATTGATACCGAAGGAGAGATGTGGAAGTCCTTTGAGAAAAATGTGAAGCTAGAGGATGGAAAAGGTACGGGAGAGAATATAGGAGCAAAAGCAGAGAGTTATTATATTGAAGAGGCTATGAACGCATACGAAACCTATATGCCGGAGGCTATAAATCAGAACAATTTTGCCCTGGTAGAGCCATACCTGCTGAAAGACAGCAGCCTTTATAAATCCCAAACCAGTCTGGTTTCCAGCCTTTATAAACAAGGTATCAAAGAAGAACTGGTGGAATTCTCTATAAAAGATATAAAGCAGGTTCCCGGTAAGGAAGAATGGAAGGTATATGTAAATGAGGTCATAGCTATTAAGTATCCGGAAAAGGACTATCAGAAAAAGTCGTTTAAATGGATATATACGGTGGTTTACTCATTGGAAAGTAAAAAGTATCAATTAAGTGGGATTGAAAAGTGGAATTGAATTATAAATAAACATTGAACCTAAAAAACAATCCGGGGATTGTTTTTTAGGTTCAATATGACTTTTTTAGTATGGATTCGATGAACTAAAACTTTTTCTAGGCATTATAAGCCATGCAATAAAATAAGAAAAAAGGCCTATACCGTTAAAGAAAGTTAAAAGAATCCATAAAAGTCTTATTAAAGTTGGGTCTACATTAAAATATTCTCCTAGACCCCCACATACTCCTGCAAGCTTTTTGTCTGTATCTGATAAGTATAATTTTCTAAGCATTTAAAACACCTCTTTGATATTATTTATTGTTTTCATTGTATTGTACGAATTAAATTAATTGGTGTCTGAATATTTTTAATAAAAAATGAGATTAATTAATTTTTTTATTGAGTGATATATAAGAGGGTATATGAATCGTTATATAAATGCGACATTATCTAATACTATTTTGTCTGAAAGGTTCCAGCTGATATGTCAAAACCAAGTAATTTATCGAAATATTTTTATTTAATACCTAAAATGGAAGTAGCTTTTGGAGTTGTAGGTGTAATATGGAAATGGTATAATTATATATGACAATTTTCGAATACAAGTGACACTTGAACAAATTTCTATAAAATATATAAACTTGTACCTATGCATTTCTAGCACTTTTGTACTACCAAGTTATAAAAAATACACTACTGGGGGAAAACGTATGTGGGATAATAACAATGCTTACAGAAGCAAACTATTGCATTTAGACCTAAAGACAACGCGGTTGATATATTTAATAAATGCACTAGGAACGCCAGTTGTTACTTATATATGGAAGTTTATATATTCTGATTCTGCAAATACTGAGTTCACGGGGTGGCTTTTTGCCGCGGTATTCATGGCTGTTTTTATATCAACATATATAAGTGAGTTTGTAAGGAAAAATGTGCACTATCTTATGTTTCTTATGTATGTGCTTTCTAGTTTATCTGCTTTACAGGTAACTTATATAAATAACTTTTCAAATGGATATTCCCTTTTATTGGTGATGGTCATTTTTGCTATATCGTGGATATTCGAGAAGCCTAACCATCTGTTGGCATACGAAATTATGATGTTTATTCTTGTCGTTATAGCTATTCTTCTTAAAGGGAATGCCGCTTCAACTAATGCATTAACAATTGTTAGTATGATTATAATTTTTGGCATAGTGGCATTTTGTAATTTAAGGGCTAAACATGCTGCACTACAGGGATTGCAAAAAAGTGAAGAGTGCATAAGGATGATCATAAAGCACAATCCAAACGCTATAGCAGTTTTTGATAAAGAGCTTCGATACATAATGACAAGTGATAAGTACCTTAGAGAATACAATTTGACTGGACAGGAAATTGTAGGGAAAAGCTGCTATGAGATATTACCAGACCTCCCTCAAAAGTGGAAAGAGGTATATGGGAGATGCCTTAAAGGCGAGATTGAGAGAGAGGAAGAGGATTCCTATATAGGAAGCGATGGTTCAGTTGAGTATATAAGATGGGAATGCCGTCCATGGTTTGATAATAAAGGGCAAATAGGCGGTATTATTGTGTATACCGAAGTAATTAGCGAAAGAAAGAGGGCAGAAGCTGCACTAAAATACTTAAGCTTTCACGATAGGCTTACCGGCCTTTATAATAGGACATTTTTTGAGGAAGAAATGTCAAGGCTGGACTCTAAAAACAAACTGCCCTTTAGTATTATAATCGGGGATGTAAATGGCCTAAAGCTTGCTAACGATGCTTTTGGACATAGAGTAGGAGATGAATTGCTCAAAAGGGTTGCGATTATACTTAAGGAATCATGCAGGCAACAGGATATAATTGCCCGTATAGGTGGAGATGAATTTGCTATTATTCTTCCTGGAACAAGTGAAATGGAAGCGGTGGGCATATGCGATAAGATAAGAGAGAGGTGTAGAAGGGAATCTTCAGAGTTTGTCATACCGAGTATTTCGGTAGGGTATGCAACAAAATCAAGGGCTAAGCAAGAGGTTGAATTGGTTTTTAAAAGAGCCGAAGATAGGATGTATAAGAATAAGTTAACTGAAGGAAAGAATGTACGGGGTTCTATTATTACTTCGTTGAAGAAAACATTGGAGGAAAAAACCAGTGAAACTGCTGAGCATACCCAGAGAGTAAAGGAACTTGCGATAGAATTAGGCCAGACTATCGGCCTTGCCGGAAGTGACCTCGATGATTTGAGTTTACTTGCGCTACTTCACGATATAGGTAAGGTGGCAATACCGGACCATATACTTGAAAAGCCTAGCAGCTTAAAGGACGATGAGTGGAAGATCATGAAAGAGCATTGTGATATAGGCTACAGAATTGCAACTTCCGTGGCGGAAATTGCACCTATTGCAAATTTTATACTTTACCATCACGAGCAGTGGGATGGTAAGGGATATCCTAGCGGGCTAAAGCAGGAGGAAATCCCAATGCTTTCAAGGATTATTGCAATAGTCGATGCCTACGATGTCATGACAAACTACAGGCCTTATCACAAAGCAAGGAGCAAGGAGGCTGCAATAGCTGAAATTAGGCGGTGTGCAGGCACAAAGTTTGACCCCAATATTTCGGATATTTTTATTAATATGATAAATAAAAAGTATAGATAAATATGTAACCTATAATCTATAGAACTACTGTACCTTACCGGATAAATTCATTGATAACACTGGTGAGGCATTAATTTTGTTAAATTGCTAGCGGGGAGATAAGAATGAATAGCAATAAATATGATTATAAGGGCAGTATATTAAAGTATGAAATGACAACCCTAAGGGTGCTTTGTATACTATCTGCTTTATTTGCACCACTTGGTGGATATCTATGGAAGGTTGTATATTCCGATACATTGGTTAAAGTATCATATACTTTTGCAATTTCTGTAATATTTTTAGGTATATTTGTTTTAAGCTACGTGAGCGATTATGCAAGAAGAAATATGCTTTATGTTTTCTATGCACCGGTTTATATTGCAGGTATTGCAACCGTCGACTATGCTTATACCAATGGGTTCACAGAAGGTGCATGTTTGTTGCTTGTACTGGTTGTATTTGCGTCTAGTTCTATATTTAGAAAGCCTTATCATATGTTGTTTTTCGAGCTAACAATGTTTATATTGGTAGTAGTGTCAATGCTCTTAAGCGATAAAGCCAATACTAATATTGGAGTTATGATTGCTGTGATTGCTATATTTGGTATCACATGTTTCATTAAATTACAGTTCAAGCATGATATAGAACAGGAAATACAGAAGAGCGAAGAAAGGACAAGACTCATAATAAAACATAATCCAAACGCTATAGCTGTCTTTGATAGGGAACTTAGGTATGTCATGACCAGTGATAAATATCTAAGGGATTACAACTTGGAAGAAAAAGATATAATAGGCAAGCAGTGTTATCAGGTCTTACCCAGCCTCCGCGCAAGGTGGGAGGAAGTCTATGCAAGATGTATTGAGGGTAGTATAGAGCGTGAGGAAGAGGAGCATTTTATAGGGGCAGACGGGAAGACTGAATATATTCGCTGGGAGTGTCGGCCGTGGTTAGATAATAAGGGGAATATTGGCGGGATAATTATTTATACTGAAACTATTAGTGAAAGGAAGAAGGCTGAAGACGAGTTAAAGTACCTGAGCTACCATGACAGGCTTACAGGTGTATATAACAGGACCTTTATCGAAGAAGAGATGCTTAGGTTGGATTCAAATAAACTACTACCCTTCAGCATTATAATAGGAGATGTTAATGGCCTCAAGCTTGTAAATGATGCGTTTGGACACAGACAAGGAGATGAACTGCTGAAGAAAGTAGCACAAATATTAAAGGAATGCACAAGGGAACAGGATAAAGTTGGACGTATAGGAGGAGATGAGTTTGCTGTAGTGCTGCCTGGGGCAAATGAGGCAGAAGTACTTGGAATATGTAATGTAATAAGGGAACGGTGTAAAAATGAGACTTCAGACACCATAATTCCTAGTATTTCAGTGGGCTACGGTACTAAAAGTAAAGATAGGCACCATATAGAAGCTGTTTTTAAAAAAGCTGAAGACAGGATGTATAAGAATAAACTGGCAGAAGGGAAAAATGTACGTAGTTCCATTATTACTACCTTAAGGAAAACTCTTGAAGAAAAAACCAGTGAGACTGCGGAACATAACAGCAGGGTAAAAGACCTGGCACTGCAGCTGGGAAGTGCTCTTGGACTGGCGGGAAGTGATATGGATGACCTGAGCCTTTTGGCTATACTTCATGATATTGGTAAAGTAGCAATACCCTATAATATACTTAAAAAGCAGGAAGACTTGACCGAAGAAGAGTGGAAGGTAATGAGGCAGCACTGTGAAATAGGCTACAGAATCGCAGCAGCGATTGCAGAGACAGCTTCTATCGCAAATCCTATTCTTTACCACCATGAAAACTGGGACGGTACGGGATATCCACAGGGTCTTAAAGCTGATGAGATACCTATAGTATCTCGAATTGTTGCTGTCGTAGATGCCTACGATTCAATAGTATACGGCAAACCTTATAATAAGGCTGAGGATAAGGAGCAGGCAATAGCTGAAATAAGAAGATGTGCAGGGACAAAATTTGACCCAAATATTGTAGAGGTTTTTTTAGGTATGTTGAATAAGGAAAGAGCAGTGTCATGACATATATAGATAGTTTAGGTTGAAAGTGATTTTTCCAGCTAGAAAACCACCACTTACCACGGGTGTTTCCCTAGCTGGAAATCACTAAGTTCAAGCTAAACTTTTAATATGGGAAAGTAAGGTCAAATGAAGATAAAATATACTTATTGGAGCCCGGAATTCTGTTTATATTAAGAATTTCCGGGTTTTTTATATTTAAAAGTTATATCTTATTAGTAGTACAGTACTATTAGGCGATTCATTAGTACCAATTCAAAGGAATTTGAGGCTTAAAGATAGTTTAAGGTGAAAGTGATTTTATCCAGTCATTCAAATCGAAGCAATCACAGCTTAGTGCCTGACTGGGAATCACTCATTTCAACCTAAACGGCCTATGATGAGCAGATTTCAGAAAACTTTTATTTATTCCTATAATTTATTGACATTAGCAATTAAGAAATTATAAAATGGTTTTAAGAAAAACATGGCTATATTGGATGTAATATGTAATAAATACTAACTTTATATATGTTATTATCCGGTATTTTACTAATTTCAACAATATTCGATGATGATATTCCGCTCAATAATTGCTTCAATATAACCCTTTGAAAACTAACTGGAAGGGAAGATAAACTATGGAAAGGGAAGAAGATTCTATGGATCCTATGTTATATGGAGCTTCATTGGTTACACAGAGTTTAGTATCTGTTATCAATACAAGCAGAAACATAAAAAACCAGCAGGAGCTAGCGAAAAAGAATCAGCAGCTGCAGTTAATGCTTGAAAGCAACAGAGAAAATTTTCAGCGCGAGATGTTTGAAAAATCCGTATGGCTCCAAAAGGAAATTACACGTTTGGGCCATGAGTATCGGCTGCTTGAACAGGAACAAAACTTTGATAGCCTGACCAAGCAGGCAGAGTGGCAATATTTTCTTCAACAGTGCTGGCCGTTGATTGTTCCTCCTTTTGTGGTGCGCAGAGAAGCACTAGTGAAGGGTACTTCACAATTTTCAGAGGACTGGCTTGAAGGTAATGATACGCGAGTAGCTCTAAGAGTGCTTGTCACAAAATCCACCAGTGATATCTACAGAAAGTATGTTGAAGATATAGTCAATGAAGGACTGTACCAATTCATAAACAAGAACTACAGTCAGCAAAGCGGTCAGCCGGTAATATTCTATGGTGGAGGATGGAAAAGTACCCATGAAGGTGGAGGTGCTGCCAATGAAAATCTGTATTATGCTTTAAAGGGGCTGCCTACTTTAATAATAAGCCCTAAGGTAGTACACGAGACCCTATACTTCAATGTGGCTTTTTGGGGATTTGGAAACGACTCAATCTATCAAGATAAGCTATTCTCAATACCATTCAAAAAGGCCATAGTGGATAACCGTTTGGATGAGGGTTATTACTTAAATTTTGCCGAAGAACTTCAAGCTTATTTTAATTATATTGTAGGCTGGATTGCCGACATGTATTATTTTATAGAATATAATTCTGCTCCTATTCTTCCGCGTATTATAGGGGATCAGTTGAATGATTCTAGATTTGAAGGCCTAAAAGATTACCTTATGAGTCAGTATAAAGAATTATACAAGTTGATTCTTGATAGTAGCAACCCACATAATTGTTTTACAAGGCTTAAGAAGGAGAAGACCTGTTTTTTACCTGAGCTGTGTTTACAATTCGGGGAGAGTGTAGGTGTGTTGGTGGATAGGGAATGGTTAAGAAAATCTATTAACGATTCGCTGAAGTACTGGGGTGAACTAAGAGGATTAGAGGGTTCTGGAGAATACTCATTAGATGATCTTAGGCCATATTTTACAAAGAATGACCTTGCATATATAGAACAACTGAAGGGTTGTTATAGGCTTATAGAGGATTATGCTGCTGTTGACTGCCTCAATAGTATCTCAAATAACCTTAGCTGCCCTCAGATAAGCTGTGCTTCAAATAGCAGCAAAGAGGTTAAGAAAAAGGTTGTTTCAAACGAAAAGGTTTGTGATAGTGGAGAGATGACCGGTAATGGAGAGGAAGATATTTTCAACCTAACCACCGCCAAGGACTCATACAGTGGAGGGAATGCAGTTTCCAAAAAGGATGTTTTCTCTATATAATATAAATTTGCAGCTTCAAAAGGAGGCTAACCGTCAATATCAAAATGGTTAATAGACTATATAAATTGCGATAATGATATTACAAGGAAAAATTTGGTTATAGCAATATAGCTTAAGGTAACAAATTGTAAAAAAGATTTAGGGAGAACTTCGTTGTAGATTCTTTTTTGCAATTTATATAGTAGAATAAGCTGGTTAGCCATATTAAGACAAATAGGATTTCAATAAACTGGGGGATTATTAAAATGAATATACTTATGCTGGGTAATTCCTTCTCCGGTAAGACAACTTACATGGTTAGTACATACGGGTTAATGCAAAAGCCGATAAAAGGATTCACATTGAAAGCAATCAATGGAAATGACCATGAAATGTTTACGAAGCTTTTCAGTAATATAAAGTCAAGCAATAAGTACCCCTTCGGGACAGATAAAAGGAACGTATACAAATTTCACCTGATGTATCACAGTAGACGTGTGCTCGACTTTTCCTGGAAGGACTACAGGGGAGGTATGATTAATGAATCTTCTCAGGGCAATGACGATATAGAGCAATTGAAAAAGGATATTAAGACCTCCGATGCAATAATGATGTTTTTTGAAGCCGATGCCCTTAAGAATAATGAGTCGGAGAGGACAAGAGTACGAAAGATACTTTCTATAGTAAACCAATACGTTGGTGAAATAGACAAACCTCTGAGTATAATAATTCTGCTTACCAAATATGACCTTGTAATGGATGACCTAGAGATAAATCAGAACTTTGAAAGGCTGCTGTCACCGCTGGAAAGCTTCCTTATGGCTGTGGAACAAAATGATAATATAGTAGCCCACGTTATTCCTGTATCATGCACTAAAAGAGGGATTATGCATATTGATTTTCCCATTATGGCTCTTATGTATCACGGCATAATAAAGGAATATGTTTCCTTAGCTGATCAGGTAAAAAAACATAGTGAAAAGGCACAAACCTATGTACAAAAGAGCGGCATATTCGACAGTTTAGTCAGCTTGGTATTCCGTGAGCCTTCTTACTATGATCTTGCAAGTAAGGAAGCTGCTAAGCTGAAAGAAAAAATGGAGATTGCAAAGGATATGGAGCATGTGGAAGGACAGCTTAAAGCTTATTTGGACGAGTACAAGATGTTTGAAAGCATTAATATAGAAAAAGAACATGATATATTTGCTTTATAAGTAGTTAAATATGAAGTTTTGATAGGAGAGGATATTTTATGCCAACAACCAAGATAACAATGGTAGGATTGTCAGGTTCGGGCAAAACCTGTTATTTGGCGGGTATGTACAATATAATGAGTTGTGGACTTAAAGGGTTTACCTTATCCGCAGACTGGGACACTGATAACGAACTGGAAGCACTTTGGGAAACCCTACGGGATTCAAGTAAAGGGGAAAAACGTTTCCCTGCCCCTAGTGATGAAGTAAGAAATTATGACTTTAAACTAAAATACGGCATGAAGGAAATAATGACCTTTAAATGGCTTGATTACCCCGGTGATTCGCTAAGGGCTAGTTCTGACACTGAAGATGTAAAAAAGTTTAAGGAGTACTTAAAAGAGTCGTCGTGCTTATTTATTTGTGTAGACGGAAAAGCTTTTTCTGAAGAAGTGGAGGATCCTGCTTATTATATCCGAAGTGAACTGGGAGCTAAAAGGTATATGCATATATTAAATGAATTTGAAAGTGTAAATAAGCGTATACCCCCTATTGTAATTGTAGTAACAAAGTTTGACTTATGTAAAAGAAGCGGAGAAGAAGTGAAAGATATTATTAAGGAAGTATTCAGCCCTCTGTTTACCGAACCCAACGGGTATGACAAGCTTGTATCAATTATACCTGTTACCCTGGGGAAAAACATAGCTGAAAATGGGGGTACGGGGAAATTGGAGCCTAAAAATATTTATTTACCGGTTGCTTTTGGAATATACTGTGCTATACAGGGGTATGTAAATGACCTTATATCAAAAAATACAAACAAGCTGAGTGAACTTTCGGGAATAAGAGATAGTTTTTTTGGTAAGATGTTTAAGGGCGACACTATTAAAGGCCTTGAGTCGGAAATTCAGTTAAATGCAGATGAGATTAAGAAAATGGAGCAGGACGCTGCAAGACTTTCCGGTGAGCTTCTAAACTCCAATATACCGGTGTATCTAAATGGTGTAGAGAAAAAACTATCGTAATCCTTATTATATCTGTGCCAAGACAAATACTACTTTGTAATGTACCTTAATTATGGCAAATTACAAGATTGATTTGCAGATGAAGAAATAATCAATAACGTTTTTGAGTTGTTATTTCTTTGTCATAAATTCAAAAATAACAAAGTAGTACTAATATGACTTGTCTAACTGTAAAAGGAGTTTTTTATATGGAAATTGAACAAAGGGTTCCCCTATTTGCTCCATTGGTACACAGCCGCACATACAAAATGGACTTTAGGCCCAAGTTCCTTGCTGTTCCTGAAGATTTTAACGATAGCAGGATAGCGTGGGCTAAAGAATTTGTTTTAAGCACAACTAATTCCGCAGATTTTCTGGAGGATTCTATAAGAAAATCTGTATTTAGCGACGGTAAATACTGTGTTATCGGAATAACCTGCATGGCAAAAACATTGAATAAAATCGGTCGGGAAAAGGTTGCTGAGGGTAAGGAATATGATGAACACAGCAGCAAGCCAGGGACACCGGGGAGACCGATTTATGTCTTCCTGGGATACGTATTTCAAATAGATCGGGAAAAGAAGATTGCCTATGATATCCCCATTGAAATGTTTGCAGACTTGTTTAAAGACTATGTAAGCCCGCGGTGGGAAGAGAAATGGAGCGATCCGGGTGCAAATATGGCTACACTTGGAAGGTATCAGCCTATTGATAATGCTCGCTGTGTTATTAGCTCCAGTGACGAAAATGGGGAAAGAGAGTTTAATCATGAAATTGGAGATGAAGTGCATGTTTTTCCTTCGGGCAAGGGACAAGAAGAATTACTATGGGAAAATGCATTGGCAATCGTAGCAAAAGGAATGCCATTTTCGCTATGTATAGGAATGCACAGCTCTAATGACGCGAGAAGAAGTGTTTTCAATAATATTTCAGCCCATGATGCTAAAGAAAAATTCGTTGTAAAACGTTCAAGGTTCCAAGAAACAAAATCTGTTGATGTAACAAGAGAAAGTCAACAAAGCTTAGATAGCAGACAAAACCCAAAAACCGCTAAAGCCATGCTTACCGGTGAAAGCCATGATAAGTTTAAACATGAAAGACATGTCCCCAACACTTCTGAGGAAACCGATAATTACGAAGGAAATATTCTGGATGTCATCGGAAGAAAAGTGGAAGAGGGCGTAGACAGAGTATTGGAAAAAGGCGCAGATGTGATTAATAAAGTATTTAAAAGTGTAGAGGATATTGCCAGCCATGAGAATTTACAAGAGCAACGTCGGCAAAATAAATGCAAGCGCTGCGGAAAAACAATTTGTAACTCCAGGGTATTGGAGCAAGAGCCCCCTAAAGTTGAGAATAAAGAAGAGATTATGCTTCCGGGAAACAGCTATAAAAACATGGTTAGAGATATAAATAAGAATGACAAAAAGGAAGATGATGATATTTTTTCTATATAATTTTTAAGTATATAAGTTGCGATAATGATATTACAAGGAAAAATCTGATTATCGCAATATAATTTAACCCCTTGTGCTAATTAAAATATCAAACTTTTGATCTTTGACAAGTTCATATTTCCAATCAGCTTATTAATATAAAAGCATATGTTAAATGCTAAAATCTTAGTATTTATGCGGCTTATAAGCCCTAAATAAGA
>JAOAEJ010000050.1 GCA_026416815.1 Clostridia bacterium | reverse complement strand
CTCCTTGATATGGGATTCCCATCACTCAAGGAGTGCTATCTAAAAGTCTGTGAAAACTAAAGAACCGCCGTATACGGAACCGTACGTACGGTGGTGTGAGAGGTCGGTGGGTAAAATAATTACTCACCTCCTACTCGATTGTCTTAGAAAGTTTTGAGAGTTATAAGCATATTGTGGAAAACTGTAATTGGTGCATATTATAGCTTATTAGTATAAAAATAATCCTATAGTGTTTTATAAAAATAGCTTTAAATTTACCGGATAAATGCAGTAATTATTGTAATTAAGGAGATTGATAAACTTGAAAGTTTTAAGAGGACTTTTAGCATTTTTTCTGATTTTAGTTATAGTAGGCGGGCTGGGATACATAGTATGGAGCATGTTCCTTATGCCCGGAATGAACCACCCAGGAGCCAATACACCCCAGGGTACAGCACCCCACCAGCAAACTCCAAATACCCAACATATCACTCCATCTGCCGGTACACCCGATAACAAAGCTGCACTAAACGTTATAGCTGTACAAAACAAGGATAAGTTAAGCCAAGCTATAACTACTATAAATCAGGCATTAGACTTAATAACCATTGATCCTTACTCTAAAACTACAGTATCAAGCATAATGAATGGGAGTATAGGAGGCCAAGCAGCACAGGGGACCGGTGCAATCAATATTTACCCCAGTGGAAACAGTTCGGTAAACATCTCTCCCGGTGGCAATAATCCCCCTAATAATCAAGCTCCTGCTGCAAATAATAATCAGGGTGGAGCAAATCAACAGCAGAATATAAACTTTGTATTTGACCAAGGAAAGCTGCAGCAGATCCATACCGGAATTTTTAGTACTGCCCAGGGTATCATGATGATAAACCAGTTAAATGATGATCTGGCAGGCCAAGCAGCTACAGTGGAAGCAACCCCTGCAGGCTATCAAACCTATATTACACGGTATAATACTGCGCTTCAGAATAAAGCAAAGTTGAGCAACGCTATAAATATGCTGAGTCAAGCTTCTACGTTG
This sequence comes from Clostridia bacterium, assembly GCA_026416815.1. Taxonomy (GTDB): domain Bacteria; phylum Bacillota; class Clostridia; order Acetivibrionales; family DSM-2933; genus SKW257. The sequence continues at coordinate 38,293 of JAOAEJ010000050.1, read as the reverse complement.
GTAAATGTCAATCCTTACGGCTCTCCCAACGGATACCAGTATAATACACAGAGTATGCAGCAAATGCACCAGGGTGTGTACAAGCTGGCTCAGGGTATGACTATGTTGAGTAGGCTGAATGACGACTTCACAAGCCAGATGGTACAAGCATCACAGCAGGCACAAAGTGTTGCTGGAGGGTCAAGTACTGGGCATGGAACAAAACATGGAACAATGGTCGGGCTGGATTTCCTGGGCTCGCTTGATTTAACCACAGTATTCAATGTTGTACTGGTCATAATGGTTATAGGGCTTATTATCGGTATATTTGGAGCCATACTGAGTATGCTCAGGCCCAAACACAGCAGGAATAGGCCGGAAGGTAACCCTGAGGCTTAATACTACTTTGTTATTATGAAATTTCAAAAAAGAAATAACAACCAAAAACGTTATTAATTATTTCTTCATCGGCAAATTAAGATTGTAATTTGCCATAATTAACGTGAATAACAAAGTAGTACTAATGTAAAGAGGTGGATTCATGTGGCAGGAAATCTTAGAAACGACCCTATTGTAAGAGCAATTTTAATAGTACTCATAGGTACATTTGCTTTTAATTTATTATTCAATCTGTTTAACGGAGGTGGAAATACCATGAATCACATGGGAGGAATGGGCTTCTCATTAGCCAGCCTGTTAGTATTGCTTATAAACATCCTTATGGTGGTGCTGGTTATCGCTTTAGTTGTGGGTGCATTTATATGGGTTAGAAATACCTTCTTCAAAAACGCTAATTCACAGATTATGCAGTCAATCAACAAAGACCCGGTATTAAAGACTATAGTTACTGTAACCGCTGCAATCATAGGAATTATTTTCATATTTGCGCTTTTAAGCAGCTTCAGTTTGCCTGGGATGGGCTTTGGCTTCGGATTTGGATTCAATCCTCTACACAGTATAGCAGTACTTCTAATGCTCATAACAAGAATTTTGACAGTAGTTTTAATACTATCCCTGATAATGGCGATAGTATCGTACTTGAAAAACCAGTATGACAAAGGAAACCTGAATTTATTTGGGAGCAGCAACAAGTGCCAGTGCCCTGACACACAAGGAGACGGCAACAACAATAACCCAAACAAAACTTAACTTTACGTATAGACAACGGACTTTCAGACTAAAACTTGGGGCAGGTGTGGGGGTAAAATATTTATAACTTTAGAGTTCGGTATATATGCTTTAAAATAGCTATAAATCTTAGGAAACGGGAAAAGTAGTATTAAATAAAGGAGTAGTAACTTTTGAGTGTTCGATTTGATTTTATAATTCATTGGCTGTGGACTATAGTATTTGCCCTGCTTACATTAAGCGGGCTTGCAATGGCCGGAGCAAAATACGGGTGGGTTTTGAACTATGATATTGCTTCGGCGGATTATGTCCATCGTGTTCTGGCTGCGATATATGTATTGTTGACATTTATCAGTATAGCCTATGAGGTAATCAGAGCTGTGAGATATGAAGAGAAAAAGCTGGGATGGTTTATAATCGGGAAAAGCGGATATCAGCTTTTCACATTCATAACTACCCTGATATTTATAATCACAGGCGCTATAATATGGGTGTGCATGGATTCAAATATGTCAGCTACTGCGTTTGCACTATATATACATGAAAAGCTGACATATATAGTGGTAGCCAGCGTTATATGGCATATCTATGTCAAGTGCCACGCTCTATTGTGGCCCAAGAAACCAAACACCACTGATAAAAAGAATGTGGCTGGGACGAAGTAAAGACAAGAATGATTGGGAGATAACACTTTATGATGCAAAAACGATGGTTTAAGGTGTTCATTTGGTTTGCTTCAACTTCCTTCTTCTTTCTTGTAGCAGCGATTCTAATATCCGAGCTTGGCCCTGAGCCATCGGAGCAGCAAGCTATGCAATTTATGATGGGCATGATGGACGCAATGCACAACTCAATGATGGGTCTCTCTATGTCCCTAGAGCACGATGCCGGACTAAAATCATTGATTGGCACTGCTTCATACATCCTGGTACCACTGATAGTACTGGCGGTACTCTTTGGATTACTTGTAAGGGTTAGAGGAAAAAGAGATGCTGGATAAAAAGAAACACCATTTTTTACAGTTAGTTGTTATATTCGGGGCGATTACGCTGCTTACACTTTTATTTGCGTGGGGAAGCAGGGAAGGTACTACATCGAGCATGGGTATGATGGGGCAGAGTATGGGCAGCATGATGCAATCAATGCATGCTAAGAATGTTACCATTAGTGACTTAATAAAGCAGCAGGAGCAAACTGAAATGTCAAGCGGCATGTCAAGTCACCACGAAAGCGGTAGTATGAGCATAAAGATAAGCCATTACCTGACAACCGGCATTATCATTGTCTTGCTTCCCTTTATAATAGCTGGAGCGGTATTTTTAGGTATTGTTTGGTGGAAATAGGGAGGTGAAGCTTTGAGCTTATTGGGGAGTGTAGGATATCTATATATGCTTGCCTTGATTATATTGCTTATTATAGGCCTGGGGGCTACAGGATTAGGGTTGATAAACCACATATTAGCTCCAGGTACGTTGGGTACAAATAAGATAAATACAAATATAAAATGGAACGGAGGTAATTTCATGCAAAATAATGGCTGGTTAAGGCTTGCTTTATTTTCGTTTGTAGGATTGATTGTTGCAGTTATACTATTAGGGCTAATAACACCGGGAGGATTGTTTGGGGGAGCAGCAGGTATGCAAGGACATCAGGGAATGTCGATGCAGCAGCCTATGCAAAGTAATATGGGTATGATGGGTAACATGGGTGGAGGCTCAATGATGAACATGCCTATGGGAAATATGCAAATGCAAAGCGGAATGGGCGGAATGGGTATGATGGGAATGCCGATGAGCAACATGGGCGGAATGGGCATGACGGGAATGCCGATGAACAGCATGGGCGGAATGGGCATGACGGGAATGCCGATGAACAGCATGGGCGGAATGGGTATGATGGGAATGCCGATGAACAACATGGGCGGAATGGGCATGATGGGAATGCCGATGAACAATATGGGTGGAATGGGAAGTATGCAGCAGAGCGGAAGTAGTGGCAGCGGAAGCAGCAGTGGCGGCGGTATGAGTATGGGTATGATGTAAGGTACGAATGACTTTGGAGTATTAGAAAAGGGAGGCTAAAGTGAGCCTCCCTTTTCTAATGGGGTTTTATGTCGAGAACCTCAGTGGAGGGTTCACCAATGTATTTACCTACAGCAGGGAGTTTTTTGAGGAAATCAGGAGATCTATGGCTTTTGGGAGCTACCTTGTTAAAAGTAGCGGTCCAATCCTTTCCTCCTAATATTCCATGTCCGTGTGAGCCTTTTTTCCAGCCTTTTATGTTGGTTAGGTCATAAACAACGCCATTAAGAGCCACATAGCATGGCTGACCGTTTTTGCCGTTGTATTTTGCCAGCTCTTCCTTAGTAAAAGTTCTGACATTCTCATCCTCTTTAGAGGCAGCCTGGGCTTTAGTTTCTTCTAATCTGTAATTTGAGTCCTCAAATACTTTACCATCCTTATCTATGGAATATCCATTACCGCCTGGGCATTTGGGGATCTCCTTTACGTATTTATCAACCAACTCTGTAATTTTAGCCGGGTATGTACCTTTTTCGGATTTAAACCTATCTACAGCGGCTTGAAGCATTATTATATTCTCCTGACAAGGGTTGGCTGACTTAGCTTGTGTAGATGTTGATGTTTCTTCTTCTACGGTATGGGCTGCTAAATCTGAAGAATGATCACCGGAGAAATGCTTAAACAGAAAAAACGCTGCAAAAGCAAAAGCTAACACAAGTAAAGTAACCACAAAGAAAATCCTGGGCTTAGACATTAAATGACCTCCAAATAAAAGATTTTTTTAAAAAAAGGTTAACATAAAAATGTGTAGATTTTATGAAGATTTGCAAAGATGAATAAATTTCATAAACAGGGCAACTTCTTCATAAAATCTACACATTTTATTTATAAAATAAGAGGTATCTATATAAAGGGAGGATGGCGAATGAGTGCTATGAATGCAAAAGACAAGTACAAGAATATTGCATTTAGGGGAGCTGTTGCAATAGCCTTAATTATTATCATCTATTTTACCGTGATTCCTAAAAACAAGGAAGATAAAAGCAATTCGCAGGATGTAAATTCGACTGTTACAGCCAGTATTCAGGATACCAGACCCACAGCTAATTCTCAGAATAGTACCGATACCGCTCAAAATCAGAAAAATAGTACTGTAGTAAATGATACTGAGCAAAATGCCGAAAGTAAAGTAACAGTCAAGACTGAGCCTAAGGAGGAAAGTACAGCGGCGGAGCAAAACCCAAGCCCTTCAATAAAGCCGTCTAATAGTCCTCAGCCCACAAAAAATCAGCAGCAGACTAATGATAAAGCGATAATAACTAATGATAATAACAGTCAATCCAAAACAACAGAAGCAAAACAGCCTGAAAGCCCTACTGAACAGCCTAAAACTGTTGAAGCTATTAAAAGCGATGATATAGCAATAAAAATCCTAAAAAGCGAAATAACCTCAACAGCAAAGTTTTATCCCTATACCGCTGATGGTACATATATGGAAGTAATAGCGGTAAAGGCAGCTGATGGGAGTATAAGGACAGCATTGAATACCTGCCAGGTATGCTTTGATTCAGGGAAAGGATATTATGAACAGGTAGGAGAATTCCTCATATGCCAGAACTGTAGAAATAAGTTTCACATAGATCAGGTAGAAAAGGTGAAAGGAGGATGTAACCCAGTACCTGTAATGGCGGAAAACAAAAAGGAGACTGAGGATTCCATCATAATATTGAAGGACTACATGGCAGGACAGAAAGAGCTATTTTCAAACTGGAAAAAACAGTTTTAGGAGGTAAGTATGAAGAAATTAATAGTATCGGTGCTTATAACTTCCCTAATAATTCTATCCGCGTTCCCTGCATTGGCAGCTTCAGCGGGGACAGGCAGCAAAGAGGAGATAAAGGTTGTTTTTAACGGTAAGAAGCTGGATTTTGATGTTGCCCCTTATATCAAAAGCGGGAGAACCCTTGTACCGTTTACAAAAATCCTGCAAGCTTTCGGGACAAAAATCGGATGGGACAGTAATCAGCAGGTAGTTTCCGCTACCAAGCCAGCTACCGAGGTATACCTGAAGATAGGAATAAACTACGCTTTTGTAAACGGATACAGAGTAAACCTCGATGTTCCTCCAGAGATAAAGGGCGGAAGGACCTTTGTACCGCTTGGATTTATAAGTGAGAGTATGGGAGCGGAAGTTGGTTGGGACAGTAAGACAAAAACCATAACTATTACATATAATGATTCGGTATATAAGACAGGAGAAGTCGGTACATATAAAGAGCTGAAGTTCAGTATTGATAAAGTTGTTCCAGACATCCAGACAGCCAAGCTAAAGATATCGGGAAGGATTAACACCAACTCGAAAAGCATAAAAGTAGACGTAGCCGATGACGATGGTTATATACTCCCTGCAGATGTTAAAATCCTTGCAAAAGACGGTGATATGTACAAGATGGAAGCGGAATTTGATGTTCCTACATGTCATAATTTTGAAGGAAAATATCTGATACTAAAAATGTCAAACGAACAGAAAAAGCTCATAAGGATTGCGGAATACTCAATAAAATAGAATTTTCTTCAATACTAAAGTTTTTAACTTCTTCTTATATGACAAAAGGGTACATCCAACAAATAGTGTATACCTTTTTGTCATATAGAAAGCATTTTTAACGTGTAAGTTTAATTAAGTATATTTTTATTTTAGATAGTGTATATAAAACGTCATTTAGGGAAGAATTATAGAGATATAGAGAGATAAACTACCTATAACACCCGTGTATAGGATTGAATAAAGAACGTGGATGTAGTACAATTCTTTTTGCGTTGAGGAAATGCAGCGCAAAGGTTAACGGGGTGTAGCGCAGTTGGTAGCGCACGTGGTTTGGGACCATGGGGCCGGGGGTTCAAGTCCTCTCACCCCGACCAGTCAAATCCTCGGTAGAGTGAGAACTCTACCGAGGATTTTCTGCATTAATGCAAAAAGCCTGTATTTCTTGTATTCTTTCTATTTGTATGTAGGTAGTTAAGCAAATCATCAATATCTCCAGATAATCCTAGCCTAGGAAGGTGTGTTATTGTATTGAAGCTTCAAAGAGAGTTTTATGAGCGAAGTACCTTAGAGGTTGCCCGTGAACTGCTTGGAAAGTGTCTTGTACATGAGACTCAAGAGGGTACGACTGTAGGCAAAATAGTAGAGGTTGAGGCATATATCGGTCCGGATGATGCTGCCGCTCATACTTATAAGGGTTTGCGAAGCAGTCGGACTGAGGTGGCATTTGGGCCGGGAGGCCATGCATACGTGTACTTAATCTATGGTATGTACCATTGCTTTAATATAGTTACAAATGTTGCTGAAAAGCCCGAAGTTGTCCTTATTCGTGCGCTGGAACCGATGGATGGACTTGAGCTTATGGCCAAGCGTAGAAAGACTAATGCAGTAAGAAATCTTTGCAGCGGTCCGGGAAAACTTTGTGCTGCCATGGGCATTACAAAGGCAAACAATACAGATGACTTATGCCGGGGCAAGCTGTACCTGCTGGATAACTCCAATATTCCCGAGAATAAAATTGTCTCCACGCCTAGAATCAATATTGATTATGCCGGAGAGGCAATAAGCTACCCTTGGAGATATATAATAAGCGGAAATAAGTTTGTCTCAAAATAGGGTTAGAGGTAAGAATATAAAATAAATAGTAGACTACCTATAGTCGGTAGGGTGCACTCGATATAGCTTAAAGCAATAGTTGGACGAACTGGCAAAATGGCAGCTATACTTCAAAACTGAAGTTTTATTAATCTGGAGCCGCTTTTTAATTAGCCGCCTCATATACTTAATGGAAACTTCCGTACCTCTTGCTTTAAATACTCCATATCAACATGAGTATAAACCTTCGGTGTATTTAGGTCACTGTGACCCAATATTCATACTCAATTGAAAATGAACTTCCTAGCCATGTAGAATCAGAAGGTGGTGGAAAAAGCGTTTGTATTAATAATCTTCCCTGCATACTCCGTCTAGTGGTTTATAAGAGCAAACTAAGGCATGGAGTATAGTGTACTTGCCTGAACCATTAGCCCCATTATGGCAGTTAATGCGGAATCTAGGAAATTAATCTTAAAGTTTTTAATACTCTTCAAGTGGATAACTTCAAGTGATTTAATTCTTTGTGGAATTGTTGACATTTACGATATTATATTATCTTCTCCTCAAAATACAATAGTAACAGCCTGGATATATGATTAAATAAATCACAATCATAAGCAGACGTTACTTTTAATTCCAATTTAAAGGGTATCGTAAGTTAAGTTCTAGGACAAGGTTAATTGTATCCTTTTACTATTTGGGGTGCTGGCAGCAAATGTTAATTACCTATACTGAACAGCATAAACCCATAAAAACTGGAGTGTATAACTGCAGTTTAAACCAAGACTATTTTATTGAAAATTAATTTACACGTAACTCCTCATAGACCCAATTTATAGGAATAAGTATTTTAATTTTTGGACAAGTGGCTATCCTGTTATTTTGTATTTATTTTACGAATTTCAGTATTATAAATAAAAAGAAGAGGGTGCAACTGGCAAAAACTAATTCTCGGAAGGATAAAGCGGTGCTGCCGTTTTTGCCGCTTCTAGCCCATTAAACGCAAGCTTATTGTATGCAGGAAAGTCGGAGGCGTTAAATACTTTCAATGCTTCTTGATAAGCGTTAACTGCATTTGATATATTATAACGGTCTGACATGAGCATGTATACATTTCCCATCATATACTGGCTTTTTGCGTAGTCTATAGGGTAATTCTCGAATGTATAAAACTTCAGGCATTCTTCAAATTCCTCTACGGCTTTTGTCAGGTTTTCTTCATTACTATCCACTTCAAAAAAACCTTTATAAATGTCACCAAGACACTTATGAATCCTAGCATAGTCTATAGGGTAAGTTTCAAGAGGCCTTATTTTTAGCAATTCTTCAAATGCTGTTCTGGACTTCTCTAGGTACTTTTTCTTTTCTGACAGTTCTGATAAAGCTTTATAAACGTTAGCCAGATTATATCCAATCACTCCAAATTCACTTTCATTACTGGAAGTTTTTAAAGCGATTTCGTAAATATTCTGAGCCTTTAGTAGATTTTCTGATGCCAACGAATTTTCTCCAAGGGCTTTATAAGTTATTCCTGTGTTATAATAGATGAGGGCATGATCCAGTGCATAGCCTTCATGTGGATATAAATTTAAAGCCTTTGTATATAAGGCTAATGCTTTTAGCAGATTACTATTGTCGTGTGAAACCTCCCACAAAGTCCTGTAAGCGTTGCCAATATTGTTTGAGATAATAGCACAATTTATCGTATCAAAGCTTTCTTCATAAATACTTAAGGCCTGTTTGTATTTATCTATTGCATTAAGGATATTGCTATACATGTCCCTTATTTCCGCCAGAGTACTATAAGCGTTACCCATATTGTTCATTATGTGTGCATATGTATCAGGGTTTTCTTCCTTTGAGATGTTATCAAGAATTTTTTTGTATCTTTCCAGAGCAACAAGAGGTTTATTACTGCATAGGATCATATCGGCATAGTTTAGCATATCGTAGACGGTGTCTGTGCTGTAAGGCTCAAATATGTTTACAATGATACCATTTCCTGCTATAACAATGTTTCTGGAACCATTTACTGTGACAGAACTGGAATCTATATTCGCCAAGATAAGTAAATTGTCCCTTGTGTTCCAACGGACTTTTACCCCTAACTGCTCAGCAACAAACTTACTGGGTGCAAAAGCTCTGCCGTTTATGAGCACTATAGGGCCGTCAAGAAGTATGTACTCTCCATTTAGATATGCTTCACTGCTGCCTGCTTTTAGGAGAATACTTTTGTCTGTATTGGTAATTGTAATACTCTTATCTGCATTATTCCATTCTACTTGCCACTTGAGAGCTTCAAAAGCAGGCCTTACGGGAACAAATACCACTCCATTTATAATCTTTGGGGAAAGGCTATCATTTATTTTAATACTGTTTAACATTACTCTGGTAGTCTGTGAAGAAGCTTCTGCGTAGACTGCTTGTGGGATTAGGCTCAGCAGTATAAATATCATAAACATATTTATAATATTTCTTATCATAGGCACCCCTAAAAATATAAAGTTAAGTAGTTAGTCCTTAGTTACAGCAATGTTTTTGCCTACTGTAACCTGATTATTAATACCGTTAACTGATACGGTAAAGTTTTCAGTGGTGTTGCCTGTGTTTGTAACCGACGCTATCCTGGGTATAGGTGAAGGTGTAGGGCTATAGGCATATTTGGATGAATCAGTTTGGTTGTTGCTTGCAGAACTATTTTTACCTGTAGATGAATTGATGACATTAGTGCTCAGTGCTGCTGATTTAGAAATATGTCTGGGTGCAGGTGTAGGAGTGGAAGCTGTTTTGGGTGCAGACGAAGACATATTTACGGTACGGCTTATATGGGTATCTGCATTAGCTGTTTTTTTCTCATTTGGGAAATCGGAAACCCCAGAATGTGAATCAACATTGGAATATTTGAACGCATGAGTGCTTTCTTTTACAGGTAATGGTGTGACTAAAGCTTGATTAACCTGCATAGGCGTAGCACTTCCTGGGGCGGAGTTATTTCTTATGACTGTATTTTGAATTCCGGGGATTAACTGGAGCATTAAAATTACAGACGCAAATACAGAGCCTATGACCGGAAACCTTTTTCTCAGGTACTTTAGTACTCTATCTGCATTACCCCTCACCATGGAGTCTCCTATATCTTCTATCTTAAAAGGATGCCTCCAGTCAATACCTGATGCAAGGCGCTCAATGGCGCTAAATTTATCATTGCGGAGGTCTATCCAGGCTATTCCCCTTAGAAACTCCGGAAGGCTGGGTACCTGTTTGCATTCAGGCAAGATTACAGGTATTACAGGGCGATTGTACTTCAACATTTTTTTTAAAAAAGCATTTACCTGGTTGTCCCACCAAGGACTTACACCGCTTTCTCCAATAAAAACAATTGCGGCCCCTATACTAAATATTCTTTCTGCAAGCTCCATGTGCCAGGGAATGCCGGGACGCATACTCCATATATCTAAACAGGATACAATACCAAAGCCTTTTAACTGTGCATCAATTTTTTTAACTACGGGCTCGTTTTCTATGCTATAAAAAAAGACAGCATCAATTCTTTCACTTTCCGTATAATGTATCCCTTTTGATGAGCCGGTAATCTCTTGCCTGTCGATAGGTTCTTCATACAAAACTTTATTCACATCTGTTTTAACTTCTTTTACATCATCCGGCAGTATAGAAATACTCAATGCTTCTAAAAGAAATTCCTTAAAAGTCTTTTTATTAAGGATAACAGATTTAATCTCATTGTCTAATGGGGCTTGCGCCGTTAAAACTTCTATTTCTTTTCTCATGCTTAATTGCTGGCTTTCGGTTGACTCATTGGCTGCAAACTGTACAACCTTACATAAATCGTCATGTCCGGGAACTGTTTTTCCATTCTTCCATCTGGATATAATTGAAACATCTTTTAAAAGATACATATCTGCAAGTATGTTTGGGCTTCTATTTGTTATTCTGAATATAGTCTCCAATAAAGCTTTAATATCAAAGGACTTGCTTTTCATATAGAACTGGCTCCTATTAAATGATTTTACATTATATTACCATCTGGGCAATTGTTTTACAAGTTAATAGTGTAAAGCACTTATACACGAATTTTACAATGTAAATACATTATTCATACATGGATAATGTACGGTTTATACACGCTCCTTTTATTGGCATTGACTTAAAATATACACAGATGGACAAGCCGTTTACAAGTCAATGTAAATAAGGAGGAATATAATTATGAGAAGATTATTTGTTTTAGTATCAACGATGGTGACACTAATTGCTTTAAGTGTATCAAGCAGCGTAACCTGGCTTATGTTTTACCAGCCAAGGGTTCCAAAGTCTCTTTTGGATAAGTAGGCAAATTGGGGTGGTGCATAAGAACACCTGACCCAAGAGTGTTTTCATAAACCAAATAGTTTATGCTTGATGATAATTATTAGATGCTAATTGAAATAAGGGGAATTGATTCGTTTCCCCTTGTTTCAATTAGCTGTCCTAAAACTAAACTATATAAATTGCTGTTATAAAATTAGGGCATTCTATCCCTAATAACAGGTATTTCCGCAAATATATTAAATCCTTCCCCGTCATTAGAGCCATAACTGATACTTCCATCCAATTCCTTAACCCTTTGCTCCATACCGGATAGCCCAAACCCCTTTTTGAAGTCTTTACAGCCTGAACCATCATCACAAATGAAGAGTTTTATAGTGTCACCAAAACGGAGGATAACGGTTACATTTTTTGCATTACCATGGCGAACCGAGTTGGTTAGAGCTTCCTGACATATCCGATATATTGAATTTGAATATTTGGAAGTACCGCAACTGGGTATAGTACCCTCTATAGAAAAATCAATATTTATATCCGCTGTTGTAAAATCTGAAAACAATTTTTTCAGAGCTCCTTCAAGATTGCCAAGCTCCAGCTTTTCCGGGACTAGCCCGGCAATAGAGCGCCTTACCTCATTTAGCCCCTCTCTTGCAAAATCTGAAGCATCATTAAGCATTTTACTCATCTTATCAGTAACATCTCCAGATATACGGCATAGCTCAAGAAGTGTAATTACTTTGGCCATAGCATGTCCCACAGTGTCATGGGCATCCCGGGCAAACCTGTTCCTCTCCTTAATAACTGCCAATTCCTCTACAGCTGCTATATGCTTGTCCATCAAATCTCTATACTTAAGTAAGCTTATATTTACATTTACATTGGCATAAATTAAATACAGAAATAATGCACAGTTAGCGAGTATAACCCACTTGTTTTCAATGACTGCCATTTTGACATAGTAATTCATATTACATACGATAACGATAATTGTAATAGCTAGAAATGAGGCATTTGAAATAAATACTTGCCTTCTTATCACTTTAGGTAAGTTTAGGGGATTAAAAAATTTAATAATGAGAAGTATTACTGTAAAAATAGCAAAAGTTAAGCCGCATCCTACAGTATAAGCATTAATATCTGAGAATAGCTGGTTTACGCCCATGACTGACAGTATCATTGCAGAGCCTAGAGAGCTGATACTGTATAATATAATAAGAATTACAAGGGATACCATGCAGCTAAAAAATCGGGCTTTGAAAATATATCTAAATATGAGTAGATAAAGGATGGCTGTTAAAGCTGTATTTATTATAACTTCTACTGAACTAAAAAATGTTTGAGACAGAAGGGCTACGAAATTGCTCACTACACCTAAAATAATAAAGTATGGTATAAACCTAGGTTTGAACTTGTGCTTATATCTTATCATTGCGAACATGAATATAAGCGCTGTTTGAGCAATACTTATAATACAACTGATAAGGATATGATACGGGTTAGTATAGTCTATCAAGTATAGTCCCTCCTTTTGAAGATTAATTATACAATATCATTTTTTACTGCATAAATAGCCAACTGAGTTCGATCTTCCAGCTTGAGTTTTTCCAGAATGCTTGTCATAACATTTCTAACCCTTCCCTCCGAGATAGAAAGGCTTGCCGCTATTTCCTTATTACTTTTACCCTGAACGATTAAGCGGACTATACTTTTCTCTCGGTCGGTAAGGATAATATAAAAAGATTTCTTTTCCGAATTTTCCACAGCTTGTGCTCTAATAGTATTATTGTTTAAGGTATTACCAATTATTGTAGCGAAGACATTCTTATGTATAACCTGTAAACCACTTACGGTACTTTTTATCAACTGTACCAGTTCTTCAGGCTTAATATCCTTAAGAGCGTAGCCATCTGCGCCGTTACTAAGCGCAGAGGAGACCTTATCCCTGTCCCCAAACACTGTCAGTATCAATACTTTACAGTCCGGATGCTTTGCTTTGACTAATTTTGTACCTTCAACACCATCGCATTCAGGCATTATTAGATCCATTAAAACCAGGTCGGGCAGTAATTCATTGCATAACGCAAAGGCTTCCCTGCCGTTTTTGGCACAGCCTACTACTTTAATATCTTTGTCCTGTTCAATCATTACTTTTATGCCCTCTCTTAAAAGTTCCTGATCATCGGCAATTACCACTTTAATCATTTTGACCCTCCTGATGTTGCATTATTGGTTTAGTAATTCTTTTTCGGCGAGAGCTTTTGCTTCAGTTATTTGTTGATAGTATGATGGGTATTTGTCGGCAGTATAGATTTTAAGGGCTTCATTGTAGCATGAGATTGCTTTTTTTAGGTTTGCTTCTGTCTCCTTTACCTCTGATAGGCTCTTATATGCCTCGCCCAAGTTATTCTGGGTCTCTCCATAGTATAAAGGGTATTTTTCAAGTGTATGAATGTTTAGGGCATTTTGGTAAGCTTTAAGAGCTTTTGAAAGGTTTTCTTCTTTATCTTTTATATCGGATAAACCCAGATAGGCATTTCCTAGATTGTTTTGTGTAATTACATAATCTAATGGGTATTGTTCTAATGTTCTTATTTTAAGAGCACTTTCATACGATTCAATAGATTTAGTTAGGTTTTTTTCCTTATCTTTTACGAGTGACATGGACCTATAGATAGTTCCAAGGTTATTTTGCGTACGAGCATAGTATAAGGGATACTTTTCTGATGTATAAACTTTTAAAACCTCTCTATTAGCTTTAATTGCTTTGATAAGGTTTGTTTCTTTGTCTGCTAACTCAGACAAAGAGCAAAATGCACGTCCAAGGTTGCCTTGAATGCTTGCATAGTGTAGTGGATACCTTTCAATTGTGCAAACTTTTAAGGCTTCTTCATAAGCATGGAAAGCTTTTGAGAGATTTACTTCCTTGTCTTTTACATTGGATAATTCATGATAAGTAATTCCCATATTCATTAGGATTTTTGCATGACTTAAAGGATATCTTTCGAGTGTACCGATTCTTAAAGCTTCTTCATAAGCTTTTGCGCCAGCTGTAAGCATTATCTCCTTATCCCTTATAAATGATAGCTTTGTATATGCAATTCCTAAAGATTTCTGTGTTTGTAAGTAATATAAGGGATAATTTTCGAGAGTTTTTGTACTTAAAGCTTCTTCATAAGCTTTGATAGCATTTGAAAGGTTTTCTTCCTCATTATTTACATATGAGAGGGTAAAATATGCACTCCCCAGATTAATTTGTGTATTAGCATAATAAAAAGGATATGACTCGACCCTAACAACTTTTAACACCTCTTCATAAGCATTAATAGCCTTTTTGACGTTGTCCTCCATGTCTCTCACTTCTGCTAAAGAAGCATATGCAGCTCCTAAACCGGTTATAGTTCTTGCGTGTTCTACTGGGTATTCTTCTAGGGTGTAAATTTTTAAAGCCTCGTTATAGGCTTTAAAGGCGCTGGATATGCTTGCCTCTTTATCCCTTACAGATGATAATGCAAAATAAGCCTCTCCCAAATTCTTTTGGACTTTTGCATAATTTAAGGGGGAATTTATATTCATACTTACTTTTAAAGCTTCTTCACATAATATTATTGCCTTGGAGGCATTTTCTTCTTTATTCACTATCCTACATAACTCTATATAAACCCTTCCAAGATTATTTTTAACTCGTATATATTCTTGGGGGTTCTTTCCGCTAGATATATTTTCTAGGATTATCTCATATCTACTTGCAGCTCCCATAAAATCGTCATTTTCCAATAACTTATCCGCAGCGTCAATCATATCGTTAACTTTATCATTGCCATACCGTGTGGTAATATTGGCAATAATATCTTTACCTGCTACTACAGTATTTCCACTACCTGAAACATTAATATCCCATAAAGTTAGTACATTATCTTTTTCACTCCAACTAACCAACATTCCAAATCCCTGTTCAATAAAATCAGAAGGTGCAAAAAACCTTCCGCTTACTATTACCGCAGAAGTCCCAAGGGTTATTCTTTTGCCATCAATATTTACATCTTTGCTTCCTGCCTTTAATACTATTGTCTTACTTCCCTTGCTTCCAGTTATCGTTTTTGTTTTTCCATCCCACTTAACATCGTATCCAAAAAGTTTCAGGGTGTACCATACAGGTATATATACCTTTCCGTCTATCAACTGGGGCTGTACATCAAAGGTTATAGGGCTTCCGTTTATTTCTACCTGCATTCCTTTTGAGTTAGCCAAGGCAGGTACTATTTGAAGTGATAGTCCGAGTATTATGATTGTGAGTAACGTTAAAAATTTTTTGTACATTATAATTCCTCCTGTGTAGTTTAGTTTAATATTAATTATCAATGATAACCACCATCAATGTAGAGATAACAAATGTAACGGGTACCCGTTACATTTGTCACGGTTGTATAAGTAATTGTGTTGCTAATCCCAATTTTTATCTCCGATTGTAATAGCCATAATATTATGGCTTTAGCTAAAACATAATTTAACATAATATGGCATTTTAACACATCTTTCAAGCTGAATCAACAAATCATATATATATACCCAAATCCTGAATTAGGTCATAAATGTAACTATGGTGGAGGAATATCACTCTAATACGTGACATATTTCATCTACAATATAAAAAATAATTGTTTTAAAATTAATATCAGAAAAACGAAATCATACATTCCAATGTAAGCAGATATTATGATTTTAAATATAAGCTGGGGTTGTTTTCCCAAACAGGATAAAATTGCACTGGAAACAAATATAGTGCTTATAATCTCAATATTTAATCTATAAGGGGTTGGGGAAGAACGATTATGACAAAACAGGATATAGCTACTCTAAAAAAGGTATTAACACTCTTTGTTCCCTATAGAAAAAAGATAGCTGTCATAATGATAATCATGCTTGTATCAGCAGGCATAAACCTTCTTATCCCTCAAATCAGCAAGCAGATGATGGATAAAGGTATACTTGAGAAAAATGTTTTGTTGGTCATACAGTTTTCTATCGCAACCCTTTGCTTGACATTGTTAGATCAGGGACTGGGTATGCTGGAGACAAAATATAGGGCATATATAAACTCCTTAATGTCCTATGAATTATCCAAAAAAGCCTTCAAGCATACTCTGAAGCTTAAAATAAAGTACTTCAATAATACCAATTTTGCAGAAGTTATGAGCAATATAAATACAGATGTTAGCAACATAGCAAAGGTCTCAGACCGGGGAACATTTTTCATGATAACGCAGGTGTTTAGGATTATCGGAGGCATTGTAGGATTACTGCTCATTGACTGGAAGCTTACTATCATAGTTTTAAGTATAATACCGCTGCGTTACAAGATGGTCAAATACCTTGCTAAAAAGCGAAGAGATATGTTTGAAAAATATATGGAGTATAACAGAGAGTTCTCGTCGTGGTATGGAGATACAATCAGCGGGGTAAAAGAGATAAAGCTTTGGGGTATTCAAAACAGGAAGGTAGGAGAGTTTGTAAGGAAGCAGCGAGGCATTATAAAGATAAATGTTGGACTTAATTTAATGGATAAGTTGAATGAACTCTCTGAAAATATAATATTCCAGGTTATAATAAGCGGTCTGTATATTCTTGGAGTAAATATGATTTTAAAAGACAGCTTGACTGTGGGAGGCCTCTTTGCCTTCCTGACATATAGTGTTTATGTGACAGCACCTGTATCAGCTATTCTTAATATAGGATATAACTTTTCAAATATAATTCCTTCCGCTAAAAGGTTGTTTGAGTTTCTGGAAATGGAGTGTGAATATAGCAGTAGTAGCATTGGGAAGGAAATAAGATTTGAGCACACCGATGTGAATGGCAATATAAAATTTGATAATGTTTCATTTTCATACGATAACGGTAAACAGTTACTTAAAAATATAAACTTTGAAGTGAAAAGGGGAGATAAAGTAGCAATCATAGGTACAAACGGCTCAGGAAAGTCTACTCTGATAAATCTACTTTTAAGGTTTTATACTCCCCAATCCGGAAAGATACTGCTGGATGGTATTGATATAAGTCAGACAAATTTAAAGGATTATAGAAAGCTAGTATCAGTTGTAAGTCAAGATTTGTACCTCTTTAATACAACCATAAAAGAAAACATAGGCATATCGGCCCAAAAGGCAGAGATATATATAGCAGCAAAAGAGAGTACAGCGCATGAATTTGTAAAAGCTCTACCACAACAATACGATACGGTGGTTGGGAGGAATGGGGCCAATCTATCAGGGGGAGAAAAACAGAAAATAGCACTGGCGAGAGCTCTTGCAAAGGAAGCCAGGATACTTGTACTGGACGAGGCTACTTCCAACTGTGATGTTGAATCTGAGCTACATATAAATGAGCTATTAAATAGCAAATCTTTTGATAAAACCGTTATATTAGTAACCCATAGGCTGGATATATTAAAAGGCGTTGATAGGGTAATCATTCTTGATAATGGCGGCATATACGATATAGGTACACATGATGAACTTTATCATAGGAGCGCTATATACAAGGGTATTATAAATGCCAATGGTAATGCTGAAAGGAAAAATGCAGTATAAAATGAGCTATTTATTCCCCCAATTACATACCTCGAGGGTAAAAACGGGAATTCAAATAGAATAAAAACCCCAATCCGGAAGAAATCGCGAACTTTTAGGAATGAGGAAAAACAATTTAAATTAAATTTTTGGAGGTATTTTATTATGAAAAAACTTGGTAAGAAAGTTGTAGAAACTAAAGAAACTATTCAGGCATATTGTGTACCTGGCGATTGTTCGTGGTGCTCAAGAGTTTCTAGTGGTTTATCCTCTCAGGTATCCTCTGGATATAATAGGTAGTAAAAAAGGAAGAATACATTATTAGGGGTTGAATACCAACCCCTAATAATGTATTTGAAAACTTGTGTTTAATCTTAGCAAAAGGAGAAATCAATATGTCTGCTAATAAACCCTTCATACATCTATTCAAGCTTCCTGGAAGTTACTATATGTATGATGTAAATAGAAATGCATTAGTAAAGCTTGAAGAATCAACTTATAGAGTATTGCAAAACCATCAAAAGGGTAATGGAAGCATGATTGACAATAACCATATTAATCTAATGAAGGATTGTGGTCTTTTATCAACTAAAAGGGCCTCAGAAATAGTTCATCCTGATAATGATTTGCTTGATTATTACCTTAACAATAAAGTAAGTTCAATAGCATTGCAACTAACACAGCAGTGTAATCTAAGATGTCGGTATTGTACTTATTCTGGCAACTATTTAAATAGAGCCCATTCAAATAAAGAAATGGACTTTCAAACGGCAAAAAAAGGAATAGATTTTGCTATAAGCCATTCTAGGGAGTGTCCGAGAATATTCATTGGATTTTATGGCGGAGAGCCACTTTTGAGGTTTGATTTAATAAAAGAATGTATTGAATACTCTATAGAGCAAGCGGAGGGCAAAGAGTTAGGATTTAACATAACAACGAATGCTACATTGTTGAATGAAGAAATAATAGAGTATTTCGAAAAATATAAAGTTAATCTGATGATAAGCCTTGATGGGCCAAAACATGTGCACAATAAAAACAGAGTATTTGAAGGTAATAATAAAGGAACATTCGAAGCAGTTATAAAAAATCTTGAAAATATAAAGAAGAGGTTCCCTGCATACTTTAAAACAATACTTTTTAACGCTGTATTAGACCCACAAAATGATTTTGGATGTACTAGCGACTTTTTTACAAACTATGAAACTATAAAAGACTCATTTGTTAACGTCTCTGAAGTGAATACAACCTACTTAAAAGATAAACAAGATGTCTCAGAGAATTATATAATTGAGCGAAATTATGAGCGCTTTAAATATTTACTTTCTAAGATTAACAGATTAGATGAAAAATACATTTCTAAGCTTGTTTTTCAGTATTATTCTAGCTTAAAAATTAAATTCCACGATGAAAGAGTATTTACAAGTGAAGTAGCAGATAGGGTTCACCATGGAGGGCCATGTATCCCTGGGGTAAGCAGGCTGTTTATGAATGCTTATGGGGATTTATATCCTTGTGAGAGAGTAAGCGAGTCATCGGAAATAATGAAGATTGGAAATATAGGTTACGGCTTTGATATAGAAAAAGTCAGAAACTTATTAAATATTGGTTCTCTAACTGCTGAGAAGTGTAAAAACTGTTGGGCTTTTAAGTATTGTTATTTATGTGCCACTGCTGCTGATGATATAACAAGTTTATCCCCAAAAGTAAAAATGGCAAAATGTGAAGGTGTTAGAGCTACTATAGAAGACTTATTAAAGGATTACTGTGCTCTAAAGGAATTAGGTCATACCTTTGAAGACGATAATAATTTATTTTACCAATTTGCTTAGTAAAGTATATTAGATGGAGGTTTATTAATGTCTAAGAAAGAAAACTTGATGATTTATCCATTTGACTCTCAATCAAGCCCTCTATTAAGATATTGCAATCTTTTAGACCAGTATAGTATTACAGCAGTTGTATCACCAAATGGCTGGGGTATGAGCGGAAAGGATGTTGGTATAGCCGATGGAGGCAGTAATATAGGAATCACTATCGATAGAGATTTTGATGGAAAACTTGGTTTGTGTGATACAGTCTTATTTACTGAGGCCTCTGCGCTTCTCGACTTTAAAATATTTATTTATCCTAAAATACAGAAGGCTATCGCAGCAGGTAAAAATATAATTTGCCTTATGGACATTGAAAATGCTACTGTTGAACAATTAAGGGAGGTTTGTGATAATAAGGGTGTATACTTCAAGAAATTCTCACCCACAGAGGATTTAAATCCATACAATGAGAAGAATGTTAAGGATACTCAGTTATTGAAAATAAACGTTCCAGTAATATTTGTATTGGGTATGGCTGAAAGAACACAAAAGTTTGAGATACAGCTATCCTTAAGGGAAAACCTTATTAATGCAGGCTATAGAGTAAGTCAGGTTGGGACGAGACATTACTGTGAAATGTTTGGGTTTCATTCATTCCCTAAGTTCATGTATAGCTGTTCAATTACCGAATCAGATAAAATCATAATGTTCAATCACTTTATAAAGCATATAGAATTGACAGAAAAACCTGATGTAGTGATAGTGGGAATTCCAGGGGGCGTAATACCGTTTAATAATAAGTTTACAAATAATTTTGGCATTCTTGCATATGAAATATCAAATGCAGTTACTCCTGATGCTTCTATACTGAGTGTTTTGTACGACGATTATAAGGAAGAACATTTTGAAAGGTTAAGTACGTCAATTAGGTATAAACTAGGGCTAGATGTAGATTGCTTTAATTTATCAAATATTAAATTTGATTGGAATGCATCGAATATTGAGAATAAAATGATTCATTTAACTGTAAGCACAAACTTCGTAGATGAAAAAAAGAGGAGTTTTGGAGGATTGAGTACGCCAATATACAATATATTAAACACAGCGGATGCGGTAGCAATGAGTAATTATCTGGTAGATAGGTTGGGCGAATACGCTAATGTAGAATGTTTATAGGGGGGATAATGTATGAATAGTACAATTGTGCATGACGATGTTAATTCAAAATTAAAGGATGTTTTTAAGAATAGATTTGATTTAGATATTGCTGCTTTGGGAGAGGAAGCTCTTGATAGAGAACTTCTGGGAGCTGAAATCCGGTTTGCACCTCGGGACCTTCTTTACCTTTTCTTTGACATAGAAAAAAACTTTGATATCACAATTCCCCAGGAGGCGATTATTTCCGGAAAGTTTAATACCTTTAACAATATCGTAGAGATTATTTGTAGTGTACAGGAAGGAAAGTGTCTGGCGGTATGATTAAGAAGTCTTTACATATAGCTGTAGTAGACGATGGTATTAATGAAAAATTCTACAGTACAGGTCCATTTCATTATGATATAGAAATTACGCCGGAGCTTCAAGTAATTGAAAGGTCCGGCTACGACCCGTACCTGACCAGTCACGGCACAACCTGTGCCGGTATCATAAAGAAATACTTTCCTAATGTAGTACTAAGCAGCATAAAAATACTCAATAAAAGGGCTTTAGGAGTAAAAGACCAGCTTATTAAAGCAATAGAATGGTGCTGTGACAATGGAATTCAGTTAGTGAACCTAAGCCTTGGTACTATTGATTATAGAGATTTTGATTCAATAAAGCATGTGGTTAATGGTGCCGATAAAAAAGGCCTCATTATAGTGGCCGCTTGCAATAATAGAAATATAATATCCTATCCTGCATCTCTTTCCAATGTAATAGGCGTGAAGTGCGACAAAATGGATAAGCTTAGGCAAGGTGAATATGTCTATAATACACCTTCCTATGACAATATAGAAATAACTTCTTGCAGTACCCATGCACTTAAAATATTTACCGGCGAAGTGCAAACAACAAGTCTGTGTAACAGCTTTGCAGCCCCATTTGTTACAGCTTTGGCAGCTAGAATAATGGAGGCGTGTCCCGGTATAACATTAGAAGGGATTAAGTATGAACTTAGAGGCGGAGCGCTAAACAGAGACGAATGCCTGGCAGAAACAAACTTTTATAAAAATATCGATTGGGTAGAAAGAGGTATCGTCTTTAGTTTGAGTAAATCTGGCATCCCATCTTGTAAAATAGAATATTGTTTTGAAGTTGTAGAAGAAAAAAAAATAAAATGTACTGAAGTACAGGATGGACTGTTTGATATATGGAATTTTATAAACGGTAATGAATATTTGCTAAGTACTGCTGACACTGTAGCTGTTGTAGTAAATGACCCCGAGTTGAACCCACTTGTACCAGAAGTAGAAGCCTTTGTTGAAAGTATTGCTGCAATAGGGAAAAATGTAATTTTTATAGACGATAATTACAATAGCAACGAAATAGTAAAAATTGAAATAGAAGATATTGATAGGAGAATCTTGCATTCTTCAATAGTCAGTAGGTGTTTGAATAAATGTGAAAAAAACGCTAAACAAATTGATATTCCTATAATAGCTATTTACGATCATACAGGAAAGCACTTTATTTCAATAGCAAATCAATTAACAAATCAATTTAAAGTTGATGGATATAATGTTGTTCCAGTGACTAATTCATATATAGGAGTGTTAGGCGGAATTGAGTTTATACCCTATAAGCTCAATAATATGAGCAAGGGCTTTGATGTGTCCAGATTAACTGACATATATAATATTTATGATCCTGATAGCGTAATTGTGGCAATCAATGCATTGAATAAATATGATGAACATATAGAGAACATTCGTTGTGAGCTGGAATTTGATATAGCAATAATAATTGCCGATGATGGGGTAGGGGTTTTGAATAATACATATGAAAGAAATGACCAGGCAGAAGTAATTTATGCTGACTACTGCAGCACATCAGAAAGTTTTAGCTGCACTAGATTGGGTTTGACAAAATATGATGATGTAGCATTTGCTTCCAAGTTATATGATTACATAATTTGTTTATTTGAAAGCGCTAGGTGACAAAACTAGTAACTAATGGTTTCGATTAGTGGAAGAGCTATAGGTGGTGCTGATTTTATCGGTACTGGTAGTATAAATGCCAAAAATATTATAATTAGGCAGGAATTTCAAAGCTCTGACTTTTATGCTCACAAAATCCCAATAGCTATTTCTTTCATCCATATTAATACCAAAATTTCCATAGAGGTATATGAGCATAGGTAAGTGGTGTGGGTGCCCAGAAGCCTTCAAGTTTCACAAGGTTATACCACTTTCTTTGTAAAAGATCATTCTGAATGATTAGGGTATAGATTACTATGAAATATTTTCTTGCAACAAAAATTAGGGGTATGTGTAGTAATGC
This sequence comes from Clostridia bacterium, assembly GCA_026416815.1. Lineage (GTDB taxonomy): Bacteria > Bacillota > Clostridia > Acetivibrionales > DSM-2933 > SKW257. The sequence continues at coordinate 15,339 of JAOAEJ010000050.1, read as the reverse complement.
TGTTCTTATCTTAACTGTTCCATTACTACACATACCCCATTATAGCTGATACCAACATCCGTATCACTAGCGCAAATCAATATAATTAGTCTATAATGAGGTCTTTTTTATATTTTATAAATCAAATATTATTTGTTCAAATTCCTTATGCATATATCAGAATATCAGAGTGCAACAACAGTATTGAATAATTAAGTATCTACTATCCTTTCAAGAAACCACATACAGAGCAATTTTGAAGTGAGAGGGGAATTGCCAAACCACAACTATCTAGTAAAGCTACATTGGATAAAACCTCATTTGTTGCCCCATCTGAGGCAATTGCACCTTCTTTTATCACTATTATTCTTTTATATACTTCAAATACCATATCTAAATCGTGACTTGTAATTATTTTTGTATGTTCAAATTTTTTTAGAAGACCTATTATTCTTCGTCTGGATTTTGGGTCAAGGGCAGTGTGGTTTTCGTATAAATACATTTGATACATTAATAATTTTGCAGTAGATAAATTGTTAAATGAATATGGTTGCTGTACCTTGATAAAAGGTTACCTCAACTTTCCCCGGATTTCTGCCAGCCTTGCTTTAGCATCCTGGTTATCGGGATTTATTCTTAATACTTCATTGCATTCCTTAGCTGCTTCCTCCAATCTTCCTTGCTTTGTTAGCAGTATGCTTAAGTTCTTGTGAGATATTTCAGAATCGGGGCTTATACGCACAAATTCCGTTAGGTGACTGATGGCTTCATCAATTTTACCCTGGGTTTGTAAAACACCAACAAGGTTGTTATTAGCATCTTCAAATAGGGGATTGGCTTTAATTGCTTTAGTAAAGTAATCAGCAGCTTCATCATATTTTTTCTGTCGGTACAGCAAAACACCTATATTGTTAAATGCTTTAAAGTTGCCCGAGTCTACAGCAATTGCCTGATTAAAAGTATTTATTGCCTCGTCAAGCTTTCCTTGATTTGCTAATGAATTACCAAGACTAATAAAGGCTTCTGCACTGTCTTGTTTTATGCTTCCTACTTTTTTCAGTACCTTTTCAGCCTCGGCATATTTTTTTTGCAATATAAGCGCATTTCCCAAGCTGATGTAGACATCGGGATAGTTAGGGTCAAGCTTGATACACTCATTATAGTTTGATATTGCTCCATCCAGATCTCCCTTCTTTGCCAGGAGGATACCCATGTTATAATATATTCCCGGTAAAGTTGATGCACTTTTAAAGGAGGTTGACTTATTGCCGGATATTATGCTAATAGCTTGTCGGTAGTTTTTCATTGCTTCGTCCAACATATTTTTCTTAAGAAGTATATTCCCAAGGTTTATATAAGCGCTTGAATAATTTGGATCCAGCCGGATTGACTCTTTATAATTTAAAGCAGCTTCATCAATTTTATCATTGGCCTCCAGTGTGGTGCCTAGATTATAGTAAAGCATATTTTTTGTAGGAGCCAGGCTTATCATATACTTGTAAAGAGTTTCGGTATCCTTCCAATAAACAAGGTAATTCAGGGTTAAGGTTGATTCAAATACCAGCAGGCAAAGAATAATTAGCGCTATGCCGGCATAAGGTAAAGCACGCCTGGACAGTGCTGCAATCTTATCGTCTAAGTGGGTTAGTAGCCATGCCAGTATCATCAAAAAGCCTATCGCAGGCAGATAAGCATATTTATCCGATGTAAGCACAATTGTAAAGCCTATAATCTGCATTGTAGGAAGTATAACGATAAAAAATATAGAGAATCCTGTAAACACAGCCCTTGTCCAGCGCAGTGAAAACATGAGTAAAGCAGTCAGTAAAATAGTACCGATTACGCCCCCCAATACCGCAGGATGAGTTATTGTCAATGGGTCTGGCATTGGGTAGTGGGATGTAAGATTAAATGGAAGCAACATCTTATATATATAAAATATTATGTTGTGGCACAGGATAAGTGGTATACGCAACACATTCAGTGCATCCGGTGTCAGCACACTTGCAGTTTCTTTTTGGGATATATAGGTTATAACTGCAGATACCATACAAATAACTATAAAGGGTATTTTTTCTATCAGTACTTTCTTAAATTCTTTTAGGATTTTTTTATCTTTTATATTGAGGTTTAGTCTATACAGAGGCCAGAAATCTATAAGCAGTAAAGCAATGGGGAGTGTTGTACTTGTAGGTTTTGATAAAAGCGAAAATACATACATAGCCAAAGCTGCATAGTAGAATTTTTTATCGGACCTTTTACAGTAGATTATATAGGCCAATATGGACAATAATGCGAAAAAAGCAGCAAGAGTTGTCTTACGTTCACCCACCCACGCAATTGTCTCTACCGTCATGGGATGAAGGCCGAAAATCAAGCCCAATGCAGATGATACCCAGGGACGCCTGAATAGAATATAAAGTATAACTATTATCAACGCTGTATTGAGTACATGCAAAATAAGGCTGGTCCTATGAAAGGGCATTAGATTATCTATACTTCCCGCCATTTTATAATCAAGCATAAGTGAAATCATAGAAAAGGGCTGATAATAGCCGCTTACAGTAGAAGGCCTTAAAACCTCAGTAAGAAATCTGGAGGCAGAAGACCAACTGGGGTTTTTAACTAATTGGTTTTCTATGAGGTACTGGTGGTCATCAAAAGATATTGCTTTAGATGATAAAGCGGGCCAGTGGACAGAAAGTATAGTTATTGAAACAAGTATTATCAGTATGCATAGCAATCCTGTTTTCCGAGGGATGGAATGTGGTATTGAATTAGATTCGGTAATTGCGTCTTTAGCTGATTTTTTGGTTAAATTGCTGCTCACTTTGCTGTTGTTTTTTGACATCTAACTTCCTCCTCTTGCTGTTTTCTATAATATCGTCATTATAGAAGGCAACCTAAAGGCTGAAATAAGGATATGGCGATTAGTATAAAATGGGCTGAGACAAATGACTAAAAAAATTATATGTAACCATAAATTGGACCATTGAATATATTAGAATTATAGTGTATACTATTACTTGCGTTGAGGAAATGCAGAGCAAAGGTTAACGGGGTGTAGCGCAGTTGGTAGCGCACGTGGTTTGGGACCATGGGGCCGGGGGTTCAAGTCCTCTCACCCCGACCAGTTGAAGCCTCGGCAGAGTGAAAATTCTGCCGAGGTTTTCTGTATTTTAAGGTCTTTGTAACAAAAATGTCATCTTCCATAAATTAGTACGCTATTCTTAAGATATAAATAGATAATTAATAATTGGAGATTATAGGATAATATACTATTAAAAACAGGAGGATTATATGAACGAGACTATAAAAACTATACTGAGCAGAAGGAGTATAAGAGCATATAAGCAGGAGCAGATAAAGGACGAAGAGTTACAGGCAATATTAGAGGCGGGGAAGTTTGCTCCAAGTGCTATGAATCAGCAATCGTGGCATTTTACTGTGGTTCAAAACAAGGAGCTTTTACATAGAATAAACGAGGCTTGCAGGGTTGTGTTTGAGAAGTCCGATGATGAAAGATTCAAAGAGAGAGCTAAGGATGAAAACTTCAGCGTATTTTACAATGCTCCTACATTTATTATCATTTCCGGGGACGAAAAAGCTATTGCTCCAAAAAATGATTGTTCTCTTGCCTTAGGTAATATGTTCCTGGCAGCAGAGTCTTTAGGGATAGGCTCATGCTGGATTCATGCCGTAAATTATATATTTAATGTAGAGGAAACCAAGTCTTTAAAAAGTGATTTAGGTATACCCGAAGGATATACTCCGCTTTGCTCCGGTGCATTTGGCTATAAAGCTGCGGAATCACCATTACCCGCACCGAGGAAAGAAGGTATAGTGAATATCCTCAAATAACCTGACTGTGTATAATTATATAAATCTGTGAAAGCTGGCTTTTTGCTGCAATATAAGAGATAGTATTTGTAAAGGGCTGAAGGATAAACAATCCTCAGCCCTTATAGTAAAACTGTGCAATATTAAACTGCTGGAGTAGGGGAAGCTGCAGGTGTAGGCTTGGTGCTGTTGTCCCAATCAAAGCCGCCGCGTTTATGACCGCCGAAGCCTCCTCTTTTCTTTCCCATTCCTTTGTTAGGGAAGCTGTTTTCACCAAAATTCTTGCTCATTTCATCAATTCTTTTGATGGAAGCATCACCTTGCTCTTTAGTCAATAAACCGTAGGAAACGAGTTTATTGACAACCTCCTTCTCCAAATCAGCTGCTTTAGTCGAAAAGCTCTTTAAATCAGCTTTTTGTTGGTCAGTAAGCTTTGAAAAGTCAATCCCGCCTATAGCAAAGCAACCAAAACCGCCTTTACCCATTCCCAGACCTTTTCCAAATCCAATTCCATCTGAGTTTTTACTTATTTCATCTATTTTTTTGATGGAAGCTTCACCTTGCTCCTTGGTCAGCGCGCCATTGGATACCATCTTATTGACAATATCTTTCTGCAGTGCAACCATTTTAGCGGAAGACTCCTTTAGGCCTGCCTTTTGCTGATCGGTGAGCTTGGAAGTGTCTATTTCCTTTTTGCCTTCAAAGGAGTGGAAACCACCTTTACCTCTTCCTTTTTCCATGCCTTTGGGGAAGCCGTTTTCAATGATATTTTTAGTCATTTCATCAATTCTTTTGATGGAAGCATCCCCCTGCTCTTTGGTTAACAAGCCATATGACACGGTTTTATTGACAATCTCCTTCTGTAGATCAGCCATTTTTGTAAGTGAGCTCTGTAAATCAGCTTTTTGTTGGGCGGTAAGCTTTGTAACGTCAATTCCGTTTATACCGAGGAACCCGAAATGTCCTTTACCCATTCCTAGGCCTTTTGCAAAGCCCTTTTCATCAAAAGCGGTGCTTATCGCGTCGATTTTTTTGATGAAAGCATCGCCCTGCTCCTTAGTGAGCGAACCATTAGATACCATTTTGTTTACAGTTTCCTTTTGCAGGATTACCATTTTCTTAAAGTATTCCTTTAATTCTGATTTTTGTTGCTCTGTAAGCTTTGAAGTGTCCATATGGAAGAACCCTCTTACGGTTTTTGCAGCAGGAGCATCGGATGTGGCAGCGAAAACTGTAAAGGGTATTACTGAAGCAACAACAATGGCTGTAGTAATTAATATTTTTACCTTCATTTTTTTACCTCCTTGTAATTTGATAACTTTATTCTATCCTGTCAATGTGTTTGTTTTGTGTAAAGATTTTTAAATTTTTATGAACAAAAATGACCGGATGTTAAAAGTCGGTAGATTTTTGTTCATATAAGAAAATTACGAATATGAACGTAACATTTTGAATTGATTTGAATTTTATAATATCCCATAATTAAATAAAGTTAAATGCTTACGTAAGGTGATTTAATAATTTTTGCGATAGATATTTGGAGGCGATATTATGGCAACATATGGTCAACGCTGGTGGGAAAACGCCGTTTTTTATCAGATTTATCCCCGCAGTTTTTATGATTCAAATGGGGATGGTATAGGGGATTTAAAAGGAATTATTGAGAAGCTTGATTATTTAAAAGACCTTGGAGTTAATGCAATATGGCTCTGTCCTCATTATCCGTCACCCTTTATTGATTGTGGATATGATGTATCGGACTATTGCAGTGTAGGTGCTGAGTACGGCACTTTAGACGATTTTAAGCTATTAATTGATGAATGTCATAAAAGAGGAATATACATTATTACGGATTTTGTGCTAAACCATACTTCGGATCAGCACCATTGGTTTGCAGAGTCACGCAGCAGCCGGGATAATCCAAAGCGTGACTGGTATGTGTGGAAGGACGGAAAAGACGGCAGCTACCCAAACGAATGGCAATCTAACTTTGACGGCCCAGCATGGACGTATGACGAAGCTACAGGACAGTACTACTATCACTTCTTTTTGAAGGAGCAGCCTGATTTGAACTGGCGAAATCCTGAGGTTAAGAAGGCTATGTTTGACACTATGAGGTTCTGGCTTGATATGGGAGTGGATGGATTTAGGATTGATGCTATTAACACTGTTTATGAACACCCGGAATTTATCAACAATACAATAACAAGGGATGAGTACGACGCCTATATGGATTCCCCGGACAGAACTATGGAAGAAAGGGTGCAAATGTGGAGAGATTTTATGCGTCATCAGGTGGACCAGCCTGAGAACCAACAGCTTTTGCAGGAGATGAGAGAGGTTGTAGAGGAATATGAAGGGGACAGGGTATTGGTAGGCGAGGTAGACCAAATGGAATACCTGGGGGATGGTACCAACCAACTGCATATGGTGTTTAATTTCCCTTTAATGCGTACAGATGAATTGAATCCTACAACCATCAGGCAAAATCAGGAGGAGAGACTGGCAGGCCATCCCGAGGGTTCATGGCCATGCAATACATTTAACAACCACGACTGCTCCAGGCTCATATCGCGCTGGAAGGATAGAATGCCGATGGATTTACTTGCAAGAATTCCTGCATTTCTGTTATTTACTCTCAAAGGCACACCGTTTATTTATTACGGGGATGAGATCGGAATGGATGACTTCCTACCCTATAAGATGGAGCATTTGAAAGATTATATGGCGGTAAGAAAGTATGAAAGAATGATAGCTGACGAAGGACTGGATGAAAAGGAGGCATTTAATAGAGCAGCTGCCGAGAGTAGGGATAAGTGCCGTACTCCAATGCAGTGGGAGCCTTCAGCCAATGCAGGGTTTTGCGCTGAAGCTGTAGAGCCTTGGCTGCCTGTAAACCCTAACTATAATAAAGGGATAAGCGTGGATTCACAGTGTACCGATCCGTCTTCAGTTTTTTATTTCTATAGAAAGCTAATACATGCCAGAAACAAGCTTCAGGCGCTAAAAAATGGGGAGTATGCACAATTGCATGAGGATAAGGACGATTATCTTGCGTTCTTACGCACTTCAAAAAATGGGGAGCAGACCTGCATTGTCCTTATAAACTGGAGTGATGAGGAAGCTGTAATTGACAGGGTGAATTTTGATAAAGTAAAATGCCATTTCTCTTCATGTCAGAGGGGAGAAGGGCAAATTGACAGCTTTGAGGGGTTTTCGTTGAGGCCCTATGAGATGTACATAGGTGAAGTTCTGTAGGTAGATTGTGTTATAGATAAGAAGCAAGGGTTTAAAATAATTTAGCCCCTTGCTTTTTTTTGCACATTAAATATGGAATACTTATCTCAAAATTAGAATCTATTGCGATAAAAAAGCTTTAATTTGTAGATAATATAGATAGCCAAAATAGTTGTACCAACAGAAACAACAAAAATTAAAATTGGCCAATGCTCCATAACATGATTGTTTTTTTGATATATCAAACAAGGAATGTATTTTAACATAAAATAATGGGAATTTGGAAGTAGTTTAGATAGCAGGAGGAAATAGAATGTCAATTGTTAATGAATTACTTAAAGGAATATCCAGTATAACTGCTAAGTCCCAAAAAGCTGCTCAAGATATACTGGTTTTGCAATTTACAATTGTTAATGCCTGTATTGTCAGTGGTACTGATGAGAACGAAGATAGTTGGGTACTTGTAGATACGGGGCTTGAAAACTCCTCAAAATTTATCCTCGAATGGGCTGAACAGCTTTTTGGGAAGGATAGCCGACCGCAAGCAATTATTCTTACCCACGGACATTTCGACCATGTAGGATCGGTAAAAGAACTAGCTGATTTATGGGATGTTCCTGTTTATGCCCATGAAGCAGAAATGCCCTATATTACAGGCAAAAAGGATTATCCCCAGGGAGACCCTACTGTGGATGAGGGTCTTGTGGCAAAGCTATCAACCTTCTTTCCACACAAAAGCATTGACCTGGGACATCGTGCTGTGGTGCTTCCTCACGACGGCAGCGTACCCGGTATGCCTGGCTGGAGATGGATACATACACCTGGTCACACCGAAGGGCATGTTTGCTTGTTCCGTGATAAGGATAGAGTGCTTATTGCGGGTGATGCTTTTACTACTACTAAGCAGGAATCCCTGTCATCGGTATTGACCCAACGGGAAGAGGTAAAAGGGCCTCCGGCATATCTCACAACTGACTGGAAGACCGCAGGAGAATCTGTTAAACGTCTTAATGAGTTGACCCCTTTATTGATAATTCCAAGCCACGGACTACCGATGAAAGGTGAAGAGTTGACAAAACATCTGGAAAAGCTGGCACAGCATTTTGAAGGAATTGCTGTACCGGAGCAGGGGCGGTTTTTGGAATAGGTATGTACTCATAGCAGTTTCCCCTAATAGTAACAATTTGTATAGGAGCTCAATATTATACTATGTAGCTATTCAAGCTGACATAGTATTTGATTGGGGGGATATCATGCTATCTAGAGAGGAATTCATCAGACAATCTCTGGAGCACAACTTGTTTTTCACTAGAATTATTAAGGAGCACCTTATTTTTGCAATAGCATTTCTCGCGGTGAAGAATCCAAGCCTGGTGCAGCCGGCTATGGAGTTAAAGGATCAGTATGAGACGCTATTAGCTGAAACTGTAAGTCTTTCAAATCAGGTAGTAAGCCGCGAGGCAATACAATCAGGCGAGTTTGTAACACAGTTTACGTTAAATGCAGAACTCGCAACACAATCCTATACAGGTATACCTATTAATACCAGTATTACGCAGGCGGAAAAGAGTCTTATGCCCGGAATGTACATAAACCCCGAACTTGAGGCAAGAGTCGGCATGTTGAACCAGATGGCTATAGCACTTACAACTCAAGCAATTATGATAAAAACAACACTTGGGGAAGCGGTAAAGGCATGTCAAATTTTTACCTTTGCCTACCCTACACTACTCCGTCATGTGCTTGAGGAAGCTAAATTTTATTTGAGGATTCTTAATATGCTCCAGAGGCGAGAAGACATGCATACGATAAGGTCGGTTATAGAGCATGAGATATTCTGGAATCATATTATGGGGCAGCATGCAGAATTTATAAGGGGATTACTTGATCCCTCAGAGAAGGAGCTTATGTCCAAAGCCAACCGCTTTGCCGAAGAGTTTGAAGAGCTTACTAAGAGCGCGGGGGAAGCTCTAAATCAGACTACCATGCTTCCGCAGGTAACCAGAGAGAGTATAAGGGGAACTACCGAAATAAGGGATTTTAAAGCACAGGGTACGCTAGGTATACTGGAATGTAAGATTAAGTCTATCATATTGCCGCTTCTTTCAGACCATGTACTGAGAGAAGCAAGTCACCATTTGAGGATGCTCAGGATGTTTGAAAAATCATTTTAAACCTGATGTGTTATACATAAAAATTAAGTAACACTTCCTAATATTCTTTTTAGTACTACTTTGTTATCTACCTTAAATATGGTAAACTTCGAGCTTAGTTTACGATGAAGAAATAATCAACAATGTTTATGGGTTGTTATTTCTTCATCATAAGTTTCCAAATAACAAAGTAGTATTAGTCTATTAGGGAGTGTTTATTTTATAGATAGTTTACTGTAAAAGTGATTTTATCCAGTTAGGCAAATCGCACTTACCACAGCTCATTGCCTAACTGGAAATCACTAAGTTTACAGTAAACTATCTTTATAGATACCAAACTCTAGAACTTAAAATTGGGGGTGCAGGGGGCGATAGCCCACCTGATGGCCGCAACGCGGCCAAATAAAAGCTTCCCGCCCTCAGGGCGGGGTAGGGGTGGGGGTAAAATATTTTTAACTTTAGAGTTCGTTATCTATATTCGGTCAGCATTATAGATTAGGACTACTCTGTTATTTACCTTCTAAACAATCTGTATTGACGAAAAATCCATAATGCTTTATAATGAACATAGTTCATAAAGGGGGTTGAAGATGCCAAAAATTATTGATAACCCAAGGGAAGAAATTTTGAGAAAAGCCAAAGACATACTTTTGGAGGAAGGATACCAAAACTTGAGCATTAGAAAAGTCGCAAAGGAATGTGGTTTTGGTGTCGGCACTATATACAATTATTTTCCCACTAAAAAGGATTTGATAATCCATATCATGACCGGATATTGGGAGGAGTACTTTGGCATTGTAGAAGAAATTAATGCCATGAGCAATGATTTCTTTGAGAAGCTTAAAGTAATGTATAGTCAATTTGAGAGCTTTGTGGATGTTTTTCTGGGAATATGGGTAAAAATAAATAACGATATAGTCGAAGAGTATAATGAAGATAAGTTAAAGGGGAGAGAAGATTTTAACCTCAAACTCATCAAAAAGCTTGAGACTATGTTATCCGAATATTACATGAAAACCGAGAATAAAATTAACTTGGAGTTAAGTACTAATGATATAGCCAAGTTCATCGTATTGAACTTCGTGATGATGGCTCAGATGAAGCAGTTCAGCTATGATAGCTTTGAGAAGATAGTTATTAAATTACTGAAATAATTTTTTTGAACATAAATGAACGGCGTTCATAAAGGGGAGGATTAGATATGAAACGTGAAAACAATACACTGGTGCTTGTGCTATTTCTTCTAAGCATTTTTATGGGTGCCATAGATAACGGAATTGTCTCACCTGCAAGAGAAATAATCGAAAGCGGTTTCGGAGTTGGTGGTAATGTTGGCATCTGGATGATTACAATTTATACGCTAAGCTTTGCTGTCTCGATGCCCATAATAAGTAAGCTTTCAGACCGACACGGGCATAAAAGGATATTTACTCTGAGTATTATCCTCTTTGGAGTTGGATCTCTGCTGTGTGGTTTGAATAACTTTTTCGGTAACTTCCAGCTGTTTTTGGCTGCACGTGTTATTCAGGCCATTGGCGCAGGTGGGATTATGCCTATAGCCAATACAGTAATAGGACTTAGCTTTCCCGAAGATAAAAGGGGTACCGCATTAGGGTTTGTAGGGGCGGTATATGGCGTAGCTACAATAGTAGGCCCGACTTTGGGCAGCAGTATATTAGGAGCAGCAGGCAATGAGAACTGGGGATGGATATTTTTTATAAACATACCGATTTGTATTACAATTCTTGCACTAAGCTTTTATATGAAAAATACCAGGAAAGACGATTTGAAGCCAATGGATTTTGCAGGCTCTATTGTAATAGCAGCAGCAATAGCCAGCCTGATGTATGCTTTGACCAATCTGGATCTTTTTAATATCGGGGTAAGTATAAAGGACACCAAGGTATATCCTTATTTGATCGCATTTCTAATTTTAATACCTGTATTGATTTTAGTAGAAAGACGGGCTAAAGACCCTGTCCTGAATTTGAAGTATTTTAAAGACAGGCAAATGCTGGTGGCATTTTTACTTGCGTTGATAGTCGGCGTGGGTATGATGGGTATGATATTTATACCCCAGTTTGCTGAAAACGTACTGAAGATAAAGGCTGGTACAGGTGGCTATATGGTTACGCTGCTGGCAGTATTTTCTGGGATTTCTGCACCTTTAAGCGGTAAGTTCCTTGATAAAAAGGGCGGACGCTTTGTTATGATACTTGGGTTTACCTTTACCATCCTGGGAACATTGATTCTGGGATATATTGCTACGGCAAACCTTAACTTTATAAGTCTCTTAGCAGGTCTGGCGCTGCTTGGTTTTGGAATAGGCTTTACGTTAGGTGCTCCGCTGAATTATATCGTGCTGCAGCATGTAAGGGAAAATGAAGGTGCAACTGCATTAGCAACGATGTCGCTGATACGGTCAATAGGTGTTACTGTTTCACCAAGTATAATGATAGGTTTTGTTTTGGAAGCAGCAAAAAATCTGCAAACAAAGCTGAGTGATGTGGCGCAGCAAAGCTTTGCGTCAATGGTTCCACCGGGAATTAATATGAAAATGGACTTTGGAGCGAATGCCTCAAATGGAAAATTCTTTGAGTCTTTAAAAAGTGCTGATGTTACAAATGTCGTAGATAGGCTTAAGGAGGCTCTTGGGCACGTTGTGCCCCCTAATGTACAGGGATTTGTATCGTCGGGTGTAGAAAAAATACGGGAAACTATAGAAAGTACGTTTCAGTCTACTTTGAATACCGGGTATAAACAGATGTTTACTGCTATGGCGGTCATTTCGTTTGTGGGAATCCTTGCTGCACTTTTACTTGAAGGAAAGAAGCGCGAGGGAGTAGGTAAGGAATAGAAGTAGTATGGTAAAGATAGCTTACTGTAAACTATCTATAATATTAAGTCCCTAATAGACGCTAAATCTATTAGGGACTTTTTGATTTTACGAACTCTATATAGATAGATGTTGGGATAGGGATAGTTTAGCTATCTATAGGGCCTATTTTGGATAGGTCTAATTTACTAGGTATTTACCTACCTAGGTCGGTAGACATAAAACCATATTATTGTTAACATAATAGAGCGAGCTTTATTTATAGATGGTCTAGGTTATAAATCTGACTTTAAAAATTTTATTTAAGGAGTGTTTTGTTATGATGAGGGGGTTCTTTAAGAAAAAGGAACTGTATGTAATGACGCTTGTTTTTATTATGGTTTTCTCCAGCTTATTTGGTTCTATTGCTTTTGCCGCCAAGGCCGACAGAACCGCTCCTACGGCACCTACAAATCTGAGGGCTGTATCGGTTGCGGACACTTCTATATCTCTTGCGTGGAATGCTTCAACGGATAATGTGGGTGTAAAATCCTACAATGTTTATAGAGATAACATATACATCGCAGAATCTACAACAACTTCATATACTGCAAGTGGATTGACCCCTGCAAAATCCTATAGCTTCTTTGTTAGAGCCAAAGATGCTGCAGGGAATCTTTCAAACCCCAGCAATACATTGACTGTAATAACCCAACAGCCTACTATTTCACCAACACCAGTACCAACGCCAGTACCAACACCAGTACCAACACCAGTACCAACGCCAGTGCCAACACCAGTACCAACACCAGTACCAACGCCAGAACCAACACCAGTACCAACACCAGTACCAACGCCAACTCCTACGCCAGTACCGACACCAGTACCGACACTAGAACCAACGCCAGTACCGACACCCGTACCAACACCAGCACCAACGCCAACTCCTACGCCAGTAGCTAAAACTACCAAAGTAGTAGGTTATTATGCGGCATGGTCTGCATACTCAGGCTTTACTCCCGACAAGGTTGATGTAAGTAAGCTGACACATATCAATTATGCTTTTGCTAATATAGGCACTGACCTGAAGATTGCATTAGGTTATCCTGATATAGATCCTTCAAACTTTAGCAAGTTGAATACATTAAAGCAAACATATCCTGGTCTTAAAACATTAATTTCAGTTGGAGGCTGGTCGTGGTCGGGCAAGTTTTCCGATGTAGCCCTTACCGAAGCTTCAAGAACTGTATTTGCGGATAGCTGCGTGGATTTTATCGTGAGATATGGCTTTGACGGTGTTGATATTGACTGGGAATACCCGGTGAGCGGGGGTTTGTCTACAAATGTGAAAAGGCCTGAAGACAAGCAAAACTTTACTCTTTTACTGAAAAAACTTCGTGAAAGGCTTGACGCACGAAGCGTACTTACCGGCAAACCATATCTGCTTACCATTGCCGGCGCAGCAGGAACCTCATATGTAAATAACACTGAATTGGGTATTCTCCACCAATATTTGGATTATGGAAATATAATGACATACGATATTCACGGTACATGGGACAGGTATACCGATTTTAATGCACCATTGTACAATAACAGCGATACATCTCCACAGTATAAGTGGAGCGTGGATTCATCAGTTAACATATGGTTAAAGGCCGGATTTCCCGCTGAAAAGCTAGTTTTGGGCGTACCATTCTATGGCTATAAGTATACCGGGGTGACTAACTCTAACAACGGATTGTATCAAATATATTCATCAGGTTCATCCATAACCTATGCGAGTGTTGCTGCCAGCTACTTGAATGCGCCGGGGTATGTCCGGTATTACCATCCCCAATCCATGGTGCCTTGGTTGTTTAACGGCTCAACCTTTATAACCTATGAGGACGAACAGTCTATGGGAGCGAAGGCCCAATACGTAAAATCTAAAGGTTTGGGCGGTGCAATGGTTTGGGAATTAAGCCAAGACCCCAATAGGGTTCTTCTAAATGCATTGTATAACAATTTACAGCAGTAGCTTTTATATAGAAAAAGGCAGTCGACGCATTAAATAATGCGGACTGCCTTTTGCATTTTTATTTGTTTAGTACTACTTTGTTATTGTTCAGCTAGTTCTTTTGGCAGTACTATTTTAAAATCCCCGTCCCAATCGGAAAATTTAATCATCATAATATCTTTAGAAAAGCTATCTTCATAGGATGAATACTTAAGTAAAGAGTGATGTATTACTTTATAGTTATAAGTTTTACTATCAAGTACTATTTTTGCGATAGTCTTACTGTCCGGGTTATTTTCAAAGATAATACCTTCAATTACAAGTTCATTTGCACTGTTGATTCTAGCCTTAAGGGAAGCAATCATAAAATCATCAATTTTGTCTATAAATGAACTTTTTATCATACTCCAGCCTTGCTGTATAGTTTCTTGGTATTCATCAGTTTCTTCTTGTTTTTCAAAAGCTCCAATCTTACTAGACCTTTCGTAGGAGGTTTTTTCTGTAGCATAAATTTCACTATACTCCTTACCATAAAAACTTGAACCAAACTCTGATGTTCCATGCAATAACTTATTTTTCCCGTCCCACTCAATAAATGCATTTATTTTAATATTAGATTCCTCGCCTTCATTTGAATCCATATCAATACTGAATTTAAATTTGTTCGAAGCTGCGAGCTGAGAATTTGCTTTTTGTAGAGCTTCCTTTATTGCATTGAACTGTGCTTCATCATAGATTATGAGGTTTCCAGCTTTATAGTCCCACATAGCCTTCTTGCCCATACACTCGGCAAGGAAGCTTGCCTGAATATAGGATTTACCCATATAGAGCATTGGCTCAGTATTCAATGTAACAGGTTTATTATTTATGTAGGCGGTTCTGCTTCCTATCTTAAAGCTTGCCTTAATGGAGTCCTTAGTAATTGTTATGCTTTTCTCAGTACTGTCCCACACAATATGGCCTTTGTCGGCTTGTATACCAGCTTTTTTAAGGATATCTGAGACAGGAAACAGGGTAACGGATTTGGATGTTACAGGTAGATTATAGTACTTAGAAGATGTCCCATCTATAGTTACATTGACATCATCGGTCCAAGCTACGTAATCTGCTGCAAAAGTAAAGGGCGTAAAAAAGAGTAGTGAAAAGAGGAGAAGAGCTCCTGAGAAAAGTACTTTTTTCATATAAATCTCCATTCCGCCGCTGTCGCTGGCGGCACAAATAGTAATGAAAAAATGGTGCGCGACTTTCACCAAAATGCTATCTTAGTCTTGAGGGGAAGGTAAACTACAAAGCACGGTAGGAGGAGTCGTAGATCG
>JAOAEJ010000017.1 GCA_026416815.1 Clostridia bacterium | reverse complement strand
TATTGGACTTTATCAATGCTTGTCGGCAGAAGGAATGCCATTGTAAAGGCTTCTACAGCTTTAAAGAATCAACTCCACACTAATATTGTACACCATTATCCAAGCTATAGGCGTTTCTTTTCAGTATTTGACTGTAATTCAGCGTTAGAGTTTTGGGAGAAATACCCCTCGCCGTCAAAGCTTAGAGGGGTTACAGTTGAGGAATTGGGAGAATTCCTGCAAAAGCCTAGTAGTGGCTTTTTCTCAATAAAGAAAGCGGAACAAATATTGTCACTGGTTGAGAAGGACGGAGACACTACTACAGAATATCAGGAAAGCCGTGATTTTATGGTTACAAGCTGTATAAAGCAGTTAAAAAGCAGTATTCAAGAAATAGATAAAATTGAGCAGGAGATAAAAAGCATAATGTCACGCCTAGGCTACAAGCTGGAAACCATGATAGGAATTGACCTAGTAACCGCTGCTTCGTTAGTTGCGGAGATAGGAGAAATCGGGAGGTTTTCATCAGCCGATAAACTCGCTAAATACGCAGGGATAGCCCCGGTAACATATTCATCCGGGGAGAAAGACAGGAAATTCAAGAGCAGGCAGGGAAACCGACACCTATACCGCATAATACACAACCTAGCAGCTAGAAACGTAAACCAAGGAAGGAACAAAAACAAGCCTGTAAATGAACTTTTCTTTGAGTATTATCAGCGTAAAATGTCACAAGGTAAAACGCAGCACCAAGCAACCATATGCGTAATGCGTAGGCTGATAAATATTATCTATGGTATGATGAAAAACAAGACCGAGTACATTCACCCAGTACTTCCCAAGAGTAAGGCAGAGTGATAAAATTAAGTCAACAGATGGACATTGAAAGCTATATATTTCTGCAATATTAAAGTCTCTAGAGTAAGCCCTGATAACAAGGGGCTTTACTTTAGGGTAGATTTATTACTTGAATAAGGGATGTATGACCCGAAAACGGCTAGATTCCTGCAAGAGGATACTTATAGAGGTGACCCGAATGATCCTCTATCACTCAACCTGTACACCTACTGCAACAACGAGCCGATAATGTACCTGGACCCTACAGGTCATGCACCATGGAACCAGTACGAAGTTAGTGTAAAAGAGATAAAGCAAGCCAAACAAATACAGAAGCAAGTACAGCAGAGGAAGAGTACCGAAACAATTAAGAAGATATCTACACAGCTTCCGGCAGCAGCTAGAACTGCGGAAAAGGAAAAAGTAGCACCGACTTATGAGGAATTAGGACAGGCTCAAACGATAAAGGAACAGGTTAATGAGAACCTAGCAAAGAAAGAGACTAATACTGTAGCAGTTAAAAGTAATAAAAATGTTGTTTCAAGCTTTATTGATGGTGCAAAAGGCAAAGTAGTTGATACAAAAGTTCAGCTAGTCAAGCAGTTTGCAAATAACCCAATAGGTACATATGTTCAAGCTGTGATAGATAACGCCAATCCATTAAAGCAGAATGCATTTGTAAAATTATATGATATTGGTTCAGAAGCATATAATGGTTTAATAAAAGGTAATGCAAATCAGAAGGCGGAGTACTTAGGAGGAGTAGCAGGACATACAGCGGAATCGGTATTGTTCTCTGGTGCTATAAGACTACCTGCAAAAGTAAAAGCTCCTACCATTCAGAGTGGTACTGGCCTATTAAAGAATTTCTTAGTAGAAGAGCATGGAAGTATAGGGTTGCCTGGGTCTGTTGGTGGGGCAAGTAAAGGTGGAATAAATCAACCACGTTTCCCTAGCGATCCTAATAAGATGTTTCCGGAGAATTATCCTGGAATGACTAAAAAAGTACAACCAGACGGTAAAATAATTTACGAAGTTGAGGCTGGAGGAAAGAACTATAAAGTAGAATACCACCCAAACCACGGAGGTGAAGACCATTTTGATGGCAATCATTACCACGTGAAAAAACAATCTGATTTTCCACCACCAGGGAAGACAAAACCCATAGACTTTAGAATACCTAACCTAGACCCTAATACTCCAGCCATACCAGGCGGGGGAACATTTGCTCCAGGAGACCTTCTGCCAACACTAAATAAAAAATAGAGGAGAAATTGTTTTATGATAAATGTCCTTTATATTGGTGTAGTTGATAAAAAAGGAAAATTTACAGATTATAAATGGGGTGCACTCTTTAAATGGCTTAGTTGTAACTGTAACAACATAAGGATATACACAGAACTAAGCATTCAACAGATAGAAAGCTGCTTTGGGAAGTATAGTAGAATTGTTGAAGAAAATTTTCCAGACCCAGACTCTAATCTCAAGGGATATAGGTTATGGTCTACAGATAAGAGAATATGGGAACAGATAGCTACTTCTTCATATAAAATTGATAGCGGTATTACTCATATGTATTTTTTAAATGATGAGTTATATAAAGCAGAATTAGCAGTTGATGATTGTGAGAATTTCGTTCTTTTGCATTTATCAAAAGAGGAGGAAAAGAATCTAATAAACATAATACCATCTATTTCAAAAAACATAGAAGAGTGTAATCACTGGAGAGATCATATTGATTATCTTTTGGACGGAGAATTATGGAGTCCATTAGGGTAAGAGCGGTTATTATTGTTAGTATGTTAAAGCGGTTGTCTATGTGATGACCGTTTTTTCTTACGATGAATTAAGGCAGGCTAAAAAGATAAAGGAACAGGTTAATAAAAACCTTGCAAAGAAAGAAACTAATACTGTAGCAGTTAAAAGTAATAAAAATGTTGTTTCAAGCTTTATTGACGGTGCAAAAGGCAAAGTAGTTGATACAAAAATTCAGCTAGTCAAGCAATTTGCAAATAACCCAATAGGTACATATGGTCAGGCTGTAATAGACAACGTTAATCCATTAAAACAGAATGCATTTGTAAAATTATATGATATTGGCTCAGAAGCATATAATGGGTTAATAAAAGGTAATGCAAATCAGAAGGCGGAGTACTTAGGAGGAGTAGCAGGACATACAGCGGAATCGGTATTGTTCTCCGGTGCTGTAAGGCTACCTGCAAAAGTAAAAGTTCCTACCATTCAGAGTGGTACTGGCTTATTAAAGAATTTCTTAGTGGAAGAGCATGGAAGTTTTGGATTGCCAGGGTTTGTTGGTGAGGCGGCAGGTAATGGTCAGAAATTACTTTCTCCAGGTAAAACGCCAAAGACTGGAACTCAGCCAGGCCCAACAATAGATACTAAAACAGGATATGAAGTAGGGACGATATATGTTGATCCTAGAGGCAATGGTATGATAAGTCCTAAAGGTGGAGGATTTACTTCTGGTGGATATAGGGGACTAGATACACAAACAACATATCCTAATGGTTCTGCTTACCAGAGGAATAATCCTAATGGACATGCAAGTAATCCTGGGGCTAACCATGGACATGGACATTTACCTGTGGCAGGGCCAGGCAGAGGCGGAACAGGACCATCAATAGATGTAAATGGTAATATAGTTCCCTACAATAGTCCTGCTGCACATTGGACAACAAACCCCTAATGTTTTTATAAGCTTTATAAATATATGATTGAAATTAGTACTAGCAGAAAGGATTGGCTAAATATGTTTGAAAATGCAGAGATTTCGAAAGAAGGAATATGGAGATACAATGATTGCATCGAATGCAAAGTTAGAATTGTTAAATGGCATATACTTTATGGAACTGGTGATTATGAAGATGCACCAGATATTGCGAATGATAAAGAAATAGAATGTTATTATGTATTGCAAGAATCAATTCAGGAAAAAGGCAAATTTCCAATATATAGGGGTGGGTTCTTGTCAATGCAGGAAGCTATAGAGGACGCAGAAAAATGTACGTTTCAAAAAATAATCTGGTCTGTAATTGCTCAATAATCCGGGGAAGCAGCTTTAAACCCTTCCCATTACTAAGTTTGGGATTGTTTTATCATCCCATTTTTTTGAATGAAAGGACTTCATAATATAATGTACCCTATAGATTGGACACTTCGGGTTTTCAAAACCCTTTCCATTAGACATTAGGTTTTTGTAAAAACCCTACATATTGAACAATGGATTTTGTGGAATCCCTGTTCTTCGGACATGTATGTTTTCAAAACCCTATATTCTGGACAAGAGCAGTTTTTGACTTCAATTCATATGCATATTACAATAAACGTAGTTGAATTGGAGGCACATATGGCAAATAAGAAATTTACCCCAGAAGAAATGTCCGAGTTAAGGAAAAACAAGTATGTTCTGGATGTATCACCAAGCATTGTTCACTTCTCAGCAGAATTCAAAAAAGAATTCTGGAATGCACTAATGCAAGGAAATTTACCGAAAGATATTGTCCAATTCCTTGGTATTAATCCCGAGATACTAGGCGAAACAAGGATTGGCGGCTTAAAAACAATGGTCCGGATGTCAAGGGGACGGTTCTGTTGACAGCGCAGCTAGCTTATGGTAACATTTACTAGAGGTGAGCTTATGCCAAGATACGCAAGAACAATCAGTCAAAGCCAGACATACCATGTAATGCTTAGAGGTAACAACAAAGAACCCATATTCATTGACGATGACGATAAGAATAGAATAGTTGATACTATATTTGACAAAAAATCTAATGGAGCATTCCTCATATACGCCTATTGTATAATGGATAACCATTTGCACATTGTAATCAAAGAAGGTGAAGATAGCCTGTCAAGGGCAATAAAAAGAATAGCCACCAGTTATGCGTATTACTTCAATAAAAAATATAAACGTGTGGGACATGTATTCCAAGATAGATATAAAAGCGAGTGTGTTGAAAATGACGCATATCTCCTTTCGGTAATAAGGTATGTGCACCAAAATCCCTGGAAGGCAGGAATTGGAACAATTGGGGACTATAAGTGGAGCAGCTACAACGCTTACTTCAAAGGTAGTACTACAATGCATGAAGTAGCAGATATACTCTCAATGATTTCAACTTTAAAGCGAAAGTCTTTAAGTGAATTCGCAAGATTTACCCATGAGAAGGCAGATGAGATATTTGTAGATGTTGGAGAAGAGAAGGAGCTTAACGAAGATAATGTAAGAGACTACATAGAAAGCTATTTACAAGAGAAGAAATTATCTCTGAGGGAGTTAAGTTTACCGGGTAATAAAGAGATAAGAGAACACCTAGTGAAAATACTTGCAGATAGCTCAAGCCTTTCAAAGCGAGGTATAGCGAATGTTTTAGGACTAAATAGGGAGATGGTAAGGGTAATATGTCAAAAGAACCGTCCCTTTGACAATGGAGTTGATATATTATGAGTCTAACTTGGTATAACCATGGATTTGGTGATTTCCTTAAAATTGCTTTCTTTAAAAAAACCTGCCCTCAATGTAATGGTAGATTAAAAAGATACTCAGATAAAGAAGAATACATAGAAACAAGGGAATATAGAGATGATGAATACAACGTTGGGAAAGCTTTAAAAGTAACATTTTATTATTTCTGTGATAGTTGTAATATTAGAGTAGAGGTTTCTGATTTGAAGTGGAAGTAATTCCATGAATCAAGTGGGGCTAGAAATAGTTCATTTATCCAGTATGTTATTTCCTGTTTAAATATTTCAATATTCTGACGATATCTTATTATGCATGATATGCTATTTTAAGAATATATAGCAGGGGGTAAAAACGTGGAAAGTGTAAATAAATACTATAATTTTGATAGGGTAAACAGGTTTAATGTCACTCTAATCTGGATAATATCAACTATTTTACCCATTCAGGTGTTTGTAGAAGGTGGGATTAAACAAGCCATCCCAACTGCAATTGCAACATATTCAGCGTCTATTCTGGCGACTCTTGCATGGCGCATTAAAGTGCCAATTACTTTTAAAGCAGTTTTTATCTCCATGTGCCCTACAATCCTTGCTTTATTAAAAGCATATAATCAAGGTAGTGCAAATTCAAAAACCTATATAATTGGCTTTGCAGGTATATGTTTTGCAGCTCTTTATTTTAATAAAAAAATTCTGGTTGTTTTTACTATTGTATTAAATACCATGTTTCTTTCAACCTTTATAGCCTTTCCAATGCTTGGAGCATTTGATGAATTAGTGACTATTTTAGTCTTTATGGATTGTGGAGCAATGATATTGTTCTTCCTCACAAAATGGTGTACAGAACTAATTCAACTAACTGTAAAAAAAGAAATTCAATCTACCGAGTTGCTTGAAAAGCTTAAAGTTACATTTTTAGAACTAAACAAGGCGTCAAACCATCTTAACCAAAGTATTTTTGAATTTAATAAAAATATTAAGGAAATCAAAAGTTCTAGCAATAACATTACAGTGGCGATGGATGAAATGGCAATAGGTACAAATGAAACGGCTACAAGTGTTAATGAAATTGCGTTCTTGATGTCTAGTTCAACTATGCTGGTTGAGAATACCGAAAAGGTTGCAGCTCTTGTTTCTGAAGCTTCTGTAATGCTAAATAACACTGTCAAAGATAATTCAGATGCAATTGGGCTTATGGATAATCAAATAGAAATTATTGATAATGCTGTTAGCTCATCCTTGAATACTATAAATGAACTACAGGAAAGCATGAAAAATATCAATGTTTTCCTTGAGAAGATTAAAAACATTGCCTCACAAACTAACTTGCTTGCTCTAAATGCCACTATCGAAGCAGCAAGAGCTGGGGAGGCCGGGCGAGGTTTTGCAGTTGTTGCAGAAGAAATTAGAAAACTTGCGGATGAAGTATCGAAAATTGTTAATGAGATACATAATATTATTAGTAAAATCAACGAAAATACCGGTTTGGCATTTGAAAAAGTCCTTGGAGGGAGTCAGGCTGTTTCTAATGGTAAGGATATTGTAAAATTTGTACATGAAAGCTTTGGGAAGACAGAAAATTATTTTGT
The DNA here is from genome assembly GCA_026416815.1 of Clostridia bacterium. Lineage (GTDB taxonomy): Bacteria > Bacillota > Clostridia > Acetivibrionales > DSM-2933 > SKW257. The sequence goes on along the minus strand of JAOAEJ010000017.1, from coordinate 93,651 downwards.
AGATATCAAAGAGAATATTTTGAAGGAACACGAATTGGTTACCGAAATCAAAATATCATTTTCAAAGATGGACAACCAACTTAATAATATTGCCAGTGTAATTCAGGAACATCTTGCTGCTATAAATGTTGCTACAGATACTATTAGCACTCAAGATAAAATGATAAATAGTATTTCAAATGAGGTTGACGATATCGGAAAAATTAGCCAGCAAATGAAAGACTTTGCTGATAAATAAACAGGTAATGTGTCAAAGGGACGGCGAGACTGCTGAAAAAGTGACATTTTTGAAAAAATGCCAATGAAGTTATTCAGGTTTCAGGGTTCAATTTTCAGAAAAAAGCGGCTTTTTCGGGGGTCTCGGACCGCCCCTTTGACAGGAGTGTTTAAGCTATGATTAATATGCTGAAAGCCTTATATGGAACTCTAAAATTTGAAAGAAAAGCTGATTATTTCATTATGCCATTAAAAGTGCTATATATTATATATTCTATACCATTTTTGGTATTCGCATTTCTCTTAATGCTAAGGAGTTTTGGAGCGTTCGGAAGCCCTAAAAATGAGAGAATTGGAATTATAAAAAAGGTACTTCTTCATTTTGCAGATGTTTTTTGGTCATTTGTACTCTGGGGAATAATCATCAACGCAATATTAGGAAACTATGATACAAACTAAAATACTCAACAGGGCTGACCATCAAATTATGATGGTTATTTTTTTGCATTACCCAATATATATCCAACTTATTCCCCATGCACAAATTTACAAAAATATTCCGGTGATTTGTGTAATATGAACAAAAAGGCTATTTGGTTCAAAAAAAAGCATAGCAAACATTGACAAAGAAATAGGACGTGCTATAATATAAATATAAGCAATGAAAATATTAATAGTTGCAATATTTTCTGGACACTAATTGCATAAAGATTCGTAAAATCTACTATCTAAAATAAAGTTAGATTTCTTAATTAATAAATCTATAATACTTCCTTAATATATAATCCCTTTTGTTTTTAGTTACACAGCCTATTATAAAGTTTTTGCCGTTTTGCAAACGTTTGTTTATAGCTACGAAACCGTTTGCGCAACAACCGTATAATTTCACGAGGGGGTGATTGAGCATTTAGAACATAAATCAAATTGAAAGGGGGAGTCTAAACGGAACGGTTGTAAACTATAGAGAGACACCTGGATTATGACGGGAACTTAAAAGAGCAAAAACTATTAATTTACTTTATTTTAGGAGGTAAATGAGTATGAAAAAAAGAACAGTATCATTTATTAGCTTGACGCTGGCAGTACTTTGTTGCTTAAGTATGTTTATGGTGTTCCAGCCCACAACTAATGCAGCAGGGGCATATGGCTTACCGGACAGGGCAGAAGATGGGGTAATGTTTCATGCTTATATGTGGCGTTTTACTGACATACAAGCAAACTTAGCCAATATAGCTAACGCAGGGTTTAATGCAATTCAAGTTTCGCCTGTAATGAAAACAAAGGGTACAGGCCAATGGTGGATGTTATACCAACCATGCAATTTCCATATCGGAAATGCACAGCTCGGAAGCTATGACGACTTCAGAAACTTATGTGCAGCAGCAGATAGCTATGGCATAAAAATCATTGTAGACGCCGTGCTGAACCATGTGGCTGATAACGGAACCGACGGTAACTGGGATAATGCCGTAGATGACAGCCTCAAACGCAGAGAATTATACCACAATCAAGGTACATGTACAAACTATCAAGACAGGTGGCAGGTAACACAGAAAAACCTAGGATTCCTTCCTGACCTGGCTACTCAGAGAACCGATGTACAGGATATGCATATAGCATTCTTAAATGAATGTATCGATGCTGGAGCTGACGGATTCAGATTTGACGCAGCCAAGCATATTGAAACTAACATAGATGAAGACGCAGGTAAGTCTTGGGCTTGGGACTACTGGGGAAGAGTCTTAGGCAGCTTACATAACAGAAGCAATCTATACCTCTACGGTGAAGTATTACCTGATAAAGGTGACAATGATGAAGCTTACAGAAAATATTTTGATATAACAGCTCATGGCTACGGTGAAACTATTAGGAACGCAGTTAATGCAAAGAACTTGACAGGCATATTAAATATTAATCATTATGACCACAGTATTCCTAGCAGCCAAGCACTATGCTATGTTGAAAACCATGACAACTATGAGCACAATGAAACAAAATCAATGGGAGATTGGAACAGGAAAATGGGCTTTGCCATCCTTGCTTCCCGCGCTCAGTTGACATCACTTTACTTTGCACGTCCAAGTGAAACATTGTGGAAAGATGCTGATTTGGCTGCAGTTAACAAATTCCACAATGCAATGGTTGGACAAAATGAATATTTAAGATTCCCAAGGAATGAAACTGTTATGGTTGAACGTGGAACTGCAGGTATGTCAATTATAAACTTAGGTGCAAGCTTCTATCTTGATTCACCTACTAACCTGGCAGCTGGCTCTTACTCTAACAAAGCAAGCACCGGTGGTACATTTAACGTATCCAATGGAAGAATAACAGGAAATGTTCCTGCCGGAGGAATTGTTGTTCTCTATAACGGCGGACCTAATCCAACACCAACTCCAACTATAGATCCCGGTAGTGCAGTGACCTGGTCACCATCTTATGTACAGGCCGGTCAAAGTGTAACTATAACATATAATGCAGCAAACAGAGTTTTAGCAAACCGTGGTGCTGTTACAATGCACTGGGGATATGATAGCTGGAAGGGTGTAACAGATACTAGTATGGTTTCAGCAGGTTCCAACCTATGGAAAGCAACTGTTACAGTTCCATCCGCTGCAACTACTAAATTAGACCTTTGCTTTACCGATGGTTCGACCTGGGATAGCAACGGCGGACAAAACTGGAGTATTGCTATAGGAGGCCCAACACCAACTCCAACTCCCACACCTACCCCAACACCAACTCCGGGAGGAAAGGTAAGGGTAACCTTCACAGTCAATAATGCTACCACATATATGGGCCAGAATGTTTATATCGCCGGAAACTGTGCAGAATTAGGCAACTGGGCTCCTGCAAGTGCGGCTGGCCCCGGAACATGTCCTAATTATCCAACATGGACTGTGACAGTAGACTTACCGGCAGGTCAGGCAATACAGTTTAAGGCAATTAAAAAGGATGGAAGTGGCAATTTAGTATGGGAAGGCGGAAGCAACCGTACATATACAGTGCCAACATCGGGTACAGGAAGTGTTACATGGACCTGGACAAATTAGTTTAATAACATAATAAAATTCATATAAAACAAAACAAGATTCAGGATACTATTTCTAACGTATCCTGAATCTTTGTTTAACCTTAATAAATATGCTCTTTCTTTATGATGTAAAGTACACCTACCACTTTCCTATAGATGGAATATATACTTTTACTCTGTTGGTACTTGGAATAGTAAGTCGACGAAATATTGCGAAAATATGACTGTTGCGCTTACAAGTTTATAAACTTTTTATGTATAAAATGGTAAAAAAATTTTCGGTCACTTGTATATTATGCACGAAAAAACTGCTGAACGCAAATATAAATATAGCTAATATTGACAAAAAAGAGTTGAGTGCTATAATAAACGTAGAGTAATGAGAAATTTCAAAGCTGTAGAGAGAATAGTTTTTTTATTTATAGTTATAACATCTACTATCCCAATAGACGCAGTTTCTTTTAATTAATAAATCTATAATACTTCCTAAATTAAAATATTCAAATAAGTTGTTTTTTGTTATAGGGTACAGAAATTTTGAAATAGACACGACTTAAATAAATCTAATAGAAGCATAAAAAGTTTTTGCGCATTTAAGCAAACGTGTGCATAAATGTGTGGGTATTATATATAGCCCTAGTATGATTTAAAGGAGGTGGTTAAGTATTTAGTGCGTAAGCTAAACCGAGGGTAGGACTCCAAAAGGTTAGAAGAAGTATTTCACTCGTTCTTTATGAATCGTAAAGGATGTGATTTCTAGGAGTTAAAAACCATACCTGCAGGAATGCACAGTTTTAACCTTACAAAGATCACCGAAAATTACGGTGAAAATTTAAGACAATATTAAAAAATGCTTATTTAATTTATTTCTAGGAGGTAAGTATGAAAAAAAGACTATTATCTTTTATCAGTGTGACACTAGCAGTACTTATTTGTTTGAGCATGTTTACTTTAGTGCAGCCTGCCAGTAATGCAGCAGGCGCATATGGTTTGCCTGATAAACCAGAAGACGGGGTAATGTTCCATGCGTATATGTGGCGTTTTACAGATATACAAGCAAACTTGGCCAATATCGCTAACGCAGGATTTAATTCAATTCAGGTTTCACCTGTAATGAGTACTAAAGGGACCGGTCAATGGTATCTATTATACCAACCTTGTAATTTCCATATCGGAAATGCACAGCTTGGAAGCTATGATGACTTTAAAAATTTGTGTACAGCAGCAGATAGCTACGGCATAAAAATTATTGTAGACGCCGTATTAAACCATGTAGCTGACAATGGAACCGACGGCAACTGGGACCCTGCTGTGGACGCAAGCCTTAAACGCAGTGAATTATATCACAATCAAGGCACCTGCACAAACTATCAAGACAGATGGCAGGTAACACAGAAAAACTTAGGAAATCTTCCTGACTTGGCTACTCAGAGAACCGATGTACAGGATATGCATATAGCATTCTTGAATGAATGTATCGATGCTGGAGCTGACGGATTCAGATTTGACGCAGCTAAGCATATTGAAACTAATATAGGTGAAGACGCAGGCAAGTCTTGGGCCTCGAATTACTGGGACAGGGTCCTTGGCAGCTTGCATAACAGAAGCAGCTTGTATCTTTACGGTGAAGTGTTGCCTGATACAGGTGATAATGATGAAGCCTATAGACAATATTATGACATAACAGCTCATGGCTACGGATCAACTATTAGAAACGCAGTGTCCGGCAAGAACTTGACAGGTATATTAAACATAAACCATGGTAATGTTACCCTTGCTCCTAGTGAATCACTTTGTTATGTAGAAAACCATGACAACTATGAACATAATGAAACAAAATCAATGGGAGACTGGGACAGAAAAATGGGTTTTGCTATTCTTGCTTCCCGTGCTCAGCTGACATCACTTTACTTTGCTCGTCCAAGTGAAACTTTGTGGAAAGATGCTGATTTGGCTGCAGTTAACAAATTCCACAATGCAATGGTTGGTCAGAGTGAATATTTAAGATTCCCAAGGAATGAAACTGTTATGGTTGAACGTGGTACTGCAGGTATATCAATTATAAACTTAGGTGCAAGCTTCAGTCTTGATTCAGCAACTAATTTGGCAGCTGGAACTTATACCAACAAAGCAAGCACCGGTGGTACATTTAACGTTTCCAATGGAAGAATAACAGGAACTGTTCCTGCTGGAGGCATTGTTGTTCTCTATAACGGCGGAACAACTACTCCAACTCCAACCCCAACTGTAACTCCAACTCCAACTCCGGGTACTGTAGTGACTTGGTCACCATCAAATGTGCTGGCTGGTCAAAGTGTAACAATAACATATAACGCTGCAACTAGAAATTTAGCAAATAGCACATCAGCCATTAAAATGCATTGGGGATATGATGGATGGAGTGGCGTAACAGATACTACTATGACTGCAGCAGGTACTAATCTCTGGAATGCAACTATTACAGTTCCTTCTGCTGCAACTAATAAATTAGACCTTTGCTTTACTAATGGTACAACATGGGATAACAATGGTGGACTAAACTGGAGTATTGCTCTTGGAACCGGAACACCGACACCAACACCTACGCCAACACCTACACCTACGCCGACTCCTACACCAACACCAGGAGGAAAGGTGAATGTAACATTTACAATAAATAACGCCACTACTGTAATGGGTCAAAATGTTTATATTGCCGGAAACTGTACAGAATTAGGCAACTGGGCTCCGGCAAGTGCGGCTGGCCCCGGAACATGCCCTAATTACCCGACATGGACTGTTTCTGTAGATTTGCCGGCAGGTCAGGCAATACAGTTCAAGGCAATTAAAAAGGACGCAAGCGGTAACGTAGTATGGGAAGGCGGAAGCAACCGTACCTATACAGTGCCTACGTCCGGTACCGGAAGTGTTACATGGACATGGACGAATTAGTTTAATAACGCAATAAAAATTAGAGAGAAAAGATTCAGGATATGGTTGCAATATCCTATCCTGAATCTTTTTTATAATGCATAGGAAAGTTGAATTTTTGCTATTTTAATAAGTATCGCATTCCAAATATCTCCATATAACTGAATACATATTATTGGCTTGTAATATTAAAATTCGACAAAAAGGTATTTGATAATTTGTATGAAATATAGAAAAAGCTATTAAATTTACACAAGAATATATCAAACATTGACAAAAATCGAGAAGGTGCTATAATATTCCTATAGAACTTGAAGAGTATCAAAATATAATAAATTGAGTTACTATCTTAGTGGCTTTCATGTTATAAATAGTGAAGGCTTGCTCTACTAAATAAGCGCAGATTTCTTTACTTACTAAATATATCTAGGGCACTTTCTGAATTTAACATTAAAATAAATAATTAATATTATAACGTAAAAGTTTTGTACAGAGGTATAGGTTTTAATGAATTTGGCTCTACTTAATTAGATTTTTTATATAATAATGCAAGCGTGTGCGTTGTATCGAACTTCTTGTTTACTTTACATAAACTTAGTTGTTTTAAAGATGGTAAGTGAAGTATTTGGAACACAGGTCAAACTATATCAAGGAGGAAAAAGGTAAACTATGAGGTGCACATAAAAGTATTTTTATGTGCTTAAAACAGACTTTAGAAAATTTATAAGGAGGTTTATGAAATGAGAAAAATCGGTGTATTAAATTTTAGAAAGGCCATGAGTGTTTTATTGGTTATGGTATTGTTGATGACAGCTTCATTTGTACCTACAATAAGCAACTTTACGGTACAAAAAGCCAATGCAGCAACAAACAACGAAACATTAATGCAATATTTTGAATGGTACCTGGCAAATGACGGCGAACACTGGAACAGATTGTCCAATGATGCTCAAAATTTAAGCAATGTCGGTATTACATCAGTATGGATTCCGCCTGCTTACAAAGGTTCAACTCAAGGTGATGTAGGTTATGGAGTATATGACATGTATGACCTTGGGGAATTTAATCAGAAGGGTACAGTAAGGACAAAATACGGTACTAAAGACCAACTGATTGCAGCTGTAGATACACTTCACTCTAAAGGAATTCAGGTTTATGGAGATGTTGTAATAAACCATAGGCTAGGTTCCGATGGTACTGAAACAGTAAATGCTGTTGAGTGCCAAAGCAGCAATCGTAACAATACTCAGTCAGGTTACTACAATATACAGGCGTGGACTTTATTTAACTTTGCCGGCAGAGGAAATACATATTCAAGCTTTAAATGGAATCAGAATCACTTCAATGGAACAGACTGGGATCAGGCTACAAGCAAAAATGTAGTATACAAATTTGCAGGTAGATCATGGGATTGGGAAGTTGATACTGAAAACGGAAACTACGACTACCTTATGGGAGCAGACGTTGACTATGATAATACTGATGTTATAAATGAAGTAAAAAGCTGGGGTAATTGGTATGTGAATACCGTTAAACTTGACGGTTTAAGATTAGACGCAGTAAAACATATCAAATTCAGCTTTATGCAAGACTGGCTCAACAGCGTACGTACATCAACAGGAAAATCCTTGTTTACAGTAGGAGAATACTGGTCTGGAGATCTGGCTACTTTGCAAAACTATGGAAACAAAGTGGGCTGGAGTATGTCATTGTTTGATGTGCCGCTTCACTACAAATTCCAGGCAGCTTCAAACGGCAGCGGAAACTTTGATATGAGGACCATTTGGGATAATTCTTTGATGAAAAATAATACAGCAAATGCAGTAACTTTTGTTGACAACCATGATACTCAGCTCGGACAATCTTTACAATCATGGGTACAGGATTGGTTTAAACCTTTAGCTTACGCATTTATACTTACTCGTCAGCAGGGAGTACCTATGGTATTCTACGGAGATTACTACGGAATTCCTTCAAAATCATTTGGCGGATTAAAGACCAAGATTGACCCTCTTCTCAAAGCTAGAAAAGACTATGCCTACGGTACACAACGTGATTATATTGATGATGCAAATATCATCGGCTGGACTAGAGAAGGAGATGCAGCTCATGCAAACTCCGGACTTGCTGCACTTATTACTGATGGCGCAGGTGGTTCAAAATCAATGCTTGTTGGAACTAGTCATGCAGGTGAAGTATGGTATGATATAACCGGAAACAGGACAGAAACAGTTACAATAGGCAGCAATGGTTATGCTACCTTCAGCGTTAACGGCGGTTCGGTTTCTGTTTGGGTTAAGAAAACAGATGTAGTTACTCCAACCCCTACTCCAACTCCTACAACAACTCCTTCATCAAAATATGAAGCAGAAAATGCTGCACTTTCGAGTGGAGCTAAAGTAAATACCGATCATACCGGATACTCCGGCACAGGGTTTGTAGATGGCTATTGGACCAGCGGAGCAACAACCACATTTACCGTTAATGCCGCAGCAGCAGGTAACTACGATGTAACATTAAGATATGCAAATGCTTCAGGTTCGGCAAAGACCTTGAGCATATATGTAAATGGTACAAAGATTAGGCAGACAAGTGTTTCAAGCCTTGCAAACTGGGATACATGGGGAGACAAGGTAGAGACATTGACCCTCAATGCAGGAAACAACACAATTGCATATAAGTACGATACAGGAGATAGTGGTAATGCAAATCTTGATTACATTAATGTGGTTGCGTCAACTGTAGTTACACCAACACCAACGCCAACCGCAACACCGACTCCAACACCAACAGCTACACCGACACCAACACCAACGCCGACACCGACACCGACACCAACACCGACTCCAGGTGGGAAGATAAGGGTAACCTTTACAATAAATAACGCCACTACTGTAATCGGTCAAAATGTTTATATTGCCGGAAACTGTACAGAATTAGGCAACTGGGCTCCTGCAAGTGCGGCAGGTCCGGGAACATGCCCTAGTTACCCAACATGGACTGTTAGCGTAGATTTACCGGCAGGTCAGGCAATACAGTTCAAGGCAATTAAAAAGAATGCAAGCGGTAGCGTAGTATGGGAAGGCGGAAGCAACCGTACCTATACAGTGCCAACATCCGGTACAGGAAGTGTTACATGGACTTGGACAAATTAGGCTTAAGGATATATAAGGATTAAATATGGAATATAAGGGGATTCAGGATATGGTTTTAATGACCTATCCTGAATCCTTTTATATTATTTGTGTAAATAAGTGCTATGGGATAAATAAAAAGTAAATTAAATCTCAAAGCATATATTCCTTTATTTCCCACTGTCTGGTAAGATATAATAAATATCAAACTTTTAGGGATGTGCTGCAAATGAAAAGAATTGTGCCGATATTAATTTGCTTTATACTTGCGATACTGCTTATTACCCCCCAAAGCTACCCAATTCACGCAGAAAATAATAACCCATCCTATGAGAAAATAATAAATATAGCCAATTCCGATAAAATAGTCATAGTAGGTGATAGTTACTCTGCCAGCCATTTTACGCTAAAGGGCAAGGCATACATAAGCACACTGTCGCTATTAAGCAGCTACAACTGGGAAAACTATTCCACAAGCGGTAATGACTATCAGGAGATGAACAACGATGTAAGGAGCAACAAGCCCAAATACCACAACAAACTAAGCATAAAAGATTACAACGGCAAGTATGCTGTACTCGTTTCAAATGAAAATGACGCACCATATATCACTGCCAATGAAGATTATTATTACGATAACCTCAGAGGTCTGATTGAGACAGTCAAGTCCCTAGGAATGCAGCCGATAGTATGCACAGAGTATGGAGAAGCCGGGGTAGGGGAGCAAAGGAATCTAAGGGGGCTAAAGGCAGTTGCTGATGAATATAATTGTATGTTCATAGACATGTCAACCAAATCAAGACTGTTCAACCAGACTCAGTATCTGCCGTTCTGGGGTAAAAGCCATCCCGGAACAAGGACAGCCTATATGCTTGCCGACAGCATGAAAAAGTATACCGATACCTTGCCAGCCCCAAAGCAAAGCTTAAAGATATTCAGAAAGAGAGACGAATTTAAAACTTTGTCAATAGACGAGCTGCTGTTTGATAGCATTGAGGAACGTGCAGAAAAGTTCAGCGAAATCATGGTTGGACACCATGCACTGGGTGATTCGGTCAAGCAATACTATGATTCATTGGATGTTAATAATAATTCTACTCAGATAATAAGCGAGTACCTAAAACTACAAAACAAAGAAAGTGTAAGCTTCAACGACTACGCCCTGGTAGAGGTAGTAACGCCTGCAACTTCTAGAAGCATAAAAAGCTTTACGCTGCACCTGTCCGACGGCTCTGTGCAGGTTTACGGCAGGCATATGTTTACCCCTCCCTACGAGGATGACGGAAAATACCAGACTTTTATATACCAGGGAAATCCCAATGTAACAGTAGGTGACGTATATAAATCAAACGACACTAAAAATTTTGGAAGCCAGACATTTGTAATCAAGGGTAAAGCAAACGGAATGATAATAACCTCAGCACCCTTCAAACAGTACAATAAAGGCCCGGGGAAACTAGTAAAGCAAAGCGGCAAGGGTGATGATGAAGTTAACTACTCAAATACCCAGTATGGTTTCAGTCCTGAGTGGTATGCCCAATACGGCAAACCCGAAGGTAAGTTTGTAGCAATAAGCGGTGTAAACGGTGTCTATAGAATATCTGAAGGCAATATGAAAAACTTTATGAATTATGACAAATTTACCTTCCTCCTCTACAAGAAAGGCGGGTTTTCACTCAATGACATATACGCAAAATGGATAGGAGAGGAAGATAAAGTCTACACCTCAAAGCCTATGGACAAAGAAGCAGAAAGCCCTGAACTGCTAAAAGAAACAAGGATAGGTAACGTAAAAGAACTATCAAGCTGGACAGTGGCAGGAGGCATGAAGCCCTTTGTTCCTGCCGACAAGGTGCTGCCTTATGGTACTAGCGGATGTGTAGAGGTAACAAAGAATGACTACATAAGCCAGAATGTTTTGTATACTGAAGAGCACGAAAAGACAAGGGAAATGCAGATTAAGGTTTGGTGCAGGAGATTTCCGCAGATATTCAATCCAAATAACAGTTTCGGTACAGCCCCTATTAATCTGGAAAGCTTTGATATGGCTGCATTGAATATCGAAGTCTCAAGTATAGATAATAAAATGCCGGTAAGGTTTTCAAAACTTGTAGGCCTTCACTGGAATGAAGTAATGGTAAATGTACTGCTTCCCACATTCACTTCAGCCCAGAAAATAAAGCTGTACAGCAAGGATAAAAACATCCAGATTGCCAAGGTGAGTGCAAAAATACTTGAATAGAAAACTTTATAATTCAAATATATTTTATAACACCTTTTGAAACAAAAATGTAATATTTGCATTGCTTTAAACAGCCCGGTTACGGGTTATTTTTTTGCCCGTTTTTGTCGATATACATAAATAATAGACCCTTTTACACTCCCATTAATAGGGAGGGGTTTTGAGTCCTGATCCATGGAAGCAGCCTTGGAAAAGCTGTACAAAAGAAAGTTCATAACTAACTTACAGCGAAGGCTGAAGTGCTGGTATTAGAGTAAAATAATAAGGAAATATACTGCTTCACTTCTTAAAAAAGAGAAGGAGACATTTATCCCAAGGAGGCATTATGTTTAAAAAATATAATCATATCATGAATAAAGCAAGGAAACTGGCAGCGGTAGCGGCTTCAACTGCAATGGTGTTTGTAGCTGCCAATTACGTCCAGGGTGCTTCCACAGTACCTCTGGATTTGACGGTAGTATCCTCAAGTCAGATAAAGCTGGTTTGGGAGGACAGTATTACCGGTGAAAGCAGCTATAGGATAGACAGAAAGATAGACAACGGCAACTTTGTAGAAGTAGCTGTTCTGTCGGCTAACGCTACTGTGTATAATGATTACTCACTGTCAACAGGCCGGACATATACATATAGGGTGCGCTGGAATAATTCTTCAGGCGCTACCACAGTGCATACCGATGAAGTAGCCATCAATACCACTGTCATAGCTGCACCCATCTCTCTAACGGTCACACCGGCTTCATCTGAGGGTATGAGCATTACCTGGGCTTATCCCGAATCAAAGGGCTATGAAACTGCTATAGAGAGAAGGATGAACGGAAGCACTGCATGGGAGACTATAGCGACTGTGCCTGCCGGTGTAAACAGCTACAGTGATACTTCTCTAAAGGCAAATACTCTATATTACTATAGAATAAAATCAGTATACAGTTCTAATATACATTCATCTACATACCCATACGATAGTTCGGGAAGAGGGGCTTATACCTTGCTCAAAGAGCCTACAGCTCTTAACGGCTATGCTGCTTCCCCTACTCAGATATTTCTGACTTGGGACGACAACTCCGATGAAACGTCGTTTATAGTAGAGAGGAAAAGCCGGACACAGCAAAACTTTACACCCATTGCTTATGTATCTGCCAATACCGTATCGCTTCTTGACTGGGGCCTGACACCCAATACCGAGTATGTTTACAGGCTCAAGGCGATGACATCAAACAATGCTTCTCAGTATTCCGGTGAGATAACCATAAGTAGTACATATATGGAAGATCCCATTAATTTCACCGCTACTGCTACCTCCAACTCTGAAATAGAGCTTCAATGGGCGGATAAGTCCAATGCCGAGACCGGCTATGAGATATGGAGAAAGGTGGGAACCGGGGGAAGCTGGGAAAACTACGCTTTAGTGGGTGCAGATGTCACCGGCTTCAAGGATAAAAACCTCTCGGCGGATACGCTGTATAGTTATAAGGTAAGGGGATATGTAGCCCACAGTAACATATATTCTAAATTTACCCGAGAAATAAGTGCGTGGACAATACCATTGAAATCTCCTACAGATGTACAGCTTACTGTACTCTCTACATCACAGGTGAAGCTGAACTGGACCGACAACTCCAGCAGCGAAAGCGGCTTCAAGGTAGAAAGGAAGACCGGGCTGGATGGGGAATGGAAGGAGATAGCTTCGTTGTCCGCCAACACTACAGAATACATAGATAAAGGGCTTACTGCCAATACAGAGTACTATTACAGGATTAAGGTGTTTGATAATGCCTACTATAATTCCATAGCGTACAGCAGTGAGGTAGATGTTGTTATTGGATTGCCGGCTGCTCCAGCCGATTTGCGGGCGGAGGCTGTATCCTCAAGCCAGATAAGGCTTGTATGGTCTGATAAAGCAAATAACGAGCTGGGCTTTAAGATAGAAAGGCAAAAATACGGCCTAAACTATAAGGAGATTGCCCAGGTAAGCGCCAATGTTACTACTTACCTTGATAGCGGCCTTACGCCGGGTACCTACTACTATAGAATAACTGCATTCAATAAGACAGGAAATAGTGTTTATTGTAAAGAAATAAGGACAGCTACCAAGCTGGCGGTAAGCTTTACCGATGTACCTGATAACTACTGGGCAAGGAATGAAATTGAAAACCTGGCCAGTAGGGGAGTTTTTAAAACTAAAGCGCCAGGTATTTTCAGACCCGATGACAAGATGACAAGAGGAGAATTTGTTTCAATACTGGCTAAGGCTTTTAAGTTTAATATAATTGCTGTAGGTTCGTATAAGGATGTAAGTCAAAGTCACCCCTACTATAAGGAAATTATGATTGCTGCAAAAGCCGGGATCATAAAGGCGGATAAAGACAACAAGTTTTATCCCGACAGGCTGATAACCAGAGAAGACATGGCGCTATTTATTGCAAGAACAATGCAGGCAGCAAGTAAGCCGCTTCCGGCCTTTGATATATCCATTCTGGACGAGTATTCCGACAAGGGTTCGGTTTCAACTGAGGCTTTGTACAGTATCGCTTCACTATGTGGGGAAAAGGTAATGGAAGGAAAGACATATAAGGGAAAAAGGATACTCGCACCAAAGGATAATGCAACAAGAGCCGAAGCAGCGGTGATGATATATAAGGTTATAGATAGATAGGTCAAGAAATAGGTTTGTACACTTTAAAACGTTAGTTAACGGGGGTTATATTAGATGAAACAGAGGTTAAGAAAGTTAATTTCAATCTGCATAATGGTATGCTACCTTCTGACCCTCATGATTCCGGCATATGCCCAGCCTTCAGATATCTCCAAACACTGGGCAGGGGATTTGATTAGTGAGTGGATTTCCAAGGGGCTGGTAAGTGAGCAGCCTGATGGGAAGTTTAAGCCGGATGAGGTAATCAAGAAGGTTGAGTTTATCACTATGATAAACAATGTCTTTAAATTCACGCGGAAAGCCAGCATATCCTTCTCCGATGTAGTGCCGGACACATGGTACGGGGATGAAGTTGCCAAGGCTGTGGCGGCAGGGTACATACAGGATGAAAAGAAGGGTAAGCTTAGTCCCTTTGCTTCCATAAACCGATTGGAAGCTGCGGTTATGCTTGCAAAGGTTTTTGAGCTTAGGCCTTTAGACAGTGATGTAGCAAATAAATTTTCCGACTCCGACAAGATACCTGCCTCAAGCAAAGACGCTGTTAGCGCGCTGGCAGAAAACAATTATATAAAGGAGCTTCCGGGCAAAAAATTCGGTCCGTGGAATACCATTACCCGTGCCGAAGCAATAAATATAATTGATAATGTTATGGGCAGCCTTATAAATAAAGCAGGTACATACAGCAAAGTAGACAGTAGAAACCTGGTAATAAATACCGGTAATGTAACTGTAAAGAATATTATCATTAAGGGAGACCTGTATCTGACTGAGGGCATAGGAGATGGTAATGTTACCATCGAAAATGTTACAGTAAAAGGAAGGACTATCATCCACGGAGGCGGCGAGAACGGTATAACCTTCAAAAGCACTACGCTGCAGGGCCCGTTGAATATCTCCAAAAAGGATGGACGCCTGGGCGTAACAGCACAGAGCTTGACGGTTATTTCCGGCGTAGAGCTTGGCTCTGGAGCTATTTTAAAGGAAAGCAACATAAACGGAAAAGGTTTTGAAAATATACATATTTCAGGTGCAATACCCCAGGAGCATAAGATAAGGCTTGAGGGAAGTTTTACGAATGTAGATGTTGATTCACCGGGAGCAGCAGTACAATTAAAAGGATCGGCTAATACAGTAAATGTTAATGCACAGGCCAATGCTGCAACACTCAGCCTTGAATTTGCCAGCACAACCGAAGTAAACGTAAAGGCGCCGAAAACTGTTATAAACACCACTGGAGGTTCGGTTGGCGTACTAAATGTACTTGAAAACGCGGGTGCTACAAAGATTAATGTTGAAGGTACTCCCATAAGTACGTTGAATTTAAAAGCAAATTCAGCTATCAACACTCTTTCGGGTACCATAACCAAGATTAACGTAGAAAAAGCAGCAGAGGGAAGTGACGTAAGGACCACAAAGGATACAACAATAAAGACTCTTATTGCCAATGGAGGGGTTACAGTAAGGGGACAGGCAAAAATAGAATCGGCTACAGTCAATGTAGCTAATGTAACCATTGAGCAAAGACCTGTTACAACCAACGTAGCTTCGGGAATTGTTGCAAATATCGGCGGCGGTTCGGCTTCAATAGTAGTAAGCGCGTCAAACCTCACCATTTCCAAAGGATCGGTTGTAAACCCTCTTGTATCGGTAACACCTCCTGATGCAAGCCTGAGCTATAGCTCGGCAAACCAGGCAGTTGCAACAGTTAATTCTTCTACAGGGCAGGTTACGGGGGTAAACGCCGGTACTGCGACAATTTACATAACAGCAAGCAAAACAGGGTATTTCAGTTCAAGCTCTGCATTTACAGTTACAGTTTCGGGTATAGAGTCTACTATGGGTGGAAGCCTTAGTATCAATCCGACCAGTTTACCGGCATCCTCAACCGATGATATCACTCTTACATATGTACCGGGAGAGTTCCTGACCAACGGTAATGTCACATTCACATTGCCTGCAGGCATTACCCCGGCAGCGGCAGCGGACACTGTAAGTATAGCAGGAGGAACTTCCATACCGCTGGTACCTACGCAAATCAGCGGACAGACAGTGACTATAACAGGAGTGAGTGCTACAACCAGCCAGGCAGTGGTATTGACCCTTAACAATAAGGTTATACCTGCACCAGGTACATATAATTTTACTGCAACGGCGGATGCAGACGGGCCAGGCCCCAAAGGATTGAGCGGCGGTACAGGAAACGAGACAAAAACGTTTACTTCCAGCAATCCTCCGGCGGCATTAGTGACATTGGTAAGCTCAACCAACACAAACGGCTTCTATAACGCAGGAGATACAATACATGTCACAGTGACCTTTGACAGGCCTGTGGATGTAACCGGTACTCCAGTGCTGCGCCTGGAGACAGGCACAACCGACAGAGACGCAGCCTATGTAAGCGGCTCCGGCACAAATACTCTCACCTTTGACTATACGGTGCAGGCAGGGGATAACTCTGCAAACCTCGATTATACAACGGTAACTGCGCTTACACTGAGCGGTGGGACCATAAGAAACAGGACAACAACCGTAGACGTT
This sequence comes from Clostridia bacterium, assembly GCA_026416815.1. Taxonomy (GTDB): domain Bacteria; phylum Bacillota; class Clostridia; order Acetivibrionales; family DSM-2933; genus SKW257. Next base: position 76,924 of record JAOAEJ010000017.1, on the reverse strand, counting down.
ACATTGACACTGCCAGCGCCAGGAACATCCGGTTCTTTAGGCAGTTCTAAAGTAATAGTAATAGATAATATAGCGCCTTCAGGCATAAATATATCGTCCCGGAATGTAATACCCGGAAATGGCAGTGTTACCCTGACAGCGGTAAACGGTCCACTGACCGATGCTTCATGGGCGGCTATACTTACCCAGATAAAAGCAAATACCTCAGCAGGCGGTGACTGGATTACAGGAGTATCGGCAAGCAATCTTACAATTACTCCAAATGCCGACGGTATCACTGCGGTATTAAATAACGGAAGCTCAAATCCTGCTGCAATAAAGACAGATTTTGTGATAACTGCAGCGAACGTAACGGATAGGGCAGGCAATACTGCTGGTACCGATATTATAGTAGATTCCTACTCGCCTCCAGCTCCTGCAACGGTGGTCCAGGTAGGGGCAACCACTGGAGACGGCTCTTATAATGCGGGAGATATAATACAGCTTACGGTGACCTTTGATACTGCAGTAGATGTGACAGGTACGCCATCGCTGCAGCTTGAAACCGGAGCAACAGACCGCAGTGCTGTTTATACAGGCGGAAGCGGTGCAGCTGTACTGACATTCAGCTATACTGTTCAGGCTGGAGATACATCGGCAGACCTGGATTATGTGGGAACAGGCTCATTGGTATTAAACGGAGGTACAATCAAAAACGCAGGCTCTGCAATAGACGCTTCGCTAACACTTGCAAATCCCGGTGTAGAAAGCTCATTAGGCCATGCACATAATGTAGTAGTAGACACAGATGCTCCTACAGCGATTAATATATCCTCCCAGAATACCATACCGGGTAATGGAAATGTAGTACTGACCGCAGTAAACGGGCCTCTTTCAAACAACTCATGGTTGGCAATACTTGCACAGATAAAGGCCAACACTGCAGCAGGCAGCAGCTGGATTACAGGAATAGTATCAAACAATCTGAGTATATTGCCGGCTTCCGACGGAGTAACAGCACAGCTTAGAAATGGAAGCGCAAATCCAGCTACAATAAATGCCGACTTTGTAATAAGCAATACAAATGTAACCGACAGGGCAGGAAATACGGCAGCAGGAAGTATCACAGTAGACTCCTTCTTAAACGTACCTGTTGTAATAAGCGTGGGAAGCACTACACCTGACGGTTCATATAAAGCGGGACAAACAGTTGACCTCAATGTAGTATACGATGGTGCAGTAGATGTAACAGGGGCACCTTTGATTCACATTGAGACAGGCAGCGTAGACCGTGACGCAGTTTATGTAGGCGGAAGCGGGACCAATACACTGACATTCAGATATACAGTGCAGGCAGGGGATACATCAGCAGACCTTGACTATATATCAACTTCGTCCTTTGCGCTGAACGGAGGCACTATCAAGGAGGTAGGTACAGGGCTTAATGCAATACTTACACTGCCGACTGTAGGAACCTTTGGCGGAGCCCATGCAATAGTAATAGATACTACAGCGCCTACAGCGATAACTATATCGTCACAGAATACCATACCGGGTAACGGAAGCGTGACACTGACAGCTGTAAACGGACCACTTACAAGTGCTTCATGGACAGCAGTACTTAACGACATTAAGGCCAATACAGCAGGTGGAGGCAATTGGATAAGCGGAATAGCAGCCTCCGACCTTACTATTACCCCGGCAGGCAATGGAGTAACCGCTGAATTAAATAACGGAAACGGCAGCGCGGCGACAATAAATGCCGACTTTGTAATCACCGGCACAAATATCACCGATATAGCGGGTAATACTGCGGCAAGCAATATTACCGTAGACTCCTATACGCCGCCACCACCGGCAGTAGTAATAGCAGTAAGTGCTTCTACTGGTGACGGTTGGTATAAAGCAGGAAGTATCATAGCTGTGGCAGTAACCTTTGACAGAGCAGTAGATGTAACCGGGGCACCGGTTCTCAAACTGGAAACAGGATCGACAGACCGTGATGCAGTTTATACGTCAGGCTCGGGCACAGCTACGCTGACATTCAACTATACTGTACAAGCAGGGGATATAGCTGGAGACCTTGACTACACAGCAATAACTTCTCTTGCATTGAATGGAGGTACAGTGAAGAATGCAGGAACTGCTGTGAATGCAACGCTTACACTGGCGGCTCCGGGAGCTGCGGGATCATTGGCTGCTTCAAAGGCCATTGTAATAGATACTACAGCGCCGACTACCATAGATATATCGAACCAGAACTTTATACTGGCAAACGGCAGCGTGACTTTAACCGCAGTTAACGGACCTATATCCAATGCTTCATGGACAGCTATATTAGATGAAATAAAAGCGAATACGGCAGCGGGAAGCAACTGGATTACCGGAATTACGGCAGCTGACCTTAGTATTACGCCAGCTACCGATGGAATCACAGCAGCGTTGATTAACAGCAGCATAAATAAGGCAACGATAATCTCCGATTTTGTTATCACCAATACCAATGTGGTAGACAGAGCGGGCAATGCTGCAGCGAGCGATATAACAATTGACTCATGTACTCCGGCAGTAGCTATTACCGATGTAACTGCTACAAACCCTGACGGGTCATATAAAGCAGGGCAGATACTAAATGTAACGGTAACCTTCAGTGGAGCAGTAGATGTAACCGGAACACCGGTTCTCAAGCTGGAAACGGGATCAACAGACCGTGACGCAGTATATGCAGGAGGCGCAGGAACAGACACCCTTATGTTCAACTACACAGTGCAAGCGGGTGATACAGCAGCTGACCTCGACTATACAGCAACAACTGCGCTGATGTTGAATGGAGCTACCATGAAAAATGCCGGTACCGTTATAAATGCCTCCCTTGCTCTGCCAGCTCCTGGAGACACAGGCTCACTAGGGAAGAACAAGGCTATTATAATAGATACTACAGCTCCTACAGCTATTAACATATCGGCGCAGAATAATATATCTGCGGGCGGAACACTGACACTCACTGCAGTAGACGGACCGCTGACCGATGCTTCGTGGACTTCGATACTCAACCAGATCAAGTCCAATACCGGTGGGGGAGCCAACTGGATTACAGGCATAGCCTCCACCAACCTGACCATAGCTCCGGCAGTTAGTGGAATAACTGCAACGTTAACAAATACAAGCGGAAGTGCAGCTACTATAAACGCTGACTTTGTAATTACAGGTACAAATGTGGTGGATAGAGCAGGAAACACAGCGGGAAGCAATATTACAATCGATTCCTTCCTATATATAAGCCCTGCTGTAGTGACGGTAGTAAATTCCACTACACCTGACAGCTCGTACAAGGCTGCGGATACCATTGCAATTACAGTGACCTTTGATAAAGCGGTAGATGTGACCGGTTCACCGGTACTTCACCTTGAAACAGGAGCAACAGACCACGACGCGGTGTACGCAGGAGGTACAGGTACTACCACCTTGACCTTCGATTATGTGGTGCAGCCGGGAGATACATCAGCCGACCTGGATTATATGGCAGCAGCATCCCTTGTATTAAACGGCGGTACAATCAAAAATGCGGGGACTACGGTAAATGCTACGCTCACACTGGCAGCTCCGGGGGCAGCCGGATCGCTGGGCAGCTCAAGAGCAATAAAAATAGACACAACAGCCCCTACGGCAATAAATATTTCGGGACAGAACACATTGCCTGCGGGAGGAACCCTCACACTTACGGCAGTAAACGGGCCGCTGTCCGACACTTCGTGGACGGCTATCCTTAACCAGATAAAAGCCAATACTGCAGCAGGAGGTAACTGGATTACAGGAATCGCAGCCGGCGACCTTACAATTACCCCGGCAGTAGACGGTATAACTGCACAACTGCGTAATGCAGGGCTAAGTACAGCAGCAATTGCGGCAGACTTTGTGATAACCGCTGTAAATGTTCAGGATAGAGCCGGAAACATTGCTTCGGGAGATATCACCATAGACGCCTATGTGCCACCGGTTACAGTAACCGGTGTAAGTGCGACAAGTGCAGACGGCACATATAAAGCCGGACAGACAATAACTGTAACTGTCACCTTCAGTGGTGCGGTAGATGTGACAGGTACTCCGATGCTTCATATGGAGACCGGAGCAACAGACCGTGATGCCGGATATACAGGTGGAGCCGGGACACCGACCCTGACATTCAGTTATGTAGTGCAGTCCGGTGACTCCACAGCAGACCTAGATTATAAAGCTACCACTTCCCTTGATATTGGAGGCGGTGCTTCAATCAGAAACTCAGGTACGGCGGTAAACGCCAACCTCACCCTTGCGGCTCCAGGAGCAGCGGGCTCACTGGGTAACACTAAAGCAATTGTGGTGGACGGTATAGCGCCGGTTAATGCGGGAGGTTACCCTCAAGCAGGAACCAGAGCGGATACAATACTGAATGTACTTGTGCAGACCAACGAAAACGGTAAGGCATACTTTGTGGTATTGGCAGGAGGGGCTTCTGCTCCAACAGCAGCACAGGTAAAGGCGGGTACCAATGCTTCAAACGTAGCCCAACCTACAAATATGAAGGGTAATATAACCCTCATCGCAGACAATCAGGCTACCATTACTATTATAGGATTAACACAAATAACAACCTACGATATTTACGTAGCAGCTGAGGATACAGCAGGAAACCTGCAGTCAACACCTTTAAAGATAACTATGGTAACAGACCCTACACCGGATACAACACCACCGGTAAACGTTACAGGATATCCGAAGCTTGGGACAAAGACCGAAACATCAGTAGACCTGCTTGCACAGATAAACGAGGGCGGAAAGACATATTTTGCAGTACTAAGCTCAGGTGCAACAGCTCCGACGGCTGCACAGGTCAAAGCGGGTACCAATGCTTCCAATGCAGCACTCGCAGGCAGTATGAAGGGGAACATAAGCCTGACCGCAAACAACCCGGGTACGGTGACAATTACAGGATTGACGGTATTAAACACTTATGACATCTATGTGGTTTCGGAGGATAATTCTTCAAACCTTCAGGCAACAGTGGTTAAACTTAGTGTTACAATGCCCGACCTGACACCACCGGCATATGCGGCAACATATCCGAAATTGGGCTCCAATAGTGATACTTCGGCTGCAGTACTTGTGCAAACAGACTCTGACGGTAAGGCGTACTTCGTAGTAGTACCGGCAGGTGCAACGGCTCCGACGGTGGCGCAGGTCAAGGCAGGAAACAATGGCTCCAATACCGCCGTAGCTGCTAACATGAAGGGAAATGTGGCTTTGACCGCAAACAGCGAGGCAACCATAAACATAAGCGGATTGTCGGTATCGACATCCTACGACATATATGTGGTAGCCGAAGATGCCGCTACCACCCCGAATCTGCAGACGACTCCGGTAAAAATACCTATGAGTACAAGCGTACTTGTCCTCACTGGAGTAGGAGTGGATGTAGCAGCAGGGAAGCTTACAGGTACAACAACAGCAATGCAGTACAGCCTTGATTCCACCAATGGTACAAACGGAACATGGACAGACTGTACAGCTGCTAACACAAACGTATCATTTGTAGCAGGGGATGTATATGTAAGGGAAAAGGCCAATACCTCAAACTATAGATTGGTAAGAACGGTTACAATGGCACCTATTCCTGATGTATCGGGTATAGGCTATGACGTGGCGGCAGGACAAATCACAGGTACTGCAGACACAATGCAGTACAGGTTGGACGGTGGTACATGGACAGCGGTAACAGCAGGAGGGACAACAAGTGGGATTACCTTTGTTGACGGATATATAGAGTTCCGTACAAAAGCTACCGCTACAATGCTTCCTTCACTGCCTGTACTTAAGGCAACCATAGCGGCAGCAACATCAGCACCGACCCTTGCATATGACGATGTTGCCAATACAATTACAGGACTCGATGAGACTGACGGAATGGGAGCATATATATATGAATATAAAATAGGAACCGGAGCTTGGGTATCGGGCGATGTTCCGGGAGACTTCAGTGGTGCAGCTACGGTACAGGTAAGGCTAAAAGCAACTCAGACCACTTTGCCAAGCCAGATACAAACGATGACCTTTACTGCAAACCTTAATCTGAATACCGTGGTAATTAATGTAGCTGCTAAACAAATAAACGGAACAACTGCAACAATGGAATACAGTTTAAATTCAACAAACGGAACCGATGGAACATGGACAGCGTGTACCAATACAAACACAAACGTGACGTTTACAGCAGGCAAGGTTTATGTACGTGCTAAAACTCAGACTGCAAACTACAGGCTGGTAGCAACGATAGCGCCTGCGGCATCTGCACCTGCAGTATCCGCCAATGTAACAGGGGGACAAAGCGCAGTCAGACTGGTAGGGGCTGTGACCTCTATGGAATATAGCACCAATGGCGGTTCAACGTGGAGCCCTGTAACAGCCAATATTGCAGCAGGAACACAGACTATCAACCTGTCCATAGCACCAAACAATGACCTGAGGGTAAGGGTAAAAGCAACTGCAACTACTCTTGCTTCGGATATGACAGGCAGCATAAACAACCCACCGGTTGTAACAATAACAGGAAGTACAAACGGTGCAGGTGCGATAGATGTAACCGGCGCAACTGCCCTGGCAACACTCAAGCTTTACAACAGCAGCAATACGCTGGTTGCCACCTATACGCTTGTTGGTGTGGCTACAACCCACCAATTTACATCGGTAGCAGTAGGAAAGAACTACTATGTGAAGCAAAATGTAAACGGAGCGGACAGCCCGGCATCAAATAAGGTAGATGTAGAACCGGCAGTAGTCACTGCAGCAGGTGGAGCAGGAACAGTAGATGTCACAGGAGCAACTCCTCTGGCGACACTGAAGCTTTACAACAGCAGCAATGCAGTAGTTAAGACCTATACACTCACAGGTGTAGCTACAGCTTACCAGTTCACATCGGTCACCGCAGACAGCGGCTACTATGTAAAACAAACGGTAAGCAACTTTGAAAGTGCGGCTTCAAATAGTATAGAAGTAACTCCGGCAGCAGCTGGAGGAGTGGGTTCGGTGAGCGTATCACTGGCAGCACCGCTTTCAACCTTGAAACTGTACAACTCCGGTAATGTGGAAGTTGCAAGCTATACACTTACAGGATCAGCTACCACTTACCAGTTCAGCGGAATCGCAATCGGAGCAGACTACTATGTGAAGCAGACTGTGAACAGTGTAGAAGGAGCAGCCTCAAATGCTGTAAATGTAATCCCGGCAGCAGTAACAGCGGTAGGAAGCAGCGGAGGAGCCGGTACAGTAGATGTGTCCGGGGCGACACTTCTGGCAACCTTGAAGCTGTATGACAGCAGCGACACACTGGTGGCGTCAAACACCCTGGTAGGAGGAGCTACTACATACCAGTTTACAGCAGTAATACCGGGTGCAGGCTATTATGTAAAACAAACTGTAGGTGGAGTGGAAAGTGCAGCTTCCAATACTGTAAATGTAATACCGGGAGCAGTTACAGCTGCAGGTAGTGCGGGAGGAGCCGGAACAGTAGATGTAATCGGTGCTGCACCACTGGCAACCTTGAAACTCTATAACAGCAGCAATACAGTGGTTTCCACTTATACCCTGGGTGCTTTGGCAACAACATACCAATTCACGTCCATAGCGGCTGGAACAGGATATTATGTGAAACAAACTATAAGCGGGGCAGAAAGTGATGTTTCCAATGGAGTGACGGTTGAACCATCTGCGGTAACAGCCGCAGGAAGTACTGATGGGGTCGGAACAGTAGACGTAACAGGAGCAGTAGCTTTAGCAACATTAAAGCTCTATAACAGCAGCAATACAGTAGTTGGGACCTATACGCTCATCGGAGCAGCTACAACCTATAGATTTACTTCAGTACCGATAGGTGAAGGCTACTATGTAAAACAGACTGTAAACGGAGCAGAAGGCAGCGCGTCCAATGCTGTAGATGTTACACCGGGAAGGGTAACGGCAGCAGGCGGAGCAGGTACAGTAGATGTATCGGGAGCAACTCCATTGGCAGTATTAACCCTGTATGATGGAAGCGATACTTTAATTGCAACCTATACACTTACAGGCTCAGCTACCACCTACAGATTTACATCAGTACCGGCAGGAACAGGCTACTACGTAATCCAGACAATAGGTGGATTTGACAGCTTACCGTCCAACACTGTAAACGTGGCACCTACAGCAGTAACAGCGGTAGGGGGCTCTGAAACGGTAGATGTGACAGGAGCAGAACTCTTTGCTACATTGAACCTTTACAACAGCAGCAATACACTGATGGATACTTATACACTTTCGGGAGTTGCAACTTCACATCAATTTACAACAGTACCTGCGGGAACAGGGTACTATGTAAAACAGTTTGTAAACGGTGTAGGAAGTGCTGCTTCCAACGCAGTAACAGTAACACCGACAGCAGTAAGTATTACAGGAAGTACAGGGGGAGCTGGCACCGTTGATGTCACCGGGGCTTCACCACTTGCAGCACTGAAGCTTTATACAAGCAGCAACGTGCAGATTGCAAGCTACACGCTGGTAGGTCCGGCAACAACCCATACGTTTACCGGTGTACCTGCAGGAACAGGTTACTATGTAAAACAGACAATAGGTAGTGTAAGCAGCCCGGCTTCAAACGCTGTAGATGTGATACCGGCAGCGGTAACAGTCGTAGGAAGCACCGGAGGAGCAGGAGCCATAGATGTATCGGGAGCAACTTCTCTTGCAAACTTAAAACTCTATAACAATAGCAATACATTAATAACAAGCTATACGCTGACAGGTATGGCGACAACCTACAGATTCACCGGAGTAGCAGTAGGCGCAGGCTATTATGTGGTGCAGACAATAAACGGAGCCAACAGTACGCCGTCCAATGCGGTGGATGTGACGCCGGGAACTGTGACAGCGGTAGGTGGAGTACGGGAGGTTAATGTAACCGGAGCAGCTCAAAGGGCAGTGCTTACACTATATGACAGCAGCGACTCCGTAGTTGCCACCTATACCCTTACAGGAACAGCTACATCCTACAAGTTTACAAACGTAGCAGTAGGAACAGGCTACTATGTCAAGCAGGTGGTAAATGGCTTTGAAAGTACTCCGTCAAACCCTGTGGATGTACTTCCACCTACACTGATAATTACAGGAAGCACAAATGCAGCTATGACTATAAATGTATCGGGAGCAACAGCACTGGCAACCTTGAACCTTTACAATAGTGGCAATACTCTGATTGCAAGCCAAACACTGGTTGGTGTAGCAACAACCCACCAGTTTACGGCGGTACCTATGGGAGCAGGCTACTATGTAAGGCAAACGGTAAACGGTGTAGACAGCAATATTTCCAATACAGTAAATGTGGCTCCTTCAGCAGTAACGGCAGTGGGAAGCAGTAATGGGGCAATGACCATAGATGTATCGGGAGCAACCCAGTCAGCTGCACTAAAGCTGTACAACAGCAGTAACGCAGTTGTTGACACATATACCCTAGTCGGATTGGCAACGACATACCAATTTACATCGGTACCGGCTGGAGCAGGCTACTATGTAAGGCAATCCATCAACGGTGCAGACGGCCCTGCTTCAAATACAGTGACAGTAGTTGCAAGCGGAGTAACAGCAGCAGGCGGTGCAAGGATAGTAGATGTATCGGGAGCAACAACATTAGCAACCCTGAAGCTTTACAACAGCAGCAATACTCTGATAGGAAGCTATACCCTTACCGGCGTGGCAACAAGCTATAGATTTACATCGGTACCTGCAGGTATCGGGTACTACGTAAAACAAAATATAAACGGAGTTGACAGCTTAGCTTCAAACTTAGTAGAAGTTACACCTGCAGCAATAGGCGGAGTAGGAACCGTAAATGTAACGGGAGCAACACCGCTGGCAATCCTGAAGCTTTATAACAGCAGTAGTGTATTGGTTGCAAGCCATACGCTGGTAGGCTCAGCAACTACACACCAATTTACCGCAGTAGCTGTGGGAGCAGGGTATTATGTGACACAAACAGTAAGCGGAACGGAAGGTTCGGCTTCAAATGCAGTAGATGTTCTTCCGGCAGCAGTCACAGCAGCAGGCAGCGTAAACGGAGCAGGAACAGTAGATGTAACCGGAGCGACACCTCTGGCAGTCCTTAAGCTATATAACAGCAGTAGCGTACTGGTAGATACCTATACGCTGATTGGTCCGGCTACAACATATCAGTTCACCGCCGTGCCTGTAGGCGCAGGCTACTATGTCAAGCAGACAGTAAACGGAGTAGAAAGCGCCGCTTCAAATACAGTGACGGTAGCACCAACGACGCTAGTAGCTACAGGAAGTACAGGGGGAGCAAGGACAATAGACGTAACGGGAGCAACAGCGCTGGCGACCCTCAAACTCTACAACAGCAGTAACGCTGTAGTTGCAACCTATACGCTCATCGGGCCGGCAACAACCCATCAGTTCACCGCTGTGCCTGTAGGAGCAGGCTACTATGTGAAACAGACAGTAAACGGAGCCGATAGTGCAGCTTCAAATGCAGTCAGTACTGCACCGGCAGCTGTAACAGCAGCAGGGAGCGCAGGAACAGTAAATGTAACGGGAGCAACAGCGCTGGCAACCCTCAAACTCTACAACAGCGGCAGCGTTGTAGTGGCAACCTATACACTGACAGGAACAGCAACAACATACCAGTTTGCAGCGGTACCGGCAGGCAATGGCTACTATGTAACACAAACAGTTAATGGAGCTGAAAGTACAGCGTCCAACTCTGTAAACGTAACACTGGCAGCCGTAGGTGGAGCGGGGACAGTAAATGTCTCGGGAGCAACAGCACTGGCGACCCTCAAATTGTATAATAGCAGTAGCATTGTAGTAGCTACCCACACCTTGGTAGGTCCTGCAACAAGCCACAGCTTCACATCAGTGGCAGCAGGAACAGGTTACTACGTGACACAAACAGTAGGAGTCACCGAAGGATTTACGTCCAACGTCGTAGATGTAACTTTAGCAGCGGTAGGTGGAGCAGGTATACTCGACGTGTCGGGGGCAACACCGCTGGCAACCCTCAAGCTGTACAACAGCAGTAATACACTTGTAGCAAGCTACACACTGACAGGAGTAGCAACAACCTACAGATTCACAGCATTACCGGCAGGTATGGGCTACTACGTAAGACAGACGGTAGGTATAACAACAAGCGTTCCATCAAACACCGTTGAAGTAACCCCTATAGTAACAGGAGGGGCAAGAACAGTAACAATAACCGGAGCAGCACTGCTGTCAACCCTAAGGCTCTACAACAGCAGCAACACCCAGGTAGCCTCATACACCCTGACCGGTACAGCCACAACCTACCAGTTCACCGCTGTAGCAGCAGGCACAGGCTACTACGTAAAACAAACAATAAGCGGCATAACAGGAGCAGCTTCAGCCCCGGTAGAAGTAACAGTACAAGCCACAGGCGGCTCCGGAACAGTATACGTATCCGGCGCAACCCCAAGAGCAATACTGAAACTCTACAACAGCAGCAACGTAGTAGTTAAAACCTACACCCTGTCCGCAACAGCCACAACATACCAATTCACAGCAGTACCGGCAGGCACAGGATACTACGTAACCCAAACAGTAAGCGGCTCGGAAAGTGCCGCCTCAAACACAATAACAGTACAACCATAGCCCAAGTAAATCAACCAAAAAGCCGGTGCACAAAGCACCGGCTTTTTTAGGTTGCTCTACAAAGTCACCAATGAAGTAGCCAACAAAAAAACCCACACAACAGCCACAGAGACTCTAACAAAGCCACAAACTAAGTTCCATCAAAGCCTCTTACAAAGTCACCTATGAATCACCCAATATTCAAGGGAAAAACGCATAGGACGTGCGTTTTAGGCTTCACTGGGCAGGATGCCCATTGAAGCCGGTCCTCCTAGCACAGCGCAAGGAAGGGAGCGTCCGAGAGGGAAACCTGGCGCGACTGGTTTCCCTCTCGGAGAACTGCTTTAGACGGCTCCAAAGCCCCAAAAATAACCTTGCTTAAACTACTTTGCTTAAACATATGAAATTAACACTCTATTGAGAAATTCTACCGTAAATGGTATCATACTAATAAAAACCCTTACTGGAGGTACATGCATGAAAAAGGCTATAATCACACTGGCACTATCCTTACTAGCTTTAATACTTGTTTCACCAACTGCCTATTCCGCAGGAAACACCGTAAAAGAAAACCCCGATATAAAAATAATAGTAGACGGGAACCTCGGAAAGTATACCAACCCGCCTATAATCTCTAATGGTAGAACTCTTCTACCCATGGTAGAAATACTAACTAATCTGGGCATACAAAACAATGGTAAGAATATTCTATGGGACGGCAAGGAAAAAAGTATAGCAATAACAAAAGACTCAATCAAGATATACCTTAAGATAGGCAGTAAGACAGCATATGTCAATGATAAAGCTGTGACAATAGATGCAGCTCCGATGATATATAAAGGCAAAACATACATACCAGCAAGCTTTGTTGCCCAAAGTCTAAATAAGAAGGTGGTATGGCATAGTAATTCAAGCACAATTTACATAAGGGATGAAAAAGAGTTCAACCGTATTAAAGATATACTTAACAAAGCCATTGAATCAACAAAAAATGTAAAGAAGTATAAGTGTGAAGAAGTAGAAAAAACAACAAATAAGTTTGGAAATGAAAAAGAGTATAGTTATACCTCTAAAACTTTGCATGACTTAGATAAAGATAATAAAATAAAGCATGAAACGTATAGAACACAGCATAATAATGGCGACATATTAGAAACTGAATACTATTATTTTAACAACTCCGAATATAAAAAGTTTGATAAAGCTGAAAAATGGACTAAAACAATTTACGATGAAAGTGAATATGAATTATTTTTTAACAGTACAAATGCAGAAAATATTATAGGTATCAACGATTATGTTTGCGCGGGCCTTATTGCTGATGAAGATTTAAACACCAGGGTTTTGACGCTAAAAGGTAATGTATGCTTTTTAGAGCCTGCAAATGAAAGTAATAGCTATACTGTCTCTCAGGCTTATGCTGAGATTCAGATAGACAAAGAAACTAATGTTATAAATAAATTGCTAATTAAGCTGACCGCTACTTTTAGCCCACTTTCACCTGATAAATTGTATTCTAGTTACGAATCTACATATACATACAGCGAATTTAATGGCAACTTTGAAGTAATCCCTCCCAAAGTAAACGAAGCCGACATAGAAAGGGTTGTAAATGCCACATCAATACCACTAACAGAAGCTGAAAAATCAACAATCTCAACCTTAAAATCTAAAGCACAGCTTATACCGATTGATGGTATGTGGGACAATCCCTATGAATTAGGCAGTAGCGAAGCGATAATGTTCATACTCCTAAAAGATAAAGCCGATTTAGAAGCATTCAAAAGCTTAAGTGATATTGCAAAAAAAGTCTTGATGAATGATTCAGTACAGGAAAACTACGGAGATTTTATAGGATGTGAAACAGTTTATGCTATGATAGTATTCGAGGCAAAGGCATATGCTGAGTTACAAACCGGATATGAATATAATGCTAAAGATTTAGAGTTACATAACTACGATGAAGGTGAGGAAACCTACGTAGTTGTGCAGGATAAAGACAATAATACATATAGCGACTATTACGAAAACTAATAATAACTCATATTAAAGACCGGCTTTGACCGGTCTTTAATAATTCACTCCCCAATTATTAAATTTAAATTACAAAACTCCCCCTACCTTAAAAAAAACCCCATTTTTGTCGATATACTATAATGAAAACCCTACTCATAAACAGCCTGCATGGCATAAATTACATACTAAAATAATCACCAACACCTACGTACAACAGGTTTTCAATGTGGTAAAATTGTATTATGACAGTATAATTTGGGGGTAATAAAATGAAACGTCTAAGAAAGGTTTTAGCCATAATTCTTGTACTAAACATGATATTCGGTACCATCCCCGATCTATGGAAAAGTGTTTATGCCGCGCCCGACCCGCTAAACATATATGTGGACAGCTACAGCAACGGCACTCTGACTATTCGGTGGGACTCGGTGCCTTCAGCAATTACCACAACACTTACATATCATACACCCAGGGACGGTGGGGGAGCAGACCTTTATGTGACAGCGTTAAATCCTGTCAACGCTACCACGACTACAATCACCGGCCTTAAAAGCAACTACATATACGATATAAAAATAAATATAGACGACGGAAACAATGGGCGGGAAGGCAAACTTCTCTTTATGCCTCAGGTTACCTTCAATACCGAAATAGTAGACCAGCACCCTATAGTAGACCCCACCGGAGGAAGCGAGACCGGTGTTATGCCTGCACTCAAGATGAGCTGGGCAATGCCCAAGGTATATGACTCAGGCATAAATGATTACAGATATGTACATAACTCGTTTAACAGCATAGCTTCAAACGTAACAAAACTTGGCTTTACCATCAATATAGCAGATAGCTCACCCCGCTCCGACATTAAAGTCAGCTATCTGGGCTTAGATGGAAGTAATAACCCGTTGTATAAAGCAAATGTAGCAGGGGATAGCGATGTTACCAGAGTTTCCGACGTAAAGTACGACAGTGCAAGAGGGATGCTTTACTTCTACCTGCTGGGTAGAAAAGCTGATAATGCATACCTGGCAACAAGGCTTGAGGTACTGAGCAACTCGTACAGCAATGGCCCCGATTTAGGCAAAGCAGTACTTCCGGAGGCAATATCATCTGCCGGGGAAAATACCTATGTACTTCCCCATGGGGATATACTTCCTGGTACAGTTTTCACCATGAAAATCAACAGCCAGTTTACTGACGCCGCTGATGCTTTCGTTGATGTTGTAAGGTTTGGGCAAATAGGGACAGGTTACATGGGAGCCCTACCCTATACATACACTCCTGTAAGATTTCAGCTTACAAAAGACTCAATGGACAATGTATACGTCAAAATTTTTAAAATAAATAAAGGAAGCCTTGACCTTCCAAGGCTGTACTACGAGCTGCAGACAAACTCTATTCCATCAAGCCAGGATGATACATGGTTATTGCGTAAAACGCTGGATGATACCTACTTCAGCGGGGCTTATGCATACACCGTCATTAGCGGCATAAACGTTAACAATACCCTCTACTACAGGATAGTAGTAAAGACCGATGGCGGGGGTGACAGGATAGAGTCGCTGAAAATGCCTTATACCCTCAGTCAGGATACATCAAGGCCTCCTGTACCAAAAAACCTGATTATAACAAAAAGGGAGCTGGCAACAAGAGTTGGCTTTCAGGAGAAGTCCACCGACGTTACAATATCCTGGGACAAGCCTGCAAACTGGGATCAGATAAAAGGTAACTTAGGAAACGATATATATTTCCACTTTTTACTCAGTACAGCTCAGATTGATATGAATCTAGATCCGGCTCCTGCATTGGAGGCAAACGGAAAGATCTATGGCAATTATCCGGTCAAATACAGGTTGGTAAAATACGTGAGTGCCAACTCGCCGAACATAGATGATAGTGGTACAACCCTCAAATACACACTAAAAGGCTTTGATCTTTTCAAATGGGAGGACGAACTGGGGAACTACTCAAACAACTTGATACCAAACGCCGAAGGGTATCCAAGCTTCCTATTGCCCAACAAAGTCTACTATATGCAGGTGTTTGCTACAAAAGCGGCAGATAAAGGAATATACGACCCTGAGAGGGCTTCCGATAAGTCGATAGTTGTAAGTTTTACAACTCTTACAGGCAATGACAGGGAGGTGCCTCTACCCAATAACTTCAGGCTTGATAAAAACGATATTGATACCATTGATCCTAAGACAAACTATATTCAAGTGCAGTTCGATAAGATAAATGTAAACTGGGCGAACTACACCTCAAACCACAGCAACAGCGACGCAATATACTATGACATATACATGAGTACAAGACCGGTAGCTTCATCCTTTGTGCGTGTAGCCTCGACCCAAAATCTCGACAGGGATGTTGTATTTGAGGGGGTTACAGACGCCGAGACTACTTATATCAGGGCAAAAATTAAAAGATTTACCCAGGGGACAAACGCTTATGTCGATCCGGTCACAGGAATCAGCAAAGACCCCTACGACACCTTTGGTGCAACGCTATTGCCCAATGCCACATATTACATTATGGTTAAAACGAGGCTGGTGATACAAAACCCTCCAAACCCTCCAAACTCGACTATTGTGAAGGAATCAATACCTACAGCAATACTGTCGGTAACAACAATAAGAGGAAGCATTGGAGGCTCGGATGACTCGGCTAAAAGGCCGTTGGCCCCTACAGACTTTGCCATCGCCACTGACGCAAACGGTAACCCGATGCTTACAGGCCAGACAGTAACCTTTAACTGGACTAAACAGGAGACGGGAGTAAGGTACTCAATTATATGCACAACCCAGAGAGTCGCACCCAATGCCGATCCTGCGACCTACATAAACGACCCGATCTATCAGAGCTTCAATAGGGCTTTTGGTAATAAGGACAACAATATAGACGGAAACAACTATAAGCTGACGTTGGACCCGGGAGCAAACCCGTTGGCAAATAACTTTCAATATGACAACCTCAGTAAGATAGCTAAATACACCATAGATACGTGGCTGTTTCCAAACAAGCTATACTACTTCAGCATTAAAGCTGAAGTAAGCGGAAGAGAAAGCGTTTGGGTTTCAATACCGGTAACAACCTCGTATATAGAGGCACCGACATTATTAAGCCCGGTAAACGGCTATGAGTTGGGCTTCTATTGGAATGATATTACTCCTGACATGAAGGCTGAGGACTACAAGGTTTACCTCAAAGGGCCTAAAGACAGCATATATAAGCTAATGACAAGGTCCCAAGCTACAGTTGCAAAGGATGGAAGCATGTACTACGGCAGAATATATGGATTAAAACCCGATACTGCCTATAGTATAAGAGTCTTTAAGGGAGCAAACAACAATACGCTGGTATACGATAAAACCGGACTTTATACAAGAGACAGCTACCATCAGGTTGAAGTAAAATGGAGCGGGTATCCTGTAGATGCAAATACCAAGTATGAAATAGCAATAAAGACTGCCGACGCAGCGGATTACACCATCCTTTCGGATGTTGACTTCGAACAGTATACAGATGTAAGCGGCCGCCTATATCCCTACTATTATGAAAAGACCAGCATGACAGTAGGAACCAGCTATAACATATATTACGCAAGAATAAAGACCATAGCGGTAACATTGCCTGATGGGACAATAGACCGGCAGAGACTTAAATCAAACATGAAATATCAAATAAAAGTAAGGGCCCTAAAGATAGACACAGCAGATGCTGCACTGGTAACCTATTCAAAATATGCAGGCCCGGTAGATACCAGAACAGAGTTCAACCAGGAGGATTATGACAAAGAAGAACAAGACCTGAAAAAAGAGGCTACCTTCCTCGACAGAATTACAAAGCTTGAGGAAAAGCTGTTCTGGAGAATGGATATGAGCAGCGGCACTACGAGCAAGATACTGCTCAAAGGAGACAGGGTAGTAAATGCCATCAAAAATAGTGGTTCATACCCTCTTACTCTTGATATCTCAGCGCTTGCACAGACAAACGACACCGACATAATATATATGCCTGTAAGTGTTGCAAAGGCCCTCAATACACAGGGCAAGAATCTGGTTATAAAAACCTTGGGCGCTGAATTTACCTTTAAGCCAAAAACCATAGATGTAGACAATGTAATCCAGATAAACAGCATAAAGACAAAAACTGGGGTAAAAGACGTATACCTCAAAGTAACCGCAGCAAGAGCAACCTATCCTGAGGCAGTAATACCTTCGGGGACAAAGAGACTATCAAAAATAAATGACTTAAAGGTTCAGGTGCTCGGGAGTTCAAAAACCGATACTCAGGTGAAGGAGCAAATCCGGGAGAAGCTGTATGACAGTGAGGTAGGCATTGTTAAGAAAAAAACCGATATACTTATGAATCCTTACCAGGGTGGTAAAGCAGATACGCCGGAGAAACTCGATTCCTATATATCGGGACTGGTAAAAGAAGTAGAAGCCGAGCTGTCGGTATACATTAACGATACTGTAGAAGGTACGAAAACAACCCAGGGTATGATAATAGCAAAGGACAGTATCAAAGCCTTCAATAGCCCAATGGCAGTAAAGCTTTCTTACAGCGGTGGACAAGGGCTCAAAGTTCCTTACATAAATTATGAAGGCTCAACAACATGGCAGAAGCTTACAAACAACGTTACTACTACAATTAATACATTAGGTTTTAATGTAACAGGTACAGGAAAATACATTGTAGCTATTCAGGGAGTACCTACTGCAGACCTTACCGATGGGCATTGGGCAAAAGGCAGTATAAACAAGCTGACGTCAAAATACGATCTTAAAGACGTATTTGCAGGGATTGATAAATCATTCAATCCTGAGCTTACCGTTACGGTAAAAGAGGTAATACTCCTATACGAAAAGGTAATGGGAAAAACCGCACAAAATGCAGGGCTTGATATCAAGCAAAAAGCTAAAAAACTTCAGCTGGACAGCATAATAAACCTCAATAGCCTAATGAAGGATGTAACCAAACAAGAGATGTCTGTAGTACTTGGAAAGCTATACAGTGTGAAGATGGGTATAAGCCTCGACAACTATAAGCCTTCCAAAAGAATAAAAATAGTTGATGAAGCGACAATTGGCACCAAATATTACAACTCTGTAGTCATGTTGGTAGATCTCAAAGTAATGACGGTCAATGAAAAAGGCAATTTTGCTCCTAATGCTCCGGTAAGCCGTGCACAGTTGGTTGATGCCGTGGTTAAGCTGCTTGAGCTTACAGGAGATATGTAAGATTAAAAAATACTCTAGAAGTTATGAAGAGGCAGGCGTAAAGGTCTGCCTCTAACAAATGAATTCTTAAGTTAGGGGTCTTGGTTATGAAGACATTTAAAAGGATTACCAGTATAGCTCTAATATTATTATTCGTTATACAAATGATTTCGTTTAAAGAGGCTTCGGCAGCGGTATACCCACCGCAGCCTGCCCCTGAGAAGCTTGATGTCAAACCGACACAGTCCGGGGTACAGCCTGCTATAGGCTATAATGCAACTGAAGGGGGAAGTACAGGATACTATGTAGACCTGGGGTGGGATAGTCTGAAACCTCCCGAAGCATTACCGGGAGTGCTAAAGTATATCAATTTTTACCTCCAGGAAATCCCTAAAGCCTACAAGCCCTCGAAGCCAACAATTTTAAAAGAGAAGGATGTAGCGGGTAATGCCACATCTCTTAGAATGAAAGATCTTTCATCGGGTACTATATATAACATCAGTGCAAGGGCATACTATACATACCTTGATGGCCTTACCAGCACCAATTTCACCAGCGGGGAATCGGTATCGTCAAACATAATAAAAGTTATGACCGACATAGCTGTTACAACATCTTCCTACGGTACAAACCAGATAAAAATAGAATGGGATGACGTGTGGAATTCAGGAAAGCGTATAGCATATAAGTTGTATGTATCGGAAAACAATACCTTTACCAATACTCTCCCTATATATATAACACAAGCACAGATTGGCCCCGATGGCCCTGTAAGAGTAAATCAGTCCACGGGGAAACTGGAGTACATACACAATGTAAGAGACCCTGGTAGGGTGTATTACGTAAAGATAATTCCTGACATAACGGAAGCGGGCGTAAAATTCACTCCCGAAACCCAGACCCTGGCAGTCAGCAGTTACATACTGGTTAAGACCAGCAAAATGTCTACCACCGATACAGGTACCATTTGGAGACTCGACTGGAGTCCTGTGGTTACAGGAATAAACAGCTCTGATATAAAAATCAGCTATCAGATAGACAAGTATGTAAACAATGTTCCGATACCTATGCTGGTTGAGCAAGGAACCAATACCTTCATTACAGTACCTCCGGGGCAAGAGGAAAGCTATTACATAATAAGGGCAACTGTAACAAAGAATGGCATACCCCTTTACCCCGATAATGTAAGAATAGTATCGGATAAGATAATGGTAAAAGACTCGGAGGTTCCTTCCATGCCTCCTACGCCGGAAATTGTAGACGAACTTAACGACTCCTACAATAAACCAATTATAAGCTATGCTGACAAGTATGCCTCTGATGGACAGCTAATAATAAAAGGGGAGTTAAAACCTACTAGCGCAACTGTATTGTGGAGGGCTCCAAGGAAAGCAGACGGTAGTGTGGACGCTGATACAACTTATGATATATGGATGGTTAATGACCCAAACCAAATAGATAACCCTCCAAGTAATGCAAAAGTAGCCTCCTCCCTGAGGATGGGTGACGCAAACAGTGTTAAGGACAGGGGAAGTATAGTAGGATACAAGTATGTCCTATCAAATCTTCTGCCCAACACCACCTACTATTTTAAAATAGTAGCGAAAAAGACATATGTAGATTATGTAGGTATACAAATTCAAAATATTGAGTACACATCCGAGCCATCCCTCAAGGTTATTATAACTCCAAATGAGGGAGCAATAGACCAGCCGTTGGTTCCCGGAACTCCGCCGCTGCAGGTGAAGAAGAATCTTAACGGCAGATATGAAGTAAAAGAGACCGAGGTTACTATACAACTAAAAAATAAATGGTACGAGCAGTTTACAAACGGTAAATGGTCATATATAAGAAGTGAGAAGCTCAACATTACTGACACACCTCCCTATGACCCGTACAACCCGCTTACGCTTCCCGACAACCTCAATTACCGGAAGGTTGAGTATGATTCGGGAGTTACTATAGATGTGGGTTGTGTAAAGTTTACCGAAGGTATGAATTACAATGACTTGATGACAATAGCTGCCGATAAGGTCACGGGAGTGACGATGACGGCAAATGACCCCGATGAGGACCCTACGCTGAACGCACCGGAACAAAAGAATCCTACTGTTTATAAAAAGCATAACGTGAATATAAAACTTACCGGACTTGAACCCAACACCACCTATGTAGTATGGGTAAGGGCATCCAGAGCAGGAGTAAACCAGACATCGGGACCTTCAGACCCAATAATAGTAACTACAAACCCGGTAGATGTGATCCCGGTGGAAAGACCTATAGTACCGGAATTTAACTACTATTTGTCGGGAGACAACTTTGTTGATCTGGCATGGGGATTGAAACCCAACTATAACTACTATATCAAATACGGTACCAAGGATAAGCTGGAATCAGCTGAAGGCAGCATAAAGACCAGTACACAGGAGATTGTAAATACAGGCTTGAGCTACTACAGGGTCAAAGACCTTATGCCCAATACACTGTATTACTTCTGGATACAGGCAGAAGCTGTAAGTGGTGAGAATGGCAATAAGTCCGATTGGAGTGACTCATATCCTCTAAAGACTCTTCCTGACGTACCACCCGAAACCCCAATGGGCTTTGGTGTAAAAAATGCCGACGGAGCTGTCACCAAAAACAGCATAACCTTCGAGTGGTTCAAGGAAGAAAAAATGCAGTACATCTTGGAGATAGCGGGAGGAGAAGACTATAAGGATGTAGTGGAATACAAGCCGGGAGAAGCCGCCGAATTTAAGGTAGAAGGCTTAAGGTCAAATGCCAGATACTTTGCAAGATTGTATGCCTACGATCCTGATAAAAAGCTGAAATCCGAGCCTACCGGGAATATAACTGTAAGGACAGAAAGAAGCAATGATGACTACGATTCAGATCAGAATATAGAAAATGTTCTTGCAGGGGATTATGTGGTAAAAGACCCTACAGTAGTCAACGGTACATGGAATATTAAAATAACCGGCGTTAATGCAGATAGGTTTATACAACAGGTACAAAACGACAGTAAACTCGATTATAAACTGGATGCAAGTGCTTCCCCATCAAAAGCAGACAGGGTAAGAATAGCGATTTCCAGTAAAGTATTCAATGCACTGTCAGAGTTGAAGGAAAACCTTATAATAGGCTCAAATACAGGCGACATCATTATAAGGCCCGGGGTGCTCAGCCCTATGGTAGTGGGTATTCCAGCAGATTTTGACTATGAAGTAATTGTATCTACTTCAGGTATTCCAGGAGGCAGTAATGTAAAAAATATTGCATTTAAAACCGGGGTGGTTGGTGTTATAATAAATGCTTGTGACGGGGCAAATACCCTTCCGGTAACCACACTGGAAAGACCGCTAAAAATGCTCCTTCCCTTTGAGGGTAGTGAATGGTACAAAGAGGGAATAACATCGGCCTACGGATATGACAGTGAGCTTGACACCTGGAAAAAGCTCAAAACCTCAAAAAGTTTTGATGTAGACAGTAATAAAGGATACATAATGTTCGAAACCGTCAAAACAGGTGAAATGGCCGCGGCCGATACCGGAAACGATTATTTCGACGATATATACGGTCACCAATACGAGTCATCAATTATTAATGTAGCTTCTGTACATGAGCTAAAGAGCATAGCCGAAAGAAACTTCGAGCCGGACAGTATAACTACTAATGGGGAAGCTGTAAAGCTTATGCTGGATATTATGGACTATAACTACGATAACGAATACATGACGCTTGCAGCAAGAGCAGGAATAATCGGCTATGATGACATAGAACGCACAAGCGCGGGATGTACAAGAGAAAAGGCTGTAGCAATGGTGGCGCGCTTATACGAATTGAAGAGCGGCAGCAAAGCGATCCCCGAAGCAGATGAAGAAGAGGTATACAGAGATATGGATACTGTAAATCCACAGCTGCTGCAAAAGGTAAGATTCGCAATACAAAACGGAATAGTAGCAGGGATAAGCGAAGAACTCCTTGCGCCAAGAGACTATATAACAAAGGCTGAACTAATGGTCATGATTGAAAAAATGATGGCACTGGTCGGAGAAATAGATTAAAACAGCAAACTCAGCTGCTCCCCTACCTACAAATGGGTAGGGGAGTAAGATGAGGACAGGGGCGGGATTATAATGAAGTTTTCAATAACAAAGCTTATACTTGTATTAACTATATTATTAGCTTGCAGTACAAAGCTTAGCTATGCCCACGGCTTGATGTACGAGACAAAATCCATAGGGCAGAATAAAGTAAGAATAACCCTCAAGTGGAGCAGTCCATCGGAGGCAAAAGGTATAAAGATTGCATACTACCACTTAAGGAATGCGAAAGCCCTTACAATAGGATATGAAATAGACAATAAAGCTCCCACTACTGCATATATGGATTATGATATGGCAAGCGCCATACCTCCTTTAAGGATAGTTTTAGCCAAGGTCAATGATGTCGCAGCACTCCCTTTTAAAGATATAAAGAGTACAGAAGCCGAAGAATACATAAGGCACCTTCACGACGCAGGAATAATAGGCGGAGACAGCAAAGGGAACTTCAATCCCAATAAGCCTATAAGCAGAGCGGAGTTTGCCGTAATAATGGTAAATGCATTGAAGCTTAATGGAAACACCGATAATATTAAGGAATTTAAAGATGCAAACAACCATTGGGGTAAAAAATATATCTTACTGGCGGTCAAGCACGGTCTAATGGGAGGGTATAACGATAACACCTTCAAACCCAACAATTCTATAACTGTAGCAGAAGTAAGTACAGTTTTATCAAATGCATTTACTTTCAAGACAACAAATAACGGAATATATTCAAAGTTGAAACCAAATATGTGGTACAGCAGATACGTAAAAAAAATGTTTGACGTAGGAATTTTAAAAACTGCTGACAGTATTTACAATAAATTCGATGAGAGATCGAAGATCACAAGAGCAGATTGTGCAATGATGATTAGCAGAGCTCTTTCCACCTACTAAATACCCATAGAAAAGTTAATAAGAAAAGTAGTAAAATTAATATAAAGGTTGAATGGTATCTTAAAAGATGGCTCTTAATCCTTGTTAGGGGGTGGTGTTTTAAAAAAGAAAAGTTCACATAAAATCTATAATAGGTAACTAAATCTATAAAAATCCTAATATCCAATATAGGATTACAGCAAAGAGAGGCGATAAAGAACTATTCGTGTATTTATAGCTTTTGTTAAATTTGTTTTTAGCAAGCAAAAGGAATATATAACTAATTGAATTAACACATTTTATGAAGTAGCTTAATACTACTTTGCCATTTTGGAATTTATAATGAAGAAACAACAACCTAAAAACGTTGTTGATTATTTCTTCATCGCAAATTAAACTTGAAATTTGCCATAATTAAGGTAAATAACAAAGTAGTACTAATCAATTTTTACTATATTTACAGTTACAAAACTATAGAAGAAAAAAATAATGTTTTAAGAGCAATATACCTTGCTTAAGAAACATTGCATGTATATCCCAGTATTAAAGAGGCAATAATTTTAGTAAACAGAGCAAAAAAGCTCGGGGAAAACAAGAAAAAGGGGGATATACATGAAAAAAAATCTTAAAGTAGTTTTACCTATATTAATAGTTTTTATTACCGTTTCTTTAGTTTTGTATCAAAAGTTAAACTACAAAATAGATTCTCCGGAAACTACCCTGTTGAAATCCTTTAGTTTTTCAGGGGCAAAAATAATAAATAGTGAAATATATTTCTGGGGTGAGCTTGGAGAAGAATGTACAAGCATAGAAAAGGTAAAGCCGCTGGTTGAAGATTTTGCAAGTAGTTTGAATATTATCAGGGATAACTCATTTACAAATGAGACAATTAAAAACGACATAACTGAGAAAATACAATTGAAGGGAATAACCAACGATAAATTGTTGGTTAACATAAGTGCACAGTTAGATACTAACGGCAATCCTGCAGAAAGATTTATATCTGTTAGTGTTACAGAGGATTTACCACAACCAAATCTGGAGGAAATAAAGCAAAAGGTTTTAAGTGTATTTGATAAATACAGAATAACTCCCAAAGTAAACTCCTGTATAACAGGCAACTATAATGGGCAGCTCAACTACCAGGAACTTAACAATATATGTAGGCGTATATTTGAAGGTGTGGAAGCAAAAAAAGTAGAGGGTATAAGGGACAAGAATCTTATTAGTGTATCTGCCTATTCCCCTTTTATAGAAGACTCTATAGAAGTAAAAGGGAATAAGGTAAACCTAAACCTTGCAATAAGGTACAACTCCTATGAGGATAAAACATACATATGGGTTGCAACTCCTGTCATAACTACAGAATACTAGTAAAAATAATTTGGCTTAAGTTGAGCAATACATAATAGTTTAAGTTTGCATATAGTTGTATGTTGGGAAAAAGTAATTTTTGTTTTGTAAATGCAATACTATATTATAGGTAGTTTACTATAAAAGTGAAAATTAACGATCCAGGTGGCGGTATCCCACCTGCTGGCTGCACTGCGGCCAAATAAACGAATAAAAATTAAAATCAAATAAAATATTATTTAGCTCCTTATCGCTTTCGTTTAGACACAGATGACTCGCAGCAGTAGATAAAAATGACTTGTATAGAAGAGAAAAGTAATAAGCGCTGCTGAGAATTGGTGCAATAGTATGGGAGTAAGAGTTTATAAATTAAAGGGGAATCTGGTTAACTGCTCAGGTAGGCATATTGGTGAGGGTGTGTTCCCATACACTGATACAAAAGATAAATATAGCATACAAACGAAAGGAAGAATTCAAGTGCCCAGATTATTGATATCTGAAGGAACTCCGTTAAAAGGAAGTGTAAGAGTAAGCGGTGCCAAAAATTCGGTACTGCCCATTATTGCTGCAGCATTATTGGCAGATGGACAAAGCAATATTGAAGAAGCTCCGTACTTGAATGATGTAAAAATAATGTGTGATTTATTAAAATCACTGGGAGCTAATGTAGAAGTTTGTGCAGACCAAAGCAGAATGAGTATAGCCTGTAATAGTATAACAAATACTACTGCACCCTATGAGCTTGTAAATAAAATGAGAGCTTCCTTTCTGGTTATGGGACCGCTATTGGCTAAGACAGGAATAGCAAGGATATCGCTGCCTGGAGGGTGCGCGATAGGAACAAGGCCTGTGGACCTTCATTTAAAAGGGTTTGCGGCGATGGGGGCAGAAATAACGCAAGAACATGGATATATAGAGGCAAAGATAAACGGGAGATTAAAAGGGAGTAAAATATACTTGGATTTCCCTAGCGTCGGTGCCACTGAAAATATTATGATGGCAGCAGCGCTCGCAGATGGACAAACGATAATTGAAAACGCTGCTATTGAACCTGAAATAGTAGATTTGGCAACGTATCTCACTACTATGGGAGCAGATGTGAAAGGTGCCGGTACTGATACAATAAGAATAACCGGCGTGGAAAGACTAAAAGGAGCAACCCATGCGGTGATACCCGATAGAATTGAAGCTGGAACATTTATGGTAGCAGCGGCGATTACCGGCGGGGATGTTCTTATTGAGAATGTGGTCCCCGACCATCTCAAGCCTGTAAGTGCAAAACTAAGGGAAGCTGGCGTAGAAGTGGCGGAAGAATTATCTGCCATACGGGTTGTAGCCGGGGAGGGACTGAAGGCAGTAGACATCAAAACCCATCCATACCCAGGGTTCCCCACAGATATGCAAGCTCAAATGACATCGTTAATGTGTAGGGCAGAGGGAACAAGCGTAGTTATTGAAACAATATTTGAAAACAGGTTTATGCATGTAAGTGAACTCAAAAGAATGGGAGCAAATATTAAAATTGAAGGACGCAGTGCAATTATAGAAGGCAACCCCAAATTAATGGGAGCAAAAGTAAGGGCAACCGACCTCAGGGCAGGCGCTTCATTAATACTTGCCGGACTTGCAGCAGAAGGTACTACTGAAATAAGAGATATTGAACACATAGAACGGGGATATGCAAATATAACTCAGAAACTGAGTGGATTGGGTGCTAAAATTTCAAGGCTGGAAGACGAAGAATAAACTTAATAACGAAATACTATAAAAAGGGTGAAACGGCTCAAAACTGTTTCACCCTTTTTGTATGCATGCCGATTTTGCAAAACATAATTCGGATATCTATGAATATATATTAAGAAAGAGATTTACAAAGCCTACAATGCAAGTCATAAAATAAATAATCCAAACAGAAAAACAGAGGTCAAAATGAGAAAATTAATGTACTATACATGTTTAATGCTAGTAGTAGTAATAATAATGCCGCTTATTATTGTAAAGGGCTGCAGTTCAAGCCTGCCGGAAGAGGACTATACCTTACCTGGAGAAGAAAAGGCAATAAAGATTAAGGTATATACGCACAATGAGGACAAGGTAGAAGAAATGTATCTGGAAGAGTATATAAAAGGAGTTGTTGTAGCAGAAATGCCTGCGGATTTTGAGCTGGAGGCTCTAAAAGCCCAAGCTGTGGCTGCAAGAACCTATGCCGTGGGAAGAATGATGAAACTATACAAGCCTAAAGAGGATTTGCATAATGGAGCAGATATTTGTACCGATCCCGCTCACTGCCAAGCATGGATAAGTAAAGAAAAGGCAATGAAGAAATGGAGCTTTTTTTCAGGACTGAAGAACTGGAAGAAAATCGAAAAATCCGTAGCAGAGACTCGAAACATAGTAATAACATATGACGGTAAGGTAATAAACCCGCTTTTTCATTCAAATAGCGGGGGGAGGACGGAAAATGCTGAGGAAGTATGGGCAGGGACAGGTTCCCCTTATTTAAAAAGTGTTCCGAGTAAAGGTGAGGATGCAAGTTCAGAGTATAAGGTAACCAAAACAATAACAGTAGAAGAATTCATCAGTAAGCTTGAAAATGAATATAAGGATTCAAAAATAAAGGAAAAGGACATTCTTGAACAAATAAAAGTAGTAGACTACACCGAGGGCGGAAGGGTAAAAAACATAAAGATAGGAAATATTACACTAAAGGGGACTGATATCAGAAGGATATTTTCCTTAAGGTCTGCCAACTTCAAAATAGAAGAGGGAGACAAGGGTAAAATCAACATAACAACCATAGGTAACGGACACGGGGTTGGTATGAGCCAGTGGGGCTCTAACCATCTGGCGAAAAATGAGGCGACCTATGAGGAGATATTAAAATACTACTATTCTGGGGTGAAGCTGGGAACCATTAATACCAAAAAGGAAAAGTAAAATATTTTTGTCTACCATGTATATTGTTGCCATGTGCGGTAACAATAATATATGGAGGTGGAAATTGAGAATATGAAAAAGTTATTTCAAGAAAACAAAATGGTAAAGAAGAGGCTGGTAGAGTTTTTGGATAAAAGAGGGTTCTATGTTGTTTTGGTGCTTTGCCTGCTTATTATAGGTGCTACAACAGTATATGTAACCACCCATAACATTACCTCACCAAACACTAATAACCTCGACGCACAGAATATAATTCCCGAAGATATTGGTGAGGCAAGTGCTATAAGTGGTCAGGATAAGGCCACAATGCAATCATCAATGAACTCGGCTCCAAGTGTGACAGTCCAGAATCAAACCCAGACAAAGACACAGAATAGCTACAAAGATGCAGGCAAAAACACTAATAACAGCAATAAGGGTAATAACAGTAACAGTACTAATAACCCTAACAGCAATAAGAGTACAACCGGCAAAAACACAACCTCAACAGATAAGACTTCTGCTAAAGCCACTAGTGCAGCTGCAAGTCAGAAATTTATAATCCCGGTTTTCGGGCAGGTTTCATTCGGCTATGCAAAAGATAAGCTGGTATACTCCAAAACGTTGGAAGAATGGCGCACACACAGCGGAGTTGATATAGCAGCTGAGAGAGGGACTGTAGTAAAGGCTACATCTGCTGGCGTTGTCAGTGAAGTTAAAAATGACCCAAGGTGGGGAATTCTTGTAGTAGTGGATCACCAAAACGGCTTGAAGACAGTATACGGAAACCTTGCCAGTGATGAAGTAGTGAGTGCAAACCAAAAAATAAAACAGGGAGATATAATAGGCAGCATAGGTAATACCGCCAGCTTTGAGTCATCAGAGCAGCCACACCTCCATTTTGAGGTATGGAAAAATGGTGAACCTGTAGACCCGTCAGCTTATCTACCTAAGAAATAAATAATTGAATATTCAAAAAAGAAGGATCAGGAAAAATAACATACATACCTATCCTTCTTTTTTTGTTGCGCTTCAAGACTTTAAACACATCAAAAATGCATTCGTTTATTTATATTTAAAACAATTCATCAACTGCTAATCATAAGCTGGACTATGGAGGCATATATATACATTAGAAAGCTGGCACAGAGCACTACTAAGGGAAAGCAATCTTTTATAAACAGTCGCATATTTATAAAGAATTCTTATAAAAAGCTTAGTTAACTGTTATGCAGAGTACCGACTATCTGCCATAATCCCAAAACTACATAATAGAGGAATTTAAATACATCAAAGCTACACTCAATAAAATAAGGCTTGAAGTCTGAAAAGCAGCTTAAGATATGGCTCTTTTTGAGGTGAAATTACATGAAGATGTCGGGGAAACATACGTATGACTATACCCAGAAATTCATGGGTTACCTTGTGCTAACGGATTCAACTTTCACAATTACTTTGATTTAGTAGAGGGGGGCAATATAATTGAAGGGGTATATAGAAGAAAGAGTAATTGAACTGGCAAGGTATATAATTGAGAAAAAGACCACAGTAAGGGCAGCAGCTAAAAAATTTGGTATTAGCAAAAGTACGGTACACAAGGATGTAACGGAGAGACTAAAACAAATAAATCCCGGTATGGTAGAAGAGGTAAGGACAGTGCTAGAAGAAAATAAAGCAGAAAGGCATATAAGGGGTGGGAAAGCTACCAAGGAAAAATATCAAACAAATAATAAAATAAGTGTATAAAAGCCGAATAAAACCGGCTTTTTTTAAGTGATTAATTCAAATATCCATTAACTCTGTAGTTTAGCACTGCCTAAATATACAAAAATATTGCATTCTTTAGATAATATGATAATATTATTATGGTATTTAATTTTGTTTACCCTAAATAACCCGTTTTAATCAAGAAAAGATAGCAATTTATATATAGAGTAAAATAATTAGGGACTTGTTTTGTATTTAGTTTGAATTTAGAGGCGGCTGTTCAGTATATTTTGCAGTCGGTTGAAAGGAAGATGTGTTTTGTTTGGTTTTGGACAAGATATCGGTATAGATCTCGGTACAGCAACTGTGCTTGTATATATAAAAGGTAAAGGTATAGTACTTAGGGAGCCTTCGGTTGTAGCTATAGATAAAAACACCAATAAACTGCTTGCGGTAGGTGAGGAAGCCAGGAGAATGCTAGGAAGAACTCCGGGTAATATAGTTGCAATAAGGCCGTTAAGAGAAGGTGTAATCTCCGATTATGATGTTACCGAAAGAATGCTTAAATATTTTATAAATAAAGTATGTGGAAGCAGGGGATTCAAGTTATTCAAGCCAAGAATAATGGTGTGTGTCCCAAGCGGAGTTACCGAAGTTGAAAAGAGAGCGGTAATAGACGCTGCCATGCAAGCCGGGGCAAGAAAAACCTATCTCATAGAGGAACCAATAGCAGCAGCTATCGGTGCAGGCATAGACATTGCCAAAGCATGTGGCAGCATGGTAGTAGACATGGGAGGCGGTACTACCGATATAGCAGTAATATCCCTTGGTGGGACGGTTGTGAGTACTTCCATTAAAGTTGCAGGAGACAAGTTTGACGAAGCCATAGTGAGATATATGCGTAAAAAGCATAATATAATGATTGGGGAACGTACTGCAGAAGAACTGAAAATAAATGTTGGAGCTGTTTATCCGCGAGTACAGGAGATAACAATGGATATAAGGGGAAGAAACCTTATTTCCGGACTCCCAAAAACCATAACAATCACCTCAACCGAAATCATGGACGCATTGGAAGAGACTGTTTCAAGTGTAGTGGAGGCAGTACACTCGGTACTTGAAAGAACTCCTCCGGAACTTGCAGCTGATATAAGCGACAGGGGAATCGTTATGACCGGTGGTGGAAGCCTTATTTATGGTTTGGACAAGCTTATACAGGAAAAGACGGGCATAAACGTAATCATTGCTGACGATGCAATTTCGTGCGTAGCTCTTGGTACAGGGAAAGCATTAGATAACATTGAAGCAATAGAAGCAAGTGCTATTGCTGAAAGCAGAGGTATAAAAAGATTATAAATGATAAAGAGGGGGTGTACGATTAAAGTACATACCCCTTTAATTCTATGTGCCGCCAATGATTTTAAGCGCACATATCTAATTGTTTGCCGATAGCTTTTTCTCAACTTCGCAGCGGTAGTGCTGTGCAAGCTCAGGATATTCTTGGAAGCAGTTTAGCCCTTTAGGGCTCAATGTATAAATACCGCGCCCGAGGCGTTCGAACCATCGGTAAAAATTCTTTGACAGTATAGATGGAGTTTTATCCCCTGTACCCAACTCTCTTAACTTTCGTGGAGAAAGAGGCCCTAGTTTTTCAAGACAGCAAGCGATATAAATGGAGTTTTCCCTGTAGGCTGTCATAATTTTGCGCCCAGTGCTTCCCCCTTCATTAAAATCACCGTAGCGGGCAGACATTTCACGGATGATAGAATTCCTTGTGTGCTTTGATTGCTGCCTGCTTTTAGCCTGGTCAAAGGGCGATGGGTGAAATACTACCTCAACGCCGGACTTTCCTTTGCCCGGAGATACCACTATAAGTCCCAATTCAAGACGCCTTAACAGATGACAGGTATGTTTCCAATTTGTACTACGCATACCGCGTTTGGGCTTGGGAATAGCCACATAGACCGAGTCGGCAGCCTTCTGACGCTGGGTTGCCTGTATAAGGAGCGTCAGGTTCATACTGCACTTAAGTTCTACGACAACTAATTCTTCTCCTTTTATAGCTGTAATATCGCAGTTTTTTACTTCACTCCGGACGGTATACCCCTGCGCGGTCAGGTAGCTGTAAACTGGTTTATATAAATCAGTCTCCTTTAACTTTTCTGATGTATTCTTCATATTCCACCTCATGAATCTATATAGATAGTTTACTATAAAACTTAAAAATGGGGGCGCAGGGGACGTAGCCCTCCTGCTTGCGGCTTCGCCGCAAAACAAAAACTTCCCTCCTTCGAGGAGGGGCAGGGGTGGTGGCAAAATTTTTTTAACTCAACAGTGAAATATCTAAAGTGAAAGATATATACTTACTGATGCCCCCTATAAGCATACCAAATCCAATTGAAAAAATAAATTTAATAAATATCTATATAGCCCATAAATAACCAAATAAAAAAGCAGCTTGATCTCTTAGGCAAGTCGTAACTGGAAAACTAGGTTCAAATACGGCAGAGATAATGGTAAAATTTTTTTGTTAAGTCTAGCCGAAAAAGAACCGATATATTAATAGCAATAACTATTAATTTTAGGAGAGCACTTATATGATACGTAGTTTGTATACTTCCGGATGGAGCATGATGGCAAACGGCAAAAAGCTGGACGTAATATCTAATAACCTAGCTAACTCAAATACGAACGGATTTAAAAAGGATACCGTTGTATTTGAGAGTTTTCCCAGTGTTTTAGCGAGGAGAATAAACGATACAAAGCTCAGTTCAAATCCTTCGGGGGAAATCGGAAAGATGGAACTCGGTAGTGATGTAGGAGAAATTTTCACATACTACAATCAATCTCCGGTGGCAAAGACCGGCAATAATTTCGATATGGCTTTCCAAAATTCAAATACGTCA
Organism: Clostridia bacterium; assembly: GCA_026416815.1. Lineage (GTDB taxonomy): Bacteria > Bacillota > Clostridia > Acetivibrionales > DSM-2933 > SKW257. The sequence continues at coordinate 44,197 of JAOAEJ010000017.1, read as the reverse complement.
TTCTTTACTATTGCAGTACCCGATGCAAATGGAAATATAAAAGAGTATTATACAAGAGACGGATCGTTTACTATAAATGCTGACAGGCAGTTAGTAACCAAGGAAGGTTACGCTGTAATGGGAGAAAACGGCCCCATTACCCTGAGTGATGAAGATTTTACAGTTCGGGAAGACGGTACTATTATTCAAAACGGACAGGAAGTAGATAAGTTCCTGATAAAAGACTTCGTTGACACCAGGGAACTGAAAAAATTCGGTTCAAGCCTTGTGGAAGCCGGAGAAGGAGCAGAAGAACAGCCCTTCACCGGTGCAGTAGTACAGGGCTATATTGAACAATCCAATGTAGATGTTGTAAAAGAAATGGTTGATATGATAAGTGTTATGAGGGCATATGAAGCAAACCAAAAAATGCTTCAAGCCCAGGATGGAACTTTGGAGAAGGCAGTTAACGAAGTAGGGTCAGTGAGATAGGAGGAAAATAGACTATGATGAGAGCACTCTGGACCGCAGGTTCGGGAATGAAGGCACAGCAGTTTAATGTAGATGTTATATCAAATAACTTGGCGAATGTAAACACCGTTGGATATAAAAAAGAAAGAGCAGAATTCAAGGACTTGCTTTATGAAACAATAAACCGTGCAAGCTTGCTAGAAGGTCAGGGTAAACCGGTAAATATTCAGGTAGGACACGGAACCTCAATTGCGGCAACAGTAAAAAACTATGAAATCGGTAACCTCGAAAAGACAGACAACCCTCTGGATTTCGCTATTGATGGTGAAGGATTCTTTATGATAAAAGGTCCTACCGGTGAAACAGTTTATACAAGAGACGGAAGCTTCAAAGTAAGTGTAGCAGACGGTGGTAAGAGGCTGACTACATCTGACGGGTATTCGGTACTTGATAGCAATGGAAATGAAATAATAATACCCGATGAAGTAAATTTATCAAGACTATCGGTATCTCCCGAAGGCGATTTAAGCTATATAGACAACAGTGGTGTAGTAGTTCCACTTGACCAAAAGATTGGTTTGGTTAAATTCCCTAATAGATATGCGCTTGAAGGAATGGGTAAAAACTTCTTTGTTCCAAACTCTGCTACCGGCGCTCCGGTGCCTGATGATCAGACAGGAGTGAAAAGTACTCTGTCACAGGGCTTCCTAGAGTCTTCAAATGTACAGGTAGTTGAGGAAATGGTAAGACTTATAGTGGCTCAGAGGGCATACGAAATAAACTCAAAGGCTATACAATCGGCAGATGAAATGTTAGGCATGGCAAATAACTTAAGGAGGTAATAGGCTATAGGTAATGGGCGGTTAGGATAAACTTTTCCATATACTCAAAACTTATGATCCCTATTACTGTATAGCCAGCGTAGTATGGATATTGGTAAAATAAACGAAAAAGTAAATAACTATAATGTAAGTACCACAAAAGAACAGGTTGCTAATGACGATTTTGAGAAGCGCCTTAGGAGTGCCTACGAAAAACAGGACGAAAAGGAATTAAAGAAGGTTTGCAAGGACTTCGAGGGAATATTTATAAATATGATGTACAAACAAATGCGGGCTACAGTGCCGAAGTCGGAACTTATTTCAGGCGATGTGGGCAAAGATGTTTTCGAGTCCATGATGGATGATAAGTTGATGGAGAAAGCGTCTGAAGGCCGTGGTATAGGACTGGCGGATGTGTTGTACAACCAGCTTAGCAGGCAGCTCAAATCAGCATATAAACCTTCTAATGGAGGAAATACGGAAGTTGGCGGTAATGGTTAGTAAAAAAAGAATTTTAATAATTTTAATGATTATAGCGGTGTCCTTCATAGCTTTATATGTAGGACACTTTTTGTTTAAAGGTGATAAGCCGTCCCAGGGTATACAAAAAAAAGAGCATGAAGTGAAACAGGAAGATATACCGCAAATTGAGCCGGTAAGGCACAAACACTTGAGCATAGAGTATAAAGGAAACAAACAGCAAGTCAATATCCTTGAGGTTGACTTAAGGGACAGTAGGGTAGAAGTAAAGCCTGTACTTTCTCACGACAGTGTCTTTGGCTTTGAAAAGCTAAGCTCAATGGCTCTAAGAAGTGGTGCTTATGCAGCGGTAAATGGCGGTTTTTTTTACGAGTTTGGCCAACCTGTAGGTATGACAGTAATTGATGGAAAGCTAATAACAAAATCCACAGGGTTATTTCCCATTTTTATCATAAAGGGTAGAAAGGCTTCCTTGCAGCGTTTATACACGACCCTATATATAGAAAGGGGACAAAAACGTATAGACGTAAATAATATAAATACCGAGGGAAAAGGTAAGCAAGCTATTCTTTATACGCCTGCATATGGTACCGACAACAGAGCCAGAACAGGCAATATTACAATTACGATTGAAAACGGTATAGTAAAGAAAATAGGCCAGAGCAAGCGGGAAACCGATATACCCCGAGGAGGAATGCTGCTGACTATTTACAATCCCACAGACTATGACGTGGACAACCTTCCTTTGAAGATAGGAGACAGGGTAAGCATTAGGTGTGTACCGGATTTAGTTACCGGTGCACAGGCATATGAATGCGGCAGCTGGGTTGTAAGAGATGGCAAAGTAGTAATAGCCGATAGAGACCCGTGGATAGGAGTTACAACCAATTATGACCCTAGAACAGCTATAGGATTAAAGGATGAGAATACGGTCATTCTGATGACGGTAGACGGGAGACAGCCAGGATACAGTACCGGCCTTACCGGGAAAGAGCTTGGAGAGTTTCTGCTCAGCATAGGGGTAAAAAATGCAGCAATGCTTGATGGCGGTGCTTCAACCGGAATGATAGTAAATAATAAGATAGTGAACAGACCGTCGTTTAACAGGCAAGAAAGACCGCTCGGGGGTGCTATAATAGTAAAATATAAAAAATAGGCTTATTTTTTATATTTGGTTGGTAAATAAAGAGGGTTTTTAATATTTATAGCGAATAATAGATATAATATATTATTAGTACCTGGTGCTAATAACTTGTTTTAAATTTATCAAGAGAGGTGCAATATGTTATCTAATAACGAAATCAAAAACATAATACCACACAGGTATCCATTTTTGTTGGTTGACAAAATTCTTGAGGTTGAGCCTGGTAAAAAGGCTGTAGGGATAAAAAATGTTACAGCAAACGAGCCATTCTTTCAGGGGCACTTTCCCGGTTTCCCTATAATGCCGGGAGTACTTATAGTAGAAGCTCTTGCACAGACTGCAGGAATAGCTACAGCAATGCTTGAGGATAATAAAGGCAAGCTGGGTGTGTTTGCAGGAATAGAATCAATGAAGTTTAAAAGACAGGTTGTTCCGGGTGATACTCTTACGCTGGAAGCGGAAATCACAATGTCCAAGCTGGGAGTAACCAAAGCCAAGGTAAAGGCAACAGTTGACGGACAGATGGCTGCCGAAGGCGAAATAAAATTTGCTCTGGTCAATGTAGATAAATAAGTCAAAATCAGTTTTAATATAGTCTCCACGTAAAGCTGGCCTTAAAGGGTCAGCTTTTTGCTTTGTAATTTATTTCTGTAGTAGTTATGTTACACTGCTAAATTTCATGGGAAAACGGAACTTAATAAAATTTTTATACTTTTTTTATTTTATTTTTCTGTTTATATAGAAAAAAATAATGCTATAATATTACATTGTAAGGAAATATAACTAATACTTCGAAGAGGAGGTAGGATATGACGGGAAAGCCTATTGTGCAGATTAAAAATATTAAGAAGAATATAGGCAAAAAAGCAATTATAAAAGATGTAACCTTTGATGTTTTTGCGGGTGAAGTATTTGGATTTTTGGGTCCGAATGGTGCCGGTAAGACTACTACTATCCGTATGATGCTAGGGCTTATGTCTATTACAGAAGGTGAAATATTCATCAACGGTTATAGTATAAAGAAGGATTTTGAATCAGCCATAGCATGTGTAGGGGGGATAGTAGAAAACCCTGAGATGTACAAATATCTCTCAGGATACCACAACCTTTTACACTACTCCAGGATGTATAAAGGAATTAAAAAGGAACGGATTGAAGAAGTTATAAAGCTGGTGGGGCTGGAAAAGCGCATTCATGATAAAGTTAAAACTTATTCACTGGGTATGCGCCAGAGGCTTGGTTTAGCACAGGCGCTGCTTCACTCGCCTTCACTGCTGGTATTGGATGAGCCTACAAACGGGCTTGACCCTGCAGGGATACGCGAACTGCGAGAACTTCTGAGAAAGCTTGCCCAAGAGGAGAATATTGCTGTATTTGTATCAAGCCACTTACTATCGGAAATGGAGCTTATGTGCGATCGGATAGGTATTATACAGAACGGTCAACTCCTTAATATACAAAAAGTGGATGAGTTTTTGGCGGAGGAAAAGACCACTGTATCAGCAACTTTTACAGTGGAACCCGTCTCAAAGGCCAAAGCTTGTATAGGGAGTATTATAAAGAGCAAAACTTCTGCAGTAAAAAATAATCAAATAGAAGTCGAAATGGAATGGGAGCAAATCCCTGAAGTAGTTGCTAAATTTATTCAAGAAGGGATCAAGGTATACGGCGTTCAGACCGCTACAAAGACACTTGAGGATAAATTCCTGGAGGCAACAGGAGGTAGTGAAATTGCTTAATATAATTAATCTTATAAGAAATGAGAACATGAAGAATTTCCGTGTTGTCAGCACATGGGTAATGGTTGCAATATTATTATTGATGGTTGCAATAGGGGGTATTATTACTAAAACTACATCAAATTCCGAAGGAAATAAAGATTGGAAGGCGGAAATATCCAAGCAAAATGAACAATTTAAAAGTATGCTTTCAGAGCAGCAGGGTCTTCCAAAGGCGGTAAAAGATCGGTATGAAAAGGATATTAAGATAAATGAATACCGTATAAAACATGATATTCCACCTGTAGAAACAAATACATTATGGGGTTTTGTAATTTCATGCATAGGCATTATTGCTATAGTATCTCTTTTTACAATTATAAAAGCTGCCAGTTCAGTGGCGAGCGAATTTTCATCAGGAACAATCAAACTGCTGCTTATACGCCCCGCTAAGCGTTGGAAGATACTCTTGTCCAAATACATCTCTGCAATGCTGTTTGCTATAGGGCTTCTTGTGGTGCTTTTCTCATTTTCCTTTATACTAGGAGGAGTATTATTCAGCTTCAAAGGAGCTTCACACCCATATCTTGCTTTCGTAGACGGAGCAGTTGTGGAAAAAAGTATGGTACTGAACGTGTTTGGTAAATATGGCCTTGCCTGTGTGGATTCGATAATGATGGTAACCTTCGCATTTATGATTTCCACGGTATTTCGCAACAGTGCGCTTGCTATAGGCCTGTCAATATTCTTGATGTTTACGGGAGGTACTATAGTAGGACTGCTAAGCAAGTACGATTGGGTAAAATATATATTGTTTGCCAATACCGATTTAACTCAATATATAGACGGAACACCGCTTGTAGAGGGTATGACTATGGCATTCTCAATAGTTATGATTATAATATATTTTGCAGCATTTAACTTTATTTCATGGTTTAATTTTAGTAAGAGGGATGTAGCCGCATAGGCAAAGAACCTAGTAAAGTATCCGTGAGATAAAGCCTCTGATTTTTATAAAACAAAATTTAATATTCGCCGGATTGCAGCAATGGCGATTTGTATGCAGGGATAGCTCAAGTCGAAGCTAGTGATTTCCGGCAAACAAGCAACATGGTTTATAGCTTGTTTGTCGCATAATATCACATTCAACTTGGGCTATCTTTATTTATGCAATTACAAAGGTACATGCATAAGTAGTATGGTATAGCCACAGTATTCACATAAATCCATATTATAAATTGTTAAATCCTTGTTAAAATAAAAAAATTTTTTCCGCAAATTAATACAGTTAAATACTCATAAATTACGTAATTTACACTTTACGTCAACTGGATAATAGAGCATTTGTCGAGTATGGGCATTAAATGTAGAAATATATAAAAAATATGAATTTTACAAATAAGTGTAAAATGTAGTATAATCTACAACCGTAGAGCTAGGTTTGTATGGAAAACTAAATTATAGAATTCTAAGCAAACTAAATACCTGTACATATATAGATAACCGAAGTTTAACCTGCTATCTATACCGGTATTGTTTGTCCTATATTACAAATATGGCAATAAAACAAGCTTTAATATAATTTATTACAGTTTTTATATTTTTATTATTAAACCCCAAAATTTAGGGTAAATATTCTCAGCAATATAGTATTATATATAGTTAAAAATTACGAATTTTAGGAATGGGTGATGTGGATGGAGATTAAAAAGTATTTGAATATGGTTTCTAGAAGGTTGTGGATTATAGTACTGTTACCATTTATAGCATCGAGCATTACCGGCTATATAAGCTTTAAGGTGCTAAAGCCGGCTTACGAGTCGGATATTTCGTTATATGTAGTTAACAAAAGGCCAGACCCACAGCTGCCTATACAATACGACGATATAATGGCAAGCCAGCAGTTGGTGAAAGACTACAGGGAACTTATAAAAAGCAGGACGGTTACAAGGGAAGTTATTAAAGAATTAAATTTGGAGAATCTTACCCCCGAGTCTTTGGCGGAAAAGATTACTATTAGCCTTAAAAACGATACCAGAATTATAGAAATCAAAGTACTTGATGGTGACCCCGATAGAGCACAAAAGCTAGCCAACAAGCTTGGAGAAGCATTTATAAATAAAATTGCAGGCCTGACAAAAGTAGACAATGTAAGTATAGTAGACATGGCTGAAAAACCCGAGAAGCCGGTGAAACCCAGACCGATAGTAAATATAGTTATTTCGTTTTTTACCGGACTGATTGCTGCTCTTGGTGTGGTATTTGTTATGGAGTATATGAATGACACTATAAGATCAGCTGAGGATGTTGAAAACCAACTTGGGCTTACAGTGCTTGGTACCATACCGGTATTAAGCATGAAATAGGAGGATTTGATATGGCGGCAATGTACAATGTGAGAGAAAGTTTAAATACTCCGGTAGAGGAAGCATATAGGGTACTCAGAACAAATATACAGTTCTGCGGATTTGATAAAAAAATCAAGACCTTGACTATAACAAGCTGTACCCATGGAGAAGGTAAAACTACTACAGCAATAAACCTTGCTTTATCAATGGCAAAGTCGGGTATGAAGGTACTTCTTGTAGACGCTGATTTGCGTAAGCCAATGCTTATGAAACACTTGGGAAGCAACAATTTTACCGGTCTGTCAAATCTTATTTCGGGAAACTCTAATTTCGATGAAGTTACAAATGCTACAAATGTAAAAAACTTTTATTTTATAGCTTGTGGCCCTAAACCACCCAATCCAGCGGAAATAATAGGCTCTGCTAACTTTACTGATTTTTTGAAACAGGCAGAAGAACAGTTTGATGTAGTAATAATTGATTCTCCACCACTGGGAAGCGTAATAGACTGTGCTATTATAGCAGCTCAGACCGATGGAACGTTGATAGTAATTGAGTCTAATGCCGTAGAATATCGTAATGCTCAAAGGGTAAAGGAGCAATTGGAAAAGGCAAATGCAAGAATATTAGGTGTTGTGTTAAACAAAGTAGAAAAGAGCGATTACAGGAACTACTACAGTAATTATAGCGACTTCGGAAGTAATAAAAAAATTAATAAGAGCTGGTTTAAAAAACTTAAAAAAAGTGAGAAGGTAAAGACATGATTGATATACACAGCCACTTGATTTATGGGGTAGATGATGGACCTTCAACAATAGATGAATCTCTCAGGATGGTAGAGGCAGCTGCGAAACAGGATGTTAAAGTTATAATTGCTACACCGCATTTCCAGGAGAATATTTTTGAAAATGATAAACTTGTTGATAATTTTTATGAGCTTGTTTATAAGACATCGGATTATGGTGTAGATTTAAAAATGGGGTATGAGGTCTTTATCAATCCGTTCATACCGGATATATTAAAGGGCAAAAAATCTCTGACCTTAAATGAATCGAGATATATGCTGCTGGAAATGCCCTTTGACGACATACCTATATACAGCTATGAGACTATTTATAAGCTGCAGCTTGAGAGAATTATACCTATAATTGCTCATCCGGAAAGGAATAGAACCTTTCTGAAAAACTTCGATACTTTTACATCGTTTATTGAAAGGGGCTGCCTGGTGCAGCTTGATGCAGCGAGTATTGTAGGGGTTTATGGGAAGTCAGTAAAGAATTTTGCGAAAAAACTTATTAAGTCGAATATGGCCCAGTTTGTTGCTTCTGATGCCCATTTTGCAAGGGATTATACAAATTGGTATAAGAAAGCATACCAAAAGGTGAGAAAATGGGCGGGTGAAGAGTACGCTGACAAACTTTTCTATAGAAACTCTAAGTTTATTCTAGACAATATTGAGGAGAGTATTTTTGAGATGATTTAAAGGAGATGTTGTTAATGGAAGAGTTGCAAGCCTCCGTCAAGAGTACGGTTGAACAAAGAGATTTATTTTACAACGTATCCAGTGGCTATATTATAGCTAAAAGATTATTTGATATTATGATAGCTTTAGTTGCAATTATACTTTTGCTGCCGGTATTTATTATAACAGCTATTGCAATTAGGGTTGAAAGTCCGGGGCAGGTTATATTTACTCAAAAGCGGAACGGGCTAAAAGGAAAGATATTTAGAATGTATAAATTCCGCTCAATGGTTATCAATGCTGAAAAGTTATTGAGTGAACTTGAAAGCAAAAATGAAGTCAGCGGACACATGTTTAAAATAAGGAATGACCCTAGAATAACCCGGGTAGGGAAAATAATAAGGAAAACAAGCATTGATGAGCTGCCACAGCTTTTTAATGTACTTAAGGGGGATATGAGTATTGTAGGCCCTAGGCCTCCGATAGTGAGAGAAGTGGAGAAATATGACCCGTGGCATAATCTAAGGCTTTCGGTAAGGCCAGGCTTGACCGGCTTGTGGCAGGTCAGCGGAAGGAATGATATAGGATTTGATGAGATGGTCAGATTAGACCTTAGATATATACGTGAAAGAAGCTTTTGGTACGATGTTAAGATTATGTTAAAGACCATACCGGTCTTATTAGGGGATAGCAAGGCTTTTTAGACTGTTTAAGTGGGGGATAAGATATGCAGCACAACAACGCAAATGATAAGTGGTATGCTGCCTTCGTGCTAACAGGTGAAGAAGATAACGTTAAGGAAAGGCTTAAGTATAAGTTCAGAGACAAGAACTTAAGGGTACTGGTTCCTAAAAGGAAACTTAGAGAAAGAAAAAATGGAATATGGGAAAACAGGGTAAGAACCCTTTTGCCCGGATATGTTTTATTGAATGGGCGTATTGGTATAGAGGAATATTACTATTTAAAAGGTATACCCGGACTTGTCAGAATACTTTCGGATAAGAGTGAGCCTCTTGAAATTAACAAAGATGAAATAAGTGTAATAAGCAAGCTTATATGTAATGACGAAATTGTAGGTACTTCAAATGTACTGATTGACGGCAGCAGAGTAGAGGTTATCGATGGCCCTCTTTTAGGATTAGATGGCTTAATAGAGTCTATTGACAAAAGAAAAGGCAGAGCAAAAGTAAGATTAAATTTGTTGGGTGAACCAAGGGTTGTTGAACTAAGTATTTCAACATTGCAATCGGCATAAAAATATTGCATGAAAGATATCGGTGTTTCGGCCCGTTATCAAACGTGTGAGATCATAGCTTTGCTTTAAGGGGGGGATGTAACAAAACCTCCAATGGCGAAGCTATGTCTTTTTTTGTAGCACGGCGGATGAATACTGAGGGGAGTTTTAAATAGTGCTGGAGACAAGTCTGAAAACAAAGATAAAAAAATGCATATTTAAGTCTATAAGCTTTTTTGCATATTGTACAGGGGTTTATGCTTTATTGGATAAACTTTTTGATAGAAAAGGCGTATATATAGTGTTTTACCATAGGCTGGTAAAGGGTGATGAAGAAAAGCTGATTTCGGCTTCATCGGTAGATTATAAAAACTTTGAAAAGCAAGCAAGATATTTTACCCAAAAATATGAAGTAATTTCTATGGATGAGGCAAGCAGTATATTATCAGGTAAGGAACAGCCACAAAAAAAATACTTGGTAGTTACCTTTGATGACGGGTACAGGGATAACTTTACATATGGCTATGAAGTGTTAAAAAAATACAGGTTAAAGCCTACTATTTTTATTACAGCCAACAATGTAGATAAGCAGGAGTATTTATGGCCTGATTTATTGAAAAACATTGTATTTAATACAAAGCGTGAAAGTGTAAAGCTAAATTTTCAGGGGCTTAGCATGGAGGTAAGTATAAAATCCTACGGACAGAAGATAAAAGTATTTGATTTGCTGAAGAGATATATAAAAAAATGTGATGAGACGCAAAAAAAGTTTGTACTTTCATATTTATCAGAGGCCTTGGAAGTCAAACCGGATAAAAAATGTAGCTTAATGCTTGAATGGGATGATGTATATAAGCTTATTGATATTGGCGTGGATATAGGCAACCATACCATGAATCACCCAATATTGAGCAACCTTACATGCGAAGAGATACGCAGCGAAATTTACGAAGCTGAAAAATTATTAGAGGGACGGATAAAAAGGAAAATCCAGCACTTTGCTTATCCGAATGGGAAAAAGTCCGATTACAACCAGTGTGCCAAGGAAGAACTGGTAAAGGGGTATAGGACTGCCTGTACTACCTTACCGGGTATTAATCTGCCTGGTACAGATATGTATGAACTTAAACGCATAGGCATGGCATATGACATGAATATAATCGATGTTAAGGTGAAAATTTTGTGCTTTAAGATTCTCCATGCGTACAAAAACTTTAGAAGCAGTGGCAACAGCGCCTTTGAGAAAAAGGTGATAAAAGAGATATAAGCGTGAGGCCGGTATTACCTATAGTTTAGATAAGATTAAAGTTAAAAACTGGGGGTACAGGGGGCGGCAGCCACCTGATGGCCGCTCCGCGGCCAAATAAAGATTTCCCGCCCGCGGGGCGGGGGTAAAATGATGTCAACTTTAGAGATTGTCGTCTAAAGCGGCTTGAATAATAGATTTTATAAATTTTTATAGGGTGTAGATGAATTTGTATTTTAGGAGGAATATATATGATGAACCTATATGAGAAAATAGTAAATAGGGAGGAACGAGTGGCTGTTGTCGGGCTTGGGTATGTAGGATTGCCTCTTGCAGCTTCATTTTCCGAAAAGGTTGATGTTATAGGGTTTGATGTCAATTGCTCTAAAATAGAGAAATACAAAGAGGGAATTGATGTAACAAACGAAATTGGAAATGAAAGGCTCAAAAATGTAAATATTGATTTTACGTGCAAGGAAGAGGACTTACAGGATTCTAAATTTTTAATAATAGCAGTTCCGACACCGATAGCCAGAGATAAGACACCTGATCTGTCACCTGTAGTTTCAGCCAGTAAGACGGTAGGTAGAAATCTGCAAAAAGGGTCTATAGTGGTGTATGAGTCTACTGTATACCCGGGAGTAACTGAGGATATTTGTGTACCGGTACTGGAAAAAGAATCGGGGCTTAAATGTGGTATAGACTTTAAGGTTGGATATTCTCCCGAAAGAATCAATCCGGGCGATAAGATACATACTGTAGAGAATATTACGAAGGTAGTATCAGGGATGGATGACGAATCACTTGAAGTAATCTCCAAGGTATACTCGCTGGTTGTTAGAGCCGGGGTCTATAAGGCGGAAAGCATAAAAGTAGCTGAAGCAGCAAAAGTAATAGAAAACTCACAAAGGGATATCAATATTGCATTTGCTAATGAGCTATCCATAATATTTAATAAAATGGGTATAGATACACAGGCGGTACTAAAGGCCGCAGGCACAAAGTGGAATTTTCTAAACTTCAGCCCCGGGCTCGTAGGAGGCCATTGCATAGGGGTAGATCCATACTATCTTACATATAAAGCGCAGGAAATCGGCTATCATCCCCAGGTGATTTTATCGGGCAGAAAGATAAATGATGAGATGGGTAAATACGTAGCTGAAAATACAGTAAAGAAGCTTATAGACGCAGACAGACAGATAAAAGGCGCAAGAGTTTTGATTATGGGCATTACATTTAAAGAAGACGTTCCAGATGTAAGAAACTCTAGGGTAGTGGATATTGTAAACGAATTAAAGGAGTATGGCATTGAAGTATTTGTGACCGACCCAATTGCTGATAAGCTTGAGGTTAAACATGAATATGACATTGATATGGTTGATTTAAATAATATATATAAATTTGACGCTATAATCTTTTCGGTAGCACATAATGCCTATAAGGATATTAATCTCGAACAACTAAAGAACTATTATGTAAATTGTAAACCGGTATTAATCGACGTTAAAGGCATATTTGACAGAAGTTATGCTCAAAAATTAGGATATTATTATTGGAGGCTGTAATATGGGGTATAAAAATGTAGAGTTTCCGGTGGATACATTATTTCTAGTAACAGGGGGAGCAGGATTCATAGGCTCCAACCTTGCAGAAGCAATTCTTGAGATGGGATATAGGGTAAGGGTTCTTGATAACTTTTTAACAGGTAAAAGAGAGAATATTCAAGGGTTTGAACAAAACGAAAGATTTGAGTTTATTGAAGGAGATATAAGGGATATTGATATATGCCAAAGAGCCTGTGCTGGGATAGATTATGTGCTGCACCATGCTGCGCTAGGCTCGGTTCCCAGATCTATTGAAGACCCGGCAACCAGCAACGATATAAATATAGGTGGCGCACTTAATATGATGATTGCTGCAAGGGATTGCAAGGTCAAAAAATTTGTATACGCTTCCTCTTCATCAGTTTACGGTGATCACCCGGAATTGCCTAAGGTAGAGCATAAAATAGGTAAACCACTGTCACCCTATGCAATTACTAAAAAGGTAAATGAATTGTATGCAAGGAATTTCTTCGAACTCTACGGATTAAAGACAATAGGCTTGAGGTATTTCAATGTATTTGGAAAGAGGCAGGATCCTCATTCGATATACGCCGCAGTCATACCCATATTTGTTAAAAATTTGCTAAAGAACGAAGCTTCCAAAATAAACGGTGATGGGCTGCAATCGAGGGATTTTACCTATATAGATAATGTAGTTGAGGCAAACCTCAAGGCATGTCTTGCGAAGGATGAGGCCTGCGGGGAGGTTTACAATGTAGCATACGGCGGAAGAGCATTCCTGATAGACCTTTATAACAGCATATGCGAATTGATGGGAAAGAAAATTGAGCCGGTTTATGGTCCTGAGAGGGCAGGGGATATCAAGCACTCTAATGCGGATATAAGTAAGGCAAAGCTTATGCTGGATTATGAGCCTGAAATAGATACTTTTGAAGGGCTTAAAAGGTCGATTGAGTGGTACAAAAACTATCTTTAAAGGTTGCAGACTAATATGGGACTTAGTTTACTAAAATCGGAAAGTACAAACAAAGCTATCATATTTTCCATGACTTTGAGTTTGTTCGCAAAAATCTTTAACTTCGGACAATCGCTGGTGGTATCCTATGCATTCGGTACTCAGATAAGTACCGATATTCTTTTTTATACGGTATCCTTCATAATATTACTGACATCATTAGTAAACTCTATAAACCAGCAGGTAATTGTTCCAACGGTTATAGATATACGTAATAATATATCCGAAAAGGACTCAAAGGATTTTATATCATATATATACTTGATTTACTTAGGAATAGGGCTTGTAGGAACAGCCCTTTTATTTTTGGCTCCTGCTAAGATTTTGGGTGCTGCATCCAAGTTTAATATTAAGGATATAGAAGCCAACATTGATATCATTAAATATATTATTCCGGTGTTTGTCCTCATAATATTAAACACCTATATGCTTGATGTATTTACTTCATACCGGTATTTTACATTTCCGATGATGCTTGATATGGCAAAAAATATATTGATAATTTTATTTGTAATTGTATTAAAGGATAGGTTTGAAGTTAAAAGCCTTGCTATGGGAGTACTGGCAGGCAACCTCGCACAGTTTGTTATTTTAAATGTATTGATGATAAAGGTATTGAAATTACGGCTGGCGCTTAAGCGTTTTAAGATAAGCAGCAAGGTAAGAAGAAATATGATCTATGTGGTCGCCGGTCAGATTGCCTCCTTTATAAACGGGTATATCACCATGTACCTTATGTCGGGGTTTAATGCTGGGGTATATACCGCTATGGACTACAGCCAGAAAATAAATGTGGTGCTGGCTTCAGTAGTGGTAGGGCAGATTTTGACGGTAATAGGCATGAATGTAATAGATATGTATTCCAAGAAGGAATTCACACGATTGAATGAGACATTTATGACATACTTCAAGGGCAGCCTTTTTTTAGTCTTTCCTTTCTGCTTTCTGCTGGCGCTAAACGCAGAGAATGTAATCTCTATTATGTTTGAACGAGGAAAGTTTACTTATGAGGCAGTAAAACTTACAAGCGGATTTTTTATGCTCTTCATTTTAATGATACCGTTCAGATTAATTGACGGCTTTGTAGTAAGATTGATTATTGCAAAACAAATCCAGAAGATATCTTTTGTATGGCATATTTGCTCGGATATTCTTCAGATATCGCTGATATGGCTTATGACAAGACAGGTGGGCTATTACGGTTATCCTGCGGGACTTCTTATTTCACTGGCAGTATATATGTTTTTAAACTTTAGGTTTATGGTCAGAACACAGTTTGAATTTATAGATTCAAAAGCTGTTATAAGATTTTTTGTGTTTAATGGTATTTTAAATCTTACCATAACCGGGCTTTTGTACTTTGTACTTCAGAAGCTTTCACTCAGTCACACCATAATGGATAGGATAGCTGTACTTGTATGTTCATCAATGGTATATGCCATTTTATATATAGCAGCAAGCTGCATTTCCAGGACAAATAGAAAGGTCATGATGAAGCTGGTTGACTATATTCTTGTGAAGGTAAGAAGTAGGGCTGTGTCAAGCAGTCAATAAGGATAGTTTACGGTAAACTATCCATAAAGCAGGGGGTAAGGATGAATCTCAAGGAACTTAAGTTTTTATGGTATTCAGACCTATACAGGTATACGGGAAAAACTAATAAGAAATTGCTTGTAAAAAACCTTTTGTCCAATCCAGGGTTTAAATATACTTTTTACATGCGCCTATGCAAGTATCTTAAAAGCAAAGACAGCTTTATTGCTTCAAAGCTAGCCTTCAAAATCTTTCATATAATCCTCAGACACTATGAGTACAAATTCGGTATTCAAATCCCCTATTATACTCAAATTGCCGGAGGATTTTATATTGGGCATTTTGGGTGCATAGTAGTCAATGGAAGCGCTGTTATCGGTTCAAACTGCAATATCAGCCATGGAGTTACCCTAGGCCAGTCTAATAGAGGCAAGTATAAAGGGTATCCTACTCTAGGTAATAATGTTTATATTGGCCCTGGAGCAAAGGTTATAGGGGGCTTAAATATTGGAAATAATGTAGCGATAGGCGCCAATAGTGTAGTTACGAAAGATATCCCTGATAATGCAGTGGTAGTGGGAATACCGGGGAAGGTAATTTCCTTTGAAGGCTCTGATGGCTATGTAAACCGTACCGACTATGAAAAAATAATCTGTTAGACAGGATTTGCTGCAGGGAGTAGAAGCAAAACTTATTTGTTTTACGGGGGAATCAGTAAAATGTCCTATAAAGCTAAAAAAACTAAAATATGTTTCATAATAGACCATGCCTATCCGCTTTTCAATCGGAATGAAAACTCGGTTTTCGGAGGAGCTGAAATAAATCTTTACAATCTTTCCATGAGACTGAGTGAGACGGGTAGGTATGATATTACGTTTCTTGTCGGGGATTATGGGCAACAGAAAGAGGAAGTTTATAGCGGAATTAAGGTCAGAAAGATTAAATACCTTAATTTAAAAAAGTATAACAGTAAATACCATAAAATCATGAGGCAGTTCATGCTGTGGAAAGAATTGATATTTTCGAAGGCGGATGTGTATATAACATCCACGGCTTGCGAACTGCTGGGATGGCTGGCGTTAATTGTGAAGAAGCTAAAGGGCAAAAAGATTATTTTCAGGTTGGCAAGTGACTCGGATGTGGATCTTGAGTACTGGAAGCACAAAGGGAAGAAATTCTATTCGCTTTATAAGTATGGGATATATAACTCTGACCTGATTGTAAGCCAGACAGAAAAACAGAAGAAGCTTTTAAAGGATGGGCTAAATCTGGAGAGTACGGTAATAAAAAATGGCTTCTTTATAAATACCGATGTGGAGTTAAATAAAAAGAAATATATTTTATGGGTATCCAGAGGTATGGATATCAAAAGGCCGGAATTGTTTGTTGAACTGGCCAGAAGATTGCCCGAAGAGAATTTTTTAATTATTATGTCCGGTGACTACAGTGGGAAAGCAAAGATTGTGGAAAACGCTGCACAACTAAAAAATATACGGTTTATAGATTATGTACCGTTTTTTGAGATACAGAAGTATTATGAGGAAGCTAAACTGTTTGTAAATACCTCAGAGTTTGAGGGATTTCCAAACTCCTTTATACAGGCGTGTCTGGCAAAGACTCCAATTCTGTCCTTCAGGGTTAACCCCGATAATTTTATAGACCAATATGAGCTTGGATACTGCTGTAACGACAGTGTTGAAAAGGCAATAGATTTTATTAAAAAGTTAAACCAAGAAAAAATCCGATTATACGGTGAAAATGCTTTGAACTATGTAAAGCAGCACCATGATATAAACGAAAGTGCAAAGAAATACGAAGCTCTAATTTCATAAAATTAAGATGTATGGATAACTAAAGTTAAACTTAGTGATTTCCAGCTAGGGAAACACCTATGATAAGTGGTGATTTCTTAGCTGGATAAAATCACTTTTAAGTTTGGTTATCTATAGAAAACGGAGAAAGTGGCATGAAAAAATATTTCAGGATTTTTGCTCTGCTAACCTGTATATTGGTATTAGTAGGGAGTATAGCAGGGTGCAATCATATGATACCTTCGAAATGGTATCCGTTTAATATACCCTGGGATGACAGCAAAGATAATGTAATCAATGTAGGTAAGACGCTGCTTGAGGCTCCCGCAGGGAAACATGGTTTTTTAAAGGTTAAAGACGGGCACTTTTATTTTGAGGATGGAACAAGAATAAGGTTTTGGGGAACAAATCTTACCACCGGAGCCAATTTCCCCACCCATGAAAATGCAATAAAGATAGCAGCGCACATGGCTAAGTATGGCTTTAATATAGTAAGGCTTCATCATATGGATTCCAATTACGCCCCAAAAGGTATCTTCGACAGGTCGAAAAAAGGTACTTCGACCTTGAGTAGTGAACAGATGGATCGCCTTGACTATTTAATTTACCAGTTTAAACTCAGGGGAATATATGTAGACATCAATCTTCACGTAGGAAGGAAATTTAAGCAGGAAGATGGAGTGGAAGCAGCGAACAACCTTCCGAGGAATTCAAAGCAGGTTACATTGTTTGATAGAAAGATTATAGACCTCCAGAAGGACTATGCAAAACAGCTGCTTACTCATTACAATCCCTATACCAAAAAGAAATATAATGAGGACCCATGTATAGCCCTGATAGAGACTACAAATGAAAACACACTGTTTTACGCATGGGAAACCGACGGGTTATTTGGTGAAGGTGATGATCCTCTATCGCCATACTACATAAAGCAGTTGGACCAGAAATGGAATAAATGGATTAAGTCAAAGTACAGCAGCACGGATAAACTTAATAAAGCCTGGCAGGCTGGGGATGATGGAGGAAGTACCGGATTGCAATCCAGTGAGTCTATAGAGAAGGGGAATATAGCAAGGGCAAAATGGGCAAAACGGGACACCTATACAACTCAGAGGTTAGCAGACAACGCAGAGTTTTATTACTCTCTTGAGAGGGATTATTATAAAGAAATGCTTTCATACATACATAATGACTTGAAGGTGCGGGTCCCTGTATGTACATCGAACAACTACTACGGTCAGCCGGATTTGATGGCACAGAGTGAGGGTGACTTTATGGATGCCCATAACTACTGGGATTTGCCGACCTTTACAGGGATGAGATGGGACACTAAAAGCTTTAAGCAAAAGAATCTTTCATTAATCGCCAGAAATTCACCGGAGAATGAAAAGAGCCTCAGAGAGCCATTTTTTAAGGTGTTATCGATGTCTGCAATAGAGGGAAAGCCTCTGATAATAGGAGAGTGGAACCATGTATTTCCCAACGACTATGAATATGAGTTGGCAGGATTAATTACCGCATATGCTTTACTACAGGATTGGGACGGTTTATTCATTTATACCTATGCAGAGTACTCCAGTGGTGATGGGAGCATATGGGGCAGGAAGTATATAGACACATGGCTTGATGTAGTGAATAATCCTGTTAAGATGGCACAAATGCCTGCATGTGCTTCCGCCTTTATCCGAGGCGATTTTAGCAGTGCTGCAAAGCAGATAGTAGTGGATTACTCAAGGGAAGATGTGTTTAAAAAATATTTGAGCCTAGGCATGAAAACACATTTTAATACTAAGGATGACATACCCTTGGCAGCAGTGTACACCTATAAAATACGTAAAGGTAGCTTCAATGCGGAGCGTACTACCGAGCTTAGCGAGCTATTACCCGATGAAGAAATCAAAGCCCTGACAGGTGGCGGGGTCTATGAAAGTGATACCCAAGAAATTTGCTGGAACAGCGAAAGAAAAGGACATGAGTATGTGACATTTAACACCTCAAGATTTCAAGGAGCTGTGGGTTTTATTGCAGGTAAGAAGATAGAGTTAGAAAACCTGGAATTAGCGCTTTATACAAACTGTTCAGCTTTTCTTACATCTATGGATAAAAAGGATATAGGTACTTCGGGCAGACTGCTCCTTACTCTCACAGCAAGGCAGAGAAACATGGGGCAGGAGAGGAGCACAAATAACAACAGCTTGAAAACCTGGGGAAAAGCTCCTATAGAGGTTGAGACAGCAGCAGGTACGGTAAAAATAAAGGTTAATGACGAGAATAAAAGTTACAGCGTGTTTGCTCTTGATTCTTTAGGAGGAAGGAAAACTAAAAAACAGCTTGAATACAGTGGTGGAGTACTAAGCTTTAAAGTAGGTGATGATCCTACTGTTTGGTATGAAATTGTTCAAGAGAAATAAAAAATATATAAGCTGAAAATTTTTAATCATTAAAGCTGGACTCTTGCTTAAGGGTCCAGCTTTAAAATTGGGGGGCAAAATATTTTTATCCTTAAAGTTTATTATCCATAAAACTGTATAGGTTATGGTTAATTCTTATATATGTTAATTTAGATAGTTTAGGTTGAAGGTGATTTTTTTCAGATAGGAAACCACCACTTATCACAGGCGCTTCCCTACCTGGAAATCACTAAGCTCAACCTAAACTATTTGTGGCGGGGAAGGAATTGAGTCAATGCAATTATCAGGAGTAATAAGAAAAAGCAGATATGCGCTTGTGATTCCCGGTGGAATTGCAATAGCCTTATTAAATGCAAAGGATCCAATGATTACAGTGGCATTGATTTTGGGTGTGATTGTAAGCCTTTACCTTACAAAAAGGCCTTTGGATGGACTGTTAATATTGTTGGTAATCACGCCGTTTGCCGGGATTGAGATACTTAACTACCAAATTGCCGGTATCCCGGGGATGAAACTCTATAATCTGCTTTCGGCTGTAGTTATCATATGCTTTGTACTATTTAGAAAGTCTCAGCCAATATCGGGGTATGAGCGGGTTTTTACATACGGCTTGATAATTTTATTTATAGTCAGTATTATACGTTCTCTTTCATATATCCCCGAAATGTACAGTATATTTTTTGAAGAAGAGTACTCCTTGGTGAGGTATCTGCAATCATATCTGCTGAAGCCTTTGCTTGTATTTTTGCCGTTTATAATGATAGTAAAATTTATACGTTCTGAAGGGGAGATTAATAAGGTTATATACAGCATTTTTACTTCTATACTTCTGCTATCGGTTTTTATTTTGGGTATGTATATCTTTATTACCCCGAACAAATCGGATTTTGAAAGTGTAAGACGAGGATTTGGGGCGGTACTGCATTTACACGGGAATGACATTGCTGATTTTTATATTGCCGTATACCCTCTGCTTCTCGCTTTTATTGTAAGAAAAAGAAATGCCTTGATAGTTACCACAACACTGGTATCACTACTCGCAGTAGGTATATTGTATTCAAGAACAGCGTATTTGGTAATAATCATGTCTACACTGCTTTTTTTCCTTATTTCAAGCAGGAAGAGGTATATACCTTATATAGCTATTACTGCAGCTATAGTGTTTTTAGTTATGCCACCTACCATTGTTGAAAGGGCTGTAGGTGGTATAGGAGATAAGGACCTTAACGATATATCGGCAGGGCGTACCGAACAGATTTGGATGCCGCTGATTAATGAATATATTGAGGAACCGGTAAAGCTGCTTATAGGGGCGGGGCGCTACGCAATTATGAATACCGATGTGTTTAGGGATAATGTAATACTGAGAATGATACATGCTCATAACATGTACCTTGACGCTGTACTTGATGTAGGTGTATTGGGTTTGGCTTTTTTCCTATACTTCTTTGGTAAATTTCTGATTTTATTATCTAAGACACATAAGAGTATCAACAATGCATTGTATGCAGATATGCTTTACGGAATTGAAGTTTCACTGCTTGCCTTTCTGGTAAGCGGTTTTACAGGAAGGGGATTTTTTCCCACGCTATATAATGCCTTTGTATGGATTATCCTGGGATTAGGATTATCTATAATACATTGGGCAAAAGACAGCCAGATATCCCGGCTTCAATCTTTAGAAAGAGGTGTTTTGAATGAAAAGGCTTGCCTTGATAATGAATAGCCTGCGTTTTGGCGGCGCAGAGGTACAAACAATAGAACTTGTTAATAATTTAGCAAAGAGGGATTATGAGATTGTAGTATTTTGCTTAGATTCCAATACCGAAATTATGAAAAGAATTTCCGATAATGTGGAAGTAGTGGTTTTGAGAAAGAAGTTTACAATCGATCCGATTGCGATATCCCAAATAGTATCCAGATTAAGAAAATTTAAGCCCGACTCTATGATATTGGTAAACTCCTATTCTATGGCATATGGCTACCTGGTACGCTTCTTTTTACAGAGAGTTCCTAAAATGATTACAATACAGCACACCACCATACTTATATCACGCTTTGAAGAAATGAAAATGGTTATCTACAAGAGAATGATGAATTGCATGGATAGTGTAATTTTCGTTTGTAATAACCAAAAAGAATACTGGGTTAATAAGTATAGTATTGATCCTCAGATATCACAGGTCATTTATAACGGTATAGACCTTGAAAGATTTATTGGGTATCAGTCGGATGTCGGAGAACTTAGAAAATCCCTAGGCTTTTCTCCAAAGGATATTGTAATCGGAATAAACGCATGCCTAAGACCCGAGAAGAAGCATGAAGATATGATAGACGCTTTAGGTATGCTGGTAAATGCAGGTTACCCGGTGAAGCTGCTTTTTATAGGAGATGGTGTCAGAAGAGAATTTATAGAAGAGTATATGAAGTCAAAGGATCTTGAAGACAAGGTTGTGATAACAGGGTTTGTTCAGGATGTGAGGCCCTATCTTTCCTGTGTTGATATCTCTGCCCTAACTTCTACTGCTGTTGAAACATTATCCATGGCTATACTGGAAAGTATGGCAATGGGAAAGACGGTAGTTCTATCGGATATTGGGGGTGCCAGCGAGTTGGTGGACACCGGGGAAAACGGTTTGTTATATAAAGCCGGAGATGTAGCTGAGCTATTCAGAGCAATAAAATATATAATAGACAACAATTTGTTTAACAGTATGGGGATTAAGTCCAGAGAAAAAGCTCGTATGCTCTTTGGTAAGGATGTTATGGTGGGAAGATATATTGATGTGTTAAAGGGCTAATAGTTTACCCCAATGCGGGCAGCAGGTGGGCTGACGCCCCATGCACCAACAATTAAAGTTTAGGGCTGAAAAATAAGAAAGTATTTTAAGGAGGTTGGTATGTCCAAGCGTTTTGAAGAATTAGATTCCTTGAGGGGTATTGCAGCTATGACTGTGGTGTTTTGCCACTTCCTTGCTATACTGCCGGGTATTGAATCCGGCACATATCAGGCGGGCAGCGAGTGGATAATGAACCTTATAAAGTATACTCCCTTACATATTTTTTGGGGAGGGTACGAAGCGGTAATTTTTTTCTTTGTGCTAAGCGGATTTGTGCTGTCTCTACCGTTTTATAAGGGAAGTGCGATAGCGTACACTCCATTTTTCGTTAAAAGGGTGTGCCGTATATATATTCCCTATATTGTTGCAGTTGCTATAGCTATAATTATGGACTCAGTTTTTTCAAGGGGTGGCATAGAGGGATTAAGCGAATGGTTTAATTCAAAATGGATAACTCCGGTTAGTGGAGGGATACTTTTTGACCATGCTATTTTAATAGGAGACTTCAAAAACGGCGTATTTAATCCTGTACTATGGTCGCTAGTGCATGAAATGAGAATCTCGATATTATTCCCAATTATTATGCTGTTTATTGTGCGTTTCAGTTGGAGAGCAAGTATTGGGCTGGGGATTTTGCTGACGTTCATTGGGGTCGCAGGCAATGCTTTTTTAAGAAAGTACACTGACTATGAGGTGGATTACTTTTATACGTTAATATACACTTTTATGTTTATAATCGGAGCCCTCCTTGCCAAACACAGAGAGTACCTCATTGAGAGGTATAGAGCCTTTAGCAAGCCGATTAAACTTGTCCTGCTCACTTTAGCAGTTATGGCTTATACATATAAGTGGTGGTGTCTTAAAGATATAAGCATTATTCATAAATCATACTTTGAAAACATTATTATCAGTGTTGGTACTGTGATTTTCGTATTAAGTGCCCTATCTTCCGGCGTTATTTCAAAGATACTATTGTTTAGACCTGTACATTTTATCGGAAAGACTTCCTATAGTATATATCTTTATCATGCAATTGCTTTATTGACGTTTACAAATCTGCTATACGAGACAATTCCGGTTTGGGCTATATGGCTGACCTCACTTGCAGTCACCTTCATAGTATCTACGCTGATGTATCAACTCATAGAACTGCCGTCAATGAAGCTGGGAAAATACGTTTCCCAACGTATTCTGCCAACGCGGAAACGCACTGCCGACAATCTGGACTCCGCAGTGACTTAATATAACTTCAAAGGGGAAAGAAACAATGAAAACACCGAAGGTATTTATGGTAGGCCCATCCTTTAAAACCCAAGGTGGGATATCCAGTGTATTAAAAATATATCATGACAACTATAAATCTTCTCTTAAGCTTAATTTTATACCGTCGTACCTTGGGAAAAACAGGGCGGCGGATTTTATTTACTTCGCTCAAGCAGCAGTAAGGGTATTTATAAATTGTATTTTACATAAAAATGCTGTATTTCATATTCATTCTTCAATTAAAGGCAGCTATTTGAGGAAGTCCATACTTGCCAACATATGCATGGCTTTTAAAAGGAAAGTAGTTTTTCATATACATTCAGGTAACTTCGATAGGTTTGTAGAAGGGGCAAAGCCCGGTAAAAGAGAGAAAATAATAGGCTTATTAAACAAGGTTGACAGAGTTGTAGCTCTGTCAAATGGATGGTACAACTATTTTTCAACCATTGTTCCGGCTAATAGACTGCTTACAATCTATAATCCATGCTTCACAGTAGATAAGGAGTATAAGCGCAGGACAAATAGTAAAGTAAATATTCTTTTCATAGGCCGCTTGGGTGAGAGGAAGGGAATCTATGATTTGATGGAGGCTGTAAAAAAGATAAGAGACCGTAACTTTGAGCTAAGGCTATACGGTGATGGCGATAATGAGGCTATAAAGGATATTGTTAATAAAAATAACCTTAATAATAGAGTAGTGGTAAATGACTGGGTACCCCATACAAAAATAGGCCAAATCTATGAAACCGCCGATATTCTGGTGCTGCCCTCCTACGCGGAGGGGCTTCCTATGTCGGTACTAGAGGCTATAGGTAAGGGCCTTCCGGTAGTCTCCACCGATGTGGGGGGGATACCCGAGGCTGTGTTTAACGGGCGAAACGGTTTTATTATAAAACCGGGGGATATTGATGCTCTTGCAGAGAAGATGAGGATACTAATTGACAATCCGGCTCTTAGAGAGGAAATGGGAAGGAACTCCCTTGCTATTGCCAGTGAGAGGTTTTCTGTGGAAAAGATAGGCCAGCAGTTGGAGGAATTATATAGAACAGTAAATTATAAAATTGTTAAGCAATCAGAGGCTCAATTAAATGCCTGATATCTAAGCTTTTTATTGTAAGGGGGAATTTGTCGGTGGACATTAGTTTCGTTATGAACAGGCTTATGAGGATGTCTGCGCCTGAGATAGGATACAGAATAAAGCAGAAGGCACAGAATACCATTGAGAAAAGAAAAGTTCCGTCATATAAATTTGATACTTCAATATTGGAACACAAGTGCAGCCTGTTTAGAAACCAACTGTGTATAAATAACATTTATGAACTAATTAATAAAGCGGATAGTCTGTGTGAAAACAAGATGGATATTTTCGCACTGACCGACTTTTATGTAGGTAACAACATTAACTATCATAAGGATTACAAGTCCGGCTTAACAGCACCTTCAGATGTTTTCGGCAAGACTATAGACTATCGCAAGAGTTCGGAGATAGGGGACATAAAGTACATATGGGAGCCCAACAGGCACCTTTTCCTTTTGCCCTTAGCCTTGTCATACAAACTCTCAGGAGTGGAAAAATACCTTGAAAAGTTTGAATACTACTTATCGGAGTGGCTTGCACAAAATCCTTTCCCCTATGGCGTCAACTGGGCTAGTTCGTTGGAACTGGGAATAAGGCTTATTAACTGGACCCTTTGCTGGCATTTGGTGGGTGAGGCTATAGACCGTCAGATTTACAGGAGGTGGATGGAATCCATATACCGCCACTGTTGGTTTATTGAAAGAAATTTTAGTGCATACTCTTCTGCCAACAACCATTTGATAGGGGAAGCGGCAGGGCTTTTTGTAGCAAGTGCAGGGCTTCCGGCATTTAAGTTATCGGGCAGGTGGAGGTCTAAAGCATATAAAATACTCGTTCAGGAATGTGAAAAACAGAATTATTCTGACGGCGTAAATAAGGAGCAGGCAATATCCTATCAGCAGTTTGTATTTGATTTTCTTGTTATTGCAGCTCTTGTAGGAGAAGCAAACGGGGTAGGTTTCCCGGAGGCGTACTGGTCGAGACTTGAGAAAATGCTGGAGTACGTAGCGGCTATTGAGGATTTATATGGTAATGTGCCTCAGATAGGCGACGAAGATGATGGCTTTGTCATAGATATAGGGCAGAAAGAATACGGCGTATACCGATCTGTACTTAATACAGGGGCTTGCTTGTTCAAAAGGTATGATTTCATTAGGAAAGATAGAGATGAAGATAATAAGACTAAACTATTGCTCGACATAATTGGCCCCAGAACCGAAGGCAGTGCTACAGGCGATATGGGGGAAGCAAGCTTAAATAGGGAGAAAAGAAAAACAATCGCTAAGCAGGGTGATGGCAAAAATGTACTGGTAGAGGCGCACAGGGAAACGGAATGTAGAACATACACTGATGAAGGCCGGACTAGGGGGTTGCGTACCAAGTTTGATGAGGGCGGCTACTATATTCTGGGGGCAGATTTTGGAACTCCAAGGGAACAAAAGATGGTATTTGACTGTGGGCCTCTTGGATACTTGTCTCTTGCTGCTCATGGGCATGCGGACGCTCTTTCCTTCCATTTTTCTGCGGGGGGATGTCCGATATTTGTTGACCCCGGTACCTATGCCTACCATGCAAATAAGAAATGGCGAAATTATTTTAGGAGCACTGCAGCTCACAACACTGTGTGTGTCGATGAAAAAGATCAATCGGTGATTGCCGGAAACTTTATGTGGAGCCATAAAGCGGAGGCTCAGCTGCAAAAATATATTGAGCTTACTAACGTTAAAGGGACTCATAACGGCTATATGCGCTTGAAAGACGGGGTATCTCACACAAGAGAGATAAACTTCGACATGGCATTAAAGAGATGGGATATAGCCGATGAATTGATTTGCAGGGGCGAGCACCATATAGCCTTGCATTTCCATACATATCCGGGCTGCAAAGTTAAAGCTGATAATAATGTTATACAGGTACACTTTGGGAAGGGAATATGCTTTGTTTATTTTGAGCATGACTTACAATTCAGTCTCCATGAAGGGGATGAAAATATCCCTTTGGGATGGTATTCAAGCTCATATGATAGAAAGGTTGCTGCAAAAACCATAAGATTGCAGAAAAAAATAAGCGGAAATAACAAAATAGTTACAAGTTTTGAAGTTCAATTTTTATGAGGGGTGATTTTATGAATATCAGTATTTTGGGATTAGGTTATGTAGGAGTTGTTTCAGCAGGGTGTCTGGCATCTAGAGGTCATAAAATTATTGGAGTGGATGTAAATCAACTTAAGGTAGACATGATGAATGAGGGCTTGTCGCCAATTGTGGAAAAGGACTTGCCGGAGCTTTTATGGGAAGCAAGGCAAAAAAATCTTCTCTATGCCACTATAAGTGTAGATGAGGCTATAAGAGACAGCGAGCTGTCAATAGTATGCGTAGGTACTCCAAGCAGAGCAAACGGAAGCCTAAACACCAAGTACATAGAAGCTGTATGTGAGCAGATAGGAACCAGTTTAAGGGAAAAGGAAGAGCCGCACATAGTTGTATTCAGAAGTACAATGCTTCCCGGTACTATGAGGGAAACAATCATACCAAGGCTTGAAAAGTTTTCGGGAAAGAAGCAGAATGAAGGCTTTTATGCGGCATTCAACCCTGAATTCTTACGCGAGTCAACAGCTGTCTATGACTTTAACAACCCTCCAAAGACGGTTGTGGGTGTGGACTCCGATGACATAGCTAAAAAAATATTCTCATTATATGAGGGTGTACCGGGGCCGATGATAAAGACCAAGATAGAGATAGCCGAAATGGTAAAGTATATCGACAACAATTTCCATGCCCTTAAAATAACCTTTGCCAACGAAGTAGGGCACATATGCAAAAACATAGGTCTGGACAGCCATGAGGTAATGGATATTTTCATGCAGGATACAAAACTGAACATTTCCCGTGCATACTTAAAGCCTGGATTTGCTTTTGGAGGCTCATGTCTGCCTAAAGACCTGAGGGCTATAAATTATATGGCAAAAATGCTGGACCTGGAAACTCCTTTGCTTAATTCGCTGCTGCACAGTAATAACGTTCAGATATTGAATGCAATAAAGAAAATAATGGCCTTTGGAAAACGTAAAATAGGTATTGCCGGCTTTAGCTTCAAAGAAGGAACTGACGACTTAAGAGAAAGCCCTATAGTAGAGGTTATAGAGACATTGATAGGGAAAGGTTACGACTTGAAGCTTTATGACCGAAGTGTGTCTCTTGCCAAGCTGATGGGTGCAAATAAGGAATATATAAATAATCACATACCCCATATTGCTTCCCTTATGGTGGATTCACTAGATGAACTGCTAGATGACAGAGAAGTTATTATTATAGGAAATAAGGATGAAGAATTTACAAAACTACTTACCGAGGCCAAGGATGATCAGATAATATTTGACTTAGTCAGAATAGGAGATGCTTCAAATGTCGAAAAGAGATATGAAGGTATTTGCTGGTAAAAAAGTACTTGTCATAGTGGAAAATCTACCATGTCCTTTTGACAGAAGAGTATGGCAGGAGGCCAACTGCCTTAAAGACAACGGAGCACAGGTTTCGATAATTTGTCCTACCGGTAAGGGATACGAGAAGAAGTTTGAAATTATAGATGACATAGCTATCTACCGCTACAAGCTTCCTCATGAAGCAGACGGTGCGGTGGGCTATCTGCTGGAGTACGGTGCGGCCCTGTTCTGGAGCTTTGTACTGTCGGTAAAGTGCCTGTTTACCAGAGGGTTTGACGTTATTCATGCATGCAACCCTCCGGACTTGCTTTACCTTGTTGCAAGGCCCTTTAAACTATTGGGTAAAAAGTTTATATTTGACCACCATGATATAAATCCCGAGTTGTATTTGGCTAAATTCGGCAAGAAGGATTTCTTCTATAAGCTAATGCTTTACTTTGAAAGAAAAACCTTTAAGTGCGCTAAAATATCCATTGCTACAAACAACTCCTACAAGGATATAGCAGTAACAAGGGGTGGGAAAAAGCCCGGAGATGTTTTTGTAGTCAGGAGCGGCCCAAGCTTGAAAAGACTTAAGATACTTCCTCCCGTACCGGAGCTTAAGAAGGGTAGGAGGTATCTGGTAGGATATGTGGGGGTTATCGGCAAGCAGGAAGGCTTGACTTACCTTGTGGAAGCAGCGGAGCATATTGTTAAAAACAAAAAGCGCAGCGATGTACACTTTATTTGTGTAGGCGGCGGCACCGAGCTTGAAAACATTAAGGAATATACAAGGGAAAAAGGGGTAGAAGAGTACTTTACCTTCCCTGGAAGGGTGCCTGACCAGCAACTGCTGGAGGCATTGAATACCTCTGATGTATGTGTCAATCCCGATGAGTATAATGAAATGAATGATAAATCCACAATGAACAAAATCATGGAATACATGGCTCTAGGTAAGCCTATTGTACAATTTGATCTTACGGAGGGGAGGTTTTCTGCCCAGGAAGCTTCTCTATATGCCAAGCACAATGATTCTATAGATATGGCGGAAAAAATACTCTACTTGCTGGATAATAAAGAACTGAGAATAAAGATGGGTAACTTTGGGCGCAATAGGGTGGAAAAGGAGCTAAACTGGGATATTGAGCAGGAAAATCTTATACGTGCTTATAAAAAAGCATTTGATTATAAATCCGAAAGCCGCAAGTTAGCAGGGAAACGTGGGGCAGCAATAGATATGTAAAAGTGTAACAGGGGGTATTCTGGTATGGACAAATACGCAGTTATAATGGCTGGAGGGGGAGGCACGAGGTTTTGGCCGCTATCCAGGCAGCAAAAGCCAAAGCAGCTTCTCAATATTAGCGGAAATGATGTAATGATAAATGAAGCTATAAAAAGGATGCTCGGGGTTGTAGAACTGGACAAAACCTATATAGTCACTAATAAAAAGCAAAAGGAAGTTATAAGGCAGCTTATTATGAATGAGCTTCCTAAGGAAAATATACTCTATGAGCCTATAGGTAGAAATACAGCCGCATGTATTGCCTATGCTGCTGTAGCTATAAGTGCAAAGGGCGGTGACGCATTGATGTGTGTACTGCCGTCCGACCACTTTATAGGGAATGAAGATAGATTCAGAGAGACAATGGCCAGGGCTTTTGACGCTGCCGAGAAAACCGGTAAACTCATTACAGTAGGAATTAAGCCTACGTTTCCGTCCACTGGTTATGGATATATCAGATATACCGGTGACGGGGAGATGGAGCTTGACGGAGTATATGAGGTAGACGAGTTTATAGAGAAGCCGGGAATTGAAAGTGCAAGGAGATACGTAGAAAGCGGGAATTATCTCTGGAACAGCGGTATGTTTGTATGGAAAGTATCTACCATACTGGAAAATATAAAAAGATACCTTCCAAGACTATATAAATCCATGCTGCACATTAGAGAAATGATACTCTCGGGCAGGGAACAGGAAGGTATAGAATCTATATATTCGGCACTTCCCAGCATTTCCATTGATTTTGGGATAATGGAGAGGAGCGATGAGGTACTGGTAATACCCGGTGACTTCGGGTGGAATGACGTAGGAAGCTGGGACGCCCTTGGCACTATATTCCCAACTGACGAAAGCGGCAACATCATTAGAGCCAAACATGTATCGATTAATACAAAGAATTCTATAATATATAACAACGGTGACAGGCTTATAGCTACTATAGGGCTTGATAACCTTATAATAGCAGATACTAGCGACGCACTGCTTATATGCCCAAAGGATAAAGCACAAGAGGTCAAAAATATTGTTGAACTTATAAAGGCAAAAGGGCTTGAGGATTGCATATAACTCCACTTTAACCCCCGGTAGGAGATTTCTTACCGGGGGTTTTTTTAATACATCTACACCCGAAAAAATTCCACCAAATTTCCGAAATTTACCTCATTGCGTACAAATGTATATGCTATATGATTAATATAGGATGTTAAAAATATAGCACCTATCTTTGCAGCAATATTCATATACATTTCCTATCGGCAATATATCCAATTCCCCACAATAGCCCAGTGTATCCAAGTAACTTAAGGAGGTGAACCCATACAAATCTAAGGGGTGGATAGTTGAATAAATTTTCGGAGGTAAAGAGAGAATGAAAAATATCAGAAGGACTGTAGCTTTACTGCTGGTCATAGCAGTAGTATTCAGCCTGTTTACAGGCATTTCACCGACAGCTCAGGCTGTTTATGCAGCGAGTGCAAACACCACAGAATATTCTGCCACTAAAATGCCCTTAAATGTATCAGATTTTGGAAAAACGGATATAATAAAAGCAGCAGCTGAAAGCTTGGACGAAAAATCAAGCACTGGCGTCCAAACGGCTTACGGCGAAGCTTATACGGAATCTTACGGAGGACTTTCGGTTGTGAGTACTGTACCGGCAGATAAAGCAGCTAATATAGCTGTTGATATAGGAAAAATTAATATAGAATTTAATGATGAAATAACTGTACAAAATGAAGCCATAAATATACAAGACTCTTCAAACAACTCTTTAGATGGCATTACATATAATGCAGTAGGATCAAATCTATCAATAGATTTAAATACGAATCTGGCATATGGAACGGGGTATACCGTTAACATTCCGGCAGGTTCCATAAAGGGCGCATCAGGAATCGTGAATGAGGATATTAAGTTCAGTTTTACTACAATACTAAACCAAAAAACTAGATTTATAGTCCATTACTATCGCTTTGACGGGAACTATTCCGGATGGGATTTGTGGCTGTGGCAACCTGGGCAAAACGGGAGTGCCTATGCATTTAACAAGGGTCTCGTGGATGTCTGGCAAACAGCAGAGTATGAATTTTCAGGTGATATTTCCAGCCTCAACTTTATTATACGTAGGAGTGACTGGAGTGACAGGGAGACTGGAGGAACTCGCTCTATTTCCGTTTCAAATGGCGTGGGAGAAGTATGGATTGTGCAGGGAGTTGAAAGAGTGTACACCCAATACAGTCCCGAAATTATAAAGCCTAATATCCGTGCTGCAATAGCTGATAGTGATACCAGGATAAATCTGAACCTAGCTAGTGTAGCTCAGGGAATCGACTATTCAAAGTTTGCTGTATACGATGGAGCTAACAAACTAGCTGGAACATCTGTAAAAGGTTCTAATGACTCATCAGTAGTAATAACATTATCCGAGCCAATAAAAGATGTAACTAAAATCTATACAGTGAAAGACGAAAGCGGATTATATGTGCCCACTTCTGTCATGTTGAGGAGAATTCTCGATAAGTATGTATACAACGGAAATGACCTCGGCTTGACTTACAGCAGTGTAAACAGCATCTTTAAAGTATGGGCGCCCACAGCTGTAAAAGTAAGTCTGGCATTATACGACAACGCAGGGATATATAATGAATCAGGTGTTGTTACCGACCATACAGGCGGCCAAGAAACTCTAATGCAAAAGGATTCTGAAAGCGGAGTATGGCAAACGACTATAAGCGGTGACTTAAAGGGTAAATATTATATGTACAAAGTCGAGTTTGCAGATGGTACGGCAAACTATGCCAGGGACCCCTATGCAAAAGCCGTGACGGCAAATGGGCAAAGGACTGCTATAGTAGACCTAGCTGCAACAAATCCGGGGGTATGGAACCCATCGGCCAAGCCTGCATTTGTGTCACCTACCGACGCTGTCATCTATGAAGTGCATGTAAGGGATATATCCATGGATTCAAGCTCCGGTATTGTAAATAAGGGTAAGTTTAAGGGGCTGACTGAAACCGGTACCACCGGGCCAAATGGTGTAAAAACCGGGATAGATCATATTGCGGAAATGGGGATAACCCATGTTCATCTGCTTCCGGTCTATGACTTTGGACAGGTAAATGAGCTAAGAGTTGATGACCCTGACTATACCGGACGTAAGTATAACTGGGGTTATGACCCTGAAAACTATAATGTTCCTGAAGGCTCATACTCTTTAAATCCATCAGACCCGGGGCTGAGGATAAAGGAGTTTAAGGAAGTGGTTCAGGCGCTGCATAATAAGGGCCTGCGTGTGGTAATGGATGTGGTTTATAACCATACTGACTCTATAGTGGATGGCCCGTTTAACAAGATTGTACCGGGATACTATTATCGTACCTTTGATAACGGCAACTACAGTGACGGATCGGGTGTAGGTAATGAGATTGCAGCTGAAAGGCCTATGGTGAAAAAATTCATTATAGACTCCGTGAAGTACTGGGCTACGGAATATGGTGTCGATGGATTCAGGTTTGACCTCTTGGCACTTATGGGTACTGAAACGTCAAGGGAACTCGTAAATGAACTTAAGCAGAAGATAGACCCTACACTGCTTATATATGGAGAGCCTTGGGCTCCGGGCAGTACACCTTTCCCAGGAGGCAGCCAGGTGTTAAAGGGAGCACAGCGCGGTGAAGCCTACGCAGTGTTTAATGATAACCTTCGTGGAGCCATTAAGGGCGACAGTGATGGTGCAGGCAGGGGTTTTGCCACAGGTCAGCCCGGTACTGAAGGTGGCATTGTAAGAGGAATAGATGGAGCACTCAATGACTTTACCAACAACCCTACAGAAACCATCAACTATGTAACAGCCCACGACAACCTGGCACTATGGGATAAGGTTATAAGGACTCAGGGCCTAGGAGAACAAGAAGGCTTCATTGATATAGAAAGAGGTATACTACTCGGCGAAGACCTGGCTGAGTACGGTACAGATATCGAGAGGGCAATAGCGGAAAAAACTACACCACATGCTGCAATTGACAAGACCAATGTACTGGCAAATGAAACGGTAAAGCGTGGGCTATTGGCTAATGGTATTGTAATGACCTCACAAGGTATAGCATTCCTTCACAGTGGGGAAGAATTTTTGAGGACCAGATTTGGTGAGAGGGATGGATTTAGAGGGCCCGATGCCATAGACAAATTCCGCTGGCAGTGGAAGGCTGACTTCAAACCGGTATTTGATTACTACAAAGGACTGATAGAACTGAGAAAGTCACATCCTGCCTTCAGGATGACTAACGGTGAAGAAGTAAGAAACAAAATGCAGGTATTCAAACAAAACGAGAATGTAGTAGCATTCCAGTTAAAGGATTTTGCAAATAATGACCCATGGAAGAATATTGTAGTTATATACAACGCCGATACTTCTGCAAAGCAGGTAACTTTGCCTATTGATACCACATGGAATGTTGTTGTAGACCATACAGCGGCCGGTGTTAATACCATCAGAACCGTTAACGGCAGCACCATAACTGTAGAGGGGCTTTCAATGATGGTACTATATGACCAGGCAGAAGCACCATATACACCTGTAGTTACATCAATAGAATTGACCCCTTCAACAATGGGATTACCGGCAGGAGATATAGCAACAATAAGTGCGGTTGTAAAAGATCAAAAGGGAAGGCCCATGGTGTCTGAGCCGGTTATATGGAGCTCTTCCAACACAGGCGTTGCAACAGTTAACGCGAGCGGTAAGGTTACAACAATAGCCGATGGTCAGGCAGTCATAACTGCAGCAGTAGGCGGCAAAACAGCAAGTGTGACTGTAAATGTTGCAAATCTTGTACCTACTGCTATAGAGCTTAGCGGGCAAGATAATGTATTTGAGAATAGAAATATTCTGTTAAGTGCAGTTGTTAGGGATCAGTTTGGTCAAATAATGACTAAACAGGCGGTTACATGGACATCTTCCGATAGCTCGATAGCCACAGTAGACCCAACTGGCAGGGTAGACGGAGTTAAAGCAGGTATTGCAACGATAACCGCAAGTGTAGGCGGGGTTAAAGCCACCAGACAGGTAACTGTGAGAAGAGCTATTCAAAGGTTTGTATTAATGAAGTATGTAAGGCCTGATAAGGATTATACAAACTGGGACATATGGGTATGGAATACCGGCATGGATAATGGCGGGATGTCAGTACCATTTGCGGTGAAGGACGGTATTGCAGCAGCCCAGATACAAGTGGCACCGGAGGTATCAAGCTTTGGCTTTATCGTAAGAAAGAACGACTGGAGTTCCAGGGAAAGCGGAAATAGATTTATCAACGTTGCTCCAAACGAAGTATATACTAAAGTAACAGTTATATCGGGGCAGGATGAGATGGTAATCGTCCCCGATGCTCCAAGCCCTGTAGTAGAAAATGATGTTGTTACCTTTAGCTATAGGGACAATGAACTATTCAAAAATGACGCTCTAAGCACATTAGGGGATGTACAGGTAGAAATTGACGGAAAAAACCATGCTATGACCTATGACAGCCAGAAGGATGCATATATCTGCACCATACAAGAAGTTCTTCCGGGTATACACGGGTATAGGTTTATTGTACCTGGCAAAGAGGCACTGATTCTCGACCCTAAAAACAATAGAACAATAATGGTCAACGGAATTGAGTGCTCCGCAGTTGAGGTTATTAAACCAATCAGCTCCGATGCTACGCTCAAAAATATCAAAGTCAATGGTGCAGCTGTAAAAGGGTTTGACCCCAGCAGGTTGGAGTATCTTGTGCAATGGAAGAACGGTAAGAAGCATGTACCTCAAGTAACTGCCGAAGCAGCCGATAGTAATGCCAAGATAGTTATCAAACCGGCGGAAATAGTACCCGGAACTACAACAATAACAGTTACAGCAGAAGACGGCGTGACGGTAAAGACTTATAAGATAAACTTTACCAAAGACGATGTTAGCGATACCACACTCAAGGCAATACTGATTGATGGTAAGCATTTGCCTAAATTAAACCCCAATGTTACAAACTATGCCGTATATCTGCCAAAGGGAAGTGCAACAGTTCCTGAGGTGACAGCCGTAGCGAAGGATGAAAAAGCAAAAATAGTGGTTACTCCCGCAGAAGGTATTCCGGGAACGACAATAATAGAAGTGGCAGCGGTGGATGGAGTTACAACTACACAATATGAAATCAGCTTTAAGATAGAGAATAAATAAAAAAGCTCATTAAGGCTAAGCGGAATAAAGCAGACCCAGACTAAACTTGGGTCTGCTTTTACTTTAAAGAGTTATCCAACATCCTTGGCTTACTACACTTATACCATTAGAAAGTAGGTCTTCCTTTGTGGTTGTGTAGTGGCTAAAGTCGTCAATGTGTATAGGAATAGCAATTTTGGGCTGGAGCTCATGGATGAACTTTTGCAGCATAGATACAGACATTGTAAGAGGCCCTCCAAAGCTTTTTGGCCTGACTTCACCCAAATTGGCAATCATAATGTCAATATCTTTACCCCTAATGGACTCGATGACCTCGGTATGATAGATAGTATCCGATGTTATGTATACAGATTTTTTGTCAGCACCTCTAGTAATGGTTACAAAATACCCATTAACCTTACCGGCTAATGTCCTTGTGATAAAGTTACTCCCATGATATGCGGGAACAGCACGAATGTCAATCTTATAGCCCTCTACATCAAATGATTTTGCTTGCTCCCAGTCCAATATATACAGATTGGAAAAGCGGTCTTTGGAAAGCAGCTTAAGAAGTGATTTTTGGGCTACTGTAATAGAGTTTTTATCCATCTTATCTATGCCCATCTCATCAATATGATCCGCATGGCTATGGGTAATAAACCATATGTCTATACCGTCAAACAATGATTCATCATAAATCGGCGGCTTAGTCCTTGTACTGGTGAAGACTTTAAAATTATATTCTGTTCCGGCAGGCGCAAGGAATGGGTCGCATGCAAGTTTGATCTTCTCATCTACATATAATACCCAACAAGCACCACCAACATGGAAAAACTTTAAATTCATTAGGGTACCCCCATAAAATAATGAAAATATTATAACACCTTATCGATTCTAGCAGATGTCATTGTTGCCTTGAATCCTTTCCTTGCCCTTCTCACTCATGGCAGTCTTTCTCTTCATAGTCTTAATATTATCAACATTCTTTACCCTGATAGCCGACCAGTCATCATCGATAGCT
This sequence comes from Clostridia bacterium, assembly GCA_026416815.1. Lineage (GTDB taxonomy): Bacteria > Bacillota > Clostridia > Acetivibrionales > DSM-2933 > SKW257. The sequence goes on along the minus strand of JAOAEJ010000017.1, from coordinate 7,861 downwards.
ATCTGTGTGACGCCTTCAAAATCATAAGGCCCAAAAGCTTCAATCAATGTATTTCTATTAACATCGGACTTGTACTTTTTTGAAGTCCCTTTAGGGTAACATACCCAGAGATATCCGTCACCATCCAGTGCCTCAATCACATCCTTGATGTACTTATTCAATTGCGATAAATCTTTGACAAAGACTTGAATAAATCCATATTTGCCGTTAATGCTTGTATGTATATCCGATTTGATTTCGGACATGGTATCTTTATATTCTTCCGGTGCATTTAAAACGAGTACAGGATTTTGGTTAGTTAGCTTTAACTTTTTCAATACATCACTCATAGAAAGCTCCTCCTTAGATTAGTCATAATAATTACAGGTTACTATAATGTATCCGGATGAGGATAATTATTCGTATTAGTACTACTTTGTTATTTCTTCATCATAAATTCCCAAATAACAAAGTAGTATTAGAGCAGATATCCAGCCTTTTTTGCTTCGCTTATAATGCCCTCAATATAATCCCATATTTCAGGTGAGGCATCTTGAACCATTTCGTTTCTTTTCAAAACCTTGTCGGCAGAGATATTATGCTTTTTCCACGACTTGCCCTCGGAATTGTAATTGAGCATTAAAGGTTGAAGCCTGTCAAGTACCGCTGCAAACCGGGATTCGGGAGTAGACTGCTTCTCAAACTCTTCCCACAGCTCCATGAATTCCTGGGTCTGATCCTCGGGTAAGATACCAAACAGCCTGTCCGCCGCTTTTTGCTCTCTCTCGGCCTTATCCATGCCCGCCTTTTCATCATAGCAATAGGTATCACCGGCATCGATTTCTACAAGGTCATGAATCAGCACCATTTTTATAACCTTTAGTATATCAATATTTTCTGCTGAAATATGCTCCGAAAGGAGCATTGCCATAACTGCAATATGCCAGGAGTGCTCGGCGTCATTTTCGTTTCTGGAGCCGTCAGACAAGTAGTTTTGCCTGAATATATGTTTTAGCCTGTCAATTTCTAAAATAAACTCAAGCTGCTTCTTTAATCTTTCATTTATCATTATATTTGCACCTCTTCTTAACTATATAGGTATAGTTTGCCGATAAAGTGGCTGAAAAAAACATAGATACCCTCAATTATACCATACAATAGTATAAATTTAGCAACATATAGACATTTTGCTGCCGACTCCTAGACATAGGAAAGCCGCTGATATAAAATAACTCTATTAAAGGTAAAGAGGTGAGCACCATTAACATACATGGAAACATAACATCCCTAAAACAGTCAATAATAGACGAGCTTGAAGGGCTTTATGAACTTGAGATAAGCAAAAGTGACTTTGTACCTGCCGAACTGGCCGAAAAAATGTCATTGATGACAACAAAAATCAATCGTGAAATATCGGTATATATAAATAGAAAAGGCACTGTGATAGATGTTAGTGTAGGAGACAGCTCCACTGTATCCCTTCCTGAGGTAGAGGGGCGCAGGAGCAGCGCTAGACTATCAGGAGTCAGGTGTATTCATACCCACCCAAATTCCAACGGAATGCTATCAGGTGTAGATCTAAACTCTCTGATAACCCTCAGACTTGATGCTATGGTAGCTCTTGGAGTAAGGGAGGGCAATGTAGTAGAAATCTACGCAGCATTGCCTGCACAGACTGATAATGCTGAAATTTACGGTCCCTTTGAACTTCACGACACCAAAATGAATCTTTTGTTTGAGAGGATTATGGAGATAGACAAAGGCCACACTGAAAAGGTTTTTGCCAATCAGGAAGATGAAGAGCGTGCAATACTGGTAGGTTTGGAAACCTCCGCAGGAAAAACATTAAACGGAAAAAGTGAAGGAGAAAGGTCCCTTGACGAGTTGGAAGAACTGGCATTTACCGCCGGAGCACTGGTAGCACATAAGGTACTGCAGAAGAGGCCTGTACAAGACCCGGCATACTTTATCGGTAAGGGAAAGGTAGAAGAGCTAAGTTTAATGCGTCAGGAGCTTAACGCCAATACAATAATATTTGATGATGAACTTTCGGGGGCACAGGTAAGAAATATAGAAGAACTTACAGGTGCCAAGGTTATTGACAGAACTACCCTGATCCTTGATATATTCGCCCAGAGGGCCCGCTCAAGAGAAGGCAAGCTCCAGGTAGAGCTTGCCCAGCTAAAATACAGGCTTCCAAGGCTTATAGGATTGGGAAGCCAGCTTTCAAGGCTGGGAGGCGGTATCGGAACCCGTGGTCCCGGAGAAAAAAAGCTGGAGGTTGACAGGAGACATATAAGAAGAAAGATAAACTATCTGGAAAATGAACTGTCAAGCATAAGCAGAAGAAGAGGACTCCTGCGGGAAGGACGAAAAGATAACAATGTACCGACCATCGCTTTGGTAGGCTACACCAATGCCGGTAAGTCAACGCTAATGAACAAGCTATGTAAAGCCGATGTTCTTGCGGAAGACAAGCTCTTTGCTACCCTGGACCCCACCACAAGGAGGCTAATGCTTCCCGACGGCAGGGAGGCGCTTCTGATTGATACTGTAGGGTTTATTAGAAAGCTGCCCCATGACTTGGTTGAGGCCTTCAAATCTACCCTTGAAGAAGCAGTGTTTGCAGATATCCTAATGCATGTCGCCGATGCATCCAGTGAGGAAGCAGACACGCAGATTAGTGTAGTAAACGATATCCTCATTAATTTAGGTATATCAAACAAAGAGATAGTTCTTGTATTGAATAAAATGGACCTTGTGAATAAAGAAGATATTAGGATAAACTATCCCGATACAAAAGAAAGTGTATTTGAAGTATCGGCAGCTAACGGTAGGGGAGTAAATGAACTTCTTACGGGAATAGCAAAAAAGCTTCCGGTTGATGATATTGAGGTGGAGGTGCTTGCTCCCTATAGCGAAGGTTGGGTACTGCCTTATATGTACGACAGCGGAAAAATAATCGAAAAGGATTATATAGATTCGGGCGTAAAGATAAAGGCCCTCATCAAAAAAAGCAAACTTGAAAAAATAAGTGATTATATAATGTGATATAGCTTAATAAGCCCTAATGCACATCTATTTTTTACATTCAATAATAACCTCGTATAAAAAATCATAAAATGAAATAGGTTAAAAATTTGGTAGTGAAGCGTAACAAATTTTTAACCTATAGGGCAGTATATGTAATTTTCCAATTTAAAAAGGAAAGGGGTTTTTGTTATGTTGGTTAGAAACTGTGCAGGTGGGGTTGTTTTTTCCGGCAACAGAGTACTTCTCCTAAAGGATGAAAATGGAGAGTGGGTACTTCCGAAGAAAGTCATACGAGGCGACGATCTGGCAAATGAAGTTCTCTTAAGAAGTGTAAAAGAGGAAGCCGGCCTTTCGGCAGAAATTATATCAACACTAGGCAGTACAAATTATGAGTATATCTATGTAACACGCCAAAAACCAGTCTGTAATAAAATCACTTGGTACATAATGAAATCCCTTGAAGAAGATAAAATTGATAAGGAAGAAAGCTATGCCGATAAATGCTTCTTTGATGTAGAGGAAGCTATGAACCGTATTGCTTGCAGCCAGGATAAATCCCTTCTAAGCCTATCCTTCAATAAATTAAAGGAAATGGTTTGAACTCAGAAACTCTATAGTTCCTGTTTTAATCCCTATATGGCAATGCTCTATATAAAAACTAAGGGAAAAGTGTTAATATATAAAGGATAGCACCTTACTGGCTATCCTTTATATATTTAAACACATGGCAGGGTGATGTTAGTGCAAAAAGAATATAAGACAATCTTAAATCATGCAGTAGCGGAATACGAAGAAAAAAAGTCTAAATTTATAACAACGGTCAAGCCTGTAAATAGCGAGGAAGAAGCTGTAGAATTTATAAACGAACTAAAAGCAAAATACTGGGATGCAACTCACAATGTTTATTCTTATTATATATGTGGGAATAATACTGTACAGAGGTTCAGCGATGACGGCGAACCCTCGGGAACTGCCGGAATGCCTGTGATGGAAGTAATAAAACGTATGGGAGTCCAGGACCTTGTAGTAGTAGTGACAAGGTATTTTGGCGGGACACTATTGGGAGCTGCCGGATTAATAAGAGCTTACAGCAAAAGTGCGTCACTGGGTATTGAAGCTGCTAACGTAATCAGGAGACAGCTATGTGTGGAGATGAGTATAGTGGTAGAGTATACTCTTTTCGGAAAGGTGCAGAACTTACTTATTAATAACGGCTACACTATCAAAGGAATAGAATATACACAGGATGTGGAAGTAACGGTATTTATCCCTGTAGGTGGAGAGGAAAACTTTATAAACCTGATAACCGAAGCTACAAATGCTAGAGCCATCGTAGAGCCTAAGGAAAAAGTATATATTACCCTGGATGAAAGCGGTAAACTAATATCCCAATAAAGGAGTGCTGAAGTATGCTGGAAAATGCAATGTTGGAAAAGAAGGTTTGGGCTGTAGTAGGTGCAAATGATAATCCCGAAAAGTTCGGTAATAAAATATATAAAAAGCTGAAATCCCATGGGTACAAGGTATACCCTATAAACCCAAACTATGAAAGTATTGACGGAGATAAGTGCTATAAGGATTTGTCCTCGCTTCCGGAAAAGCCGGAGGTTATAGATATGGTGATTTCACCGAAAAGGGGCGCAGATGTTATAGATGAGGCTGCAAAAATCGGAATAGAAAATATCTGGCTCCAACCGGGGACCCATGATGATACAATAATGAATCTTATAGACGAAAAAGGATTAAAGGCTGTCAAAGGCTGTGTACTGGTCGCCTTGAGATGAAATAATAAATCCCGTACTTTATACATTGGAAGTACGGGATTATATTCATTGCGTATTTACGAAGCCAGAGAATAAATATCCGAAAACTCTATATTTATGGCTTCTATAATCTTGCTTTGGTCATTATGTACGCAATCTTCAATATCAGAATCTGCTTCACACAACTTGATAGGAATCTCAATAATAAATTCGCTGCCTTTGTTCTCCTGACTTTTCACACATATGGTACCGCCATGAAGCTCTACGAAGGACTTAACAATAGAGAGTCCTATACCGCTCCCTTCAAACTGCCTGGTGAGAGAACTGTTTACCTGACGGAAACGTTCAAAGATCTTATTCTGCATATCCGTTGGTATCCCCAGCCCTGAATCTTTTACCGATATTATAAACTTACCGTCACTGCTTGAAACATGAACCGATACTTTACCACCGTCAGGAGTAAATTTTATAGCATTGGACAAAAGGTTTAGAATAATCCTTTCTATTTTATCTACATCCACTGCTGAAATTATCTCTTCAATATCGGTATCAAACTCCAAAGACAGATTTTTTTGCTCCGAATAAGGTGTAACCGATTGAGTTATCTCCTCTACCAGATAGACAATGTTACAGTTTACCATGTTTACCTTTATATATCCCGAATCAGCTCTGGTAATATCCAGTATATTGTTAATCAATCTCAAAAGCCTATAGCAATTCTGCTTTATGGTTTGAAGATGTTTGCTGGATTTCCGCCTTTCAAATTGAGCGGAAGGCTTTCTTTGCTCCATGAGCTGTATAGCTCCCAAAATAACGCAAAGAGGTGTTTTTAACTCATGGGACATGTTTGAGAAAAATTCAGTTTTTAAATTGTCATGCTCCATAAGATTATTATAGAGATTGGTCAGATTATTAACCATCAATTTTTGTCTTTCCAATTCATCTTGGAGAGAAGTAACCATAGTTTCATCTAAAGAATCACTCGAGTTAGGTTTATGATATGTCTTGTTGATTATACACCATATAAATATCAATATAGTTACTATAGCAACTAAGTTAATAATAAGATAAAACTTCAAACGTGTAACTTCACCTTGCACTGTGTTAAAGTAGTTTACTTCATTTGACTGCATTGAAAAAATATATACTAAGGTAACGAAAATATTTATGCATGCCAGACCACATAGAGCTGCCAAAGTATACACGGTATGCTTCGTATGTCTATTGTTGGTTATTTCCCTCAACATATCAACTTTCACCCTCAACTTTACATTATTTGAAAATATGTTCTAAGACAAATATAATAAGGTTTTATATAGAATGTGAGTAACTATATTCCATATCACCTATTATATTCTATATAAAATTGTCAAAATTGTAAACATATTTTCCGTATAATTGGATAAAGAGCTTATGTGTGCTAATTAATCTATAAGCTATCAAAATATCTTTATTATTTGTATATTTAATATTATAATTTATAAGGACGAAAAACTCCTTATACGTTACTGGATAACTAGAACTTAATATACATACCCTATTTTTGGCGGTACTAACAAAAAATATACTTATTTCCAAATATGTATTCATCGTCTTAAATTTGTACAATATTATATAGCAGTAATTACCTTAAGAACAGTAACCCATATTAAGTGCCAAAACCTTTGTCCATCATAAGAACATGGTGGACTCAAGCTTTAATTATATAAAATATTATATCCGGGAGGTATTTTATGTCAGGACATTCCAAGTGGGCAAATATAAAGCATAAGAAGGAAAAAACCGATGCCCAGAAGGGAAAAATCTTTACAAAGCTGGGAAGGGAAATAGCGTTAATAGTTAAGGAGGGAGGTGCTGAACCAGAAGCGAATTCAAAGCTGAAGGATGTTATTGCCAAGGCGAAAGCAGCCAATATGCCTAATGAAACCATAGCAAGAAGTATTAAAAAGGCTGCTGGAGAAATAGACGCGACAAATTATGAGGAAATAGCCTATGAGGGCTATGGCCCTGGGGGCGTGGCGGTAATAGTAGAAGCAATGACCGACAACAGAAACAGGACAGCAGGAGATGTAAGGCATTATTTTGATAAATTTGGGGGAAATCTCGGCACAACAGGCTGTGTATCCTTTATGTTTAATAAAAAAGGTATTATCCTCATCGAAAAGGATGGCAGTATAAACGAGGATGATTTGATGATGGAAGCTCTGGATGCGGGAGCGGAAGATTTCAGTGCTGAGGAAGACTATTTCGAAGTCATTACAGACCCAAACGACTTTTCACCTGTAAGGGAAGCTCTGGAGAAAAAAGGCTATCAGTTCATGCAAGCTGAAATAGAAATGCTACCTGCTACAATGACAAAGCTAACTGACCCCGAGCATATTAAGTTTATGGAAAAGCTCATAGACTCTATTGAGGATTTGGATGACGTACAAAATGTGTACCACAACTGGGAGCAGGAGTAGGGGTAATGTAATTGAGAATTATTGAGGCACCCTCCGTATGTAAAGGCATATTGGAGGGTGTTTTTTGTGTTAGTAATTGTTTTTTTAGAGGTACTTTTTTGAATATGGGTTAAGGTGATTTTGTGGCAAAGGAAATTAAAGTGATGTTGACAGTGCTCATTTTGAAAATATACAAAATTGTGTTTACAAAATGTTACTTATTATTTAAAATATATACTTATAGGGGAGTTTCTGAGAGGGGGTGCATTTAGCCAATGAAAATGAACTTTTTTATTTTATTATTCATTTCTCTGCCGGAAGCAATTTGTAATTTAGCAATTATACTGCTTTTAGCAGGGAAAAAAGAATGTTTAAAAATGCGTGGCTCTAATATTGCTCGTTTTTCAGTTGCGTTAGTGAGTATGTTGGCAATATCATGGTTTATACGTCCTCTGCTTCCTAATTATGCAGTTAACTTTATAGTACACTCTCTAGCATATACTCTTATATAGATAGCGCACCCTAAAACTAACAATTACCAGTACTCCAAATTGCCAAAGGGCTTTATAATATAAGCCTAAGGGGGAGTATAAAATGAGTAGAAAAATGGTTGAGGTTAAATCACTTTATGGTTCAACAGTAGAG